>JAFUFP010000081.1 GCA_017469845.1 Bacteroidales bacterium | reverse complement strand
GTATTTTTGTGCATTGTCTAGTTGTGTTTCGCAAATACAAAACTAGACATTTTGGGCTGAAAACCTGTGAAGGCAATCAGCCCTTTCTCATGCACACGCGCGCGCGAGGATCAAAAATATGTTTACCGGACAGCATTAGATAGAAACGAAGTTCCTCCGCTCGATCCCTTCCTCCCTCAAGGTCCTCGCCAGGATGATAGGCCGCTCCGGAGGGGATGAGTCTTCGTCGAAGGGAAAGTTCCTTTCCGCTTCAAAGTCGGATATCGAGGGAATAAGCGTCGGGGATGACCTCGGTAGCGTGCTGCCTTCGGAACTGGCCCTACTTTCTTGTCCCGAGACTTCTGATGTCTTCCTTTCGAAATTCGCTTCCAAAAGGCTCCAGATCTTCGCTTCGGCTTCCTCCGGGGCCGGAGATCCGACTGAAAGGCAGGACGGTCCTGTCATCATCTGCCTTGACCGGAGTTCCTCAATGAGCGGGAGAAGGACCGAAATCGCCAAGGCAATCACCATGGCGGTCACAATCATAGCCAAAAGGAGGAACCGCAAGGTCGTCGTTGTCCTTTATGACGACCACTCGGTGGAGACGTTCCAAGTGAAGAACCTCCGGAGGGACCGCCTTCCTTTCATGAGGTTCCTTTCGTACGGATGCCGGGGAGGCAACGACGAGGATTCGATGTTCGCAAAGGTCTTCACGGAAATTGTCCCCGGCAATGAGAGCTTCTCCTCGGCGGACGTCCTTTGCGTGTCGGATTTCGGATGGGCTCCGGTGGGGAAGGAAGTCATGTCCCTAATCGCCGCCAACAAATCAAAGGGCATGAAGTTCTACGGCCTTGACATAACGGGAGATGGGATTTCGATGGGGGATATGAGGGCTTGGGGTGCGAGCGCGATCGGAGGGTTCCCGCCGGATATAATAGATTCGATGTGGCTCTGGCTGGAAGAAAGGGCGGAGTGCCGTGAAAGCCGCTCACTGAAGTAACGGAAGGCGCTGAATAAAGGAAGGGACCGGAAAGCTCACATGGGCTTTTCCGATCCCTTCACAAAACCGGGAAAACATCGGCCGATGCGGCCCGGCACCGTTATTTTGCGAGAACTTCCCTGAAAGCCCCGTAGTTGGAATTCAGCGAGTTGTGGTCTTCGATTATAGCGAAAGTGATGAGGCGATACTTGCCCTCGAACTCTTTCTCGGACATGACGTCCCGGAAGCTTTCCGCCATCTCGCGGGGCGGATTCCGGAAAGCTCCGCATCCGAAGGCTCCAAGGACAAGCGAATCGTGCCCGAACTTAAGTCCGATTCTCAGGATCGCCCTCACCTTGCACCTTGTTATATCGACGGCTTCTTCCGGCATATGACCGTCCGGAGTGAGCCTCAGGTCATACTTCCCGCCGAGATTCAGTGCGGCGCAGGTTATGACCCCGACCTGGAAAGGCTCTTCCATGAGAGTGCATTCGATTCCTTCGCGGAAGACGGTGACTGAAGGGGAGTATATGACGCTGTGGCGGAGATTCTTGAGGGGATATCCTTCGCCCCTGTGTTCTTCGAATCCGTACTTGGAGGCGTAGGAAGGGGAGAAAGTGTAGATGGAGCGGGCGAGGGTAGAGCGCCTGCAGATGGTCTCCTCCTGTGCTCTGGCTCCCGTTTCGACTCCTCCGCCGGGATGACCCGCGCTCGCGAAATTGAGTAGCGCTACGTTGTACCCTTCACGGACAAGCCTTCCGGCCACTTCAAGGCAGTCTCCCTTTTCGACCATGACGGTTGTTCCTCCGGGGAGAGGAACCCCTTCCGAAGGCGGAAGTTCGCGGTGGAAGCATTCGGAGCCAAGAAGCATGGGACTAAGTGAAGGAAGTGTGACGGTCTTTCCGGAAGGAGCTGTATAGAAGCCTTTTCCGATGATTGAAAGGGTCTCTCGGAAGATTTCGGCGTTGCGCTTTTTACGGGCGGCGACGGCGGGGTCGTATTTCTTGCAGTAAGGCATATGTGTGGAAAAGTGTTCTTGGAATACTAATATACTCACAAAAAGGGAAAAGTTTCCTCCGCTGTGGAGGAAACTTCCGAGAAAACCGGGAGGATTTAAGCTGCGGCCCTGATACAGCCCTTGATCCTGTACCAGTCCCTGTAGACCTTCTTGATGTCGAGACCGGTCTTCTGGGCTATCTCGTCGGAATCGTACCCCTCGATTTTCAGACGGATGATTTCCTCATCATCCTCGTCCCTGGCTGCGGAGTAGACGGAAGAGAGGGTGTCGGCATAGAGGACCTCGTCATCGGTCCCGATACCCGAAGGGATGAAGGTGGAATACTCGCCGCAGTCCTTCTCGGAGAAGAGACTCCTGTTCCTTCCGTTGGAGTAGGCCCTGTCGAGGACAATGTTCCTCGCGATGGTACCGACCCAGGTGGAAAGCTGAGCCTTCGAAGGGTCGAAAGTGTCACGGTAACGCCACATTTTCATGACGGTGTCACCTATCATGTCCTCATAGTCCATTTCGGAGAAGAAGGAGCCGAACTTCGGTAGCGCGAAACCCCTGACGGCCTTGGAAGCATAGACGATGTACTCTGAATCTTTGATGGGAAGGAAACTGGTCTTCATTTTCTTGAAGGTTTTTGGTGTGTCGGATATTTCTGTCGGGATCCCCGATCCCGGATAGTTCTACGGTCCTTTCGGAGAGATTCGCTGCCCTTTGACGGTTCTGTCATGAACGGTCTTCGTATGTTCTTCTATCAAACTCCGTGCAAAGATATGTAAATTTTACATAAGTTGTGTACTTTTTACATTATTTTTATGTAATTTCTACATTGTCATATGTAAAATTGACACAATGTCATGTTTTCCGGCTCTGTCACAGCACGATGACAAGTTGTCCGAAGGGATAGGAGGAGGTGTTCTGACATGTTTCCGGGACGCTGTCACACTGACATGGTGCCCCTGCGGAGAAGCTTCAGCAAAGGTATCATGCCAAAATCCGGTGCCAAAATCCCTGCAAGGCTTGCAGCGGTCCGCTTCGGAAAGAATATTTTCCCATCTTCACGAAAAATCAGCACGACTGTTGTATATTTATGCATAGCTATCTTCACACATGACAGACAAGGAAAGAATACTTTCAATCATACGTTCCACTGGCAGGGAAGGGACCGAAGAGGTAATCGGCTACCTCCTCGGGTCGAACTACTTTACAAGGCAGAATGTCTCCCACCATAAGCAGGAAGGGGGACTGGCGAGACATTCTCTGGAGGTTTACGACATCATGATGTCAGGGAGGGGGAAGATTTCTCCGGACAGCATCGCGGTGGCGGCCCTTTTCCATGACCTCGGGAAAACCCGCAAGGGAAGCGGCAGCCACGGGGACAGGGCCGTTGCGATCCTCCGTGAATGCGGCTTTCCGCTCAGCGATGACGAGAAGACGGCCATTTCCACCCACCACGGCCATGCATCCACCTTCTGGACTTGTCCCCTAAGGCGTCTTCTGTCCTTCGCCGACAGCGTAAGCGCAGGGAAGTGGCATCTGGGGCGGAAGCGGAAAAAGAGGTAAATTTACCTCGCAGTCAGTATCTTAAGCAACAATCCATAAACCCACGGCCATGACCGGATACCGAATCACCCTGATAAAAGACCATATCCTCATCGGAGAATACGGCTCCTTCATCCTCATTGACACCGGAAGCCCGATAAGTTTCCACTCGACGGGAAAAATCCAGCTGTGCGGAGACACGATAAGCGTTCCGACATCCATCCTGAACACGGATTCCGATTACCTGTCGAGCCATATAGGGGAAAGGGTATGCGGCCTCATAGGAATGGATCTCATCCAAAGATACGGGGCGCTCATCGATGTCCCGTCGGGTAAAGTCGTCTTCGGACAGTCTTCCGAAGGGATGGAAAGAGTTCCTTCGCAGATTCTGATGAACTATCTCATCATCCATATGGACATTCTCGGAGAGGACTATAAGGTCGTCCTCGACACCGGAGCACCCGTATCCTATGTCAATCCTTCCATCACCGAAGGCCTCACGCCGGTTGACCGCGTGGTGGATTTCAATCCGATGGTTCCTGAAGACACGTTCGAGACACCTATATTCGAGTTCGCGGCGGCTTTCGCGGGCGAAGAGTTCATGATGCGGGGTGGCCATCTGCCGGGACTATTCAACCTCACGCTCAACCTAATCGGTGTCAAGGGTGTGGTAGGAATGGAGATATTCCGCCGCCATGCACTTCTGATAAACGAAGAAGGGGTTTGGATATAGTCTGACGACCTCGGCATAGACCAGTTTTTCATAATAAGGCCTCCGGTCCTGTAAGGGATCGGAGGTCTTATTATGAAGTCACGCCGCTAATTCATCCTGAAAGTCCGGGAAGATAACGGTATGATGTCATCTGTACTGGACAAGCCGTCCCCTCACGTTCTCCCGCGAAATCTTCCTGAGGGCTTTCTCCCTTAACTGGCGCACCCTTTCACGGGTCAGGTTCATCTCCTGCCCCACTTCCTCGAGGGTCATTTCCTGGCAGCCTATGCCGAAAAGGAGATGGATAATCTCGTTCTCCCTCTTGGGAAGGATCGAAAGGACGTCCTCGATGTCACTGCGCAGAGATTCTTTCTGCAGGGAAGCGTCGGTTTCCGGCGCAGAGGTATCGTGCAGCACATCAAGGAGAGTTCCGTCCTCATCTTCACCGAATGGCGTATCGAAGGAAACATGGGATGAAGAGCTCCTCATGGCGTCACCGATTTTGCCGACCGGAAGGTCGACGATGGCGGAGAGTTCCTCGTCGGTCGGTTCACGTGAGTTCTCCTGGAGGAAGGAGCCGCGAGCCCTGGAAATCTTGTTGATTATGCCGACCTGGTTCAGCGGAAGGCGGATCATCCTTCCCTGATCCGACAAGGCCTCGAGGATCGACTGCCTTATCCACCATACGGCGTAGGAAATGAATTTGAAGCCTCTGCTCGGATCAAACTTCCTGGCCGCCTTCATCAAGCCGTAATTGCCTTCGTTGATAAGGTCCACCAGTTCCATCCCGTGGCCCTGGTACTGTTTGGCGACGCTGACGACGAACCTGAGGTTGGATTCGACAAGGCGGTTGAAAGCCTCTTCGTCACCATCCTGTATCCTCATGGCGAGGGAGGTCTCCTCGTCGGGGGAGACCATGGGGTAACGGAGTATGTCGGTGAGATATTGGTTGACGGTCTGGTTTCTGACCGTTACGGAAGGGTTTATTTTGAATTGTCGCATCTGGTCTGTGTCTATTGTGAGTTGAGTGTTAATCGTTTCCGGCCCAGGCGGCCGTAAGGTAAAAGGAAAACCGGGGAAGCTGTGCGCATGGCCCGGTGCCATGCGCCCCGGTCGAAGAAGGATGGACTGGTTTAGGCCGCGGAGGAAAGTTTCCTCTTGAGTTTGAACCAATCGCTGTAGACTTTGCTCTTGGGTACCCCGAGCATCTGGGCGATTTCGTCGGTGTCGAAGCCGTCGACCTTGAGGGAGAGGAGGACCTTCTCGTTCTCGTCCGAAAGGGAGGAGTTGAAGCCGCTGAGAGTGTCTCCGTAGAGAAGGTAGCGGTCCGTGTCAAGGTCTCCTGCCGTCTCGACAGTCCTGAGGGTTCCGTCGGAGGCGAATCCGAGTTCCATCGATTGGGAAATGCCCCTGCGGTTCATCTTGTTTCTCGCCCAAGTGTGTACCGCGTTTCTCGAGATCGTTCCCACCCAAGTGGTGGTCTCGGATTTGGAAGGGTCGTAAGAGTCGCGATATCTGTACATCTTGTAGACCACTTCGCCGATGATGTCTTCATAGTCCTCTTTAGTGAAGAAGTTTCCGAACGTTTTCCTTGCGTAGCCGTAAACGGCCGTAGCTGCATACTCCCAATACTGGGATTCATTGATAGTAAGACCTTTTCCTGTCATACACTACTGTTTGAAGTCCATAAAAAAAGTGCAAAGATCGTTACGGGAGGGTCACTCCCGGGAAGTACAGTTCCCTTTCGGGAAAGGTTTGGTGTCGGAAAAAATGTCTGTCGACAGGGTATAATGAAGTATCACAAATACCATGCCGTTTTTGAGTAAAAATTACGCAAAATGTAATTTTTGAGGACTGCGGTCAAACCCGCCGGTAGGACTCCCTTGGCTATGTAAGGGGACAGTGAATATAAAGGTTCTGACGAGGTGTTTTGATGTGTTGCAGTCGCCCCTTTAGTGAGGCGGCAAAGATATATACGGAGAAGTGGCCGAAAAGTTTCAGGGAAAAGTGAAAAAATTTCAAAAAAAAATTCCGCAAGCCTTTTTCTGACCTGCGGAGAAGGGATGTTTCAGATATGACAGGATGTCATTTTATGGCATCCTTGGGGAACTTGATCCACACGAGGGGATCGGTGTCGATAAGGCGGAGGGATTCGACCATGTCGGCGGTGCCCGTCTTGTACTTGAGGAAATGCTCCGTCTTTATATGTGACTGATAAGCTTCGCTGTCGGCGTATACCTCAAGGATATAGACTTTCCTCGGATCAGCCTTGTCCCTCATGGAAAAGAGGGCGACCACTCCAGGTTCAGTCCTCATCGATACTTCACCCACTTCGCTGGCGTAGGAGAGGTATTCCTCAAGACGGTTTTCGTATACGACGATCTCGGCAAGTCTCACGATCCTCTTCCCGTATTCCCTTACGGGGATGTCTGCTCCGAATAGACGCAGGGCGTTGTTGGAGAATACATCCTCCGGAGAAAGGCCGTGCGAAGGGAGACGGCCCCCGAGCGATGCCTTGGCACCGATCAGTGCCTGCGGAGCGACATAAGGATAATCGGACCCGTAGAGGATGTGGGAAGGCTCGGTTATCGTGAGAAGACCGTCGATGACCTCATCCGTGGCGGCTCCGGCCAGGTCATAGTACAGGTTCTTAAGGTTCGCTTCGACATCGACATTTTTCATGTACCCCTTGGAGACCATCACCGGGAGAAGACCCTTGAAACGGGGAAGGGCCGACGGAAGAAAAGAGCCGCAGTGGGGGACTACTATCTTGAGGTCGGGGTATCTCACCATCACGTCGTGGGCGACCATGTTGAAGATGGTACGCGTAGTCTCGGCGAGATACTCGTACGAAGCCAGAGGAACGGCACCGATGAGTGAAGCGTTCGCGGCGGAAGGCTTATGGGGATGGGTGATGATGACGGCACCTTTTGAATTGAGGTATTCCATCAGAGGATCCAGCTGCGGATCTCCGAGATACTGGCCGTAGCTGTTGGTGGCCAGTTTGACCCCGTCCGCTCCGAGCACCTCAAGTGCATACTTGGCCTCTTCGATGGCCTTGTCGACATCCGGCAGGGGAAGGGCGGCGCAGAAAAGGAAACGACCCGGATGCAGAGCCTTCAGTGCGGCGCATTCCTCGTTGAATGTCCTGCAGATGGCGGCGGACTCGGCGGCATTGCCGAAATAGGGCTGAGGAGCCGGCATGGTGAGGACCGAAGTCCTTATTCCGGCTTCATCCATGAAACGCAGATGGTCTTCCAGCGACCATTCCGGTATCGGGAACCCTTCATCCATCTCCATGCCGTGGGCTTTGACGGCCGACAGGTAAGAATCGGATATCATGTGACTGTGCACATCGATCTGGCAGATGCCGGGAAGTGCGTTGAGCGAAAGAGCCATAATTGTATTCAAAAGCTGTTTAGTATTCATTTCAGTTGGTTTACGATTAAAAGCAAATATACTTACAATAATGTGATTTTCTATAGTAAACAGTAACGTATTTGATATAATAGATATAATAGACATAATTATCATCACTTCCGCGTCAACAATATGAAATTGTTTCGCGCCCGCCACTTCCGTAAAATAATTACGGAATAATACATAATTATCCGTAAAATTTTTGCGTTATCAATATTTTTACATATCTTCGTTGCTAGAGATCATATTAAATTATTTACAGCTATGCTGACAAAATTTGCAGTTAGGAATTTCAAGGGATTTTCAAAACGAATTGAATGGGTTTTGGACAAACCGAACAATTATGAGTTCAATCCTCAGTTTATCAGGGATGGAATCATTAAGAATGGTATTGTATATGGTCCTAATGGTTCGGGAAAAACCAATCTTGGCATTGCCATCTTCGATATCGTGCGTCATTTGACTCAGAAATATATAGATCCGACAAAATACGATCCCAGGTATTTCTTGACAGCCGGGAGCATCAAGACCGTTGCGGATTTTGAGTACCATTTTAGTTTCAATGGCAAAGAAGCAGTTTATAAGTACTCGAAGAATAACAACAACCAACTTATCAGTGAGTCCCTTAAATATGATAAACATCTTCTTTTCTCAAAAGACGGTGCGGATTTATTCATAGACGAGGATATCTATCCGATTAACGATGCTGCGAAAAAGAATCTTATCGGAAATGCCAATATGGTTTCCATTGTTGGATATCTTCTCAACGTGTGTCCCGTTGCTGAGGACGACTGTTTGTTCCAATTAAGAAAATTCGTCGAATCAATGCTATGGTATCGGTGTCTGGAGGAGAAGTCCTTCATCGGACTCGAGTTCATCCCCGATTCGATAGATGCTTTTATTACCGATAATGATTTGACTGAAGACTTTGCCGAATTCCTTGATAAAGCAAGTGGACAAAAGTATGAATTTGTTAAGGGGCCTCAAGCAGATAAAGTGTTGAAATGCATCATCAATGGCGCTGTCGTTCCTTTTTATCCAATAGCATCAACCGGAACTCATTCGCTGCATTTACTTTATTACTGGCTTCAGAAAATCAGTAAAGCGTCATTCGTTTTTGTGGACGAATTTGATGCTTTCTATCATCATTCTTTGTCAATCGAGGTGTGTCGAAGGCTGTTCAAAAATGATTGCCAGGTCTTTCTTTCCACGCATAATACTGCTTTAATGAACAATGACATTCTCCGCCCCGACTGCTACTTTATTCTTGACAACAATATGATTAAACCACTCAACGATTGTACATCGAAAGATATTAGGTTCGGACATAATCTTGAGAAATTATATCGTGGCGGAGCTTTGGAGATTTACGCCAAATAACTATGAAGCTGTTTATTTTTGAGGGGAGAAATCCTGAAGATGAGATCTTCCGGTCGATGGAACGTTTGTTCCCATCCAGTCCGGAAGAAAGAATCATTCAAACATTTGACTGCAACATCTATTCATTATACGATCGGATGAAGTCTTTGGATGGATATGGAGATGTTGTTAACGTGATGAAAGAATTGTATCGCAAAAGAGATGATAATCCCTTCACAGAAGGAATGGATTCTTCGTCTTTCTCTGAAATTTTTCTCTTTTTTGACTACGATCTGCATCATCCCAACAATCTGACATTTGAAGAGAAGGATTCCGAGATAGAAGAGTTACTCTCTTTTTTCAGTGACGAAACAGATAATGGGAAATTGTATATCAGTTATCCTATGGCTGAGGCAATCTGGCATACGAAGGAATTGGAAGATCCTTGTTTTTCGTCATATTGTGTCCCTATTGACAAATGCCATTCATTTAAGAGACTGGCGGCCGAGTTCAATGGGTATAAAAACCATTTTTTTATTTGCTTTAACGAGCAACATGGTGGTAATAATGAAGAAGTGTTGAGAAACAATTGGTTGCTATTAATCAAACAGCATGTTTCCAAAGTCCGCTTCATCCGTCATGATGAAGATTATGCACCACCATCACTGAAAATAGTAATCTCACAATTGGAATTGTTTACTGCCATCAGGACCAAATATGTTAGCGCGAAAGGTCTGATTCCAATTTTGAGTGCTTTCCCGATCTATCTGTATGACAACTACAAGGATATTGTTTTGGGATAATTAAAGGTAAAAGTACAAGTCCGAGAAGATGCGAAGCGGTCTTGTCCTTTTCTCATGCCGCCGATAAGTGGAGCAGTTTCATATCCCGTATTCCTTCTTCTTACCTTCCAGGAACTCCACCAAACCCTGCTCCGCGTCACCCCGTCTCAGAAGGACTCCAACGTTCTTCTCCCGAAGAAGATATATGTCCGTGGGCGTAATGTGTATTCCGGAAAGTTTACGGTAGGAGAAAGCCTCTTCTGAAAGAGTGGTCCCCACACTCAATTCCTCCTCGAAAAACCGTATATCGCATCCTTCCTTCAGAGCGGAAAGCGAAGGATCCGAGTCGTACACCTTTCCCGCCCTTCTGTCCGCGCCGAGAGTCATGGCATACGATATATAAAGAAGTACCAGAAGGGGAGGCAACCATGCGAGGCGCTGTCCGGAGAATGCCGAGGAGACGATCCAAATGAGGACAACCGCCGCAAATATGAAATACGACTTTCCCAAAAGGCTTACCTTTCTCAGCAAATACCTCGAAAAGCGGATGTAATCCTCCCTGGTGCAAACGGTTCTGACAGAGAAAAGCGGTTCTTCCATGGCGCGGTCTATTCAGTTTCGATGAGGTGGGTGGCGATCTGGTCGGCTATCTGGATGAGGGCTACGAGAGGGGACTGGGACTTGGCGGCGTTGAGGCTCTCCTTGTGTTCCCCGCTTTGGAAGGGAAGATCCCAAGGAGCCATGTGCCAGCGTATCGCGAGCATTTCGGCGTCAGTCATCTCAAGGCCCCACCGAAGGAGCATGATGACTGACTTCTCGCCGTGTCCCATCGGGAACGAGTCCGTGTAATCGGACTTGTAACCCTCGTACTTTTCCCAATTGCCGGCAGCGTTTTTGCGGCTCATGATTTCCTTATGGTAGATGTCGGATTTGCAGACGTCGTGAAGAAGGGCGCTTATGGCTATGCTGTCCCCCGGCAGACGCACGATGAGGGAGGGATTGAGCGTTGCCATGTCCTCCTTGACCTTCAGTGCGGCTTCGTATACGTTCAGCGAATGCTCCAGAAGACCGCCTTCACGGTTGAGGTGGAACTTTGCTGAGGCAGGAGCCTCGAAAAAGCCGTTCTTTTCCAGAGCGGCCATGACGGAGTCCATTCCGGGGCGGCGGATTCCCTCAAGGATGCTTATGAATTTTTCTTTCTGAGTCATAGTTGCCAATAATACTTGAATCGCAAATATAGCCGCTTTCCTCTCCCGATGCAATGTTTTCCCGAAGGGAAGATTATCTTTGCAAAGGATTTCAGCACAAGCGGGACATGTACATGTGGAACCTGTGGCACGGATGCCACAAAGTCAGTGAAGGATGCCGTCACTGCTACGTCTACCGGAGGGATTCCTCGGTTGGCGTGGATTCCACCGTTGTGCACAAGACCCTCTCGTTCCGTCTTCCGCTCTCCAAGTCCAGATCCGGACAGTGGAAAATCCCGCCGGGGTCGACCGTATTCACCTGCTTCACTTCGGATTTCTTCATAGAGGAAGCGGATCCCTGGAGGGAAGAAGCCTGGAAGATGATACGCCTTCGGAAGGATCTTCATTTTTTCATGGTGACGAAGCGCCCCGAAAGGATCCTCCAGTGCATTCCGTCGGATTGGGGAGAAGGATACCCCAATGTCACGCTCTGCTGCACCATGGAAAACCAGCTGATGGCGGACAGAAGGCTTCCCGTTTTCAGGGACATCCCCGCCCTCCACAAGGAAATCATCTGCGAGCCACTTCTAGGGAAGATCGACTTCCGCGGGGAGCTGTCACCCTCATGGTGCGGGGAGATAACCGTGGGAGGGGAGTCCGGCCCCGAGGCCAGAGTGTGCGACTACTCCTGGGTCCTTGACATAAGGCGCCAGTGCATCGAAGCGGGAGTGGATTTCCACTTCAAGCAAACCGGAGCGCTTTTCAGGAAGGACGGCCGTCTGTACCGGATCGACCGGAAGTTCCAGATAAGCCAAGCCGGAAAGGCTTCCATCGACTTTCACGTCTCGGTAGAGAGACCTTCCCGGCAGGATTTTCCTGAGCAGTAAGTTTGCCTACAGGCTATTGTAGTGGGCGTCGTCCACCTTTTCGAGCCACTCGTTCGAAGCGCCTTCCTTTACATCCGTATGATAAGTAAGATGCTGGAACCAGCTGTCGGCGGCCGCTCCGTGCCAATGCTTGACCCCTTCGGGTATCGCTATCACGGTTCCGGGGACCATCTGTACGGCGGGCTTTCCCCATTCCTGGTACCAACCCCTTCCGGCCACGCATACAAGCACCTGCACCTGTCCGTGGTGGATGTGCCAGTTGTTGCGGCATCCGGGCTCGAACGTCACGTTCATGAGGCCTCCTCCCATCGAAGCGAGATAACTCTGACCCACGAAGAAGGCTCCGTAGGGATTCGGTTCACCCTTGGGCCAGAGCGAAAAGTCCACCGTCCGGACGGGGGAATGCTCCTCGGAGAATACGGCGGCGAGGGCTGAGCGGAGACGTTCCGCTTCCTCCATGCCTACCCTTTCCTCCAGGATGGCTGGAATCTCTTTCAGGGTCTCGTCCGGAACGCCCATGTTCCTTGCGCCGGAAACGTGCGAGCGAAGCTGGGGATCGCATCCGGGAAGGCAGGATATCGCGCTCACCGTGACCACTTCGCGGTCTGAGAACGAGAGGTTGTTCCTCGCGAAGATGTCACCGAAAAGATGCGCCTTCAGGTAATAATCAGTCGCCGGGGCGAAAGTGTAGTTGAAGGGCTGTCCGCCGACAAGACGGGTCTGAACTTCGGTACCCACTTTCAGCGCGTCGTAATCCTCGGGAAGGGGATCAGCCTCCTTGCCGGGATTGTCGACTATTCCCTCGGCCTTACGCTCCGAAAGAAGGTTCTGGAGAACACCCAGGGCGTTGAGCGACCTCGGGAATCCCGTATAAGCGTAAAGGTGCGAAAGGGCTTCCTTGGCTTCACTTACGCTGAGCCCCGCGTCAAGTCCTTCAGATAGGGCGGTTTTCAGTCCATCAAGATCCCCCTTGGCTTCGTAGGCCGCTATGAGGGAGAGGGAGCGGTGTCTTTGGGTCATTGTGTTTCCGTTTTGTGAAAATAGCGGGAACGTGACCGAAACGAGGGCCACAATGGCCGCTATGATTGTCTTTTTCATTTTTCTGTTGTCTTTTTGCTTGAAGGGCGTCAGTCCTCCGAAGAAAGGGAGAAGGTGATCTTGACGTCCCCTTCACCGAGGAAAGACAGGAGCTTACGTTTGTCAGCTCCGTCGATCTTCGCCATCAGCGTGAAGCTCCACGTGTTGGTGTCGTAATAGATGGTGATCTGGTTCCCCTGATAGAGGATGACGTCACCGGGCTTCGTGGTTATCCTTTTGTCGTTTCTCGGAAGAGAGAACCCGAGTGAACCCACCTTTTCAAAGGCGCCGTAATCACTCATGTCGACGGTGACGGGCCCTTTGGCGAGACGCTCGGCGAAAGCCTTCGCCGAGGAATTGTCCTCGAATGTGGCGGAAAGGGTCTCCTTTCCGTTTGAGATGAGCAGTTTTCCCATATCGGATGCTTTTCCGGTGGTCTGTTCCTCCTGCACGGGCTCCTCTTCAACGGGATTCTCAGCGGGAACCGGGCTGCAGGACAGAAGGGGAAGGACCGCCAATATCGTCAATAACTTCATCATCTTCTATTTGAGGGCCTCCTTGAAGAAAGACTCGATCCTGTCGTAGGGGATGACTCCCGCAACGTCGTCGTAGAGGTCGACGTGGGATGCTCCCGGGATGATGAGGAGCTCCTTGTTGCCCTCCTTCGCGCTCTGTCCGACGACCTTCTTTCCGGTCATCCTCTCGAAGGCGTACTCGCTGAAATAGCGGCTGTGAGCCCTTTCACCGTGGATGAGGAGTACCGGTGACTCGATCTCATGTGCCCAGCACAGGAGTGGCTGGTTGAGGAAGCTCTGGCAACCGATGACGTTCCATCCGTCGTTGGAGTTTCCGCTACGCTCGTGGTAACCCCTCGGGGTCTTGTAGTATGAATGATAGTCCTTGACGAACCATGGTGCGTCCTCGGGTAGGGGATCGACGACTCCACCGGCCCTCTTGTAAGTTCCGCTCCTGAAGTCCTCGGTGCGCTGTGCGGCCAATGCGCGGCGTTTCTCCATCCTCTGCCCGGGAGTGTTCTCACTCTCGAAATACCCCTCGACATTGACTTTGCTCATGTCGTACATGGTGGAAGCGAAAGTCGCCTTGATCCTGGGATCGATGGCGGCGGCGTTCACGGCCATTCCTCCGAATCCGCAGATTCCGATGATGCCGATGCGCTCGGGATCGACTTTTTCACAGGTGGAAAGGAAGTCAACCGCGGCGAGGAAATCCTCCGTGTTGATGTCGGGTGAAGCCATCCTTCTGGGCTCTCCTGCTGATTCTCCGGTGAAGGAGGGGTCGAAGGCGACGGTAAGGAAGCCCCTCTCGGCCATATGCTGGGCATAAAGTCCTGAGGACTGCTCCTTGACGGCTCCGAAGGGACCGCTTACGGCAAGGGCCGGAAGGGGAGCGGAAGCTCCTTTGGGGACGTACATGTCGGCGGCGAGGGTTATGCCGTAACGGTTGGTGAATGTGACCTTCGAGTGGTCAACCTTGTCGGAGAGAGGGAACACCTTGTCCCATTCCTTGGTAAGAGATAGTGTCTGCATATCGTTTTCGTTCTGTGTTCTGTTGAAGCAAGACTGCACCGATGCGGCCCCGAGGGCCATCACCGATACCAGAATCGCGGATTTGATTGTTTTTCTCATTTCAGCAACTTCATTTACTTTGCAAAGTTACTTCTGTTCCGGTTGTAGTACTTACCGATTTTGCGGTTTATAATCTCAATTTGTCCGCAATCACGCTTCCTTCCCGAAGAAAGGGCCCGCTTCCTCGTCGGTCACTTCCAACTTGAAGAAAACCGGCCGGAACCCGTCATTGCAGCAGGTGATGGCGACCCCGTCATCAAGGGTCCAGTCATCTCCGTAGAATTTCCTGACTCCGCTGGAAAGGGCGAAGACGTACTGGTTGATCGTCCTCCATGCTGCGTCGCACATGCCCTTGGGACAGGTGTTGGTGGCATAGAAGACCTGGCCTTTTTTGAGGATGCCGCAGGGCTTGAGAGATGGATTTCCGTACTTGGCTACGAGATCCTCACGTATCGTGACGTCCTCGACGGTGATTTTGACTACTTTCATATTCCGCTTTTAGTGTTGACAGCCGCTAAGATAGCCATTGTCGTCCTCAAGAAACAACCATCACCGGAGGAAATGCTACCGATTTTGCGGGAAACGGAACAATCACGGACCGCACCGATTACAAGAAGCGGGAAAAAGCTGCCCATTCCAAAATAAATAGCTGTCTTTCGAGTATATACTATCGCCTGTTCTTATGGATGCTGACTTTCAACAGCAGGAAACATAACGCATCATGATGAAACTTCTTTTCTCAACACCCCGCGAGTTGCTCTATGACGGGGACCGTCTCAAAAAAGAACCTGAAGAATCCCTCGATGCTCTTAAGGCGAAAGAGGGTTACTTGAAAATCCTGTACGATGATTTCCTTCGGAAGGAAGAGGAGATCCTTTCGCCCTACAAGTGCAGAAAGTGGGTCGGATGGACCGTGCCCATATTCATCGAGGACACGTCGCCAGACTATGGCCACAGTACTTGGCTGAACGCCTTTTGGTCGGACATCACACTTGCTTTCGCGGCAGATCTCACTTCTCCCGGGGAAATCACGGCCAAAAAGGCGGCCAGAGACAGATTCATCCCGTGCCAACTGACGGAAGAGCTGCTCCTGGCGGTCCTGGATGAGGCCGGACTTGATGCGGCTGCCGCTTCAATCATTACGTCCATCAAAAGGAACCCCAATTACGAAAATGACGGCATCCGTCTCAACATAACCGGAAACGACATCAAAACCCTTCTTGCCCACGGATGGGATACGGATACTTTGTCAGTACTCATAGAGAGTGTGCTGAAGAAGTGTCCTTACGAAGGTGTCAATATTGAGGAGGTGAGGTCCGGAGGACAGACCGGGGCGGAGGAAGCCGGCATTCTCTCGGCCATGAGGCTGAGCCTGAAATGCCGCGTCCTGGCCCCGAAAGGCTTCCGCTGGAGGGACGAAAACGGCATCGACCACGAAGGAAGGGAGGAATTCAAGGACAGGTTCAAAAAGGACGGCATCGACTATGACCGTTTTTTAAGGGAGGACAGGAAAGGATTCTTCGCATATAATCGGATGAGTGATGCCGCCAGATACCCCCTCGACGAGATCAGAAGCGCAATCGACCTCAAGATCATGCATATAAACGCCCGCAGGAAGTTAAGGTCCAATTGACAAGTCTAAAATCGAAGCGATGCCCCGCCAGGAAACAGTTCCCGACGGGGCATCGTCATTGGGCTCGGCGCCAATGTCCTTCGTGGAAGTTTTCTATTCCTCTTCAGTTTCAGCTTCAGTTACCGCCGGACTATGGACAAGAGACTTGCACAGCTCGAATGCGGAGGGAGAGACCTTCACGGAAGAAGGGCAGGTGACGGAGAAAAGGTAGCGGCACCAGTAGAACGCGTATTTGCCGACCTCGGTTTCCCCACCCTCGAAAACGGCTTCCTTGATGTCACTTCTGTAGATGGCCCACTCTCCGATCTTTTTCAGCGAAGAGGGGAAGCGCATGGTTCCGAGATTGAGGCATCCGGCGAACGCGAAATCTCCGATAGTCTCCAGTCCTTCGGGCAGTACCGGGGACTCGATGAGGATCAAGTCTCCAAAAGCGGAGTCACCTATATGCTTGACGCCTACGGGAATAACTGAATTGCGGCATCCGGCGATGACAGTGGAGTCCTTTTTCGAAATGAGGCAGTCTCCTTCGACCTTGTAGTAGAGGTTCCCTTCCTCCAGGGAGAATCCTTCCAGACGGAGGCAGCCGTGGAACACGCCGATGCCTATGGATTTTACGCTCTTGGGTATGCGTATTACGGTAAGGAAAGGGTTATCAGCGAACGCAAATGTACCGATGGAGGTGACAGTCCCGGGAATCACGAACTCCCCTTCAAGAGAACTTGATTGGAAAGCGCTTTCTCCGATCACCTTGACCGAAGAAGGGATGACGGAAGAGCGGCATCCGCGGATGAGGGTCTTTCCGTCGGCGGAAAGGAGGCAGTTGCCTTCTGAAGTGAAGGTTTTGTTTCCTTTCGCCACTTCAATCTTCTCGAGTGAGGAGCAGAAATTGAAGGCGCCTTCTCCGATCTTCTTGACATTTTTGGGGATGAAAAGATGCTTCAGAGAAGAGCAGCATTCGAAGGCACCCTCACCGATTTCCTCGAGGGATTCGGGAAGTGAGACACGGCTAAGATTTCCAAAGAAGGAGAAGGCCCCGTCAGGAATGGTCTTCATACCTTCGGGAAGGATGATCTCCCTGACTTCGCCAAGGTAGTGGATAATGTCGACCAGCGCCACGGTGACGCCATCGCGGAAAGTGAGAATTCCGTCTGAGAGGGTGCAATTGTTTTTCATTTCTTGAAGCAGTTTTACTGTTGTTGGACTTCGTCAACGGATCGGCCCCCGTGGACCTCTCCGGGAATAAAGAGGAAAAGGAAGCGGCGCCATTACACCGGAAAAAGGGTAATCTCGGAGAAGTTCCGCTTTTTTTACGGTCAGCGTTCTGTCTTCCTGGAAATCTTCGACGATCGGACGGAAATATTTGACTATATTTGACGGAGGACCCGAGCTTCAGGTCCGGCCATAACCCCATCAGGATAATATTACCCTCTATCATGGCAACAGATTCGGCTGCATACATCGTCTACAATTTCAGGGACAGAGTTCACCTTGAAAGGGTCCTGCGGATCCTTGAGGAAAAACTCGACCTGGTCCCGACATTCATTGAGGGTGATGCCCTCAAAGAAGAAGAGATATGGCATTCCGCCACGGCCTCCATCGAAAGAAGCCGCCTTGTCCTCCTGCTGGTGACGGAAAATTTCGGGGCGGACGCTCTGGACCGGAGGCAGTATGACTATGCCCTCGGGAAGAACAGGCTGACGATTCCCGTCACAACGGGGCATCACCTGTCCGCGGATTGGCAGATATTCGAGTTCGCCTCCCAGGACTGCATAGATCTCCTTGACAGCGTCCAGATGGAAAAATTCACCCGCAACATGAAGTCCTGGCTAGAAACCGATTCCTCCTTTTCGGGGAAAGGAGAGGATTTCCCCTGCGTCGACATGGGGCTCAGCGTGAAGTGGGCCAAGTACAACCTCGGATCCCGCTTCGAGGACCTTCCGGGGTCCTACTTCGCCTGGGGTGAAACCACCCCCAGGCAGTGGTACGGCAACAAGAAGCAGGACTACATCTGGGATGCCAAGACTGACGGATACTCGTTGACAGCGGAAGCCGGAGAGATAACCGTCGAAATGAAACGGATCCACACGAAATACTCCTCCGGTGAACTGGATTCGATGGAAAGGGTCGATGACGCCGCCTCCGTCATTCTGAAGGGGAAGTGGCGCATCCCCACCAGGGAGGAAGTCCAGGAGCTCCTTGACAACTGCACCCTCCAATGGATTGAATCTCCCCCGGGCATCCCTGACGGAAACGGGGAAGGTTTCGTAAGGAGCGGATACCTTTTCACCAGCAAAATTAACGGGAACACCCTGTTTTTTCCCATTACCGGCTTTCAGGAGAACATCAGCGAAGAGTGTTATCTCAATCAGAGCGGGGAAGTCGGGGCATACTGGACCTCCGACCTGAAAGGCCAATCCGCCTATGCCCTTATGCTGTTCCCGGAAAAGGCCAAACTGAGGCTGATTTACGAAAAAGACTCAGGTTTCAACATTAGACCCGTCCGCATATGAGCCCTTCACGTCTTTTCATTTCCTACAGCAGGAAGGACCTCGAGAGAGTTTCCCCGATCGTCACCCGTATCCGGGAAGAGTACGGCTTCGACATATGGATCGACCTCAGGGGCATCGAATCCGGCAAGCAGTTCATCAGCGTGATCATTTCCGCCATAGACGATTCTTCCTCGGTTCTTTTCATGCTGAGTTCGAACTCCCTGCGTTCTTCTTTCTGCAGGAACGAGCTGACTTACGCCCACCAAAGGGGCAAACGCATCTTCATCTTGAGCATGGACGGAACACCTTTGGGAGGTTGGGTGAAGGACGTCTGTCCCGAAGAACGTTTCTACGACCCCTCCGACATCGACATCTGCGCCGAGGACATAGCCCTTCAGTGGGCCGGTGAGCCGACGGAGAAGGGAGATGTCGACGGCCACGAGGCCGTTGACCTCGGATTGAGCGTACGTTGGGCCCCGGTGGACCTGGATTCGGATTCTCCGTCAAAGAACGGATCCGGATTCAGATGGGGAGAAACCTCTCCGGGAAACTACACTGAAGACTGGTCCGAATATGTTTTCAGCCGAGGCTGGGAGAAAGTGCGCCATTTCGAACGGTATTCCGCCGAGGACGGGCTGACCCGTCTTCTGCCCGAAGACGACGCGGCCTCGGTCCGCTGGGGAAAGGGATGGCGGATGCCCCGCAAGGAGGAATGGGAGGAGCTCCTCGAAAACTGCGTATGGACCTGGCAGGATCGGGTCTTGCCGGACGGCACCCCCATGATCGGTTACCTGATAACAAGCAAACGCAACCGCAGGAGCATTTTTCTGCCCGCCAACGCCACCATGGGTGATGAAACGAAGCATAGCATCGGTCTATACTGGAGCGCTGACCTCGCGCCCATTTTCGTCGGCTACTCCAGGAACGATATGTATGCATACCGCCTCTTGTTCAAAAAGAGTCGCATGAAGATAACGGACGTTCCGAGGATACGGCTTGCAGCCATCCGGGCAGTGGCGCCGAAGAAAAAAGAATCAGGAGAGAAGGTCAAGAAATGGACCCTTCCCGAAGAATCAGCCGTCCTCCCGGGTGATCCTCCGTCAATTTTCGTATATTCCGTTCATGACAACCAGGGCTTGGCCGGATTCATCGAAGGTACGCTCAAAGGTGAAACCTTTCTCGACATTTCAGGACACAGTGAGCCTTCCGGCATGAGAGGATCATCCCTGGAGGCGTTGATGGACTGTCTTCCCGACCATGATCTTTTCATCGTCGTATTCACTGACCGGACCTCTTCTTCCAGAGACATGCGGAAAGTGGTCCGTTACGCCATAAGCAACGGAAAGCCCATTATCCCGGTATGTCTGGGCTCAGGCTCCCTTTCGGGATGGAAACTGTTCGAATTCGCTCCGATAGGCATCGTCGACGCCCGCTCCGACGAGGAGTTGACCCTTCTGGTGGAATCCGTCCGCAAGCTCTCCGGTGAAAAAGCCGAACTCTACCAGGGCTGCCTGCGGGACTTCCACGAAGGGCTGGCCGCCGTACGTACCGGAAGATGGGGATACATGGACCCTTCGGGACGTACCGCCATCGCTCTGGAGTACCAGGAAGCCGGATCTTTCAGTGAAGGTCTCGCCCCCGTGAGGAAGAACGGCCTTTACGGGTACATCGACAGGGAGGGTAAGGTGGTGATTCCTTTCCGCTTTTCCCATGCCGAGTCCTTTTCGGAAGGGATGGCGTTCGTCAGAACGGAGGACGGATCCCAAGGTTACATAGGTCATGACGGGGAGATGCTCTTCCTGACCGACGGCTACTCCCGGTGCTTTTCTTTCAAGGAGGGGTTCGCCCGCGTGGAAAAGGACGGCCGTTTCGGGTTCATCGGCCCTTCCGGCGAGACCGTCCTCGGATGCGTATTCGATGAAGCGGAGGACTTCTCCGAAGGTCTCGCGTGCGTCGGCATCAGCGGGGGAGGATACAGTTTCGTAACCCCTTCCGGAGAGTTCCCACTCCATTCCCGCTTCGTGAAAGCCAGGTCTTTCTCCGAAGGGAAAGCAGCCGTTTCCGACGGAAGCAAATGGGGATACGTAGACAAGGATTCCAGCGTCGTGATACCCTTCGGATACGACGACGCTTTTCCGTATTCCGAAGGCAGAGCCTGCGTATGCCTCCGTGACCGCTACGGGTTCTCGGAGAGGTACGGATTCATCGACTCCGACGGGGAACTTCTTTTCTTCGGGGAGCATAACGACCTCGTGGAGAGGCTCGACCCCGGGTTCGGGTTCATCCGCCGTTTTCCCGCTGTCGAACCTGCCGAATTCCATGAAGGCATCGTAAGGATATCGAAGGGAGCGAGGTCAGGTTACGCCACCAGCGAAGGGAAGTGGATCATAGACCCTTCCGTAAGTCCTTACTACATGGCGGGTGACTTCCACGACCGGAGGGCCATCGTCAGCCGCGACGGTCTTTACTACGTACTCACCGATTCGGGTGAAGAAATCGCCTTCTACGGCATTTCAAAAGTCAAATTCAACAACCGTTGACGGGGTTTCACTGTAATTGGAGAGTTGCCCGAAAACAGTTATGGACTTCCCGGCTGAAGCCTTGGAAGTCCATATTCCCAGTACGTTCCCGTTTCAGTCTTTACTCCTCGATCGTCCCCTCGGGGAAGGTGAGGGTGATCTTCTCGCCGGACGTTCCCATGATGAGTATCTTGTCGGGGTTTTCCTCCACGGAGGTGATATTGCGTGAGATGTTTTTCAGGAAGTCCACGGGGATCATTCCACCGGGGAAAGTGACTTTACCTATTCCGCGGCAGTCGAAGGAGTTTTCCTTCACCTCCTGGGGAATACCGTGGAGTACAAGTTCTTCGATGCTCCTCTCACCGAAAATGCGGCTACCTACCTTTTTCACGGAAGAAGGGATCTCCACCTTTCCGATGGCGCTCCTTCCGCTGAAGGCGCCGTCTCCGATCACGGTCACGGAATCGGGAAGAACGATGTCCCCGCCGCGGAAGGGGACTCCGTCGAAGGCTCCGCGGCGGATCACTTCGACCTCAGGCATAGGAAGGGTGAGGGCTACGCAGCCGTAAAGGACGCGTCCGTCCTTCGAAAGGATGTAACCACCTTCGATACGGTACGCAGTGTTGTCGGGGGAGAGATGGAGTCCTTCGGGAGCGCAGGCGGCGGCTAACGCTCCGGGGCCGATCGTGAAGTTGCCTCCGGGAAGGGTCATTTCGCGCAGGCGGCACTGGTGTAAAGCCCTCTTTCCGACGGAGAGCACACCCTTGGGAAGATCGATCTTTTCAAGACGGGAGCACATGCGGAACGCTTCGTCGCGGATAAGGAGAAGGGAAGAGGGGAGGGATACCTTTTCAAGACCGTAGCAGAATCCGAAAGCTGAAAATCCGATCACTTCGGTTCCTTCGGGGATCTTGATCTCACGGATGTGGATGCCGGAGAAAGCGTAGGATCCTATCTCGAGGATTCCCTCGGGCGGAACGGAGTTGCTGCAACCGGTGTGGAGGCTCTGTCCGCCGCAGCAAAGGAGGCAGTCTCCTACCGAAGAGAAGGTATGGTTCTGAGGGGAGACGGTGATGTGCTGAAGATCGTAGCATCCGACGAGGAAGCCTTCGCCGATCTTGGAGACGTTCTCGGGGATGAAGATCTCCTTGATCGAGAAGCAGGAGCGGAAAGCCATTCTTCCGATGGAGGTGACGGAAGAGGGGATTTTGATGAGGGAAAGTTTGAGGCAGAAAAAGAAGGCTTCGTCACCGATCGACTTGAGGGAAGAGGGAAGTTTCACGCTCTGAAGTTTCTCGCAGTGCTCGAAAGCATTGTTGCCGATGGATACGACTCCTTCGGGTACGACGACTTCGACGAGGTCCTCATTGAAGGAGAAAGCCTTGTCGGGGATGGAAGTGATTCCTTCGGGGAAGATTGCCCTTCCCATGGAATCGACGCTGAAGAGGGATTGTTTTTTCATGTCGAAAAAGGTGTTTGTGAGTTACTGTTTTTCTTTCGCTTCGCCAGTAAGGAGGAGAATTACGCCCCGGAATTACACCGAAAGCGGATTTTTTTCGCGTAAGTCGGGATACTGGACTGTTATCTTTTTATGTTCCCTTCTCTGCGCTCCGGAAGAGGAGCGGAGCGAAAGATGCACCCAGGAAGTTTCGCCCCTTGTTTCCAGAAGGATCTGGTCGAAGGGAATCCCACCCGAAGAAAGGAACTCCACCGCGAAGGCGAAAAGCGCCTCGGCGTCCTTCTCAAGCGGAACCAGGTCGGCCGCGTACCCCTTCATGTGAGGGGAGTCCCTCACCCCTCCGACAGCCCTGTTGAGGGAAGAGGAGCGGTAACCGGAAGTGACCGCTATCGGGGAGCCCCATGCTTCCCGGAGGGGCTCAAGGAGCTTCGCCACCAGTTCCTCAAGATGCGAGACAACTTCGAACGAAGGGAAGTTGTCGATCCCCTTTCTTAGCGCCGTACGTGAACGGCACAGCTCCTTCAATGTGAAATATCTGCTCTTTTTCATCGCCATAATCCTTTTGTCAGTATTCTTTTATCGAGCGGAAAAGCCCGAAAACAGGATGAGTCTTGTAAGCATAGTATGACCCTACGGGAACTTCAATCGAGATGGTTGAAGGGTCGAAGTTTCCTCCAAGGATGAAAACGGCCTCCGGATCGGGGTTACGGATCATGAGGGTAGCGGTTTTACCCTTTTCAAAAATCCCCGAGGGGATCCACTCGGCATTTCGGGGGAATTCCGCCCTCACAAGGGAAGGGCAGCGTTCGAAGGCGTCCTTCATGACCGGCACCATGCTGGCGGAGAACTTGACGCAGCCAAGACGTCTGCAGTCGGAAAACGCCATTTCCCCGATTTCCTCGAGACCTTCATTCATGTGAAGTTCCCTGATATCCGATCCTGCGAATGCCATGGTGCCGACCCAGCGGAGCGATGGAGGGAACTTCACTACCCCCAAGTTGAGGCAGTTCCTGAAGGAGAAGGGGCTTATCTGCAGAAGGGATGAAGGGAAGAGCGGGGGGCAGAGGAGCACATGCCCGCTGAAGGACTCTTCGCCGATGTACTTGACACCCTCGGGGATTTCCGAAAAGCGGCAGCCGGCCCGAAGGATTGTCCCGTTGTCGGAAAGAAGGCACTCTCCTTTCGAATCTATATGGGGATTGCCCCTTTCCACTTCGAAGCCGCTCAGACGCACGCAGTAGGAAAAGGTCCCGCTGCCAAGATACTTGAGGCTTTTCGGAATGAATACCTTTTCCAGGAAGGCGCAGCCCCTGAAGGCGCCGTTCCCCAAGGAAATGAGGCCTCCGGGAAGGCGGAGCTCTCCGCCAAGGCCGGTTTCCATGAAGGCGTGGTCACCGATCGATTCCAAAGTGGAAGGGAAAGAGACCAGGCGGAGGTTGGAGCAGCCCCTGAAGAGATTGGGGCCCAAGGATTTGACCCCCTCCGGGATTACGGCCTCGACGATGTCTGTCCGCTCCCTGAAAAAAGGGGTGTCCACCTCGGAAGGGGAGCCCATGATGGTGGCCCGGCCCCTTGTCACCTCGAAGTTGGTGTACTTTATTTCTTTTCGTTCCATATGCAGAAAGAGTGAATGGTTTTCCTTTGCCAATAAGGAAGAAAATTCCGCCCCGGCATTACATCGGAGCGGAGTCGATCAAGCCAAATGAGAGAATGACCTTATCGGGGTCTTTCCTCTATTGTGGAGCAGTAGGCGAAAAAGCCGTCAGATTCGTACGCGTCTTTCCTTCCCGGAGGAACGGTTATTTCAACATCCACGGCATAGAATCCGTCCTCCTCGGTTATGAAGGTATCCGGAGGGGTGGAAGGGTAAAGGTTCATCTTCGCAAGGGAAGTGCATGCGCAGAAGGCCGACACGTATATGAGGGTAACTCCTTCGGGGATATCGAGTTCCTCAAGGGAAGAACATTCCTCGAAGGCGAAGGACCCTATGACTGAAAGGCTCTTCGGAAGAGACACGCGTGAAAGATTGGTACAGCGGCAAAAGGCCTCCTCGCCGATTTCCTTGACACCTTCGGGTAGGGTTATTACCCTTAGGGAATTGCGCCCCGAAAAGGCGAAAGCTCGGAGTTTCTCGACACCCTCAGGCACAACCGAAGCCGAGCAGCCCTCCAGAAGGGTCTTCCCGTCATCGGAAAGGATGCAGTTCCCTTCGCTTCTGAAGTACGGATTGAGGGGTGCAACCTGGAGTGATTCTATGCCGGAGCAAAGGTTGAAAAGTCCTTCACCCAGATATGATACCTTATCCGGAACAAGGACCTTTTCAAGGGCGGTACAAAGTCCGAAGGACTCCGCCCCGAGGGTGGTCAAACCGTCGGGAAGATCGACGGAAAGAAGGCGCTTGCAGCCCCAGAAGGCTCCGGCTCCTATCTTCCTTAAAGTCGAAGGGAAATGTACCGCCTTAAGATTCGCGCAGTGGCAGAAGGTCCAGTCGCCGATTTCCTTGACTCCCTCCGGGATGGAGATTTCCTCAAGGAAACGGCAGCCGCGGAAAGCTTCATCATCAATCCTTTCCACGGTGGAAGGGATGACGGAATTGCGGCAACCCAGATAAAGGGTCTTCCCGTCAGCGGAAAGGAGGCAGTTCCCTTCGGATCGGTAATGCTTGTTCTTGGGGGAGACCGTTATCTCACGGATGGAAAAGCAGCCGGCGAAGGCGCCCCTTCCGATGAACTCAACCGCCTCGGGGATATGGACCGAGCGGATCCATTCGCACTCCCTGAAGGCCTCCTCGGCGATATGGATAAGGCTTTTGGGAAGAAGTATCCCGTTCCACCTCATCATGGAGAATTCCCCTTCACGGATGAAAGTGACCCCTTCCGGGAAAATGGCCCTGCCTTTTTCGTCCAGGGCGATCGGATAATCGTATCTCATGGCTTTGTCCTCCTTCATCATATATGGTGTTACAGTTGTCTACATCAGCGGCGTGTAATCCACATGGTACTCCCGCATCCCCTTGTACGAGTCAGGGGCGATCTCCTTTGTGGAGACCCAGTCGCGGTACTTCACCTCCAGCTTCTCCGCTCCCACGACATTCACCTTCGAAGGGGTCTTCTGACCTATATACTCGCCGTCAAGGTAGATTTTTGCGCCGGGAGGGTCGGAAGTTATCTCAACGTCCCCGTACAGGTTGAATTCCTTCATCCACCCGTCCACCCAGTCGTACTTCGAACCGGCCTTGGCGTTTATCCTGCCGGTCTTTTTGACGTAGGGTGAGAAGTCGATGGTACGGCCCGCCCACACCGTTCCGCCAATCTGTCCGGAATTGAACACTTGGCTGTACTTTCCGTACTTGAGAAGGATTTCTTTTCCTTCGCCGACGTTCACCTGGGCGGGGGTCTTCCTGCCGGTGTATTTCCCTTCGACGTATATCTTGGCGCCCTGGGGGTTCGAGGAAAGCTTCATCGCTACCGTCTTTTCCGATCCGGAAGTGATCTCCTCCACAATGTCATCGTACTTGTGCGGGTCAAGGCGCCCGAATTGTCCCATTCGCCTTTCGGTCCTACGGATCCTCCTTTCGATGCGCTCGATCTTCCTTTCGGTCCTGGCCAATTTTCTGTATGGACTTCCGCCGAAAGGCTTCAGTACGATGAGAGCGATGATGAAAAGGGCGATTCCGGCTACGGCGGCGAATGAGGGCAAATGACTGAAGACGTCATAATCGCCTCTTACGGCGGTGCGGCCGCCGACAAGGGGAAGTACGGTTCGCTGCGGAGTTCCGCAGTAAGGGCAGAATTTCGAGCCGTCCTCGATTTCCCTGCCGCAGCTTATGTTTCTGCATTTCATGGCGTATGTTGTTTTTCGTTTCACCAATAAGGAAAGAAAACGGGGCCCTTCATTACACCGCTTCCGAGGGAATCATCCTTCTGGGCGTTCCGCAATGGGGGCAGTAGATCCAATCCGCCTTGCGCATCGCCCTGCCGCACTCGTGGCAATATGGCGCCGGTATCATAGGGGAGAAGAATCTCCTTCTCGGGGTCGGAACGTAGGCAAGATCGCAAAGGGCGGGAATCTTCCCGTAGGGACACTCCATAGCCTCTAAGAGGCGGTCAAGGTAGTGGGAAACTTCACTGTCGCCCATACCACGGAGAAACCTGTAGCCTTCCGAAGCCCTGAAAGCGGAAGGGGAGACAAGGTCCGAAGAGTCGAAAAACGTGGCTTCACCCATGTTTTCGGCACTGTTGAGCGAAGGGTCCTTCGAGAATGCGAGAAGATTGAGGTGGATAAGCTGCTCGGCAAGGTGGTCATCCGCAAGGCTTCGGGGGCTTTCGACACGGTCGGGCCTATTGTAGTCCGCAGCTCCAAGGATCTGTCGGGGGCAGCGTATCCCCTTTGAGGGCCAAAGGAGAAAGTCGAAGTCGATGAGCGTCAACGAAAGGTCCGGTCCCACCATGACATTGGCCGGCGAAAGGTCCCCGTGGGAGATTCCGCTTTCCTTCATGGCCGAAGAGAGGTTCATCATGTTCGAGGCCAGAAGGGAGTATTCATAGGAGTTCGGCTTGTCTTCGGAGCAGAGAAGGTAATCCAGCGAACGGTTCAGAAAGGGCATCTCAAGCCCCGGAATGACCTCTCCTTCGTCCGGAAGGCGGAGGGCCTCCCTGATAAAACGCATCCTTCCCATCTGGGGGACCGAAGGATCCGGAAGAAGGGAAGCGAGTTTTTCGGCTTCAGATACGATTCCTCCCATGTCACGGTCCGAAGTGTACCAAAGGCGAAGGCACCTCGAGGGCTTGGAGTCATATTTACCCTTGAGAGGGAAAACCAGGCAGTACGCTCCGCTGGCGCTCATGATGTCTTTCCCCTGCACAACGGGTGAATACCCCCGAAGTGAAGGATCAACCATGTTGGCGGGGGAGCGCATCGCATTTATTATGTCCTTCATTCTGCTCATATGCCTGAACTTTTCGTTATCGGTTCATATATACTGTCTATTCTTCAAGGAGGGCGTCGAGCCTTCCGGTGAAGGGTTCGCCCTCCAGGACGAATTCCCCCTCCGGATCTTCCACCTCCAGGATCACGGCACAGACGTCGTCGTCATGTAGGGTCACTTTCCCAAGGCCGTCACGCTGGTCCTTGACAAAGCTGGCGAAGGATTCCTGATCGGGAATGGAGGAAAGAACTCCGAAAGGATCCTCCCCCAAGTCCGTCATTCCTTTGATCCAGGCCGAAAGGGCGTCCGTCGCCAAAACTATGTACCCTTTTTCAAGTGGAAGGGTTCCGCTCAAGGTCCCTACCTCCGACGCCCAGTCTGAAGTGAGGGCCTCCGTCCTGTCGGAAAAGGACTCCACCATGGGGATGCAGAGGGTTTCACCGGAGGTTTTCCTCACCCATAGGCAGCTGTCGCCGCTGACGCTGTAATGGACAAGGGGGCCTTCAAGGGATATCCCGGCGAGGGTGGTAGCCCCGTGGCCGAAGCGCTTTTTCATTCTTCTGAGCCACTCCCTTTCCGAAGGGGGAAGGAGAGCTTCGGTCTCAGAGCAGGCTTCTTCGAAAAGGGCCGAGAGCACTTCCTTTCGTCCCGGCTCAGTCTCGAGCCCCTCCCTCCAGGATGAGGCCGGAGCCTTCTCCGAAAGGAAATCAAGGCACATGAGGCCCGCCATAATGGAGCCGCAGTAGGAGTTGGAGACCCCGTCAGCGACGCAGTATCTCCCCTTCGTGAGAGATACCGCGAAGCGGTCGGAGCATTGCCTGGGGCCCATCCCTTCGGAAGGGAGGATGAAGGTCCTGACTGTGTTTTTCAGTGGCATAGAAAGAAGTTTTGGAGGTTAGACTCTCGGAGTTTCCTTGGGACGGCCTCCTGACACCATCGTTATCGTACCGAAGTGGAAAAGGTGGACAAGGACGGATTCGTCCTTGAGGTTCGACACCATCGCGCGGCTTCCGTTCCCGATGAAGTCCAGTTCGTCCCTCGTCCCGACGTACTCCGTCCAGGAGGCGGGAAGCACCGAAGAGGCGTCGTAAAGGAACTGTACGTCCGGGTCGGTGATGCCCTCGTCGGAAAGGGGAGTGAGAACGGTAGGGGCTCCGCTGGAAGGGTCGTAGTGGATGTTGAAAAGCACAAGGTCCTCTCCGTCAGTCTTTATGGAGCGGAGGGCTGAAGCTTCACGGAGGGCGGCGGAGCGGGCCTCAGATTCAGAAAGGCCCTGAACCTCGGGGTAGCCGTCGGTGGCGTTCTCGACGAGGATGTCATAGACCGGAACGCCTTTGGCCTTCTGAAGATCGAGCCACGCCCTTACGGCCTTTCCGGCATGGGCGAAAGCCTTCGCCATGTCGGTCTGACCTCCCGGAGAAGCGTCCGGAATGTCACCGAAAAGGTTTTCGGAAGTGTAGCGGTCGAGGATACGGTCCTTGATGTCCTGTATCCCTCCTTCGAAAAGGGTAGTCGGAGCGGAATTGTAGCAGATTACGATTACATGGACCCTTTCCTTTACCCTGCCGAAGACGGCGCAGCTGTAGTAGAGTTCCTCCAGCTGGCTGTAGACCGCGCGGAAAATTTTCTTGTAGATGTCACCTGCCCTCGTCGAGCCGGAATTGTCGATCAGAATAAGAAGAAGGGCGGGATGCTTTGTTCCTACGTTGTGCATTGCCATGGTGAAAGAAGTTTTAGAGGTTTACGGATCAGTTTACAAAGAGGGTGAATTCGACGTTGCCGGCCGTGAAGCGGTCCCCGTTCGAAAGGGAGTGGCGGGAGGAGGGGAGGGTAACTTCACCTTTCATCTTCTCGACGCGCACGCTTCCTTCCTTACGGTCGACCTTCACGATGAAATGGTCACCGACCATTCCCGATGATGAGATGTTGACCTGCTGGCAGGAGGGGGAAGAGGAACGGGAGCCGAAGAGGTTGTCCCCGTCGTAGAGGAAATAGATCCTCCTGGTGCCGCCCTTGACCGCGAAAAGCGAGGCTACGGGCTTTTCCTCCTTACGGCCCACGCTTTCCTTTTTGAGGCGGTCGATTTCCTCCTTGAGGGAAGCGCTCGCCTCCTTCTCGCGGGAAAGGTCCTTTTCCAGAAGTTCGCGGTCCTTCCGCTCCTCCTTGATCCTTTCCTCGAGGGAAGATGCCTTTTCCTTGGCTTCTTCGGCTTCGGAGCGGGCCTCGGAAAGTGAGGACTCAAGTCCCGTCTTCATGGAGGAGTTGCCATCCAGAATAGAACGGAACTTCCTGGCGCGCTCCTTTTCGTAGGAGAGGATCTTTTCGGAGACGGGCTCGGTGAGGATGTGGATTTCGAAGCCGCAGTTTCCGCAGAAGGTGTCTCCCGCGGAAAGCGTTTGCCCGCAGACCGGGCAGGTGAAAGTTGATTGTGCCATTGCTTGGACTGATTGTTGAGACTGGTTTACTTAAACAGTTGACTGAGCGGTAACCTTGAGGAGGAACTCTCCGAAGGAGCGGAGACCCTTCCTGAAGATATTCTCCTTGGCGGGGGAAGCCTTCTTTCCGCCGAGGGAAAGGGCATAGTGGCGGGCGCGCTCGCTTTCGAAGGCGAGGATAGCGGGGTCCACAGGGAGGGTGTGATAGTGCATTTCGAAGCCGCAGTGGCAGCAGTGTGAAACTCCTCCGTGGAGCCTTTCTCCGCAGACAGGGCATTGTGTAGAGTTTGTTTTCATGACTATATCCTTTATATATGGTGAAGGGGTCGTTCCCTTCCTCGCCAATAAAGAGTAAAATTCACGCATAACTTTACACCTTCGATGCACTTTTCTTCGGAAAAATTTCCGGGCGGGATTCTTTCACTTGACGGCCGGAAGGCCGCATCCGGGATTTCCCGCCACGGAAAAACGTGTTCTCTACCCTCCGACAATGTCGAGGGAAGAAGGGCCGAAGATCGGGGAAAGGTCCGATATTATCCTCACCCCGAAATTCCCTTCACTTTTCAGACCGCCCTGCAGAAGGCCGAAAACTTCGAACGAACCCTGCAGAAGTGCCGGGCCTCCGCTGTTACCGTAGGTAGCCGGGATGGAGGAGAAGTAAACGTCGTAGGACGTTCCGTCGGCGTTCCTCTTGCCCTTTTCGTGGTTGTTGACTTCGCCACTGTTGATCATGAGGTTACGTGATATGTTCTCACCCAATGGGTAGCCGCACACTATGATGGGGGTAAGGGGAGGGACCGTTTCCTTTTCTCCGGTGCGGAGACTGAGGCGCATGACCCCTTCCGGAAGTGACTCGGCCCTCAGAATGGCGACGTCGTGCGCCCTGTCTGACCATACCACTTCGCAGGGGCAATCCTTCCCGCCGAGGGCATTCAGCCTGAAGGTAAGATTGTTCTGGCCATCCACGACATGGTAGCATGTCATTATGAGGCGCTCTCCCTCCGAGATGACGAAGCCGGTCCCCTTGCCGGAAGAAGTCCCGACGATGCCGACCGCTTTGGAAAGGTCACTGACCGCCCTCACACAGTTTTCTTCCCCTTCACGTGAAAGGTCGCAGATGAACTTGCCCGGGGAAGGGGAAGCGGTCCTTTCGGCGGGCGAGGGAGCGGGACCTCCCATCGGGGAAGGTATGTCCTCGGGATGGAAGAGGTTCAGGATCTCGGGGGTCCAAACCCTGACGCCCTCTCTTCTTAGCCTTTCGAGGAGATTGTTCTCCATCTCCGTCATCAGAAGCTCGCACTTGCGCCCGTTGGCGTAGTCGGGGGAGTCGGGAAGGGAGCCAAGCCACTCCTTCGCACGATGTTCGGCGGCGGAAGGGTCAGTAAAGGAGAAGTGCCTTTCGGCGATCTTGAGGAGGAAGATTTCCCAAAGCTCATCGACGGAGTAGTCCGGAAAATCAATGATCCCCTTCTTGAAACGGCTCGCCAGACCCTGGTTCATCGCGAGAAGGCGGTTCATGTCGTCGGTGTATCCGGCGAGGATGATGGCGTACTTCCCGAGATACTTGTCGTCAGTGAGAAGTTCGGTCAGCTTGTCGATGGCCTCGGGATAACGCGACAGCTTGTAGGCCTCATCGACGAAGATGACGTTCCCGTTGTTGTCCTCGATCATCTTCTCTATCTTTTCCCCGGTACGGCCGTGGATTTCGCTGACGAGCTGTTCGGAAGCGACCACCTTGAGTTCTCCGGGGTGAAGGATCCCCATCGCGGAAAAGACCTGCCCCATCTTCCTGGCGACGGTGGTTTTGCCGGTGCCGGGCTTTCCCCTGAAGATCAGCGAAATCGGCTCGAGGAAAATCGACGACTCTCCCTCCGCGCGTGAACGGATGAGGTTCGCGTTGAACCTTCCCGCCAGTTTCCTGATCTCACTCTTTACCGGAGAAAGGCCGACGATCCCTTCCAAAGGGGCGAAGATCTCCTCTTCGGAGCGGTTCTCCGCGTCGACAAGGCGGAGCCTTTCCCCGGGGATGTGGCGTACCTCAAGGGGGCCTTCGCCGCCTTCGTCCTCATAGAGGTCGGAGATTTCCCCGGCGATCTGCTCGGCTTCGCGGGCGTTGCCCCAGGTGACGATGTTCCTCTGGCCGTATTCGAGCTTGAGGACCGTGCGGAGAGTCTCGTCGAACTTGGGGGTCCTTTCCGTGGGAAGCTGGGCGACGGCTATGTCGAACAGGATCTCCGGGGAATAGGGCTCGAAGCGGATGTAACCGTCGGAGTTTATCCTGGACGGAAGACCGCGGTTCCCCTTCATCATGCCCTTCATGTCGTCCTCGTATCCGAGGAAGACGATCGCGAGGTCCGGATTGTTCTCCATGTTCTGGATGAGGACCTCGATGGCTTCCTTTCCGTAGATGTTCGACCCGCTCGGCCCCTTCATCTCGTCCTGGAACAGTCCGTAGGCCTCATCAAGGAGAAGGACTCCTCCGCTGGCCTTGTCGCACAGGGCCTGCGTCTTGACGCGGGTATGCCCGACGAACTCCCCCTCGAGGTCACCGACGGTGGCGGGAATGCAGTGACCCTTGGAAAGGAGACCGATGTCGCGCATGTCCTGTGCGTCGAGGAACGCCACGGTAGTCTTTCCGGTTCCTGGAGGACCGAGGTAAACCTTGTGCATCCTCTTTCTGGCCTTCTTCTGGCCTTTCTCGAGGGCGAGGCGGTAGCGCATACGGTTGCGGTTGAAACGGAGGATGGCCTCCGTGGCCTTCTCCTGACCCTTCATCGAGAGGAGTTTTTCCCTGGCCGCTCCGGTGTCGATCCCCTTTATGAGCGCGGTGAAATCCATTCCGGAAAGGGCGGAAACGGTCCTGTCCTCCTCTGTCGCGAAATCCTTCTTCCCGTCCCTCGTGACCTTGAAGTTGCCCGAAATCAAGGCCTTGACGATTCCGTCGTAGGTCTTGCCGTCCATACGGAAGGAAGGGTCGGAATGCCTCTTCGAGGCCAGAAGGCGGGTGATTTCGTCACTCTCGGGCGTACCGAGGTAGAACATGTTGCGGCGGAATGTCTCAAGTTCGTCCTTGGAAACGTCACCGCCGCCCCCTCCGGAGAAATTGTCCTTCGCGGCGAGTCCCATCTCGATCGCCATGGTGTGGGAATAGAAGACCGCGTTTCCCGGCACTTCGCGCGAAAAGGCGCCGATCAGCTGCCTGAGGTCCTTCTCGGGGTATATCACGATGATGCGTACGCCGTAGCGGTCCACGCTGAAATACTTCTTCATGTTCTCGACGAGGGAAGCCGTCTGGAGGGGGTCCTGGACGGTGACGCTGCCGGGGTTCTCGAAGACGAAGGCGAGTTTCCTTTCGGGGAAACGCTTCGTGTACGCCTGGACCATGGGGAAGGGTTCGGGCGAAGACTTGAGCTTGAAGAATTCCCTGGAGTGGCGGCCCGGAGAAAAGCGGATGATACCGGGGTGGGCCGAAGCAGAAGGGGCGCTTCCACCGGAGGGAGTGCTCACATCAAGGTCCTCCGTCATGGGTCCGAAAGGAGTTTCCAACCCTTCCAGGATGCATCCCCCGGAGGGGGCGGGATCCGAAGCGGCACCCGGGTCGATGAAATCGCGAAGATGCTCCTCCGAGTAGCTGTAGATCCCGCCGTTGGCTTCGGGGTCGAAGAAGATCACTGGACGGTAACCCTTCTCCACAAGGTAGGCGTGGAGGGCTTCACCCCGGCTGTAGGTGCGCAGGTCAGCCCCCAGGAAGAATTCGCCCGTCGTGAAACCATAGGCGCCCGTGAGCGGGCCCCTATGGTCGATGTCGAGACGTTCCAAGCGTTTGAATGTCGCCATGGCGTTAGATGGTTTTTGGTTTGAGAGTTTTACTTGCCCTGCTGGGAAAGGCGTGAGCGGAGAACCTCAGCACCACTCTTTCCGGAAAGTGACGAGGCCGAACCGAGCTCCGGAAGGGGCTTGTGGCCGAGGCACTTGCCGTTTCCGGAAGGCATCCCGATGCCCTTCTGCTCGAGGGAAGAGCGGATGCGTTCGGTATTGAGGGCGATCTGGCTGTCGGTGGCTCCCTCCATATTGTTCTGCATGACGAGGCGGGGTGAGCCGTCCTCTCCCGGAACCACGATGAAGGTGGTGGATTCACCGGTGAGGGTATCCTCCATGATGACGAAGGAGCCGTCCATGATGTCGCCACCGAGGCTTCCCATGGCCTTGCGGCCGTTCTCCGTCTTCACGACCTTTCCCATGTCGGACTGGCATGCCGCGATCTGGGAAAGGATGTCGATGCGGTCCCATGCGTCGAGGACCTTCGCTATGGCCCCTTCGAGTGAGGCGGTGGCCTCGTTTCCGAGGGCGGAGACCTCATCCTGGATCGCAAGGACCTGTTCGTCGGTAAGGGGAGCGCCGTCAGTATTGGTGTCCGAGGAGATGATCGCGGAAAGCTGTGAAAGGCGCTCCGCGATCTTCGCGCTCTGCCCGAGGGTCCACTTGTCGGCTTCGACGCTTCCCGTGCGGCCCTTGCTGGTCACCTCCACTTTGGCGTTATCCTTGAGGAAGTCCTCCAGAGAGGTAATCAGTCCGCCCACGAGGGCGAGAAGCGCCTGGTGCTTGAGGCTGAGGGCGACCGCTTCGTTTTCCATGCGAAGGGTGTCGAGGATCAGCTTCTCGACAAGGGCGATGACGGAAGAGTCGGGGATTTCCATCGAAGCGACGGTAGAAAGTTCCGAAGTGATGCGTGAAAGCTCCTCGGGAGTGTACCTTGCGACGGGGGAGCGGCGCTCAACGATACGGAGAAGCGAAGATGCCTCGCCGACAAGTTCCTTTGCCTGCTTGTGCTCCTTCTCCATCTTGGAAAGGATGCCGTCGACATCCTTGCGGACGGAGGAAAGGTCGTTTCCGATGGTGTCGATGCGTTTCGAAAGGGCATTGTCCATCTTGCGGATGGACTTTCCGACTTCTTCGAAGCCCTTGTCCATCTTCTTGTCGAGGGTGCGTGAAAGGTCCTTCATCTGCTGGGCGATGCTCTCCGAGGTGCGGGCAAGGGTCACGCGCAGGGACTGGAGCTGCTTGCGGTTGACGTCCGCCTGGGCACTAGTCTTTTCGGAAAGTTCCTTTTGGAGGCGGGAAAGTTCATTCAGCATCTCGCGGCGGGCCTTATCCATGGCCTGCTGTGCGGCAGCGGCGGCTGCAGCGTTGCTGTTTGCTATCGCCTGGGCGTAGGCCGCGGCGAGTTCGGCGTTCTGGCGCTCGAGGTTTGCGATCCTCTGTTCCACTGTCAAAGGGCGTGTGTTGATATCCAAGCTCATGGCTGAAAAAATGTTTTGGTTGTTAAACTCGTTTTGTGTTGTGGGGAAAATGATCGGATTGGGCTTTCTTCTCCGGAATGCCGATCGTTATCGTTCCGTTTCCAAGGGGGATCGTCTCACGGAGCTGCTCTCCGGAAAGAAGTTCCTCCTTGTGGGGAAGAAGCCTGGGGGTAAGGAATATGACCCTCTGGTTGGAAGATCCTCTGAGCCCGTCAGAGGTCCGGAGGGACTCGACGAATGGTCCGTCGATGAGAACATCGGTAAGTGAAAGCAGGGCCTTGTCGTCTTCACCGGTAAGTTCCTCAATGGTATATCCGCTGAAGATTATGTTGCTCAGGTCCGGACGCTCCCTTTTCACGGCCGAAAACAGTGCCGTAAGGGCTTCACTCTGGAGGAAGGCTTCGCCTCCGCTGACCGTCACTCCGTCGATGTCTTCACGTGAAATGATGTCGCGGGCGATCTCATCCACGGAAAGGATCAGCCGGGGAACGAACGGACGGCTTTCGGGGCTTACGCACCCCGGGCAGCGGTGCAGGCACCCCTGGGTCCAGAGGACGTATCTGTTTCCGGGGCCGAGGGCGCGGGTACCGCCTCTGCAGACCGCCCAGAGGTTCACTACGTCGGAAATTCCTGAATAGATCGATTCCATTGCGTTTACCTATTTATTATTTATAGAGGTCCAGTTCGTGAAGTGCCTTCTTAGAGTTCCTTTCGATTATCGGGGAAAGTTCCTTTTCTAGGAGGCGCAGAGCCTTCTCCATGGCCTCGCAGCGGCTCCTGAGGCCTTCTCCGTCACGTCCTATCGCATCGAGGGCGTCCATGTCCTGGCCGAATTCAGCCCTAAGGCGTGAGTAGCGGTCAGACAGTTCGGACGAAGCCTTGGCGAGGTCCTCCCTGATGGAGGAAGGGAGGTAGTCCTTGTCCATGGAGGAGAAGAAAGCGACGAGGGCGGAAGCGATTGCCATGAAGACGTACATCACCTTGAGGCGGTCCTTCTCCTCCGGGGCTCCGGAGAAGAACTCCTCGACGTCGGAGCGGAGCGCGCCGTAGGAATTCTTCCCGAACCATTCGGAGAGGGCGTTTGTTCTGTTGTTTGCAGCGGATTCCATGTCAAAAACTGTTAACGAGTACTTTTTCATCACCGTTGGGAGAAGCGTCAGCAGGCTACGCTGGCGCTTCTCGAGGAAAGTTCTTTCTCTATCTTGTAAAGGCAGGAGACCAGGGGGAAGACCTGCCCTCCGGAGAGGACGGCAATCTTCTTGGCCTCGGGGTGTGAAGCGCTGTACCTCTGGACGGCGACCTTCACCTTGTAGCGGAGGTCAGTGTCGTCGGTGATGAGCATGAGGGACTTACCCTCGGATACGATCTCAAGGCACCTTTTCAAGATGTAGGGGTCTGCGTACACGTTCCCTCCGTCGGCTGAGACCACATCAGGGGAGGAGCAGACCTGGTTCCCGGAGGCCAGGGAGTCGAGCATTCGGACAGCCTTTCTGGCGTTGAGTTTGAGGTCGATCTTGTCCTGGGAGCGGCCCCATGCGGGGGCGCACTTGCTTCTCCTTTCCCAGGCGGAGTCGTCGGAGACCTTTGCGCACTGGAAACGGTAGAGTTCCTCCTGGACCGCGCTGTTCACTTCAAAGCCGCAGCCGGTTGGATTCTTCGAGTGCTGGAGTTTTGCAAGCGTCAGTATCATGGGGGCGTAGAACATGGTGGCAGGGGCGTCGTCCTTCTTGGAGGCGCAAAGGAAGATGTTGGTGTCGGCGGTGATGACGTCGAAGTCAAGAGCCGAAGTGAGACGCTCCTTCTCGGAGATGAGCTGCTCATCGCTCATGGAGCGGAGGCTTCCGAGGCTGGGGATGCCGCATTTGAGGGAGAAGCCTTTGAGGCGGAGACCTTCATCCTTGGGGGCTTTCAACGAAGCCTCTCCTTCGGATCCGGTCTCCTTGAGGGAGGAGGCGACGACGAAGATTTCGCCGCTCTTCGCGGGGACTCCGACCAGAAGGCGGGCGCCGCCCTCAGCACTCATGACCACTCTGCCGTAGCCTGTCTTGCGGAAACGGAGGGTCACTCTCTTGAGGGAGATCTCTCCGGCGGTGAAATCCGCCTTAGGGGTCTCTCCGAAAAGGTCACCGAGGGTGATTCCGCCGAGAATGGCGGTCAGGCTGAAGTTGTCGTCGACGGGAGTCATGAAGGAGACGGAGCCTTCTTTGATGACTTCAGCGACGCTCACTGCGGGGCTGAGGTTGAGATTCTTGTCGAGGATACCCCTTGAAACGAGGAAGAGGTCGTCGGCGCCGGAGAGGTCGAGGTTATCGAGAGCTCCCTTGGGAAGTACTGAAACAGGGCAGCCGAAGACTTCCTGGATGGCGAAGCGTACAGGAAGGCTCCCGAAAGCGGACTCCGAAGAAGAAACCGTTATGGATGAGACGGGGGCGCCGACGATGACTTTCCACCTGGAGATGAGTTTCGTTAGTTCGGAAAGGAACTCGGAGAAGGGGATCATGATCTCGTCACAGACTGGCATACTAGTCGCCAGATCCGAAAGGGAAAGGGTACCGTCAGCGCCTTCGATGACGAGGGAAGACCACCACTGGAAGGACTTCTCAGAGCGGGCGAACTCCTTGTAGGTGTCGGAAATGAGTTTTCCCAGGCCGTGCGAGAGCCTTTCCTCGGACTGCTTCACGATGAAATACCTTCCGTTCACGAACTGGATGTCGTAAAGGGAGAAAAGATCGGTGTCGGGATTGCCCTCGGAGTCGGTCTCGTCGAAGCGGAGAAGAAGGGCGTGGCCTTCGGGAGCTGAGTCACGGAGAGCGTGGACGGAAACGGCCTCAGCCCAGGAGATGGTCGGACCTTCACCGGAGAGGAGAGTGTTGAAGTAATCTTCCTTGTAATTGATCGTTTTCATGATGCTTTTGTTTTTATCTTCGCCAATAAAGAAGAAGACTACGTGTAGATATTACACAAAAACTGAAAAATTTCTCCAACTTTTTTCTTTCGCCAAAAGCCCATCATCCCACGTGGATCAGGCGGCCGACTCGACCGCGCCGGCGTCCACTATGAGTGAGGCGCAGGAGGGGCCGGAAAGATGGTGTGAACGGTAGAGGCTGTAGAGGATGTTGTCTATCATCCTGTATCCCATCTTGCCCGAGGCCACCTTGCGGGCTATCGCCTTCTTGCCGTCATCGGTGACGACAAGCGAGGACCCTTCCTCACGAAGGAGGGAATCGTAGCGGACGAAGGGGGAATTCTTGCCTGAAAGGAATTCCAGCACTTCATCCTCGGCGGGGTTGGATATCGAAAGGATGAGGGTGATCCTTCCGAGAAGTTCGTATGAGATGCCGCTCTCCGCGAAGTCCGCTTTGGTGAGGGCTCGGGCCGAATCGTCCCGGCCCATCGAGGAGAATCCCACCTTGGAGCGGAGCTTGTCCACGTCGGCGAAAACGCCGGAGAGGAAAAACAGCATGTCCCCGGTCTGTATCGTCTCTTTGGGGCCCGGTTCACGCCCGACTGAAATCGCGCCTCCTTTATCGCACAGTTCCAGAAGCTGGTTCTGGAGGGCGTCACGGTAATGGTGGGGTTTCTCCACTTCGTCGAAGTTCCCGACTGCGTACCTTTTGAGCTCCTTGGGACAATCGCTCCTCTGGAGCCCCTCGAAGGAATTGGCGAAGGTCTGCCCGACTATTCCTTCCTGAACGGACGAAGCCATGTTGATATGAAGGTACGGGAGTCCGAGAAGCTCGGCCATGCGGCGGATGTTGTAGGTCTTTCCGGATCCGGAGGGACCCTTCACCAGGACTACGCTCCTTTGAGGGAATCTCTTTACCCCGCTGAGGAAGGCTTCCGGATCGGTAGGGACTTCAAGTGAATCGAACTCGTCGAAATCCCCCGGATTCATGAGGGCCGGGGCCGATGCGGACCGGGACGAAGATATATTGAGAAGATGACGGTAGAAGGCGAAGGCGAGTTCATCCTTATAGGAGGAAGGTCCGGAGAGTTCCTCCTTCGCGAGGAGCCTCAATTCCTCAAGCGAGACATTCACATTGCCCTTAAGGTGAAGATACGCGTACGGGACGTCCCATGTCCTTGAAAGAAGGAATGCTTCACCGAAGGAAGCCCCTCCGAAAAGTTCCGCCCAGAGGGCTATCCTCTTCTCGGCCTTCAACATTCTTTTTTCCTTGGAATCCTTCCACATCTGAAGAAGGGTCTTCACCCTCACCACGAGTATCTTCGAGGCGACGGGGATACCTGAAGGGTCGGCGCTGAGGGCCGAAACCATCCTTCTGATGAAAGTGACGTCCGCCCCGATATCAAGGATAAGCCAGCGGCGTATCCCTTCGGGCAGCGACAGGTAGGCTCGCCTCAGGGCTGCGGGATCCTTAATAGGAATAATGTCACTGAACCCCGGAATCCTCAGCGATGAAAGAGCTACGCTCCAGGTGAGAAGTTCCTTTTCATCGGAGAATCCCTCAGCCTTCATCCCGTCACCCTGCAAAAGAGGTGTCGTGAAAACCGTCACCCTGTCCGTAAACTGCTTGACTCTCATGTCATGCATGGGAGCCCAGCGGATGCCTTCGTCCACGTCGGAAAGGGTCGCCGCGGAACTGAGCATGTTTTCGAGAACGGAAGCGTATTGGAAAAGGGTGAGTTCCGATACCTTGAATTCAACATTCTCGGGAAGATCACCCCTGGAGGAATCGGGCATGGACACCTTAATCTTAACTTCGACAAGGCCGTTCTCCAACGAGAAGGAATATTCGTCCAGGACAATGCTGCTGAAGCACAGGCGGAGGAAGAAATCCTGTTCGCGCTGATCGGTGACGAAGGAAGGGAAGGCGATATCTCCTACACTGCGCAATCGTTCCATGTCGTAGTCCTCTTCAAGGTCGGCCTCGATGCGGTCCAGTGAAGCGCAAGTGCGCCACGGGGGAACATCGTCTTCACTTTTGGGTTCATCGACTATCTTTCCGTACAGATAACGGAGCAATTCTTTGGTGGTCATGGTAGGGTAGTATTAAGGTTGAACTTTTACGCATTCGGTTTCAGACAGGGAAGCGGTCACCTCCTCGAGAAGATTCGCGGCCGGTTTCAAGTCCGTACTTTTAAGGTAATATGCCCTCAGGGTACGCATGAAGTAGCGGGGGAGCATTCTCTTCACCTCCGATATCGGAAGGGTGTGCATGGGGGCGAAACCGTTCATTCCCCATCCGCCTTCCACGGGAAGGAGTATCCAGATCTCATTTCCGTTCTTTTCCAATGAGAAAGGTAAGAGTGAGACCAGAAGAAGATAAAGGAAGAGTTCCTTTTCCCCGGGGTCGTCCCAGTCGGAGGGGAAGCGCAAGGTGCCGAGACCTTTCAGGGGCTCCAGATCCAGGGAGACCTTCAACCCCTTGAAAAATTCACTGGCGTAAGGCTTTTCAAGGAATGAGGGGTTGTGCAGAAGGAACATATGGACCAAAAGACGGTCGGAAGCGACCGTGCAGGCGTCGGTCAGAATCTGTTCGAAGTCGAAATGTTTCATAAGGCGTTTCATGTTTGGGGGAGAAGGGACTTTTCCGCCTCCCGCAATAAGGAAGGAAAGCGGGGGGCGGGATTACAGTTTCCGGGGGGGTCCGGAAAAAATCAGCGAAAAAATACCCCCGCTCCTAGGGCGAGGGCATTATTATGTGGTAAGAAGGTAATTCCTTTGGTGAAGGGGGATGGGATTCTACTCCTTCGGAAGAGGTTTGCCGCAGTTGGGGCAGAAGTTCATTTCCTCTCCGACGTATTCCCCGCAGCAACGGCAGAATTTGGAGTAGCGCCTACGGATTGTGAAACCGAGTTTCTTGACGAATTTGAGAGTATTCTGGCTCATGTCCCTGTCGACCTGTTTCTCGGACTCGGGAAGTTCGCAGTATGGGACCATGCAGGGGTTGAGTTTCTTGTCGTCATCCCTCTTGGGACCGAATCTCCATCCATCCTGGTATCTTGGAAGTCCCCAGCTCTCGTGGGCGTTTTCGGCGATGATCTCCGCAAGGTCCAGAAGATCAGCTTCAAGCTTTATGCCGCTCACGTCTGCGGGGTGTGGGATGTATTCCATACCTGAAGCGGAGGCCCAGACAAGGTAGTTGCCCGACATTTCCCAAGCCTTCAGGAAATCAAGCGTGGGGTAGTGCCTTATTTCTTCGAAGTAAGGATCGAAGAGGAGGGTCTCGTCATCGTTCATTTCGGTGCATACGACGGCATGGAAAGTGTCATCTGCCTCACCGAAGCGCAGTTCGCCGTAATCGACGACCGCTATTATACGGTATCGTACGGACATAAGGCGGATGATGTCGTCCTTCGTGCAGCCCATGTTCCGTTGTACGGTCATTCCGTGCTTTTCGAGAACCCTGCCGATATTGTGCATCGGAGTTCCGGATTCCTTCAGCCAGAAGTTGTCCTCAGCCTCTTTGCGCACCTCTTCAGTGTCAAGGTCGATGCCGTAATCCCGGAGGATATACCGCTCGCAAATGACGTCGCAGAGGTTCTCCTCCGAAAAGCCTGCCGTGGATTCCACCGGAGAGGTTCCTGAAGCGTCTTCCTCCTCGAAAGAGCGCCTCAGGTTCTGGAGCTTTTGGAGCATCTCGGGATTGTCCGCAAGAGCCCTTTGGAGAAGGGCGATCTCCTCGACGGATGCTTCGCCGGAAATATATTTTTCTATTATTGTTTGAGAGAGGGGTTCCATAACTAAATATTGATGTTGTCCTTTATGAGATTTGAGTAGACTTCCTCGAACTGCTCCCTGGCCCTATTGAGCCGTGCACCGAAGTTGGTCTCGGATATTCCGAGCTTTTGGGCCAACTCCTTGTGCGAAGCGTCGGGATATTTCAGCAAAAGATTGATGATCTCGCGGTAACGTTCGTTCCTGATCCTGGAGATCGCTTCCCGGATCAGAGCTTCAGCATCCTTTTCCAGCGCGAGGGTGTCAGTCCGGCCGAGTTCGCCCGCATGCGCATAGTCAATGCTGCCTTCATCGAACGAAGGGTTGTCGTCCATCCTCACGACACGGGATACTCTCTTTTTGTAGTAGTCGTGGTTCTGCGAGACCTCTTTGACCTTTCCTTTGCCACCGGCGACGAGTATTTTTCTTTTACCACCCGCATTGTAATACTCCTCAGGATCGATGCCGTTGATTATCAATGACGTGAAAAACCCTGTAGCGGTCTTTTTCAACCAGTCCTCGAGGGCCTGAGGATCCTTGATATCACGGAGTTTACCTTCGGCGACTAGATAGAAGTACAGGGCACTCACCCAATGTTTATAGTTGAAATTGGAAGGTTCATGAAGTTTGTAGAGAATATTCACGAACAGCCTGTAGAATGACGCGCAGACCGGTTTTTTGATTTTCTTCGCGGCCTCCGGATCAGTACGTTTGAGATCACGGATTTCTTCGAGGGTTTTTCCGTCGTAATAGAAAAAACACTTTGTAACTTCCTGATCCCCTTCAAGGAGTTTTTGAACAATTTCTGAGTAAGTCATAAGCTGTCGGCTTTTGATGATTTCAACTCGATAACAAAGTTATTCATTCTTGATTTAAAAGCAAATGCCTTATCGGCACATTTGCATTGGGAGGGTAGGAAGGATACTTTTCCGGATGAAAAACGGATACTGGGGCGAAGGACCTTAACGGTCCATCGCCCTTAGGAAGCATCCGGCTTCATAGCCCTTTTTGTATCCTTCGCAATAAGAATCGATGGCACTTTGGCGCCATCCGGCAATAAAGTGGAATTACGCCCGACAACTTTACACTGGAAAACATTTTTTTTGAAACTCCATTTCTTGCGGGTGTATCACGGAAGGCGCCGCGCCTCCCGTACCGTAAATTGTCCTTCGTAAAGCCACCGATCCTTTAGCCCCCAGTACTTTTACTCGGGGAAACAGTTTTTTTTGGAAAAAATCACGATTTCTTGCGTAATATTTTTCCGGGGAGTCCTCGGAAACTTCCGTCACTTCCTTTGTCGATTTTTTTCCCTTTCCGGTGTAAAGTCCCCGATCCTTTTTCCTCCTTATTGCCGGACGGGAAAAGATTCCCGCATAAGCTGTCAGGCAAAATCATCATTCAATCATACGCATATGGAAATTACGATACGTTCACCATCTGTCTTTCCGAAATGGAGCCGGAGTATACCGAAGGCTCCGCAGCGCTCACTCTTCCATAAGACACTATATCAATAAATACAGTAACGCCATGAAAACGACTTACACACCCACTCCCGTTGACACTTCCTCTGTCACGATTCCCGCGGAATATTATCCCCTCCGTGAAATGATCGCCGCCAATGTCCATGACAACTGGGCATTGACGAGGATCCTTGAGGGTTGGACCTTTGGGCCCCGAAGGAATGATGCCCTCAAAGAGCATCCATGCCTCGTTCCGTACGAAGACCTTCCCGAATCCGAGAAGGAGTATGACCGCAAAACCGCCGAGGAGACCCTGAAACTCATCATAAAGATGGGCTTCAAGATAACCAAGGGGTAATTCCCGACATATAGCATAACACAAAAACGAACAAGCAAACATCATGAGAGTTTTCACAACCACTACCAGAACACTCCGGATCACATGGGCGATTTTCTGCTTCATCATGTTCATCTACGGAGTCTGCGCCTTGACCTCACTTCTCGCAAAGGGCGTCCGCTCACTGTTCGCCCCCGAAAATGCTCCTGTCCCGATCAGCTACAGTATCGGAAAGAAGTATGTAAGGGAAGGGTATATGGTCCGTCTCGTTGACCTTTCTTCCGGCAGGAACCTTTCTCCCCGCTTCCGGTGGGTCGTCACCCCTGAAAAAGGGTCGGGGGACTCCATCGCCGTATTCTGCACAAGGAACGGAAAGAGGGGATATCTGGACATCAACTCCGGCAAAACCACCCTACGCGCCAAATACAGCAAAGCCTTCATCTTCAGCGATTCGCTTGCGGCTGTAGTAGGAAAAGACCGGAAGGTGGGATTCATCCGTCCTGACGGAACCTTCGCCATAGAGCCACAGTTCCCTTTCATTGAAGGCCATGACTACGTCTTCAAGAACGGGTACTGCTGGATAATGACTCCTGAGGACCTTTACGGCGTCATCGACAAAAGCGGTGAATGGGTACTGGAACCGAGGTTCAACTATGTGAGCGATTATGCCACAAACGCATTCGTTGTCGGGGAAAACTGTAAATTCGGACTCCTGGATCAGGACTTGAATTGGATCTATGAGCCTGTACATGAAGATATCCGGATAGCTGACGAAGACAAGAAGACCGTGTTTGTCACCGACGGGGGCATAAAGAAGCTCATGACCTACGACGGCACCGTTCTGGAGCCCTTCATAGTCGACAGCGCCGGAGCCCTCTATCCGGAAACGGATTCCGAAGGTGATTTTTCTCCGGCCAGATTCAACTGGTTCCTTTCGGGAGAAGGAATGGGAGTTATGGACGCCTTGACAGGAAAGATGATAATCCCTCCTCTATACGATGACGTGGAGATGATTTCGGAGAACCTTTTCTTCTGCTCTTTCGATCATTACTACGGTCCCGGGGTCATCTACGACTGTAACGGAAATCCTCTCGGCGAGAACCTTGAGAGGGAAGCGGCCGAAGCCTTCGCGAAGAATACATATAACCAATTGACAATAAAGCGATAAAGCTATGGCTACAATCTTCAGTCGAAAAGACAGAGTAAGGGAAGAACCCAGGACGTTTTCCATCGAAGCGGGAAACGGCGGTTCTTCCCGTCCGAGGGAGGAGGGGAGACCAAGGGAAGTTTCCCCTCCCTTGGTCGAGCAGTGCCCCGACCCCTCATGGACAAAACGTAAGAACGGTAGGATTACTACGTTCAGTAACGGCAAAGTCACATTCAACATGGTGGCGGTTCAGGGTGGAGAATTCATGATGGGAATGGACGTCGACCATTCCGCCTTCGGCCACGGCTCATATCCGGAGCTCAAAGCCCATAGGGTGATTCTGAGCGACTTCTCGATAGGGGAGACGCCCGTAACCCAAGCCCTCTGGTTGGAAGTTATGAAATACAATCACAGCTATTTCCAGGAAAGCTGCTATTTCGACGGAGATCTTCAGCGTCCCGTGGAAAACGTAACCGCGGATGAATGCCTCGTTTTCATGCTACGGCTCGGTGAAATGACCGGTGAAACATTCTCTCTGCCTACCGAGGCCCAATGGGAATATGCCGCCAGGGGAGGAAGGTTTGACCATGGATACATCTACAGCGGTGGGAACGATCCACTCACTGTGGGATGGTTCAAGGATAACAGCCTTGACCATCAGGAGCGCTGCGTAACCCAAAGGGTCAAAATGAAGGCTCCGAACGAGCTGGGCATCTACGACATGAGCGGAAATGTAAGTGAGTGGTGCCGAGACATGTACGACTTCACGTATTACAGCAACAGCAAGATGCGTAACCCATGCGCCCTTTACAATGCGGACAATTTCCGGATCATACGGGGAGGAGACTATCGAAGCGAAAGAATGGAGATAACCCTCAGGTTCCGGAGATACAATCACGGCATGTCGCATAATGCCGGCATAGGATTCCGGCTGGGAATCGATTCACATCCGGAATGAAGAGCGTTTGCTCCAAAACAGGTGGATAATTCCTATATTTACATCGATTACGGCGAATGACCATGAACGACAATCTTCCCCGTACCGTCATCTGGCTTGATGACCTCCGGGATCCCAAAGACTACATCGACTGCGAAAGTGATAACGTCCTTTGGATAAAGGACGGGGAAGAATTCATGCGCCATCTGACGGAATACGGACTTCCCGATTTGATCGACTTCGACCATGACCTGGGGGAAGGAAGTCCCGACGGATACGAGTGCGCGAAAAAAGTGGTCGAATACTGCTTGGAACACGGAAAAAAGCTTCCCCAATGGAGAATACATTCGGCAAATCCCGTCGGACGGAACAACATGGAGAGCATCTTTTCCTCGTATGAGAAGTGGCTCGAAGCACTGATGGACAGCAAGTCATAAGTGCAACTTCAGCAGCAACAGGCAGTCAAAGGTCATTTATCTGTTTTGGTTTTTCAGACAATATACATATCTTTATGGCACAATAAACACACCCAGATATGAAACGAATCCTTACCATCATTTGCGCAGCATCCCTCGGAATCGCATCATTCGCGCAGACACAGACAATCTACAAGATGACTCCCGTCAATGACATCAAGGTCACATCTGTAAAGAACCAGGCTTCCACCGGAACATGCTGGTGCTTCGCAACAGTTTCCTTCCTTGAGGCTGAGCTCCTGAGGCAGGGTAAAGGGGAGTACGACCTTTCTGAAATGTTCGTCGTCAGGGGAAACTACAAGGACAGGCTCTTCGACAATTACCTGCGCCGCGGAAACGGTAACCTCGGACAGGGATCCATCGCCCATATGGCCACCAACGCCATCGCCAAGTACGGCATCGTTCCCGAAAGCGTATATGACGGTATAGAATACAATTCCGATCGCCACAACCATGGCGAACTGAACGCATACCTCAACGGAATCGCTGAAGTTTCCTTGAAACTGAGGAAGCAGAGTCCCGAGTACAACAAGCTGATGGACAGCCTTTTCGACATCTATCTCGGAAAAGTTCCCGAGACTTTCAACTATGGCGGAAAGACTTATACACCAAGCAGTTTCGCAGCCTCATTGGGACTTGACGACCTGGACGACTACGTCGAAATCACCAGCTACAGCCATCATCCTTTCTATACTCAGATAAGCCTCGAGATCCCCGACAACTGGGATCACGGCCTTCAGTACAACGTTCCGCTCGATGATTTCATGGACATCATCGACAACGCCCTCAAGAACGGTTATACCGTAGCATGGGACGGTGATGTAAGCACCAAGGAGTTCAATCACAACAAGGGAATCGCCATCTGCCCGGAGCCCAAGGATCTGGAAGAAGCCGTAAAACTCGAGAAGAGATTCCCGGAAAGGGTAGTGACCCAGGATGTACGTCAGACCGCATTCGAGACATTCGACACAACGGATGACCACCTTATGCACCTTACCGGTCTTTTCAAGGATCAGGACGGCAATTACTTCTACAAGACGAAGAATTCCTGGGGACCTGACCGCAACCCGGAAATGGGCGGATATCTTTACATGTCACGTTCATACATCGCCTTGAGGGGCATAAGCTTCATGGTCCACAAGGACGCCATCCCTGCGGCAATCCGCCAGAAGATGGGACTGTAGCACAGGTGCCACATAGCAAGCCAAAAGTCGGACCCCGGAATGGAGTCCGATTTTTTTTCGATTGGTCATATCATTTTGAAAAGAATTCGAGATGTTAGAAAAATTACTATCTTCGTTGCCGATAGAAAGCATAGAATCCATAAGAAGACTGATATGAACAAAGCAACAGCAGTTATCGAAAGAGGCGGTGATGGAAAGTATTCCATCTTCATAGAAGAAAAGAATTATCCGTATGGAATCATCGGCACCGGTGCGACTGTGAAAGAAGCTATTGAGGACTTCAACATCGGCTACATGGAGGTGAAGGAATATGCAGAGAGCACCGGCATCGCTTTTGAAGAGACCGAGTTCACTTTCAAATACGACGTTCCTTCTTTTCTCCAAGAATATGCATATGCTTTCACTCTAGCAGGTCTCGAGCGAATCACCGGCATCAATCAAAAGCAATTGGGGCACTACATAAGCGGATATCGCAAACCCTCCGAAAAGACAGTCCGAAAAATTGAAGCGGGTATCCATGCTTTCAGCAATCAGTTGAAGGATGTCCAATTCGTCATCTAAGGGCTTCTGTAAATTCCACTAGCTTATTGTTGCCATCCCTGCGGCAATCCGCCAGAAGATGGGACTGTAGGATAGGGGAGTCTTACCCATACGATCCGCACATACAGTACCAACGATATATCATTATCCCGGTCGGTTTTCCGATCGTGATAATTTGTCGTAAGGAAAAGAGTAGGGGAGAGACAGCCATATTCTTGATATCTTGGTTGATTCTTGACGGAAGTGTTTGAGTGAAAAGAGAGTATATGTATTTTTGTAGAAAAACTGATACCATATGAAACGCATCATCACTGTAGCCCTTCTGGTTCTGTGGTCTATCGCCGCCTCTGCACAGAGTGTTCCCGCATTGGAGCAATTGAAGGAGGATCCACGGAAAGCCTACGGCACCGACTACCCATACGGTTTCAAGACGGAGCCCATAACTCCATCTCCACGAGGATATAAGCCTTTCTACATCACAGGCTACGCCCGTCACGGTTCACGTTATTACTGGAACGACAGACTCTACAAGCAGCTTGACACCCTGCTGCTGTTGGCCCATCAGAAGAATCTGCTCACAGATGAGGGTGAAGAGTTCTACGCCAACTTCCTTGACGCCAAACAGGAACTTATGACCGGAATAAGTGAACTTACCGACCTCGGTTGGCAACAGCATCAGCAGATTTCCAGGACAATGTACGGGAGATTCCCGGAAGTGTTCCGCAAAGGCGGAAACGTGCTTGCAATTTCCTCGCTATCAGGCCGTTGCGTGATGAGTATGTCCGCCTTCTGCCAGGAACTCGTGCAGTGCAACCCGAAAATCGAGGTCAGGGAGCAATCCTCACGTTTCACTCTGGATGGTGTCGTCCCCGGTGACAAGGAGAACCCCGCATACCGTGAATGGCCCAAAGCAAAACCCCGTTACGAAGCGAACCGCTCTTCCTTCACATATGATAACTCGCTGAATGACAAGATTATATCAAGGGTATTCAAGTCAACTGAAGGCCTTCCCGGCAACATCAGCCAGATCGCAGGAAACCTGGTGAGCCTGTATACATCGCTGCCGAACATAGGTCACGAGGGAATGATGGGTGACATCCTGACCGACGAGGACATCGTCCGGAATTGGGAATCTTCCAACTTGGGATCTTACTCCTGGGTTTTCGGTGACCAGTACAAGAGCGTTCCCATTCTTGAAGACATCATAAAGAAAGCGGACGCCGTCCTGCAAGGCACAAGCGACAGGATAGCGGATTTCCGCTTCGGCCACGACTCGTACATCGGCCCCTTGACAGTCCTGATGGGCCTTGACGGTGCGGACCTGGACCCGGAAGATCCTTATAAGGTAAAGGAAGTCTACCAGAACTGGAAGACATGCAAAGCCTCAACCATACATATGGTATTCTACCGCAGCAGGAAAGCCGGGCAGGACATCCTTGTCAAATGCCTTCTCAACGGTTACGAAGTCACACTCCCGGTCCATACCGACAACTTTCCGTACTACAAATGGTCTGACTTGCGTTCATTCTATCTGCAGAAGATAGGCAGCGTTCCCAAAATTCCAAACTGACCGTATAGGACCAAATAGCAAGCCAGTAACGTTATCAGCAATGGATCGTTCTCCCCTTCTCCTACCACTAATGTTACACAATTTATATTATGTTAACCTTACCATATATAGTACTGCCCTACAGTAATACCTATGGCGTATTTTACAATTAATCCTTTGGTTGAGGATCAGCTTTGAACTGAAGCTCTCATTCCGGTCAGATTTGACCTCCTGGAAACTTAGGGTCACTTTGCGTCGGAATTTTGCAGTGTAAATCAAGATCAATAAATTCTTGTTTGCCGATCACTTTGGTGAACGTTAAATTTGAGAAAATGTGTACCAATTTGGTACTTGTTTTGAAAATACATATATTTGCGAAGTAAAAAAAAGTTATGGTCGTAGTAAGTAGTAGAGAATTCAGAGCCAACCAACGCAAGTACTTTGATTTGGCACGCACCTACGATGTCGTGATTACCTCAAGGACTCACGGCAGTTTCCGCCTTATCCCAGTTATGGAGGAAGATACTCTTATCGACAGAGCAACCTTGGATGCAAAAATCCGTCAGGGTATTGCCGATTACGAGGCTGGCAAGGTGTACCGGATGAATGAGGGTGAGAGCACCGAGGACTTCCTCGGCAGGATGATCAGCGAGAACTGATATGTACACTATCGTTTTCACCGAAGACGCAAAAAAAGACCTGAAGGAACTAAGCAAGAAAGCGCCACAGGCCGTATCCAAACTATCAAAACTCCTTGACGAAGTCCGGGAACACCCACGGACGGGAACAGGTCAGGTGGAACAGCTTAAGGGCTACGATGGTTCTGTATATTCCAGACGAATCACTAAAGAACATCGCCTCGTCTATAAAATCTACGATGAAGTTGTCGAGGTGCTTGTGCTCTCAACATTCGGCCATTACAGATAACGATTTGTTGGATTTCAAGGCATTTGACAAGCAATGAGAAAATCCTCCTCAAACCCATTAAGGAGGGGTCCATTGATGTATTTTCTATTAATGCTGTCCGGTAAACATATTTTTGATCCTCGCGCGCGCGTGTGCATGAGAAAGGGCTGATTGCCTTCACAGGTTTTCAGCCCAAAATGTCTAGTTTTGTATTTGCGAAACACAACTAGACAATGCACAAAAATACG
>JAFUFP010000080.1 GCA_017469845.1 Bacteroidales bacterium | reverse complement strand
TTCTCGTGTAAGCATGTAAAAGTGTGTTAGTGGTTGCAAAGGTACATACCACTAACACAAACTAACAGTCGTACTTTATCGTATGCTTACCATCAGTCATTCTCCTGCCCCCTCCTGATGGTCCATCCGACAGCACATCTGGTGAGAAATGCGATCAGCATTCAAAGATGTTGTGCCATGACTTGAGACTCCAGGGCCGGGAAAAGGCGGGAGAGCGTGGCTTGAGCGTTCATAATGAACGCCAGGGCCGGGAATCCGGCGGATAGCGTGGACGTGGAGTCAGTCGAGCGATAAACAATCGCATGAGGGTAAACTCTAAAAGCAGAAAAACGCGTTAATTCTGCTTCGGGAGTATTTGGCAATACTCCGAAAGCGAGGGAAGACCCGATTTCAGCTCAGAGAGTACCGCGGAGTACTCTCCGGGCAGAGAGAGGGCGAATTCCTGCCCCGGGAGTACTGCGGAATAATCTCAGGGATGAGAGATGATCGACAAGAAGATCCTTCGCTTCGCTCAGGATGACAGGATTATCCCAGGTCATCCTGCTTCATAATTGCGTCAATAGTCTCTTGTGGAAGTCCAAGGGCTTTCATCTTGTTCAGGACGTTTTCACGTTCTTGATTGCGCCCTTCCTCACGACCTTCTTTCCGACCTTTGGCAATGCCTCTCTCAATGCCCTCTTCTACGCCCTTGTCGTAGCTGAAGGCCAATTGGTTGCGTCTGTCTCTTTCAGTAGTCATATCGTGCTCGTATTTAACCTTTTCCTCAGGGGTGAAGTTAGCGATTTCGGCCGAATTAAACAAAAGCTCGAATATCTCCGCCTGCATCTCCCGCGGCCGCGATTTCAGGACGGTCATATTGTGCATCGCATAGCAGAACTTCTCCAGGTTTGTCGAGGATTCCGAAATCGACCTGATCTTCGGAAGTTCAAGGAAGTAATAATGAACACGGTCAGTCATCAACTCCCCTGAAGAGATTTCCCGAAGGTCATACTTGTAAAAGAACTCTTCCGGATCTTCCGGATGCGTGACGAAGTCCATCAGTGCGATAAAGTACACCGGCATGAACGAATATTCACTATTACCCTTCAGCAGCTGTTCCTGGATGGAGAAGGTCGAGTAGAAGAGGGCCCTTTCCACCAGGTAGTGCTGCTCTGCAAGCTGCATCTCGACGATAAACCTCGTGCCGTCCGAAGATTTGCACTCAATGTCGAACACGACCCCATGGTCGTCCGGAAACGGATTCGGGTGCTCCTTGTTGGTGTAGGTGATGTCCTGGATGTCGACCTCGGGAATTATCTCCCTCAGGACCAGGATCATAAGCCTTTTGCTGATCTCCCTCCCGAAAGTCCTTTTGAACCAGTAGTCCAGCAGGATGTTCGCGTAGCGTGATGTTGCCCCTTGAGAAGCAATCTCATTTGAATATTTGTTTTTCATAATTGATAGGTTGATTTGATAGTTGTTTTCAGCAAAAATGAAGAAACAACATTAACAAATCAAGGCTCCGGACAAATCATCCCCATCTCAGGGACAAATTAGCGGTGATAACAACTATTTTTCACACACTTTCGGACCATCCGAATTGTTCATTAGTCTTCATGCTCACCTCGCCCATCATTAGCCGACTTGTATCTCAGAGAGCATCAGACTCCACGTCCGGGAAAATGTGGGAGGGCACGGCCTGAGCGTTCATAATGAACGCCAAGGCCGGGTGAAGGGCGGTTTGCGCGGCCGTGGAGTCAATCGAGCGATAAACAATCGTATGGCGGTAAACTCTTAAAGCAGAATAACGTGTTAATTCTGCTTCGGGAGTATTTCGCAATACTCCGGGCGCGGGAAAAGGCCCGATTTCAGCTCGGAGAGTACCGAGAAATACTCTCAGGGCAGGAGAAAGGCGGAATTCCGCTCACAGAGTACCGTGGGAAAAGGCGGTGCAACGTGGCTATAGAGTCAACCGTGTCAATCCGCAATCTTCCAGGAATCGATGCGCCTGGATTCCGTGGAAAAATTGACGCCGACCTTGAAAAGGCGTCTCGCGCTGGATTCATATTTCTTCGCGTATCCTTTATCCTCGATCTGGCGGAGGGCTGCATCAGAAGAGTCATCTTTCTTGATTTCAATGACATACACGTACCCAGGGGTTTCAACAGCTATGTCGATCCTACCATCCGAGGTCGGCTCTTCTGTCCGCACGGTAACACTGTCCCCCAGTAGCTGGAGAATGACGCTCATCGCGTACTGGAAGTCCTTTTCGGAGCTGCCTTGGATCTGGTAGTTCTGCCCGGCAAAGAAGGATTCCATCCGTTTCATGAAATCCTCCGGCTTCCCGGAAAGGAGATCGGAGCTCATCTGCCGGATGAGGAGACTGCCTGCGCCCCGGGACGTGGTGTAATAGTTCAAGAGGTAGGACAGGAAGCCATGTCTCACCTCCTGATTGGGGAAGCCGAGGGTGTAGATGTCGGATTCCTTGTCGTATCCCGTGATGGTCAGGTATCCGCACTGATAAAGGAGGGGGAGCGGATTGTGGAAAACCGTATCTATGCTCGTCAACAGTGTGGAATCGGCTCTTTCGGAAGCAATTCCGGTTACGTCGTAGTCGGTCTGCTTCATTACTTCGACCAGGAATGACGGAGTTCCCGTTTCAATCCAGAATTCCTTGAATTTACGGCTGTCAAGTGCGCTCAGGACACTGAACGGGTTGTACATGCCTTCTGCATCCTCGCTGAAATGGTAGCCGTCATACATCCAGGCCAGCTTCTCGTAACACGCTTCAGTGGAGACACCGTTCGCCACGGCCAACTCGGTGATGCCTTCCGGAAAATACTGCCGGAGTTCGGCATTGGAAATCCCGCACAGATTTACGTAGCGGCTGTCCATTGAGATGTCCCTGAGGTTGTTCAGACCGCTGAAGACGCTGAGTTTTCCAATCCTGGTCACACCTGTGAGGAAACCAAACCTGATGTATTTGTCCTTCCCTTTCATCACGCCGTAGAAGGCCTGGAGTTGTTTCCGGAACATATCGCACAGGGAATCGTTCCCGAGGTTATCCACGATGGGTTTGTCGTATTCGTCTATGAGGATAACGACAGGGCGTCCAGTTTTTATGAAGGCCGCTTCTATGATCCGTCCGAAGCGGATGCCTGGGACATCGTACTTGTTATCGACATCGTATTGAAGTTCCCAGGCGTGCAGAGACTCGTCGAGTGCCTGCTCCAGGACTTCCGGATTATCGTATGCTTTTCCGCTGAAGTCCATCCGAAGGACGGGATACCTGTTCCATTCTTTCTCCAATCCGGCGATGGCTAGTCCCTCGAAATACTCCTTTTTCCCACTGAAATAAGTTTCCATCGTAGAAACCAGCAGGCTCTTTCCGAAACGGCGGGGGCGACTGAGAAAAAAATACCCGCCGTGCCTGGTCAGATTATATAAAGCCTCAGTTTTGTCCACATAGACGTAGCCGTCCCTCCGTATCTTTTCGAAGTCCTGGATGCCTATGGGATAGAGGATATGTTGCGAAGAGGACGTCGCAATGGAGGGCGTTGCGTTGATTTCTCCATTGAATAGGGAACCTTCGCCATGTGTCAGGAATCGTACGGAATACCCGAATGTGTTATTAAACTGGAGCGCAGTTTTAAGCTTGAACCGGCTGCGTCCGTTCAACATGTTATGGAAGTTCTGGGGAGTCTTGCCTGCTCTATTGGCTGCTTCAGCGTAGGATATATGGAGCCGGTTCACAATGTCATCTCGAATGGCTCGAACAACTACGGCAGGGCTTTTGGCCGTATTCTTTTCCATTTGTTTATTATCTTTTCGCAAAAATAAACGAATCTAGCGAAAATTGCAAATAAAATAAACGAATGTATATTAAACACACTATATCGCACTTATCCTCGTTATTTGAAGACTTGGAACGCTTCCTGGAACCTAAGCGGTAAACTCCCAAAGCAGAAAAAGGCGAGAATTATGCTTCGGGAGTACTAAACAATACTCTTGAAAGAGACCTGCTCACTAAATCAGCTCCCTAATCACCGGGAGATTGTCCTTGCAGATGGACTGGACCATGTCGATGATCTTGAGACATCTGGCTTTGGGGATCCTTATTCCCGTACCGGCCTTGATGACCAGGTCAAGGCCCGGATTGCCATTGAAGAAAAGGGAGGTCGAATGCTCTCTGTTGGACCCTGCCGGGGAGTATGTCAGGTCGTACGCAGGAGCCAACCTCCAGTTGGAGCCGTCACAAAGGAATGTGAAATTCTTTCCGTGGTCGTCCTTGTTGTCGGCGACAAGGTTGAAAACCATGCGGCGGAACATCTCCTCAACCTGTTCAGGATCCTGAGTAAGGTAGCCGGTGAGAGCGAGGAGATTGGTGTAATCGATGTTCTGACGCCGGAAATCAACTTTCAACAAGGCCGCGGCAGAAGCCATGTGGATTCTCTTGCCATCCTCCCCTATGTCAAAGCGCTCAGATGCGAAGTACTTCCCGCCAAACAGTCTGATCCGAGGAATCTGGATTCCGCATTTTGAAGCGGTCTGCATGAAAAGATATTCATTCTTCCCAATGTCAGCAGGATCAGTAAGATGCCTGAACTTGACTATCCAATGCACCCCCTCATCGTCGACCAGGGCTATCTTCGGCCTTGCGCCGCCGGAGTTGGCGCTGTTGTAGTATAGCAGAGACGCATCGGTGAAGTCTTTCTCCGACAGCACAATGAGAGCCTTGTCTTGAGCCAGGTCGAGATCATCGAGGGACAAATAATCCTGGCCATATGTTGTCTGGATCTCAGGACGATAGTTAAGGGCACCCATTCCTGACCGGCCGATAAGGGCGAGCCTCTGCAAGGGAGAAGTCTGCTCCAGCGATGTCCCTTGCCTTCTCAGGATCCTGTCGAGGAGGTAAAGCCCATAACCATCTGGAAGGCTGTCTTCGAAGATCGCGAAATTCCCTCCGAACTTGCCGGGATCGGCGTACAGCAGGTCCCCTGTCAGAGGCAGTTCGGTCGGCGAGAGTGAGAAGCCGTCCACCAGCCAGGTTTTGTCATATTCAAAAACGCATTGCGAACTCCCAGGGGCCATCTGAATGGTCCCTACGAAGGCGTCCCTGAAGTAGACGCTGACTTTATCGACAGAGCGGATCATCTTCCCTTTTTACGGTTTTTATTCTTATTGATGGCCTCCAGTTCCTTCCCCGTGGTATATTTGCTCTTACCCAAAAGGGAGACAAGTTCATCGTAATAATCAAACTCGATGGCCAGCCTGCAGAAGGACTCCAAGGAGATCTTTCCTGTCCTTTCAAAATGCTCTATCGTGGGCGCGGGCACGCCAGTAAGTTCGGAGAGCGTCCGGCGGCTATATCCTTTTTCCAATCGACGCGCCCGGCAATTCTCTGCCAGACGACTCAGCACAGTCTCCGGATTTCGAGTGAATATGTCAAGACTATATTCCATAAAATAATATGCGATTAAAATCAGAATAGGTGTTAATCCATATCATATTATGCGAATGTAACAATATTACGTGAGAATAGCAAATCCCTCGGTAATCTACCACATTCTGTCCGTTCTATCCAAGTGTTACTTGAGGAGAAACCGTTACCCAAATCGTTACCTCGATTTTGGGAAAAAGAGTTTGCGAAAGCATTTGTATTAAAACGATCAGGCGTCGGAATAAACGTTTAACATATTGGGTATAAAATGATTAGATATGTTTCCTAATTGTAACCCCTAACTTTTTTCTATGGGTAGCAACGACCTGGCAAACAACCATCTAAAGCATTTTTATAAAAAGTTGGGCGTAGAACATATTAAACAGTAACTATCATAAAATGAGCAAAAGAACGGACTTTTACGTGTCTCCGACAGTGAGACTGC
>JAFUFP010000017.1 GCA_017469845.1 Bacteroidales bacterium | reverse complement strand
TCTCTGTTCGATCCCGTCATTGAAACTGACTAGGCCTCTCTCATGCGCGCGCGAGACCTTATTTTTCAAAACTGACGAAAAAATGGCTTCTCAGCATTACGAGATGCCGGTCCTCAATTTTTACCGGACAGCATTAATTTTTAACTTTTTTCTTGCGAAAAGAATTTTTGATTCATATATTTGTCCCGTACCGCTTCTGTTGCCTTGCTGCTTTTATTGTGGCGGGTATTCTCTCCATTCGATGGAGATACCGCGGAACCGTTTCTCATGGACGGCCATCCGCTCTAAGACATAGTGTGTGACGGCTGAAGTGGTAGCGGCAAATCAAGCGGCATGCTTTTGCGGTCATCGGCTGTACCTCCGGGACCTTGAAGGCACTTGTCGCTATCACTTCTTTTTTTGAGATCCCCCGAAAGGGGTATATTACGCTTGACCCGAATGCGTATACTGCCGCAAAGCATCCGGTGTGAACCAAAACCTCTCATTAGGAGAGTTCTTTCATGTTTAGTAAAGGGGTAAGGGCCTTCAGGTACCTGCCCCGTTACTTTTTCAGCCGGCATTATTCCCCACGCAAGTCAACCCAAAACTCTTCCCCCTTCACGTCGAAAGACAGTGAGCAATCTCCTTCCTTGACGGAGAGCCGTACATTCGCTCCCTCGATGAGGGGGACATTCCTTTTGTCATGTCCCGCAGGGAATCCGCAGCAGACGGGAATATCCATGTCCCTGAGGTACCTTTCCCAAAGCATCTGTGCGATGCTGCCGTATCCAAGATCGGGGATGCAGTCCGTGAAATCACCGACAATCACTCCCTTGACCTGGTCGAGAAGACCGGAGAGCTTGAGAGTGAAGAACTGCCTGTCGATATTGTGGAATGTCTCTTCCACATCCTCAATGAAAAGTATGATATCCTTCTTCGGCGTGAAATACTGTTTTGCCGCAAGAAGAGGGGCGAAGGTACAGATGTTGCCTCCGAGAAGGATGCCTTCGGCATATCCCTCTTTCAGAAAGTCTCCGCCGTCGAAACGGTATAAAGGGACTTTCCCTTCAAGGAAACCGCGAAGCAGACTCGCCGACAGTTCATCCTGCCCTCCAGTAGAGAAAAGTGAAGGCATGGTGGCATGAAGACTTGCCACTCCGGCGCTGGCGCTCATCGAAAGAAGGGTCGTCACGTCACTGAACCCGACCATCCATTTTGGGGATGAAGTGAATACTGTAGGGGGAATCATATCCACAAGGTGGATGAGCCCGTATCCTCCCCGGTTACAGAGTATGGCTTTGATGGAAGGGTCTGTGTACGCCCAAATCACATCATCCGCCCTTTCGGAGGGAGTTCCGGCATATTTGCCGGCATCGACTTTCCCCACATTCGGCCCGAGGACCGGCTCGTATCCCCAGTCCCAGATGATTTCCTGGGCTTTTCGGATGATTTCATCGTCAAGGACGGAAGCGGGGGAGATCATTGCGATTCTGTCTCCTTTCTCAAGAAACGGCGGGATGATTATTCGTCTATTCATTTTTATTCATTTTCCGGGGAATCTCCCTGCAAATGGAATACCAAAGGAAGCGATTATTATTCACTGCGAATTGCATATCGGCTCGAAGGCGCTATATTTGCAGTCCCCATAGAAAACCATTACTGATTACCGATGATCCGTCGCATTGCCTTTCCTTTATACGTTGTCATCTCCTCGATGTTGGCCATGTCCTTTGTCGCATGCTCGGTTTCGAGGACGAACAGGAACGTCTCCATACCCGATTGGTTGGAGCTTCCCGTCATGTCTCCCGAATCCTCCCAGGCCTTCCATACCCTTCCCATGAAGATAGATGGGCGCACTGTAAGGAACTATTCTTTCATCTGGGACAAGGAGCATCAGGTGGCACCTTGGGTCGCATATCCTTTGACATCGGAGAACATCGGCAATGTCATCAAGAGGACAAACGAGTGGGGACTCAATCCAAATATGCCGAAGGAAGACCAGCCGCTTCTTGTCCGGGGATACAAAGAAGGGGACAACGGATGGTATTCCCGTGGTCACCAGATCGCTTCGGCCGACCGACTTCTGGACAGGGAAAGCAACGCCACCACTTTCTACGGAACCAACATGACACCCCAGGACGGTGATTTCAACGGGGGAATATGGAACTCCCTCGAAATGAAAGTCAGGGGCTGGGCGAACAATTGTGATACCCTTTATGTCGTAACGGGATGCCTCGTGAAGGACAGCGAGCACTATGCGCTTGACAATGACGGTAAGAAAGTGGCCGTTCCCACGGCTTATTACAAGGCTCTGCTCGCATATAAGGCTCCGGCCAAGGGCAGAAAACCTTTCGGACTCGACGGCTTCGCAGCATGCGGGTATTTCTTCGAGCACAAGAAATATCCCGACGGAAAGATAACCCGCGAGATGGCGAGATCAATAGATGAATTGGAAAAGATTACGGGGGAGGATTTCTTCCCGAGGCTCTCTTCCGTGGTCGGAAAGAAGAACGCCGAATTGATTGAGAAAGAAAGCCCTTCTTCGGAAGCCTTCTGGAAATAACCCCTTACTTGGAGAGGATAGCTATCGCTTCTTCGACGCTCAAAGCGTTTTCCACATTGAATTCCCCGCTCCTCGTCCTTTCGAGAGTGTCGAGATGAGCACCTGTTCCGAGAGCTTCACCGAGGTCTCTCGCAAGAGCCCTTATATATGTTCCCTTTGAACATGCCACCCTTATGTCCGCATGGGGGAGATGGAGTTCCGAATTGTCGGTAACGTTGATCCTGAGATTCCTGCTTTCGGATTCGGTGAGAACCCTTTTGGGGAGTCCGTCCGGCAGGAAGTCTTCCAGTTTGATGCCGGTTATCCTTATTGTCTGTCTCGAAAGGATGTCTTCAGCTCCCGAGTCAATGCTCTCCTTGCTTTCTTCGGTTGTGCATTCACCCCTTTGGGAGGCCTTGTACATCTTTCTCGCGATCTCATAAGCCCTCACTCCGTCAACGCTCTTGGCTGAGAACAGGGGAGCGATCTGTTCCTGTTCCCCGAGTAATGAAGGGAGCACTTTTTCTATCGCTTCCCTTGTCACCATGTCATGCGGATAGAGTTTGTCGATCGGCTTTTCGAGATCATATGAAGGAGTTGTGGCTCCGAAAGAGATTCCGGCGAGGTATTCCTTGTCGTGCTTCTGGAGCTCTTCGGCAAGTTTGGTCGCTTTTCCGATACAGACAAGAAGGACTCCCGTAGCGAGGGGGTCGAGAGTTCCGGCATGACCGACCTTGAGGTTCTTCTTCCCGAAGTGTCTCACAGCTGTAAACTTTATCTTTCGGATGACATCGGCCGAAGTCCATCTGTAGGGTTTGTCGATCGGAATGATGACCCCTTCCGGATACAAATCAATCTCCCCTCCGAGGCGGAAGTCCTTCCCGGAGGAGAGCAGCAGATTCTTGTCCGCTATGAGCGGTCCCATCCTATTCGCAGGGGATCTTCTCGATCCTGCGCTGATGGCGTCCACCCGCGAAGGCGGTTTCGAGCCAAGTGTTCACAATGTTCTGGGCCATCCTGTAGGAGATGAACCTTGCGGGCATGACGAGGACATTGGCGTTGTTGTGTTCCTTGACCAACTTTCCGATCTCAGAGTTCCATGCCAGCCCGGCGCGGATTCCCTTGTGATGGTTGAGTGTCATGGCCATACCGTTGCCTGTGCCGCAAAGGGCGATGCCGAGGTCGACTTCTCCCTTCTCGACCGCATAAGCAAGAGGATGTGCCACGTCAGAATAATCCATGCTGACTTCGGAGTCGGTACCGAAGTTCACCATCTCGTATCCCTTCTTTGTCATGTATGCGATCAGCTTCTCTTTGTACTGGAAGCCTGCGTGGTCGCTGCAGATTCCGATTTTCATGGTTGTGTGTTTTGTATGTTTTGTGTGTTTTGTGTATTGTGTCTTTTTATCCCAACCTTTGGGCGGCGAACTCGACTCTCTCACCGAGTTCCTTCTTTCCGATGAGGGATACGATTTCACCTATGCCAAGTCCGCTGGCTGCTCCGGTAAGGGAAAGCCTGAGGCAGTTCATCACTTTACCCATGGGCCACTCATTGGCTTTGATATGCTCCTCGAGAGCCTCAGCGATAGCCTCGCTTCCGATGGAAAGGTCTGACTGGCAGAGGAAAGATGCGGCGTCCTTGGCGAGGGAGGGATTCTCATCCTTCCAGAACTTGTCAGCATCCTTGGCGAGGAATGGAGCGGTAAGGGTATCGTCGTATACTTTAGCTCTAGGGTCCGGTTGCCTTCTGGGGTCGGCGGGTTTGGTGTCAAGCCATGTTCCGGCCTTTATTCCGAAAGCGTCGAACTCCTTCGGGGAGATGAAAAGGTAAGGTGCGATTGTCCAGATGTCGGCGACGAAAGTGGCCCTTTCCTTGACGAGCGCTACAACTTCTTTGACGTAATCCCTCGTGTAGATATGCTTCTCGAAGTCGGCTCCCTTGGAGTTGAATTCGGCTCCTGCGGTGAGGGCACACTTGGGACAGTCGACTATGTTGAGACCATGGCCTTCAAGAACGGGAACAAGGATGTCCGTGAGCTCGTCATCGGTCTTCATGCGGAGGTATTCCCTGTTGTACCATCTTGCCTTCTCGGGGTTGAATCTGGCCCCTGCCTTGACGACTCTTTCAAGGGAGAACGCTCCGATGAGTTCCTCCATCGAGAAGATCTCCTGCTCCGTTCCGGGGTTCCAACCGAGGAACGCCAGAAGGTTGACGAAAGCCTCGGGGAAGTATCCGTCCTCGCGGTATCCTCTTGAAACTTCCCCTTCCTTGTTGACCCACTTGAGCGGGAATACGGGGAATCCCATCTTGTCTCCGTCCCTCTTGCTGAGTTTGCCTTTTCCATCGGGCTTCAGAAGAAGGGAAAGGTGGGCGAACCTGGGCATGGTGTCCTCCCATCCGAATGCTTTGTAGAGCATGTAGTGGAGGGGGAGGGAAGGAAGCCACTCCTCTCCGCGGATCACCTCCGAAATCTCCATCAGATGGTCATCCACGATGTTGGCCAGGTGATAGGTGGGAAGCTCGTCAGCTCTTTTCCAAAGGACCTTGTCATCGAGAGTGTCGGTGTTGACCTCGATATGACCCCTTATGAGGTCGTCCATCTTCACGATGTGGTTTTCCGGCATCTTGAAGCGGATTGTCCAATCGGTGGTTTCCTCGAGGAGACGCTTTGTCTCTTCCTCGGAAAGAGTGAGGGAGTTGCGGAGCTGCTGCCTTGTGGTCTGGTTGTAGATGAAGGTCTGGCCAGAAGCTTCGGCTTCCGCCCTCTTGGCTGAAAGTTCTTCAGCGGAATCGAAAGCGTAGTATGCGTATCCGGCGGCAATCAGGTCCTCGGCATATTTGCGGTAGATAGCCCTTCTCTGGCTCTGGCGGTAAGGGGCATGTGGATGCTTTGCGGAAGGAGTCTCGACTACCTTCCCGTTGGCGTCCACTCCCTCATCGGGAATTATGCCGCACCAGTTGAGCGCTTCGATGATATATTGTTCGGCACCTTCTACGAATCTGTTCGAATCGGTGTCCTCGATCCTTATTATGAAATCTCCTCCGTGCTGCTTTGCGTAGAGGTAGTTGTAGAGAGCTGTCCTGACGCCTCCCATATGGAGGGGTCCTGTCGGTGAAGGGGCGAATCTTACCCTTGTGCGTCTTTGCATATGAAAATGGGATTAGTTTTCACTCTTCCGGAAAACCCAAGCGGGCTTCTTCCGAAGAGGACTGCAAAATTAATGAATTCTGCAGTCAAGTCAAAGACTTGCCTTTCTCCGCATGCTTTTCTCCCGAAGTTGGCTACGCACGTTCAATGAAGTTCCTCGACTACTCGTTTTACAAGACAGGGGCGGGCTGAAGGCTTCGGACCAATCCCAAGAGCATTGCCAAACTGAAAGCTGAACTTAAAGAGCTGACGGGTCGCAGCAACGGAATGGGATACGAGCGCCGCAAACGCGAGCTTCATAAAAAGATACGTGGCTGGGTCGGATAGGTCACATCAACAGGAGTATTAATCGGATATGAGGTTGTCAGATTTCAACGAAATCTTTATTTTTGTGCCTTAAAGGCCGGTGGTCAGCCGAATTATTGAGCAGTACATACCGGATGCACTAAAACACTTTCACATCCATATGGGAAAATTCGTAATCGGAATAGGGGAAGCTCTTTGGGATATGCTTCCCGGAGGCAAGAAGTTGGGAGGAGCTCCTGCAAATTTCGCATATCATGCAGGCCAGTTCGGCCTTGACAGCATAGCCGTGAGCGCCATCGGCAATGACCCTCTCGGTGAAGAAATCGTCCAGACTCTGGAGGAACACGCCCTCCCTTATCATCTTGACAGGGTCGATTATCCCACCGGAACGGTCCAAGTGACCTTGGACGAAAAGGGGATTCCCCAATATGAGATAAAGACTGATGTAGCATGGGACAACATCCCTTTCACGAAAGAACTGTCCCAGTTGGCTTCGGAATGCAGGGCAGTGTGTTTCGGATCCCTTGCCCAGCGGAATCCCGTCTCACGGGAGACCATCGGATGGTTCCTTGACGCAGTTCCTTCGGATTGCCTGAAGGTATTCGACATCAATCTCCGTCAGCATTTCTATTCGAAGGAGATTCTGGAGGATTCTTTCCGACGCTGTGATATCCTCAAGATCAATGACGAGGAACTGGAAATAGTTTCAGGAATGTTCGGTTTGGAAGCATCTTCACCGGAGGAGAGATGCCTTTCCCTGAAGAAGCGGTATCGCCTTAAGATGTTGATCCTCACATGCGGAGTTGACGGAAGTCATGTTTTCCATGAAAACGGAGTTTCTTCACTCGATACCCCCAAAGTCCAGGTCGCTGATACGGTCGGGGCCGGTGATTCCTTTACAGGGGCGTTCATCGGATGTCTGCTTAACGGGAAAAGTGTCGAAAAGGCTCACGAGACCGCCGTCAGGGTCTCGGCGTACGTCTGTACCCGGGACGGTGCCATGCCGCTCATCCCCGAAGAATTGAAATGATTCCGGTTGAACTCCGGACAGTGTTTTATTAAAGAGAGGAGAGCTCCCTTTTGGGGAACCCTCCTCTCTTTTTAGGCTTGGAAAGATTGTGACGACGATGCCGTCAGAGCTCTTCCTATTTGAAGAGAAGTCGTGCGAATGTGTTGAGATAGAGCCTCCAGTTTTTCCATACGTGGGCGTCATCACTCACATACAGAGTGTGCGGCATACCGTTTCTGGTAAGTGCTTCGTCAAGAATGAGTGAGCCGTTGTAAGCTCCTGTATCCTCTTTGCCTACGCCGATCCAATAAAGCTTGTATCCGGCCTTTTTGATTCCCTGGAGGTCAGCGTCGAGGTGATCGCTGTCACGTATTCCACAGCTCAGGGGGCAGATGTACCCAAATACTCCCGGGTAGAGGATGGTAGCTGAAGTGGTGTGTCCGCCGCCCATGGAGAGGCCCGCAATTGCGCGGGAATCGGCCTTGGGAATTGCCCTGTATTCCTTCTCGATGAAGGGAATGATTTCCTTTACCAGGCTGTTGACATAAGCGTTGGCGAATGCCGGGTTGTTGCGGTCGAGGGCGATGGTTTCAAGTCCGAGGGTGTTGGCCGCCCTTTGGTTGGGATTGCCGTTGGGCATGACAACGATCATGGGTTTGGCAAGACCTTTCTCGATGAGGTTGTCCATTATCTGGGCGGCCCTTCCCATGCTTGTCCATGCTTCCTCATCTCCACCGCCTCCGTGAAGAAGATACAAAACCGGATACTTCTGCTTGGGGTTGTCCTCATAACCGTAGGGGAGGTAGACTGTCATTCTGCGGCTGATGCCGAGAGACGGGCTATTGTACCATCTGTATGTGACGGTACCGTGTTTTGTCGCTTCGTAATAGTTCTCACTGCGCTCGCCGGGTATGAAGAGCATGTTGAGGTATCTGGAGCCGTCGCGCTGAACCTTGTCATTGAGGGGATCATTGACCGCAACACCGTCCACTATGAAATTGTAGGTGTAGATTTCGGGTTCCGGTGCATCGATGGTGATTTCCCAGACTCCGTCGGCACCCTTGGTCATCTCTTCGGTACCGGTCCATGGATTGGCCATCCAGTTGCCGGAGAGCTGAACTCTGGTGGCGTAGTTTGCGGAAAGGCGGAATGTGACTTTGCCGTCCTTCACTTCAGGTGACACGATTCGGTTACCTCCACCCATGGCGAAGTTCGCCAATTCCTGGGCGGACAGAGAGCATACGGCCAGAGCCGCAGCCGCAATGATGGAAACTATCCTTTTCATATTGTTGTTATTGATTTGTGGTTATCCGGCGGAAGCCCCGGCCAGCGCAGGAGTCTTCCGTCCTTGTTTCTTATGGCGAAAGATAGGACTTTTTTTGATAATAATAAATACTGTTCCCGTTTCTTTATGTATCTCTGTGTATCTCTGTTGTTGTGGACTTTATGTCCGCCGATTATGATGCTGTCCAGTAGAGTTGACAACGGGCTTACCGGGGGACTATTTTTACTTTCGGGGAAAAATTACGATATTGCATTCTGAAATCATATTTACATTTATTATGAATCCAATCAGAAACTCGGTCGCGCTGTTGGCGGTGGCGATTCTCCTCATGCCCTTGTCTTGTGGCAATAAGGATTATAAGGTCAAAGGAAATTCCGTAACGGTAAGTGTGGCTTCCCGGAAGGCGGATGCCCCTTCCAGAATCCGTCTTCAGGTGTTGGGGGACAAGCTTATAAGGATTTCAGCGACTCCGGAAAGCAAGTTCAATGACAGGAAGAGCTTGGTTGTCCTGCCGCTGAATGCTGTAGTTCCGTTCGATGTAGAGTCAACCTCCGGTCTTGTCAAAGTCTCTACTTCATCCATTACCGCTACGGTTGAACTTTCCTCCGGCAAACTTTCGTTCACCGACGCTTCGGGGAAGGAGCTCCTCTCCTCCGGGAATGCCGGGGAAATGTCCTTCACCCCCATCGAAGTCGAAGGCAAGAAAGCCTATTCCACCAGGGTGGTATTCGATTCTCCTTCGGATGAGGCCTTCTACGGCCTCGGTCAGCAGCAGACGGGCGAGTTCAATCACAAAGGGCTCAACGAGGAACTGTACCAGTACAATACGAAGATCAGCATCCCGTTCATCGTGTCATCCAAAGGATACGGCCTCCTTTTCGATGCATATTCCCTAAGCCGTTGGGGTAATCCCGAACCATATCAGCAATTGGGCGATGTGTTCAAACTCTACGACAAGGACGGAAAGGAAGGCGCCCTGACCGGTACCTACCGTTCCGGAGACGGAAAGGTCCTCGTGCAAAGGGAGGACTCGTTGTTCTATGAGAATGAAAGGGCGATAGCGAACCTCCCCAAAGTGAGACTTCAGGGGGCTGAAGTCACTTATGAAGGAGAGATAGAAGCTCCCGTCACCGGAGACTATTATTTCTCGCAGTATTATGCCGGCTTCCAGAGCACGGAAATCGGCGGGAAGGAGGTCATGTCACGCCGTTGGCGTCCCGCCTGGAACCCCAACAGCTATCGCTACACGGTCCATATGGAAAAAGGCGAGAGGAAAAAGATAAAGGTCAATTGGGAACCGGATGGCGGAGTTTCATACATCAGCGTGAAGGTGGCCGTACCACGGACGGAGGCCGAGCAGTCCAGGCTCAGTTTCTGGTCAGAATTCGAACCCCAGGTGGACTGCTATTTCATTGCGGGTGAAGACTACGATGAGGTCATAAGCGGATACAGGACCCTCACCGGCAAAGCTTCCCTCTACCCCAAATGGTCGTTCGGATTCTGGCAGAGCCGGGAGCGCTACTCAACCCAGGATGAAATCGTGGGAACTCTCGCTGAAATGAGACGTCGCCATATTCCCGTCGACAATATCGTACAGGATTGGCAGTACTGGCTTCCGGACCAGTGGGGAAGCCATGAGTTCGATGCTGAGCGTTATCCCGATCCCGAGAAGATGCTCGATGACATCCATGCCATGAACGGAAGGTTCATGATAAGCGTATGGCCGAAGTTCTATACCAATACCGACCATTACAAGGAACTTAAGGAAGCAGGTTATGCTTATACCCATTCCGAAGATACCTCTTTGATTGACTGGCTTGGACACGAGCAGTCATTCTATGATGCGTATGCCGAAGGCGGAAGGAAGATGTTCTGGCGTCAGATGGACGAGACCCTCTACAGCCGTTACGGAAAGAAGATAGACGCCTGGTGGATGGATGCCAGCGAACCGAACCTCAGAGATTGTCTCCCGATGGATTACCTGAAGTGGCTCCTGACTCCTACAGCATTGGGACCTTCGACCGAATATCTCAACGCATATTCCCTCGTCAATGCCGACGCCATCTACAACGGCCAGAGGGAAGTCAATCCTGATACAAGGGTATTCCTTCTGACGAGAAACGGCTTCGCCGGACTGCAGCGGTATTCTACAGCTTCGTGGAGCGGCGATATCGGAACTTCGTGGTATGACATGAGAATGCAGATGGCAGCCGGCCTCAACTATTCGATGTCCGGACTTCCCATGTGGGGAATGGATATCGGCGGATTCTCGGTGATGGGCAAGTTCAACTCGGCGATGGGAGAGTATCTCCGTAGCGGAAAGGAGACCGAAGATCTCAAGGAGTGGAGGGAACTCCAAACAAGATGGCATCAGTTCGGCACCTTCGTCCCTCTGTTCCGTACACACGGGCAGTGGCCTCAGCGTGAAATCTGGAACATCGCCCCAGAAGGAACGCCCACCTACAACTCCATCCTCTGGTACATGCAGCTCCGCTACCGTCTGATGCCTTATATCTATTCGCTCGCCGGTGCGGTACATTTCGGGGACTATACGATAATGAGGGGTCTACCGATGGACTTCCCTTCGGACAAGAACGTTACCGACCTTTCTGACCAGTGGATGTTCGGTCCCGCGCTTATGCCATGCCCCGTCTATGAGTACAAGGCAAGGTCAAGGAGCGTCTATTTCCCTGAAGGGGGATGGTATGATTTCTATACGGGTGATTATATCAGTGGAGGAAAGAGGGCGGAGGTCTCCGCACCTTATGAAAGAATGCCTCTCTATGTGAAGGAAGGCTCCATCATTCCCATGGGTCCCGCGATGCAGTGGTCTGACGAAAAGCCCGCCGATGACATCCTTCTTGCGGTTTATGCCGGGAAGGACGCTTCCTTCACCCTGTATGAGGATGAGGGTGTGAACTACAATTATGAAAAGGGAAAGTACTTGACGATTCCCATCACTTGGGATGACAAGACCCGTACCCTCACAATAGGGGAAAGAAAGGGAGATTTCGACGGAATGCTCTCTGCGAGAAAGTTCCGCATTGTGGTCACAGATCCTTCAAATCCCAACGCTTACGATCCTGACTTCAAAGGAAAGGAAATCTCTTACAGCGGAGAAAAGGTTTCGGTGAACTTCTGAACAGTACCACTCTCTGAGCCAGGCCTTCGGTAATTCCCGTTCTGAGAACAACTGCTTCCTCGACAAACAGAAGGAAGAGTGCGAAAAGGTGTAGAAGTTCCTTAGTGTCATCACTATATTGAAGATCGTGATCGCCTTCCACAACGGGGATGAGCACCCTAGCTAGGCTCATTGACAGCAGCTTGGTAGCCCTCACCTGTACCGCCCCTCTCTGTCAAAGGAGGAACGGGAACCCGGAAACGGCGTCCGCGCGCTCCGTCGGGATGGGGCGCGTATCCTGGGGAGCGTGGTCTCTGGGACACTGGACACTGCGCCAAGTTATTTTTTTTAGGATTACTGGATTTAGCGTAACTCTTTTTTCTCACAGCATATTGTGTTCTATCATGAATTCTTTTGTATAAAACTGCTGATCCCCATCAAAAAAGTATTGTTCATACTTCTCTTTCCATGCCAAGTCCCTTTTAAAGATTATATTAATAATTTTTTGTAGAAGGATACTGTCAGCAATTTCGGTTCCCTTAAAACAAGCATATCCTTTTGTTCCTGCACCTGAATACAATGTATCTTGTATTCCACCATTGTTAAAAATGATTGCATATCTGATATCGTGAGATCGTTTTTCCAGTTGTTGTGCCTTGCTCAAAGAATCAGCCTTTCTATAAAAATAAGCCGCACAAGAGTCGGGAAGCATAATATTTTTAACCCTACCATCATCTCGGTTCTTTTTTGAGAAAAAGACATCGGGCGTCCAATCGCCAAAGGGATGAAATAACCATGGGACATCATTGAAATAATACAACGTGCCCGTTATCATGGATGATTCAGCCGTTTCTGGGTTAATCTTATTCATCACTTTCCGCCCATTACTGAAACAAGAACCTGTTGCCAATAGTGTGAAAATGAGTAATGCTATTCTCTTCATGGCATAAGAAGTTTATTATGGTCGCTTATAATTGCTTCTATTTCTTCCGGAGTTTTTCCAATAACGTGATTTTTTCAATTTTTTGTACAATTAACTCTCGAGCTTCACTGGCTCCGGCTTCATCGGCCTGCCCCTACGTTTCTCGGGCAAGATACGAAGATTAGTTGGAAATTGGAAATATTGGTCTATCGGAGCGTGAAATGGTCAATCTGGAGATTCAGATTACCTGCTTTGTTGAAAGGTTAGTGAAAGCATGAAAATTAACGGGGAAATGGCGCTTCGGTCATTTCCCCGTATGGTCAGTAAAGTTGTGTGTCTTCATTGTGGAGAGGATCAGTTCTCGTGGTGGCGCTGTACTCTCCTTATGGCTGCCGTAGCTTCAAGTTCGCTCTTGCTCTGTCCGGGCTCGAGGATGAGAACGGGCTTCTCGTCATAATGGAATTTCTTCTTGTTCTCCATCGTGTTGAAACCGACCTTGTTGATGTTGACTTCCTCGGTGAGGGATATTTCCCCGTCCTGGATGTCATCGGTCCTGTCTTCGTACTTGAAGTCCCTCGGGATAAGGATGAGTTTGCCGACATTCGAACCTGTAATGTTGATGAGGTTCATCTTGAAGCCTGTCGCTATGGCGGTGATCCTTATGGTGTCACCGGCGTTGGGATCGTCATCGTAGATGAGGCCCCTCTTGAACTTGTTGACCTTTCCGGTATATTCGGTTATCATCTCGTTGAGACGGTTCAGTTCGTCCATCCTGAGACCCTGGTCATTGTTGCCGGCGGTGATGTTGATGAGGAGGTTCTTCGATGTCTTGAGGTCGAAGTCGTTCAGCAGCGGGGACTCAAGGGCACCCTTGACGGCATCCTCAAGGCGGTTGCTTCCGGAACCTGATCCGCATCCCATAAGGGCCATACCGCTGTTCTTCATCATGGTCTTGACATCCTCGAAGTCCACGTTCACGTATCCTGCCTTGGTGATGATTTCAATGATGCCGCGGACAGCTGTGGCAAGGACTTCGTCTGCCCTCGGGAAAGCTTCCTGGACCAACTGGTTCCCGAAATGCTCATAGAGCTTTTCGTTGTTGATGATGAGGAGAGAATCCACGTTCTTCTCCAGTTCATGGATTCCGTCGACGGCCTTTGAGAGGAAGTCGTCACCTTCGTTCTTGAATGGGAGAGTAACGACGGCTACCGTGAGGATGCCGCGGTCCTTCGCCATCTTCGCGATGACCGGTGAAGCTCCCGTTCCGGTACCTCCGCCCATGCCGGCAGTTATGAACAGCATCTGGGTGCCGTTGTCCAGCACCTTTTCGGCGATGAGGTCCTGGCTTTCGAGGGCAGCGTTGCGGCCCTTGGTGGGGTTCGTTCCCGCTCCGAGTCCTTCACCGAGCTGGATCTTGGTGGGGACTTCACTCTTCTGGAGAGCCTGCGAGTCGGTATTGCACACTATGAAGTTGCAACCTTGGATCTTCTGTTTGTACATGTAGTTGACGGCGTTGCATCCGCCACCGCCTACACCTATGACTTTTATCATGGAGTTCTCGGGAACCCAGCTCATGTCTACTATGTCGGGGGATGTGAAATCTGTCATGGTTTTGCCTCCTGTTTTTCTTTAAGTGTGATCCTATGCCTCCTCGCTGTCCTTGTCTTCCATCGCTTCCTTGACGGATTCACCTACACCGTCGTAGAGGTCGCCGATGGTCTTGCCGACTTTGTCAAGCCACTTGATTCTTCCGAACTTGAAAGGATTCTTCTTGGGTTTCTTCTCTTTCTGTTCCTGCTTCTTTCCCTTGTCTTCTTTGCGGGACTTTTTGTCAGTCTTCTCGACGGGGACTTCCGCTTCTCCGAAGAGGTTTTCCTGTACGGGTTCCTCATCCGGCGTCTCTTCCTCATTTACGACCTCGCTTCCGACTCCGGTATTGTCTTCGGGGATGTTGTCAAGGGCTGAGAACATGTCTTTCTCGGTGTCGGTCATCGGTGAATAGTGACTTTCGGCAGGCATCTCGGCTTCCGTGAAGTCGAATTCCGGAGCGTCGATGCAGTTGATAAGGCCGTCCGCCTTGGCGGCGAGAATCATTCCGAGAGAACCGGTGGCTGATGTCTCGTAAACGCCCTGGCATCCGTGGGCGGAGAAGAGATGTCTGGGTATTCCCTTGCGGACATTGTATCCGGAAAGTTCCTTTATGTAGTTCGCGAGGTTGGCCATGTTGGCTCCGCCTCCGGTGATTACAACACCGCTTCTGAGGCTGTCGGCAAGGCCGCTTTCCTGGATATGGTAGAGGATGGCGTCGATGATTTCCTTTTCTCTGGCGGTGATGATTTCGGAGAGATACTTCACCGGAATCTGCTTGTAGCCCATCTCTTCTTCCTCGATCTGGATGATCTTCTCATCGAGGCTCTGAAGTCTGTCGGGCTGGCATGCTCCGTAGGCGAGCTTGAGGTTCTCGGCGAGACTCTCGGAAATGGAGCATTCGCTTCTTATGTCGGAAGTGATGACGGCTCCTCCGAAGGGGATGGCTGCGTAGTAACGGAGAATTCTGCCCTTGTAGATGGTGACGGATGTCGCACCTCCACCGAAGTCGATGAGGGCCACTCCGTTCTCCATCTCGTCGTCCTTGAGGACGGCTTTGGAGATCGTGCCGGGAGTGAAGTACTTCTTGGCGATGGCGATACCCAGGGCATTGAATACCTTGTCGATGGTCTTCACGGAGCTCTTCTTTCCGATGAAGAGCTTGAAGTTCCCCTCGAAGGTCTGGCTTATCATTCCGATGATGTCGCTTTCGATGAGCTGGAAGTTCTCGTCATCGGAGAATGACTGGGCGATCGCGCCGTAGAGTTCCTCCTTGTCCGGGTTCTGGAGAGGGTACTCGTCCTGGGCGAGGCTCTTCAGTCCCTCGACCTCTTCCACCGAGATACTTTCCTCGGGATCGGTACGGTCGACTTTGGCGTTGGCGATTTCCTGACGGACATCGCACCTGGGAAGTCCGACGACGACCTGCATGATCTTTATCTTCAGTTCGTTCTCGGCTTCCGCTATGGCTTCCTTGATCGGGGCTGAAGCTCTTTGGGGATTGAAGACGGCGCTGTTGCGGATACCGTCAGAAGGCCTTTCCCTGTAGTAGAGTATCTGGACGTCCTCGCCGCTTATCTTGGCCACCGTAAGGGCGATTTTCGACGATCCCAGATCCACTGCTGCTATGTATCTCTCTTCCATGGTGATGTGTTTTATGGGTCTCCTGTTACCTGTTTTAAATCCGTTTTATTCTTCTTGTTGCCGTTTTATTTTTCGCGGCATATTATCTGATCCTCATATCTGACGTCAACCGAAGCGTAGTAGCCCTTTTCTTTCGTGGGCTCTATGTAACGGTAGTATGTCTCTATTGCCGAGAACTTCTCTTTGAGTCCGTCCGGTTTCCCGAAAATGAACTTCTCCTTTCCTTCCCTCGGAGTCATGATGATGTTCTCTTCATTGTCCACATGAATCTTCGCTATGGTTTCTCCCCAGAACTTGTCGTGGCGTATGTATCTCACGAGGTCGAGGATGCCGCTTAGCCACTCCTTCTCCTTCTCTGTTCCCGGTTCCCCTTTTCGGACTGCCTCCACGTTTATCGGGATGTCGCCTTCAATGACCGGAACCTCCTCCGAGTAGTCGTCATTCATGTCGAAAAGAAATCCGTTCTCATCCGCATAGAATCCACCGGTCTTCGTTTTGAAAAGAACCATCGGGGACCTTTGGGTGACATCGATGTGGAGGATTCCGTCAAGGGTGATGTATGCCTGGGTCGTTCCGACGGCGCTCCTACCTTCTATGGCGGACTCGATCTTCTTGAGATTGACGCTGTCCATCCTTTGTCCCATATACACTCCGTACCCTTCGTCGATGAATTTCTTCACGTCCTCCTTCGTGACGAAAGAACGTGAAGTGCTGTCGAGGATGTTTATATCGAGTCCCGTGCATGCGGTCCGGAGGCGATCTTCACTGCTGTGGTTGCCCACTACAAGGAGTATGACCACGACGGCTGCCGTGATCCCCAGGGTGATCGCTATGCGGTAAATGTTCTTCATCCTTCCTTACTGTTCCGCTTTCCTTACCCTTTCGGTGAGCATTTCGGTGATGGGACCGATGAAACGGTCCACGTTGCCCGCACCGAATGTGACGAGAACGTCCACGTCTTCCTTCTCGAGGTAGGCCATCAGTTCCTCCTTTTTGAGAAGGACTTTCTCGGGGGCGGTGACTTTGTCGAATATCAGTGACGAAGTGACTCCCTCGATCGCGGGTTCCCTCGCGGGATAGATGTCAAGGAGAATCAGTTTGTCCAGGGCGCTCAGGGATGCGGCGAACTCGTCCGCGAAGTCCCTTGTCCTCGTATAGAGGTGAGGCTGGAATATTCCCGTTATCTTCCTTCCGGGGAAGATGTCCCTCATCGAGCTTATCGAGCTTGCGAGCTCGGCCGGATGGTGGGCATAGTCATCCACGTAAGAAATCTTCTTCGTGTTGAGATGGATTTCAAGACGTCTTTTCACTCCCTCGAACGATCCGATGCCTTCCTTGACCTTCTCGGGGTCTATGCCGTGGCAAAGGCATATCGCCGCCGCGGCGACGCTGTTCTCGGCGTTGACCCATCCGGGAGTTCCCACCTTCAGGTCCTTGATCACTCCGCCGGGGTATTTCAGGTCATAGATGAAATATCCCAGTTCATCGGGGCGGGCGTTCTCGGGATGGAAGTCCGCTTCCATGTCGGTGAAACTGTACGTGAGGATCTTCGCCGGAGTGTCCTTCTCCGAAATCGGCAACCCCTTCTTTATGATGAGGGTGCCGCTTACCTGGCGGGCGAAGTCACGGAATGCCTGGCGGTAGGTCTCAAGATCTCCGTATATGTCCAGATGGTCCGCATCCATGGCCGTTATGAGGGCTATTTCGGGATAGAGCTGGAGGAACGAGCGGTCAAATTCATCGGCCTCGGCGACAACGGTGGGGGTATGGCTCACAAGGAGGTTGGTCCCGTAGTTGCGTGAGATGCCGCCAAGGAATGCCGAACATCCCGCTCCGCTTTGGTGGATGATATGTGCTGTGAGGGTGCTCGTCGTAGTCTTTCCGTGCGTTCCGGCTACCGCGAGGCACTTCTGTCCCTTGGTTATAATGCCCAATGTGCGTGAACGTTTGAGGACGGTGTATCCTCCATTCATCACATATACGAGCTCCTGCAGATCCTCCGGTATGGCGGGAGTGTAGACCACGAGGGTCGACTCCACATCTTTGGGTATGAAGGCCACGTTGTCCTCGTAATGGACATCTATGCCTTCACTCTGAAGTTGGTCCGTCAGGGGAGTCTCGGTCTTGTCATATCCGCTGACTGAGTATCCCTTGAAACGGAAATACCTCGCCAGGGCACTCATTCCGATGCCTCCGATTCCTATGAAGTATACGTTTTTGTATTCCATGGTGCTCATTTCTTTTTGGCGCCGACGATCCTGTATGCTTCATCGGCGATGGTCTGCGCCGCATCCGGTAATGCGAGATGGGCGATATTCTCCTGCAGCGACTCGATCTTCTTGGGATCTTTCAGGAGGTAAATGGCGGTTCCGAGGAGCTTTTCTTCAGCCTCGGCGTCTTTCACTATCATGGCCGCCTTCTTCTTGACGAGAGCCATCGCGTTATGGGTCTGATGGTCTTCGGCGACATTCGGTGAAGGAACGAAGATGACGGCCCTTCGGGCGGCGCAAAGTTCGGAAACGGTACTTGCTCCGGATCTTGAGATAACGACATCCGCTATGGCATATGCGAGGTCCATCCTTCCGATGAAGTCAGTGTGATGGATCCTTGAAAGGGTCTCTCCTCCGAGTCCTTTTTCTTTGGCGTCCTTCATGAACTCGTCGATTCCCTTCTTGTAGTACTTGCCGCACTGCCAGATGATTTCGACGTTGTCTCCGCCGGGACATCCTTCAGTTATCCATTTCTTCATCGATTTGTTGAGAGTCCCGCTTCCGAGACTTCCTCCGACGATGAGGATATGCTGCTTGTCGGGGGAAAGGTTGTAGTACTTGAGGCCCTCCTCCTTCATTTCCTCAGTAGGGGGGACGATGTCGCTGCGGATGGGATTTCCGCTCATCACGATCCTGTCGGCTGGGAAGAATTTCTCCATGCCTTCGTAGGCTACGCAAATGCTGTCGGCCCTCTTTCCGAGAAGTTTGTTCGTCAGTCCCGCGAATCCGTTCTGCTCCTGGATCAGGCAGGGTATGCCGAGGCGCTGTGCGGCCATGAGAAGGGGAGCGCTCGCGTATCCCCCAACTCCGATGGCGACGTCAGGTTTGAATTCCTTGATTATCTTTTTGGCTTTCGCTATGCTGGCATTCACCTTGAAGGGGACGGTTGCCGCATTGATCATATTGCGCAGATTCAGCTGGCGCTGAAGTCCCACTATGGGAAGACCGATGATCTTGTATCCGGCGGCGGGTACTTTCTCCATTTCCATCTTGCCTTCAGCACCGACGAAAAGAATCTCGCTTTCGGGGTTGAGGGCGGCGAGCTTGTTGGCGATCGAGATGGCCGGGAAGATGTGTCCTCCCGTTCCGCCTCCGCTTATGATTATGCGCAATTTTCCGTATTCCATTGCAGTAGTTGTTTCTTCTCTATAATTCGTCGAGACTCTCCACTTCGCTGATGCTTTCCTGAATGGGGTCAGGTTCCACATTCGGTTCCACGAGAGGCTTCACGTTCTTGATTTCCTTGTCGATATTGCTCTTGGCCATGCGGCTTATCGCCAGGATGATTCCGAAGGCGATGCTGAAAGCCAGAAAAGCCGATTTTCCGTGGCTGATCATCGGGAGCGTCTGTCCCGTCATAGGACCGAGATCCACGTTGATGAGCATATGCATGAACGCCTGTCCGGATATCAGGATGACGAGTCCGGCTACGGCCGTCTTCGCATAGACGTTGTTGCAGTTCCTCACCACGAGCGAACCCCTGGCCAAGAGGGAACAGTACAGGATCATTATGATGATGGCCCCCAGGATGCCGTACTCCTCGATGATGAAACTGAACATGTAGTCCTCGAACATCACGGGAACGATATATCTTTGGGTACTCCTTCCGGGGCCCTTCCCCCAGAGGCCGCCTTCGCTGACGGCTACCTTGGCGCTTATCGGCTGGCGGACCTTGTCCAGTTCTTCGTAGAACTCCTTGGTACCCTTTTCCATGCTGAGGAGTTTCTCTTCAGGGTCTTCCGAGAATCTCGTGATACGGCCGACGGCCGTATAGATTCTGCCGAAGTATTTTCCTTCTGAGACTTCAGCTATTCCAACGGCTCCGGCAATCAGTATAGCCGCCACCACTCCGACAGGGATGAGTTCTTTGACTTTTATTCCTCCGATGATTATGGTGACTCCCATTATGAGTCCGATGAACAGCATGCTTGACATCGAGCCGTTCATGACGAGGACGCACACTATCAGTATCGGAGCGTATATGTAAATGATCTTCTTCCAGATATCCTTGTTGAGGAACTTGAACGTGTCCGTCTTGCCTAGGACATTGGCCAGGAGGAACTTGTCGTTCTCGTACGAACTGACCGCCCAGGCCAGGTACATCACCATCATTATCTTCACGAACTCGAACACGTGCAGCTGGAATCCTCCGATCTGCAGAGCCCTTACCGCTCCGTTGATCGTGACTGCCTTCATGAACGGAAGGTCTATCCCCACGAAGAGGCACATCAGCAGCACGAACGATACAAGGAACCCCAGTTGTGAAAATTCCCTGAATATCCAGATCTGCTTGATGTTGTATACCAGAATGATGGCAATAAGCCCGACTCCCGCAATGATGAGCTGGTCCTTGATGATCTCGGCCCTGGTGCTGTTCTGCATTATGGCCAGAAGGGGAGTGGACGAGGATACGGCCAGAATGGAGAACATGATGAGGATGAGGACAATCATCCATATGATCTTGTCCCCTTCGAAGTTGTCGATGAAATTCCAGATACTGGATTTATTTCCTTTCTTGCCGGCCATCCTTCTTTTCTGATGTCTTTTTCAATTCTGTTACTAGAGATTCCTTACGGCCTCTTTGAACTTGGCGCCCCTGTCCTCGTAGCTCTTGAAGAGGTCGAAACTTGCGCAGCACGGGCTGAGGAGAACCACGTCTCCGTCCTGGGCGAATGCGCTCGCTTTCTTGACCGCTTCTTCAGCGCTGAGGGCGTCGGTGATGTTTTCGCTTCCGACCATTCCCTCGAAGTTGTCGTGGATCTTGGCGTTGTCCACACCAAGGCACACGATGGCTTTCACCTTTTCCTTCACCAGGTCATAGAGCACGGTGTAGTCGTTGCCCTTGTCCTTGCCGCCGACTATCCAGACGACGGGCTTTGTCTGGCATTCCAAGGCGTACCATGCGGAGTCGACGTTCGTGGCTTTTGAGTCATTTATGTACAGGACTCCCTTGACGCTGAGGACGGGCTCCAGCCTGTGCTCGATGGGCTGGAATGAACTCAGACCTTCACGGATCGTCTTATTGTCTATACCGGTGGCCTTGGCCGCAAGGGCGGCTGCCATGGAGTTGTAGATGTTGTGCTTTCCGCCAAGGGCGAGTTCCTGGAGGTAGAGGTCGCTCTCGTCGCCTCCGTACCTCACCACCATCTTGTCGTCCTTTATGAAGGCTCCTTCGGGGAGTTCGACACCCTCCTTCTGGGTGAAGGGGAGTTTCTGGCACTGGAGCACGATCTGGCTGAGGTGGTTGATCGTTATCTCGTCGTCGGAGTCGAAGATGAAACAGTCTTCGGGGCGGAGATTCCTCGTTATGCGGAATTTCGCCTTGACGTAGTTCTCCATCTTGTGGTCATAACGGTCGAGGTGGTCGGGAGTGATGTTGGTTATGATCGCGATGTCCGGGCGGAATTCATAGCAGTTGTCCAACTGGAAGGAACTTATCTCGAGGACATAGTAGTCATGGTGCTCCGTGGCCACCTGGTAAGCGTAGCTCATACCGATGTTTCCGCCGAGTCCGACATTGAGGCCGGCCTGCTGGAGGAGGTAGTATATGAGGGAAGTGGTGGTCGTCTTTCCGTTCGATCCGGTTATGCAGATCTTGCGGGCGGAGTCGTACCTTCCGGCGAATTCGATTTCGGAGATGATGTGGATGCCCTTGTCTTCGATTTTCCTTACGATCGGAACGTCGGAGGGGATACCGGGGCTTTTCACTACCTCGTCAGCGCTGAGGATGAGATCCTCAGTGTGCTGTCCCTGCTCGAAGGGGATTTCCCATTTGTTCAGAGTGTCCACGTATTTCTGTGAGATGGTGCCCTTGTCCGAAAGGAACACGTCGAATCCTTTCACCTTGGCCAAAACTGCCGCACCTACTCCGCTTTCAGCTCCACCTAAAACAACTACTCTTGCCATTTGTCGTATCGTTATTATATACTCCCGTATTCCGGGTATTCTGTCCTTTTTGTCTTTTTGTTTACTTTGCAGGCGCTTACCTTATCTTGAGAAGAGCCAATGTCGATACCGCGAGGATGAGCCCGATGATCCAGAACCTGGCCACAATCTTGGCTTCAGGTATTGCCCTGACGGGTTTCTGGATGAGAGAAGGGATGCCTTCCTTCTGGTAGTGATGATGAAGCGGAGCCATCTTGAAGATTCTCCGGCCTTCACCGTATTTCTTCCTTGTGTACTTGAAGTAGGACCTCTGCATGAGGACCGAAAGGCTCTCGACGAAGAAGATTCCGCAGAGGATCGGGAGGAGGAGTTCCTTCCTTATCAGGATCGCGCTCACTCCGATGATTCCTCCGATGGTGAGGCTTCCGGTGTCTCCCATGAACACCTGTGCCGGGTAGGAGTTGTACCACAGGAAACCTATCAAGGCTCCCACGAAGGCGCTCATGAAGATCGCTATCTCTCCTGATCCCGGAATGTACATGATGTTGAGGTAATTCGAGTTGACGAGGTTACCGCTCAGCCATGCCAGGATTCCGATGACGACTCCAACTATGGCAGACGTACCGGCGCTCAGTCCGTCCATTCCGTCGGTAAGGTTGGTTCCGTTGGAGCAGGCGGTTATGACAAGCACGATCATGAACACGTAGATGGCCCATTTGGTGTACCATCCCCATTTGCCCTTGAAGGGTGAGAGCCACTTGTAGTCGAACTCATGGGATTTGATGAACGGGAGGGTGGTCTTCGTACTCTTCACCACGTCCTCCTTTATCCACCGGCTGTCATTGATGACCCTTTCGCTGTCAACATTCACATGGTCGCTGTCCTGGTCCACAAGGACGGTGGGGTCCATTACCTTCTCCCTTACCACTATATTGTTGTTGTAGCAGACGGTAAGGCCGATTATGAATCCGAGCGCGATCTGGAGAATGAGTTTCCCTTTCTCGCTCATTCCCTCCTTGTTGTGCTTGAACACCTTGATGTAGTCGTCGGTGAAACCGATCGCTCCGCACCAGAGGGTCGTTATGAGAAGGAGGATTATGTAGATGTTCGTGAGGTCACATACGAGGAGCACAGAACCCAAGACAGCCATGATGATGATGACACCGCCCATGGTCGGGGTGCCCTTCTTCTGCATCTGGCCCTCCAGGCCAAGGTCGCGGATTGTTTCACCGATCTGTTTGCGTTGGAGAAGATCGATGACTTTACGTCCGAAGATGGTCGCGATGAGCATGGCGAAGACGGCGGCGAGCATCGCCCTGAATGAGAGGTAATGCATCAGTCCCTGTCCCGGGATGTCGAATTTTTCGAGTGCCTGAAAAAGATGGTATATCATGGTTTTACTGTACGTCTGTCTGTTTGAATACTTCTTCGACTATTTCCCTTTCGTCGAAATGGTGTTTTTCCTTGCCGAGGATCTGGTATGTCTCATGGCCTTTGCCCGCAAGAAGGATGGTTGATCCTTCAGGAGAGAGCATGATGGCGCTTCTTATGGCTTCCTTCCGGTCCTCGATGAAGATGGCCTTGGCGAGACCCTTGGGTGAGAATCCCTTCCTTATGTCCGAAAGGATGTCTGAAGTGTTCTCGGTCCTGCTGTTGTCGGAAGTGACGAAGATCCTGTCGGCGTATTTTTCGCTGATGGCCGCCATCTCGGGCCGTTTCGTCCTGTCCCTGTCCCCTCCGCATCCGAAAAGGCACACAAGGTTCCTTGACGGGGCGATGTCCTTCAGTGTCGAGAGGACATTCTCGAGGGCGTCCGGAGTATGGGCGTAGTCGATCACGACGGCCATGTCTCTTGGACCCCTCATCGTCTCGAGCCTTCCCTTGGCGCTGGAGAGGTTGCTTATCTGGATGAGCGCTTCCTCGGGGTCGGTTCCCAGTACAACGGCCGTAGTGTAAATGGCCAGAAGGTTGTAGGCGTTGTGCCTTCCGATGAGCCGGGTCCATGTCTCCTTGCCGTCGATGCGGAGCTGCATACCGTCGAAACTCTCCTCTATCACCTTGCAGGTGTGGTCCGCCATGTTCCTGCAGGAGTACGTGACGACCTTCGCTTTGGTGTTCTGGACCATCACTGGACCGTTCTTGTCATCCACGTTGATGATGGCGTAGGCATCCTTCTCCAGGTTGTCGAAGAAGAGTTTCTTGCACCTGAGGTACTCGGCGAAGGTTCCGTGGTAGTCGAGATGGTCGTGCGTGAGGTTCGAGAATATCCCCGCCCTGAAATGAAGGCCGGATACCCTTTCCTGCTCGACGCCGATCGAACTCACTTCCATGAAGCAGTATTCGCATCCTTCTTCCACCATCTGGGCGAGAAGGGAATTGATGGTGATGGGGTCGGCGGTGGTGTTGGCCGTTTCCCACATCTTCTTCCCGACGTAGTTCGCTATGGTGGAAAGGAGTCCGCAGTTGTAACCCAATCCCATGAACATGTTGTACAGGAGGGTCACTGTGGTGGTCTTTCCGTTGGTGCCGGTTATTCCCACGAGGGAGAGTTTCTCCGAAGGGTTTCCGTAGAAATTCGCGGCGATGATGGCGAGGGCGTGCCTTGATGAGGACACCTTCACCAGCGTGAGGTTTTCTATGAGGGAAATTTTCCCGCTTTTCGCTTCGAGGTCGTTCGAAGGACTTATCTTGGCGAGCTGAGCCGCCAGGGAGTCTTCGCTTTCGTATACGATCACCGAGGCTCCGCTGCGGACAGACTTCTCGATATAGTCGTGTCCGTCGCTCGCGAAACCCTTCACGGCGATGAATACGCTGCCCGGGGTCACTTTCCTCGAGTCGCTGCATATGGCGGAGCAGTCGCGGTCGAGTCTTCCCCTTACCGCTTCCACTCCTGAATTCGCTATGATGTCTTTTAGAATCATTCCTTGTTGTCAGTTATTCCACCGATGCGGTCTTTTCGTCAGTGTTTTCCGCTTCCTGTACCGCATCTCCCTTGTCAGTCTTCACTTTCTTCACCTTCTTGGCCTTGGCCGAGGATACGCCCTGCTCATCCCAAAGCGGAAGGGAATGCCTTTCGGTAAGCACTTCACCGTTCTCGATGTCAATGGCGTATACATTGTCGACGAGCTCCCTGAACGCCAGGGCGGGAAGTGTTCCACCGTAGAAGATTTCCCTGTTGAGGTTTGAGTAGATGACGCAGATGGCGGTGTATTTGGGTTCATCCGCGGGGAAGAATCCCACGAATGTGGCCTGGTACTGCTTGCGTCCGAACTCGTCCTCATAGGGGTTGTGGCTCTTCTGGGTGTATTTGGGGTCAAGGACGATACGTGCCGTTCCGGTCTTTCCGGCTACGGTGCAGCGTGCGCCCTTGAGTCTTGTCTTTCCTGTTCCCACTTCGGTAACCCTCTTGAGGGCCACGGTGAGGGTGTCGGCTGTCGCCCTTGAACAGATCGATCCGTTGAGGATGCTGGGACCTCTCTTTTCCTTCACCACGCCGTTCTCTTCGATGCTCTCCACGAGATACGGCTTCATCATCTTGCCCTTGTTGGCGATAGCGTTGTAGAAGGTCACGATGTGAAGGGGAGTCTCGGCCACGGAGTATCCGATGGCGACTGAACCGAGGTCGGTCGCGCTCCAATAGGGAGAATCGGGATCCGGAAGGGTCGGGGCCTTGAATCCGTCAAGGTCGAAGTCGTAATTCTCTCCCAGTTTGTACAGGTACAGCTTGTCGAGCATCTTCTTGGGGTTGTCCCCGTAGTGGTCGATGGCGAGCTGCCTGAAAACGTAGTTGGACGATATCTCGAATCCGTGCAGGATGCTGATCTTGTCGGTGTTGTTCTGTCTCTCGTAATCGTAGATGTGCGAATCGGCGGCGAACCTGTATCCTTTGACGACGCCGTGGTTCGTGGGGATCTCGTCACGGAGCTGGACCTTCCCGTCCTCCAGAAGGCTCATCAGGGTCGTGGACTTGAATACGGAACCGGGCTCACCGGTGCGTCCGATGGCCATGTTGTAGGTCTCGGTCACTCTCTGGGAAACGGTGTCCCTCATTAGATTGACCATCGCCCTTATGGCTCCGGTCTTCACGTCCATCACTATCATGCATCCGCCTTCGATCTTGGGATTGTCCTCGATCTGGCGTCTCAGGGCCCTGTCCGCTATGTCCTGGATGTCGATGTCGAGGGTGGTCCTTATGTCACGTCCGTCGACGGCCTTTCTCCAGGTGCTGTCGTAGTTGTGGATGCGGTTGCGGTTGTCGGTTATCTTGAGCCACTCGTATCCTTCCTGTCCGTGAAGGACGTAGTCGTACTTGCCCTCAAGTCCGATATGGTTGTTGCCGTTGCTCTTGCTGTTGTCCTTTACGTAGCCTATGGCCCTTCTTGCGAGGGAACCGTAAGGGTACTGCCTTGTGTCGAACTTCTCGGTGATTATTCCTCCGCGGTAGGCTCCTTCATTGAAGAGGGGGAGCGTCTTCACCTCCTGGAGGGTCTCATGTCCGATGGGCGATCCGATCTTCAGGTACTTGCTGCCCTTCTCCCTTCCCTGGATGATGGCGTCATAGTATTCGCCTGAAGTCTTGTCACCGTAGATTCTGGAAAGACCTTCCGAAAGGTCCCTCGCCTTGCTTTTCCATTCGAGTTCCTTTTCGGGCTCGTCCCTGAACGTGTCTTTCAGAACGGTGCAGTCCATGTATACCTGGTACATCGGGGTGGACATGGCGAGAAGCCTTCCGTCACGGGCGAAGATGGAACCCCTTTCAGGTTCCAGATCCACTTTCTGCACGGTGGGGCGGAAATACGGCGCGATCGCCTCGGCGGGTTCGTATGTGAGCTGGATATGGATTATCCTGGCGACGATCACGACCGACGCCACGAGGAACAGAAGGTACAGGTAGTAGAGGACCAGTCCGATCCTGTCCTTGCTCCTGTCCTTTGGTTGGGTGGAAGATTTTTCTGTTGCCATATCCTTTTCGAAAGAGTCTTTGTAGTCCGTTTTACTTTATTATCCTGTCCGCGGGTCTTACCGGCAGTTCGACGTCGGATCCGCTCTTCTGGAGAAGATCCTCAACGGTGCTTATCCTGTCGAGACTCACCACCTCGACGGTCTTCTGCGCATGGTAGATCTTCATGTCGTTGAGGGTGGTCTTGTTCTTTTCCACCTTCACCATCGTGTTCTCTATCTTCATGCTCAGCCAAATCATCATCCACATCAGGAAAAACGTGTAGATGATGTGCGGGAAATATTTGTCGAAACGGAGTCTGAGCAGAAGCTCGCCGTGGAGCATCGCCACGAATCCGTTCTTTATTGCGTCCCCGATCTTTTTCCAGTTCATTTTCCGTCCTCCTTTTTCCTGCGGGCTACGCGCAGCTTGGCGCTCCTGGCCCTGGTGTTTCCCGCGATCTCCTCTTCGGTAGGGAGAATGGGTTTGCGCTCGACCGCTTCGAGGGGAGCGTCGACCCTCCCGTAGATGTCCTTTTCCACCCTGCCTTCGACATTCCCGCATTTGAAGAAGTTCTTTACCATCCTGTCTTCGAGGGAATGGTAGGTGATGACGACGAACCGTCCGTCCTCCTTAAGGGACTCTGCGGCACCCTGGAGGAACTTTTCCAGGGAACGCATCTCCTGGTTCACCTCTATCCTCAGTGCCTGGAACACTTTGGCGAGTACCTTGTGCTCCGCTCCCTTCGGAAGCATGGAGCTGATCGCCGAGGACAGTTCTCCGGTTGAAAGGATCTCTTTCGAGTTCCTCGCTTTGACTATGAGGGAAGCCATCTTGCGGGATCCGTCGACTTCACCCCACATCCTGAGCACACGCTCGATGTCCTGCTCTTCGGCGGAGTTTATGAAATCCGCGGCGGTCTGTCCGCCTTCGGTGTTCATCCTCATGTCCAGCGGGGCGTCGAATCTGAATGAGAACCCCCTTTCGGCAGTGTCGAACTGATGGGAAGAAACCCCGAGGTCAGCGAGGATGCCGTCGACTTTCGAAGGTATGCCTTCCCTTTGTTCGAGCAGAAGGAGATGGTTCCTGATGAAACGGAAGTTGTCCCTCACAAGGATGAGTCTTCCGTCATCAATGCGGTTCTTTATTGCGTCACTGTCACGATCGAAGGCGATGACCCTGCCGCTCCCGGATAAGCGTGAAAGAATCCCGGCGGTGTGACCACCGCCCCCGAATGTGGCATCAACGTATGTTCCGTTTTTGGAAATGACCAGAGAAGAAACGCTCCGGTCCAGAAGTACAGGTGTATGATATTCCGACATCGCTCGTTATCTCCTATCCCTCTTGGGACAGTCCTTCCGCGATGGCTACATACTCTTCCTCTGAAATCCAGCTTGCCTCGTAATTCTCCTTGGCCCAGATCTCGATCTTGTAGTCAACTCCGGAAAACACCAACTCCCTGTTAGCTCCTATTGTTTCAAGAAGTTCCTTCGGGATGAGTATGCGACCGACCTTGCTGTCAGGTTCGACCACACGGGTGCCGCGCATGTATTCCCTCCAGAACATGGCGTGCTTCCTGTTGAAGAGATTGAGACTGGCCTTGACAGCTTTGCTCTGCCTCTCCCATTCCTCGAACGGATACATCTCGAGGCAGGCGGCATAGATGTCCTTCTTCACGACGAAGCGCATGTCGCTGCCCTCGGGCATGACATTCTTGAGCGGCGAGGGGAAAACAACTCTCCCCTTGTCGTCAATTTTCGCAGAGTATTCGCCTATGAATGATAGCATCGCTGTCTTTGTGGCAAGTTAATCCAATTATTGCGGCTTCCCTTGGGATTGCCCCCGGAAGAGGGCTCATCCGGCATGGGATGCCGCTTTATTCACGCTCACCACAAAGATAGGGATAATTTCCCATTTTGTTACACTCTTTTCCAAAGTTTTCCACCAAAAGTTTTTGACCGAAGGTGGAGATGAATTGTAACCAATTGATTGTTAACAGTGTAATATGGTGTAACGAGGTAGCTCCCGATTTGATGACTTTTCCCCTTGGCCTGGGGGCGGATCTCCCGGGAAGCTCAGTCGGCATGGACAATAAAACAAAAGCGCAACGGGGGAACCGCTGCGCCTATTCTCGGTCTTTCCTTCTCCTTTTCGGTAGAGGAACTATTGGAGGTCCGTCAGGGACATCCAGGCGTTGTCTCCGAAGGGAATTTCTCCGGAAAGGAGCATCACCAAACCGGCATAGGGCCGGATTATGAGCATTTCGTCAAGAAGGGTTCCTTCGGGAAGTTCCGTCATTGACTCGGGAGTAATCGAAGGGGAGTCGATATCTCTGGAAAAGTGCAGGTAGATTTCATATTCGGCGGAGTTCTCTTCCCGGAAATTCGCCAGATACATGTATGTCTCCTTCGCCTTCTCCCTGAGGGAATCGATGAAGGGGAGTCCGTCCGCGCTTGCGAGCGGAACGGTCAGCATGCGTACGGTGTCGAGCCTTTTGAGGGTGTTCTTGGCGCTTTTGTCCTTGACGAAGGTCGCCATCAGTTTGATCCTCCCTTTCCCGAGAGTGACAAGGTTGTATCCCGCTTTGCTTTGGCACTCGTCAATCTTTTCCTTGACGCCCTTCTCCTGCCCGAACGAAAGAACCGAGCAAAGGAAGGCCAGCAGAATGGAAATCGCGATTCTCTGAATGTTATTATGCCGCTTCATGGGAAATGTGCTTTATGAGGAACTACAGAAGGGGGGAGAATAGTCTCAGGAGGTTATCCCAAAGGACTGAATACCATGGACGTTTTATCCAAGTCTGGAGGTCGATTTCGGTTGAGACCTCACAGTCTTTGAAGAAGATCTCCTTGTTGAGAAGGCAGGCCCGCTCCCCGTAAATGAAGGTGTTGATTTCGTAATTGATGTCGAAGCTTCTGGGATCGATGTTGGATGACCCTATAATTGATACCGAGTCATCGCACACCAGGGTCTTCGAGTGTATGAATTGTCCTCCGCGGAGGAATATCCTTATTCCGGACGCGAGGCATTCGCGTATGTAGGAGTTGTTCGCAGGTCCGATGAACCACGTTTCGGCCTCGGCGGGAATCATTACACGGACGTCGACTCCCCGGAGCGCCGCTCCTTTGAGTGCACTCAGTATGCTTTCGGGCGGGACGAAATAAGGTGTCTGCAGGTAGACGTATTCTCTGGCGTTGTTGAGTATCCATTCATATCCCATCTGGCATGCGGGGTAGGCGGAGGAGGGGTCATCGGGTACGGTCTGGAGGACAGTATCCTTCACCACGGGAATGGGGGAGTCGAGACTTGCGATACCGGTTTCTTCCCAATGTCCTTCCCCTTCGGAATCCGTCCCTGTCTGACGGAACTCATGGTCTGGAGTGAAATACTCCTCGAGCGGCCGGTCCATTTCGCCTCCCAGGTTTACCCAGGTGTCCAGGAAGATGTGCTGCAATGAATTCACCGCCGGGCCCTGGATCCTCAGGTGGGTGTCCCTCCATTTCTCGAAGTACCTGTCCTTGATGTTCATGCCTCCGGTGTAGGCGACCAGACCGTCGATGACTACGATTTTCCGGTGGTCGCGGTAGTTAAGGCGGGGAAGGAAACTGAAGAAATGCTTTTCCGGGTCGGTGAATTTGAGTACCTCTATGCCCGCTTCCTTCATCTGGTCGTAGTATTTCTCACCGATTGAGTAGTTGGCGACATTCTCCCTTATGAACCGGACCTTGACCCCTTCTTTCGCCTTGGCGATAAGGGCGTCTTTCACCGGGTCGCTCCACTTGTCGTCCCCGAAAAGGTAATATTCCATATGGATGTATTCCTTCGCATGGGCGATGTCCTGCATCAGAAGTTCGTACTTGCGTTTCCCGCTGCAGATGACCTCAAGGTCATTCCCGGATGAGGGCATGGGACGGTCTTCACAGGAAAGGAGTCTTCCCAGCGGCCTCAGGTGGGGGTCGATTTCTTCAAGGGCGGTTTCGGAATGAAGCGGCACATTTACCCATTCGGGGTAGCCTTCGGCGGAAAGGGTGGAGTAGCGTCGGTGTTTCCTTTCGTGGTAACGGGGATGTCGGCAATTGACCCCGAGGCAAAGGTAAAGGATCAGTCCGAGAAGGGGCAGTACTGCCATGAAGATGATCCAGGCCGTCCGGCGGCCCGAGTCACCTTTGTCTGAGAGGACGGCGAGCGCCGCTCCCGCGAAAATCACCCAATGCGCTATGGTCCAGATGATGCCCATCACTTTACTTATTCTTGGCTACTGCCGTATCCGTTATTTGGAAAGGCTTCTTCCTATCGCGTCCTTCCATCCTTTCTTGAGCCGGTCGACCTCCGAAGACGCCATGTCCGGAGTGAAGACCTTCTCGGCCCGCCACTGGGAACGGATCTGTCCGATACTGTCCCAATATCCTACGGCGAGTCCGGCGAGATAACAGGCTCCGAGGGCGGTCGTTTCTGTTATGCGGGGACGGATGACGGCCGTTCCGAGGATGTCCGACTGGAATTGCATCAGGAGGTTGTCCATCGAAGCGCCTCCGTCGACCTTGAGTTCCTTGAGATCTATTCCGGCGTCCTTTTCCATCGCCCCGACTATGTCCATGGTCTGGAATGCGATACCTTCGAGGGCTGCCCTGGCGATATGGGCAGCGGTAGTGCCGCGTGTTATTCCGTAGATGCACCCTCTCGCTTCCGGATCCCAATACGGGGCTCCTATTCCCGTCAATGCCGGAACGAAGTACACTCCACCGTTGTCCTTCGCCCTGTGCGCCAAAGCTTCCACTTCTGAAGATGATCGGATTATCCCGAGGCCGTCCCTGAGCCATTGGACGACGCTGCCTCCGACGAAGATGCTGCCTTCAAGGGCGTAGTTCACTTCCTTGCCGATTTTCCAGGCGACGGTCGAAAGGAGGTTGTTCTTCGAAAGGATCGGCTCTTTGCCCGTATTCATGAGAAGGAAGCAACCTGTACCGTAGGTGTTCTTTACGCTTCCGGGCTCAGTGCACATCTGCCCGAAGAGGGCGGACTGCTGGTCTCCGGCCACTCCCGCTATCGGAATCCTGTACCCGAAAAGGGAACCTGTGGAGGTGTATCCGTATACTTCGGAAGAGGAACATACCTTCGGAAGCATCGATTCGGGGATTCCGAACAGTTTGAGAAGATCTTTGTCCCATTTGAGGGTGTGTATGTTGAAAAGCATCGTACGGGAAGCGTTGCTGACGTCCGTCACGTGCTTTTTACCTTTCGTGAGGTTCCAGATGAGGAAGGAGTCCACGGTCCCGAACCTGAGTTCCCCCTTTTCGGCCTTTCTTCTGGCTCCGCTCACGTTGTCGAGGATCCATTTGATCTTCGTCGCGCTGAAATACGGGTCGACGACAAGGCCGGTCTTTTCCCTTATCATCTCTTCCATCCCGTCCCTCGAGAGCTGCTCGCACAGCGGGGCTGTCCTTCTGTCCTGCCATACGATGGCGTTGTAGACCGGTTCCCCGGTCTCGGCGTCCCAGACGATGGTGGTCTCCCTCTGGTTCGTTATTCCGATCGCCGCTATCTGGGAGGGGAGGATGCCCAGGGAAGTGATGGCTTCGGCCATCACCGAAGCCTCGGAGGACCATATGTCCCTGGGGTCATGCTCGACCCATCCCTCTTTCGGGAAATGCTGGGTGAATTCCTTCTGGGCCAGGCTCCTTATCCGACCTTCATGGTCGAAAATGAGGGCTCTTGATGAACTTGTTCCCTGGTCAAGGGAAAGGATGAACTTTTCCATGGTCTCTCTTATTGGTTCCGTGTTACCCGAAATATGGTTTGTCTATTGCGCCAACTCGCAAAGGAGGGTGGCCGAGGTGCAGGAAAGCACTTTCACCATGACGTAATCTCCCACTTTGTGGGTCTTGTCAGGGAAGACGCACATCTTGTTGTTCGACGCTCTTCCGCACAGTTCGTCCGGATTCCTCTTCGAGGGGCCCTCAACGAGTACCTTGTGGATTTTCCCGATCTCGCGGCGGTTGCTCTCAAGGCTCAGTTCATTCTGCAGGGCGATGATTTCGTTGAGGCGGCGTGTCTTCACTTCGGGGGGTACGTCGTCGGGGAAGTTCTTGGCGGCTATCGTTCCTGGCCTTTCCGAATACTGGAACATGAAGGCGTAGTCGTAACCGACTTCCCTCATTATGCTGAGTGTCTGCTTGTGGTCTTCCTCGGTCTCGGAACAGAACCCGGCGATCACGTCGGTTGTGATTCCGCACTCGGGCATGACGCTTCTTATCTTCTTCACACGTGAAAGGTACCATTCCCTGGTGTAGCGGCGGCGCATCTTCTCGAGCATGCGGTCGCTTCCCGACTGGACGGGGAAGTGGATGTTTTCGCAGATGTTCTCGTATCTGCCCATGGTTTCGATGACCTCGTCGCTTATGTCCTTGGGGTGGGATGTGGAGAACCTGACCCTGAGATCCGGGCTTATCTTGGCTACCATCTCCAGAAGACGGGCGAATGTGACGTCCCCTTCGGGGTCTTTCCAAAGATATGAGTCGACGTTCTGACCGAGGAGGGTCACTTCCTTGTAACCGCGGCTGAACACATCGCAGGCCTCCCGGATTATGGTCCTGGGATCACGGCTTCTTTCAGCTCCTCTTGTGTACGGAACCACGCAGTAGGTGCAGACGTTGTTGCATCCCCTCATTATTGAGATGAAGGCGGAAACCCCGTTCTTGTCGATCCTGACCGGATTGATGTCGCCGTATGTCTCCTCGTGGGACAGCATCACGTTTATGGCGGGATGGTCCGGAGTTATGCTTGCGATAAGATCGGGAAGGGTCCTGTATGAATCCGGGCCCGCCACCAGATCGACCTTGTGGCTGTCCAGGAGCTTTTCCTTCAGCCTTTCGGCCATGCATCCCACGATGCCGACGATTGTCCCGGGACGGCTTTTGCGTTGGAATGCGAATTGCTCGATCCTTCCCCATATCCTCTGCTCGGCGTTGTCCCTTACGGAGCAGGTGTTCGCCATTATGATGTCGGCCTCTTCCATAATCTCGGTCCTTTCGTAACCGGCGTCCGCGAGAATGGAGAAAATGACTTCGGTGTCATTGACGTTCATCTGACAACCGTATGTCTCTATATAAACTTTTTTCATTCGGAAATCTTTGATTTGTAATGGATTCTGAACATGTGCCCCATGTCGTATCCTCCTTCTGGCATGCTCATTGCTTCTGCCTTACCCACAAAGATAGGGATTTTTCCGGCGTTTGTTTGAAATTTGACTATCTTTGCATTTGCTCCACATCGGGGCGAATGGTACTTTTTCGGTCATGAAAAGATTGTTTGGCATACTGCGCAGGAGCGTCGGAGCGATGGCTTTGGCACTGCTTCTTGTTGTCTTTTCTTCTTCATGTTCCCGTATAAAGGATATAAGGTTGGCTTCCTGCTCCGTCGAGTCCGTATCCCCGATTGGACTTCATGGGCTCAGCGCCGAGCTTGCCGTCCAGATCGAGAATCCGGCGATGCAGTTCAGCCTTTCCGACATTCAGGGTACCCTTTTCCACAAAGGGAATCCGATAATAGTCTACGATGCCGAGCCCATAGAGGTCGCGGGACATTCCGTCGCCGTATACCCTCTTCCGTGCACGGCGACTCTCTCTCCCGGAGTCAGGCTGATGGACATCATCTCCCTGATGCGGGGTTACGATGCGAATGATTTCACGACGGACGTGTCCGCCAAGGTCCGCCTCCGGTCAGGTCTGTCGAAAACCCTCCGGTTCAAGGATATTCCTGTGAAAGATCTGCTCGAATAGAGCTTATATTCAGTCAAATGAGAATGAAATTGTTTTTCCATACATGTCTGGCCGCTGTGGCCGCTTTCCTTCTGCTGAGCGGTTCAGCCATGGGACAGACCACCAAGGATACCGTTATTGTGAGACGAGCTGCCGCATTGGATTCCACCCTTGCCGGCAAGTCCATCTTCAATATGCTTCCCTCGAAATCCAAGGGAAGCAAGGCCGACGTGACCGTCCATCAGTCTTCCGCAATCCAGAAAGCGATGGCGAGTCATATCTCCGGAAACTCTTCAAGGACCATGTCCGGATACAGGGTAAGGATATATTTCGACAACCAGCAGAACTCCCGTGCGGTATCCGAGAATGCGATGCGCCGCTTCGAGTCCCTTTATCCCGGAATAGCCGCCTACAGGAACTACCAGGCTCCCTTCTTCAAGGTTACCGTCGGTGACTTCAGGACGAAGTCAGAGGCGATGGAACTCCTCCAGGCCATAAAGGCCACGTTCCCCACGGCATTCGTGGTCAAAGAGAATATCAATTATCCGGTCATAGACCGTTACCATTCATATGTGATCGACACCGTGAAGGTTGCCGTAAAGAAATAAAAGAACTCTCCTATGCCCATCAAGCAGGAACAGACAATAAAGCAGACCCAGAAGCTTTCTCCACTCCAGATCCAGACCATCAAGCTGATCGAACTTCCGATTCAGGAACTCGAAGAGAGGGTCAGGAAGGAGATGGAGGAAAATCCTGTCATTGATGACACTCCTTCTGAAAAGGAGGACGGTACCGAAGAAAACGCCCCCCGCGAAGTTTCCCTGTCGGAAATCAAGGATGACGACAATACGCCGTCATACATGTATCATGTGAACAACTACGGCAAGGATGAGAAACCTCACTACGATACCTTCTCGGTCAAGCAGAGTTTCACACAGAGCCTGATGGAGCAGCTCGGCTTCAGAAATCTCAACGAACACCAGTACACGATAGCGGCTTTCCTTATCGGTTCTCTGGACGAGGACGGGTATCTGAGGAGGGATCTTGACAGCCTAGTGGACGACCTTGCCTTCAGGGAGAATGTCGTCACTGACGTAAAGGAACTTGAACAGCTCCTGTCGATAATCCAGGAGTTCGAGCCCGCCGGTGTCGGTGCCCGGAACCTGCGTGAATGCCTTCTCATACAGTTGCGCTCTTTCCGCCAAACCGATGATGTGAAGAACGCCATCACCATCTTGCAGGATCATTATGAGGAGTTCGCCAACAAGCATTTCCAGAAGATAATGATGAGGATGGGCCTTTCGAAGGAAGAGATGAAGGCGGCTATCGAAAAGGTGAGGAAGCTGAACCCTTCCCCCGGAGGACAGGTCGATGACTCCTACAACGACCAGGCGCAGCAGATCGTACCCGATTTCCAGCTGGATTACGACAACGGTGAATTCAATCTGACCATGCCCCGTTTCTCCATTCCCGAAATCCGTATAAACAAGAAATACGCTGACCTTCTGCTGGAGTCCGCAGGTTCCTCGGAAAGGGCCAAGAAAGAGGCGATCCAGTTCGTCAATCAGAAGAAGGAGTCCGCGAAGTGGTTCATCGAAGCCCTGAAACAAAGGCAGAATACCCTTTACAGTACCATGCAGGCGATTCTTGAATATCAGCATGACTATTTCATCGACGGGGACGAGACGAACCTCAAGCCTATGGTCCTTAAGGATATTGCCGAAAAAACGGGCTTTGATATCTCCACCATCTCGAGAGTCGTCAACAGCAAATGGATAGAGACGCACTTCGGCATATATCCCCTCAAATCTTTCTTCTCCGAAGGTCTTGAGAACAAGGAAGGCGAAGAAGTTTCCACAAGGGAACTCAAGAAGGTGCTTCAGGAATGTGTCGAGGCGGAAGACAAGAGTCACCCTCTGACTGATGACCAGCTCGTCTCGCTCATGGAATCCAAAGGATACAATGTCGCCCGAAGGACCATCGCCAAGTACAGGGACCAGCTGGGAATTCCCAAGGCGAGACTGCGTAAGGAAATCTAGCGATTCCGCTGAATAATGATTTGGGGATGATCCAGACTGAAGGACCATCCCCAAATTGTTTTCTTTTCGCCTCAATCGGTGTATGAATCTTATATCTTTTCTCCGTAAGCCAGGTCTCCGGCGTCCCCGAGTCCGGGAACGATGTATGACTGGCTGGTGAGTTCCTCATCCAGGGCCGCTGTCCAGAGAGTCACCTTGTCCATGGGGAGATGTTTCTGCAGATACTCGACGGCGAATACGCTGGCTATGGGACATACGAGATGGGTGTGATCGGGTTCACCGTCTTCAAGGAGCTTCTCGTAGGTGATTTCGATGGAAGCTCCGGTTGCGAGCATTGTGTCTGCGAGGATGAGAGTCTTCCCGCTGAGGTCCGGAGAAGAGCAGTATTCGATGTTGATATGGAATTCGTCACCGCGGTCGTATTTGCGGTAGGCGGCTATGAAAGCGCTTTCGGCGTCATCAAAGAAGTCGAGTATCCCCTGGTGGAGGGGCAGTCCGGCGCGAAGAATGGTCGCGACGACAATCTTGTTGTCGGGGGTCGGCACTGATGCGATGCCGAGCGGTGTCCGTATGTCCTTCGGGGTGTAGTTCAGAACCTTGCTGAGTTCATAGGCGAAGACGTTCCCGACTCTCTGCAGGTTGGTGCGGAAACGCATTTTCTCCTTCTGGACGGATTTGTCACGCATCTGCGCGATGAACTTGTTGAGAATGGTGTTGGAATCTCCGAGGTTGATGACTTTCATTTCGAATGTTTTTGCTATCCGAAAAACAAAAGTAACCATTTCCGTGGACATTGCAAAGATTTTTGAGGGCCAGGCTCTAGCACTCTTCCATCGAAATCAGTTCATCCATGAAACTGAAATAACTTCTGTCACTGACTACCACGTGGTCCACGAGGGTGATGTCGACACTCCGGAGCAGAGATGCGAGTTTCCTTGTTTTCTCTATGTCGTCCGGGCTCGGGTGAGGGTTTCCGGAGGGGTGGTTGTGCACCACGATCACTCCGAAAGCGTTCCGCTCCAACGATATCTGTACAATCTTCCTTTCATTGAGAGTCGTCGAAACGGCGCTTCCTTTGGATACCATCTCCTTGAAGAGGATACCCTTTCCGGGATCGAGCCCGATGGCCCAGCACTGCTCTTCCCTCACTCCCAGCAGATGAGGTCTCATCATCTGGTATATCGACCGCGAGTCTTTTATGAGAGGCCCTTCTCCATCGAAACTCTCGAGTGAGAATCTCCTTCCCAGTTCGAATGCCGCGGCGACGGTTATCGCCTTGGCTTCTCCGATACCGAATATGGATGAACGCATCTGGTCGACCGTCAATGACGAAAGCGAAGTGAGTCTCCCTCCCGACATCTTCAGAAGAGCCCTCGCAATGTCGATCGCATTCACTTCTCCTGAGCCTGTGCGCAGGAGTATCGCGATAAGTTCCGTGTTCGAGAGGCTTGATGCCCCGCTACGGATCATCTTTTCCCTCGGCTGTTCGTCCGGGGACAGGTCCTTTATCTTCATGAGAATGGAAAATAACGGTTATTTGAGCAATATAACGGATGAAACATGGGACACTCGGAAGAAATACCGGTCCCGTGAGACAAAGGCAAATATAGCAAGAATCGTCTTCCCGGAACAACTTTTCCGTGTTTTTTTGACTATGCGCGGAGTCTCTTTACAAAAAGAAAAAACCACCTGCACGGTGCAGGTGGCGTCATGAAAGTGAAAGCTGTGAAGGAGTGGCCCGCCGGAAAAACAGCGGGATCCACTCCGGAAAGGCAGGTTAGACTTTTTCCAGCGCCTGGGAGATGTCCTCCAGAAGATCTTCGATGTGTTCCGTTCCGATTGAAAGGCGTATGGTGTTCTCGAAAATACCCTGATCGGCAGCCTCCTCGTCCGAGAGTTGAGAGTGGGTCGTGGTTCTGGGGTGAATGACGAGTGACTTCACATCGGCCACGTTCGCCAGAAGTGAGAATATCTTCAGGGCATCAATGAACCTGTACGCCTCTTCTCTCCCTCCCTTGATGTTGAAGGTGAAGATGGAACCGGCTCCCTCCGGGAAATACCTTTCATAAAGGGCGTGGTCCGGATTGTCGGGGAGGAGAGGATGGTTGACTTTCTCCACCTTGGGATGAGATGAGAGGAATTTGACTACTTTGACGGCGTTGCTCACGTGGCGTTCAACCCTAAGGGATAGAGTTTCGAGTCCCTGGAGCAGAATGAATGCGCTTATGGGGCTGAGGCTCGCTCCCGTATCCCGCAGCCAAATGGCTCTCGCTCTCGTTATATATGCGGCAACTCCTACGGCGTCGGCGAACACTATCCCGTGGTAGCTTCCTTCGGGGGAGGTGAACTGGGGGAATTTCCCGGATGCCTTCCAGTCGAACTTTCCCGAGTCGACGATCACTCCGCCGAGGGTGGTTCCGTGTCCGCCGAGGAATTTGGTGGCGGAGTGCACCACGATGTCGGCTCCGTGCTCAATCGGGCGGAAAAGGTACGGGGTGCCGAAGGTGTTGTCTATCACGACCGGTATTCCGTGGGAATGGGCGATCGCGGAGATGGCTTCCACGTCGACAAGGTTGGAGTTCGGATTGCCGAGGGTCTCGATGAAGAAGAGTTTGGTGTTGTCCCTGTAGGCCTTTTCGAAATTCTCCGGATCGCTCGGGTCAATGAACGTAGTCTCGATTCCGTAGGGTACGAGGGTGTGCTGAAGGAGATCGTACGTTCCTCCGTAGATTGTCTTTGCGGAGACGATATGGTCTCCGGCTTTCGCGAGATTCAGGATCGAATAGGTGATGGCGGCCGCACCGGATGCGGTGGCCAAAGCTCCCACTCCGCCTTCAAGTGCGGCTACCCTCTCCTCGAATACTCCCTGGGTGGAGTTGGTGAGTCTTCCGTAAATGTTTCCTGCATCCCTGAGCCCGAAGCGGTCAGCCGCATGCTCACAGTTGTGGAACACGTATGATGTAGTCTGGTAAATGGGAACGGCTCTTGCGTCAGATACCGGATCGGCCGTTTCCTGTCCCGCGTGAATCTGCAAAGTCTCGAAGTGCAATTTTGAGTTAGCCATAACTTGTCCTCCTGTCTATTTGAAAGTTGTTTATTGTTTGTTCCGTTTCTGGAATGTTTCCGATGCAAAGTTATGATGTGTGGAATATTGTTTCAAGAAGATTCAAATAATAAGAAAATATTTCTATTTTTGTGCCTTGTAATAGATAGTATTAATTGTTGAGAACCGATTTTGCTCCTTCGGGAGGAAAATCATTCTCCTTCACCGACAGGGATATGGCACAACTCGACAGCAAAGACATCGAAATACTCTCAATTCTTCAGGAAGACGCAACTCTTACGACAAAGCAGCTCGCTTCGCGGGTGCACCTTTCATCCACTCCCGTGTTCGAAAGGGTGAAACGGCTGGAAAAGGAAGGATATATCAGGAAATATGCAGCCATTCTGGATGCGGACAAACTGGGAAAAGGATTCATAGTGTTCTGCCAGGTGAAACTTCTCAGGATGGGGACCGATACCGCCAATGACTTCGTGTCGAAGGTGAAGGATATCCCGGAAGTCACCGAGTGTTACAATATCTCGGGGGAGTACGACTACCTTATGAAGGTCCATGCTCCGGACATGAGATACTATCAGCAGTTCCTCATCAATGTGATCGGAAGGATCGGTAGCGTCGGCTCCGTCCAGTCCACCTTCGTTATGCAGGAAATCAAACAGACATACGGCCTTTCCATATAGGTCGGTGATGACGGACAATAAAACAAGGGAGTCCTTTGCGGGGCTCCCTTGTGAAGTATCATGTTCCGTTGGTACGGTGGCGGGTATTGTTTTCGGACTATCTATTTGACCGTCAGAAGTACAGTCTCGGTGTCACGGCTGTTGGGACCCACCATTATCTCGAAGTCACCTTCTTCGCAGACATATTCGAGAGCATGGTTGTAGTACTTGAGGTCTTCGGCGGTGAGGTCGAAAGTCACGGTCTGTGATTCTCCGGCTTTGAGGAAGATCTTCTTGAATCCCCTGAGCTCTTTCACCGGACGGGTCGATGTGCTGACAACGTCATGTATGTAGAGCTGTACGGTTTCCTTGCCGTCGTATTTTCCGGTATTCTTGACGTTCACGCTGACGGTGACCTTTCCGTCCATAGGCATGGAGTCGGAAGACAGGGACAGTCCGCTGTATTCGAATGTCGTGTAGCTCAGGCCATATCCGAACGGATAAAGGGGAGCGTTGATCACATCCATGTAGCAGCTGGTGAACTTCCTGTACGGATCATAGTCGGGATGGGGACGTCCGGTGTTCTTGTGATTGTAGTAAAGGGGCAGCTGACCGACTTCCCTGGGGAAGGATGTGGTGAGCTTTCCGCTGGGGTTGGCGTCTCCGAACAGGACATCGGCGATGGCGTGGCCGGCTTCTGTACCGAGCGCCCATGTGTTGAGGATCGCATCGAGGTTCTCATCCTCCCATACGATTGTGAGGGGACGGCCTGTCGTGAGCACGAGGACTATGGGCTTTCCCGTATCCTTGAGGGCAGCGATGAATTCCTGCTGGATTTCGGGGATGGAGATGTCGGCGCGTGAAGACCCTTCTCCGCTCATGGCGTTGGGTTCACCGACGCAGGCCACTATAACATCGGACCTCTTGGCGATGGCGACAGCTTCTGCGACCATCTGAGCCTGGGTGGGCTGGGGCTTCGCATTCGCGTTCTGCCTTCCTTCGTTGCGGGTAAATCCCACTCCGAAGCCTCCGCCGATAGGTTGTGCGGTAGCCTTGCTTCCCGCCGCATAGGATACGGTTCCCTTATGTCCTTCGAGGGCTTCGCGTATACCCTGCAGGATGGTCACATTGTCTGATGCTCTGGCTGACATTGCCCAAGCTCCGGACATGTCGGAAGCGTTGTCGGCGAAAGGACCTACGAGGGCGATCTTCGCGTCTTTGGACAGAGGAAGGATTCCGCTGTTCTTCAGGAGGACCTGAGATTCCTGGGCGACTTCACGGGCGAGGGCACGGTTCTCCTCCGAGAAGATCTCGTCCGTCCTTTCTCCCTTTATATATTTATAGGGGTCTTCGAAAAGTCCGAGCTTGTATTTCGCCTCAAGAATCCTTCTGCAGGCCTTGTCGATATCCTTGATCGAGACTCTTCCCTCGTCGAGGGACTTCTTGAGAGTTCCAACAAATCCGTCTGAATTCATGTCCATGTCGAGTCCGGCCTGGAGAGCCCTTGCGGAAACTTCCTGAAGGTCTCCTATGCCGTGGGCGACCATTTCCTGGACGGCCGTTGCGTCGGACACAACGAATCCGTCGAATCCGTACGTGTCACGAAGAAGCTCGGTAAGGAGGTAGTGGTTCGCGGATGCGGGGATGCCTTCGAACTCGTTGAAGGAAGACATGTAGCTGGCGGCACCGGCGGCTGCGGCATCGGCGTAGGGACGCATCCAGTTGTTGAGGATTTCCTGACGGCCGAGGTTGACGGTGTTGTAGTCACGTCCCGCTTCAGCCGCTCCGTAGAGCGCGTAATGCTTGACGCAGGCGAGTACTTCCGTCTCATCGAAAACGTCGTCATGCCCCTGGTAACCGTAGACCATGGCTTTCGCCATCTCTCCACCGAGATAGGGGTCTTCACCGGCTCCTTCGACGATCCTTCCCCATCTTGCGTCATGGCAGATATCGACCATGGGGCTGAAGACCCAGTTGATTCCTCCGGCCGTGGCTTCCTTTGCGGCAACCCGTGCGTATTTCTCGACAAGGTCGGTGTTCCACGTGTTGGAAATGGCCAGCGGAACTGGGAATATGGTCTGATATCCGTGGATAACGTCCATTCCGAAGATCAGTGGAATTCCATGGGGCCCCTGAAGAGCGAAGTCCTGGAGCTGCCTCATGGTTTCGGGACTTCCCCCGAATCCGTACAGCGCTCCCATCTGTCCTTCCTTGAGGGCCTTCACTGTAGCGTTGTCATCTGTAAGGGCGGCCGATGAGCGGAATCCCATCGAGTGGAGATTCAGCTGACCGATTTTCTCTTCGACGCTCATCTTTCCCATGAGGTCGTCGATGAAACGGTCCATTTCGCTTTTCTGTGAACACGAGTTCAGTGAGAAAAGTGCCAAGGCCAAAGCGCCAAGGGTCAGTATCTTTTTCATGATCGATTATGTTTTTTGGAAATCAGAAATTCTTCCTTACGACTTCCCATTCGGGATAGAGAAGCTGGAACACCTTGTCGGAAAGGAACTGGGCGGACTGGGAGATGTCACCCTTGAGCTGCCAGTCGAGCCATCCTCTTACGGCTATTGCATAAAGACCACCGCTCTTCTCGTAATAGGTGCCTTCATGTCCGTCGATGGTGTTGGCCATCACGACGGGAACGTTCTCGATTCTCCTGAAGTCCTTTGCCGCATTCTCGTAAGCGACATCACTAGGACCGCCGATGAGATAGAACATGGGGGTGTGGAGATTCTTGAGCTGTTCCTGGGTGCAGCCCTGCATTTCCATGTCACCGATACCGGAGTTGAGGATGACGCAGGTGGATATTCTGGGATCATGGGCGACAGCGAGGGCCTGGGCTCCTCCGCAGGACTGACCCATTACCGCTACATGCTCGAGGTCGAGCATATGATAGTACTCGGAAGATGATTGGGCGTTCTGGTCGGTAAGCCAATCCATTGCTTCGAGAAGCTGCTTTGCGTATGTCGCTTGACGTGCAACGGGCACGGCGGGAGCCGGAGCTGCGTTCTTTTTGCCTTTCTTGGCGGCTTCTTTAGCGGCCTTTTCGGCTTCAGCCCTCATCTGGGCAATCATCTTCTGCATGTTCTCCTCACGCTGACGGACTTCTTCGGGAGTGGGCTTCGGAACTTCCTCACCATTCGCGAGGATTACCCTCTTGTTTTCGGGATACATTCCTGACATGACGTCTTTCCAATGTGCGAAGAAATCATCCTCGTCATAGGGACCGATGGCGACTGCCACATATCCGTAAGAGGCCAGTTCGCTGAGGAAGTACCTTATTTCGATGCTGCTGTTCTGGCATCCGCCGTTTCCGTAGAGGATGACGGGGAGTTTGCCTTCGGCATTGACGGCGGCTTTCAGATCGGCAGGACGGTAGATGGTGAATTTCTCCAGAGAGGCGTCACCGGCGACCATTGCTTTGTATGGGCCGGTACCTCCGTTTTCGACGACCTGTGATTTGACGGTTTGAGCATCGGATGAGATGGCGCCGAAAAGCATCGATGATGCGATCAGCGCAGCTGAGATGATGGATGTTTTGACGATGTGTCTCATGGTTGGTTTATTTTTGGTTTGTGTGATTGCGGATCAATATCTGAGATACAAAATTAATCAAATATATCGCTCCGTTGTTTGCACATTGTCTTTATTGTTTTGCAAAGTTGTTGTTTCAGCAATAGTACCTATGATAATAACGGAGTTGCAAACGAAAATAGGGGCTCCGCTGACGGAACCCCTATCGGAAGATTCTGAGGGAATCGTTACTCCACGAAAGCGACGATTTCTCCCTTGACCACGTTGTCGCCCTGTTTCCCGGTGACTGCGACGATTCTGCCGTCGCGTGCGGGGACGATCTCCTCAAGGCCGTAGAATGTCTGGACGTATCCGCAAGGCTTTCCGGCCTCGACCTTTGTTCCGGCGATGGGCTCCTTGGAATCGTCGATGGTGTCTACCTCCCAAAGGAGTTTACCCTTGGCGGGAACCTGGACGGGAACAGCCTTGGGATATTTGGCTGCGTATTCGTCGACATTGAACTTGGGCATTTCCACGACGGGACGTGTGACGACGATGGGAGCGCCTGCCTTCTTCCTGAAATCCTCAAGCTCGGTGTTGAAGCGCTGCTTCGCGACTCCGCTCTTGTAGTCCCTGTACTGCCTTTCGTGCATCGCGAACTCGAAGAGCTCTTCCTCGTCCTGTCCGACATCCCATCCCTCTTCCTTCATCATCTGACGGAACTTGGGAAGTTCATCGGGATAGTTGTCCTGAGGGTTGCGGTCATTGAACTGGAGGCCTTTCTCCTTGGCGAGGGCGACGATTTCGGGAGCGAGTTCTCCGGGGAGTTTGCCCATGTTGCCGAGGATCATTCCCCATGTGTCCTTGTCGATGGTGGTCCACCTGGGCTTGTCGTTCAGCATGTTGAAGAGGTTCATGAGGGCCGTATTCTTCACATACTGGCTGAAAGGAGTCACGAGGGGCGGATAACCGAGTCTCGGCCATACGTACTCAACTTCTTCGAACAGCTTGACCATAAGGGTGTCGAGGCTCATCTCGGGACGGCCGTGCGCCCTTTGGGCAGCGTTGATCGCACCCTGGAAGCCTTTGAGGTCGGCCATCATGGATCCCATCATTCCACCGGGAAGTCCGCATCCCACGAGGAGTGAAGTCATCTTGGCGTTGCTGGGGTTGATCCAGTATCCGAGGAAGTCGTCGATGAACTTCTGGGTGAGCCTTCTGACCTCCATGTATGCGTCCATGTTGAGGTCCTTGACGAGGAATCCGTCCTGCTTGAGCATCTCGCGGATTGTGATGACGTCGGGATGGACCTTACCCCATGACAGAGGTTCGACAGCTACGTCCAGGTAGTCCGCACCGGCACGTGCAACCTCCAGCATGGAAGCGGGGGAGAATCCGGGACCGGTATGTCCATGGTACTGGACCTTGATGTGGGGATATTTCGTCTTTATCTCCTTGACGATCTCTCCAAGGACATTGGGACGGCCGATACCCGCCATATCCTTGAGACAGATTTCGTCAGCTCCGTACTCGACGACCTTGTCAACGATACCCATATAGTATGCGACCGTATGGACGGGGGAGTGGGTGATGGAGAGGGCGACCTGTGAAATCATTCCTCCCTTCTTGGCACCGAGAACTGATCCTTTGAGGTTACGGTGGTCATTCAGTCCGCAGAAAGACCTCGCGATATCGGTTCCCTGGATCTTCTTGACCTTGAACATGAGTTCACGGACATCATTGGGGACCGGGTTCATCCTGAGGGCGTTGAGACCCCTTTCAAGCATGTGTGTCTGGATGCCTGCTTTGTGGAAAGGTGCGGTCCACTTGCGGACGGCTACGTTGGGGTTCTCACCGAAGAGGAGGTTTACCTGCTCGAAAGCACCTCCGTTGGTCTCAACCCTGTCGAAGCATCCCATGTCAATGATTGCGGGAGCCACTTCCACGAGCTGGTCGACTCTGGGCACATATTTGCCGGAGGACTGCCACATGTCCCTGTACACCAGGGAGAATTTTATTTCACGTTTCATATGTTGATCTATTGATTTTCGTAAATATCGTAAAGACGTTATTCCCACAAATGTACTCATAATTATTGGGAAATCGTGCCTGTGAAAGGGTAAATTGCAGTTTTTGCAGAAAATTTTGCCTGAACCCTTGTGATAAATGAGAAAAGTAGTAACTTTGCATTCCCAACATGGTGAGTGTAGTTCAGTTGGTAGAGCATCGGATTGTGGTTCCGAGTGTCGTGGGTTCGAGCCCCATCACTCACCCCTGCTGCAACTCTCGGAGGTTTCCGGGAGTTGCTTTGTGTTTAGGGGCTTCCAATCTATTGGTTTTCCGGTGATTATGGAAACAAGCGGCGTGAGTTCTGCGGTTCGAGGTTCAGCTTTTTCAAAAATGATTTTTCCGGAAAAAATCGAACCGAGGATGTCCAGTTTCAGGTCAATCGGGGCAGTGGCTATGCAGGAGCCCATATTCTCGATGAAATTCAGTGAGAATGCTATCTTCTCCTGCACTTCCTTTTCCGTCGGTTGCTCCTTGCTTTCTTCCAGTCGTAGTTCGAGGTCTCTCTTTTCTTTTGTGAGACGGTCATTCATCGCTTTGAACGCATCGTCGTCCAGCACGCCGTCGAACCACTTGTCCTGTATCTTCTTGACCTTCTCATCCATCGCTGCGAGTTGTGCCTTCATCTTCTTTTGCTCGTCCTTGTCCAGTTTGGCCTGTTCCTCGCTCATATCGTGAAGAATACCTTCATAGAGTGCCAATACCGCTTTGTTTGGTCTTAACGATTGTAGGAAATGACGCATTCCTTCGTTGGCATCGGAAATTGACGGTCAGCATCACTACTACGGGAACCTCAAAGCCCTTTGTGACCACTGGGACAATGATGCCCTCGGGGTGGGGTACGCCTATCTCCGGAACTACGGCATCAGCGAAGAAAAACCCTTCCGGAATGCGAGGTGCATTATCCGGAAGGGGATAATTATAACTTCAGGGAAAGCCCCTACTCGAAAAGAATCTTAGCGGTTCTCGACTTTGATTTCATAATTCTCTGCGTCGAAAACAAAGTAGCATTTGAGAGCAGAACTATAAACTTTGAATCCCTTTAGTCCCGTTGATTCGTACCCATAGAGGAGGAAGAGGGCAATATCTGTTGGCGCAATATAGGGACAAATCGAGGTATGAGAATGAATAAGCTCTCGAACGGGTTCGCCATCCATTGTGAGCGGTGCTGGAATATATGAATTGTGGTAACGGCGGAATTCCTTTACATTACCTTTGGAGTCACAGTCGTATGAAAAATCGCATCCAAAAGGAATTATTCCACGCTGAGAGGTCCCGAGCATAAAGTATACCCGATAAAGGTCCTCGTCTATCCTTGTGGTCTCAACATTGAATGTGCATCCTTCGGGACACGCTGGGAGATTGTCGAGAGTACGGACCGCATTGGTTATAGTTTCACGTATTTTGATTTCGTCTTTTTCATCAGCAGTTAGGTCACGAACAGAATCCTTTGATGACGCTTTTCCCGTTTGGAGATTGAATGTGGCTTCATACACGGCTTTGGTTTTTTCTTTATTGTAAAAGACCCCCTTGACAGTAATGCCATCTTCAGTAATAGGTACCCAACCACCAAAATTACTCTTGGCTTTGGAGTCGCTGCCAAAAAATTCATCCTCAAGAATCCACGCAACTTTCTCATGTAGGTAAAGCTGATATGCTTCTGCAAGAATACTTTCATTTATCTCTTGCAATTCTTCGTCCTTCGGCATCGTATTAGTATTTTGTGCCTCGGCGATGGGAATAAAAAACACAGCCAAAATGAGGAGTGTAACTAAGCGTTTCATAATGGTGAATATTATGGTTTAAACAAAGGTAACAACAAATACTCATTATCCAAAGAGCACAACTATCATTCCATAACTATCTCCTTGTGAGATTGTAAGACAAAATGATAAGATGGAACGCTTCTCCTACCCCGGGGAGATGCCTCAACTATCATCCCGCTCGTTACATGGCACCGAAATCCTCGATAAATTGGATGGTTCTGGGAAGTACCGCCGTAATGCCCATATCTTCTCAATCCAAGGCATCAGGCTGTTCAACTCTGCCTTGCACCAAGCACCCCTACTGCAACTCTCGGAGGTTTCCGGGAGTTGCTTTGTATTTAGGGGCTTCCAAGGTCCCTTACGGAATAGAATTTGCAGACAATCAGACAAATCATTTTTTATGAAACGACTTCATTTACAATTTCTTGTCTTTCTGCTGCTACTCGTTGTCTGTCCCGCATCGTTTGCACAAGGAGTCACGGGAATCATAACCGAAAGTGTTCCCGTTTCTGAAAAGTATTCGGTCGAATCGGCAAAAAAAGCCCTTGAGAACGGCACGGCTGAACTTGTTGCTACTTGTGGAACCTCACTCATCCTTAACTCACGCCAAGACAACTTGTTCAAGGAGAAGTATGGTGTTGGAATCAAGGTTTTCAGCGATGTGATTGACGGTTCCCCGCAAGAAATGAAACTCTACAACTATACCATCTTCGAATGGCTTGATGACAAATATGGTAAGCAGTGGATTCAAGATGTGAGAAAGGAAGTAGTCGGATATGGTACTTGGGTTCTCTATCAAGATGCCGTTCCTTATCTTCTTTGCCAAACTAAACCTATATTCAATGGTAGAAGTAGTACAAGCACAGGCAGGAGTGACATAGATTTCTCCTTTTGGGTAATCCAACATATGGAAGTGGAAGAACCTTATAGGATATCGGGTCATGTTACGGTAAGGGTGTTGCTGTCTGAAGAAGGAGAAATACTTGATATTGATGACATTGGGAGGATTCCATACACATATCTTTCCGCTGCGTTCATTCGGACGATGAGAACTGCTCCCAAATGGACTCCTGGATACCACAATGGAAAACCTTGTAAAGTCCTTATGACCATTCCCGCTATCATAGATTTCAGGTAGTTGAAGGCTTTTCACTTTCATTAAATCCTCGATAAATTGGATGGTTCTGGGAAGTACCGACGTAACGCCCATATCTTCTCAATCCAAGGCATCAGGCGGTTCAACTCTGCCTTGCACCAAGCACCCCAGGTTGTTAGGAGAGCGAATCAAAGTGTCGCTCTCTTTTTTTGTCCCTTGTCCACATTGTAGGTAACAAGAGTCCCATTTCCAGCCACTTCCAAAAGCGAAAGAAAGCCACCGGTATTGTCCCGATGGCTTCCGATTGTTTTATGCGGTTGGTTTGATTTTTCCCGTTTTCCTTATTTGGTTCCGAAGATTCTGTCTCCGGCGTCTCCCAGTCCTGGAACTATGTAGGCGTTTTCGTTCAGATGGTCGTCAACTGCGGCTACGTATATGTCCACGTCGGGATGTTCTTCCTGAACCTTCTTAACTCCTTCGGGAACTCCTACAAGGCACATCAGTCTTATGTTCTTGCAGCCTCTTTTCTTCAGCATCGTGATGGCGTCGCATGCGCTGCCGCCGGTGGCAAGCATCGGGTCTGTCACGATTACGAGCCTTTCCTGGATGTCTTCCGGAAGTTTGCAGTAGTATTCGACAGGCTGGTGAGTCGTCTCATCACGATAAAGACCTATATGGCCAACTTTGGCGACAGGAACAAGTGTCTGAAGACCTTCGACCATTCCCAATCCGGCTCGGAGAATCGGTACGATCGCAAGCTTGCGGCCCGGTACCTTCTTCGCAGTCATCTTGCAGATGGGGGTCTGGATTTCGATATCTTCAAGAGGAAGGTCACGAGTGACCTCGTATCCCATCAGAAGGGCGATCTCTTTAAGAAGTTCACGGAAGTCTTTTGAACCGGTGTTCATGTCCCTCATAAGGGTCAGTTTGTGTTGGATCATCGGATGATCAACTACGTGCAATGTGCTCATGATTAGTGTGTTTTGTGTTATTGGGGGAACAGAAGTTCCTTTTCGGGATATAAAGGTAATCATTATTCCCGACTTACGGGTGATTTTTTTCCGGATCCTTGTCCCCGCGAATAGAAAAAGGAGAAGAACAGTGTCTCCTCCTTCGGTCTTACCTGCAAGAGAATCCCTTTATTTCACAATGTTGCCCTTTACATATCCGGTGTAAGTGTCATGCGTGAGGGTACCCTCTTCGGATTTGTACCAGAAATATTTCACCTTGAGCGGAATATGATTCTTTCCATCCGGAACGAAAGAAGTGATTGGGAATGAAGCGTATGCGGTTCCGACTGAATAGCTTTTGGTCTGGGAAGGTTCTTCCGCTTCAGCGTCGGGAGTGTTGAAGGGGTAGCAATCCCCGAACGAATTGTGGAGAAGGCTGAAGTGGAGGGTGTCGGTGTTGTCTTCGCTCTTGTCAAGAAGAAGATTCAAAAGGTGTCTCGTCTTTGATCCTTCCGCGAATGAGATGTTCGTTGAAAGGTTGAGGTATCCGGCGCTTATCCACGCCTGGCTTATCAGGACCGGATCGTTGCCGAGTGCTGATATATCCTCCACCTCGTCGGAAATCAGGCAGTCCTTCCTCAGAACTTTCGACATCTGCTTGATCCTTACCTGATATTCGGTGGCGGAAACTTTTTTGAGAATGTCGCTCTGAAGTATCGCCCTTCCCATCGTGTCCAACTGTCCGGGGCAGGTCTGCTCAACCGGAGTGTATGTAAGTCCGGCGTCGCTTACGAACTTCCCTCCGATGATGTCGCCCATAGCGATGTCATTGTACAGGATCGTCGTATCTTCATCACATGAACCGAAGAAGAGAACTGATGAAAGGAGGATGACTGGAAGCATCCTGAGGTATCTTGAAGAAAGTTTCATTTGCGGGATGTCAACTTTTTTTCGGGATTTTGGTTTTGGACGGATGACACAGGATCTGGATGTCGATCCCGTCAACTTTGAATCCGCGGAAACGGCGTTTCCCCAGTCGCGACTGGATGAGGTCCAGAATGTCGTCGTCAAAAATGTCCCTGTAGACGTTGTTCACCGTATCGTACAGGTGCAGATGATTCGATGTGGTGACATCGAAGTACATTTTGCTGTTCGAACTCATCCGATGGTGATAAATCCCCAAAAGTGCAAGTTGGGAAAGGATGTTGTATACGGATGCCACTGTTACGGAAGTCCTGCCGGAAGAAGATATGTGCTCCGTCACCATGTCGGCCGAAGCGTGTCCCAACTCCATCATCGCCTCGTGGACCGCTATCCTTTGCGGGGTGGCCTTCAGGCCATGACGCTTCAGGAGGGTGCGGAACTCATCCATCGTGGGGGCTTTCTGTGTCTGGTTCACCATACCGGTAAAAGAATCTAATTTTGAAAATTTCCAAACAAAGGCAAATATATAAATTTTCGTCAAAATATTCCTATCTTTGCATTCTTATTGAATTATTTGTGACCCCGAAAAAGTTTACCGGGCCAGTATCAAAACATTTTTTCGCAATGGAAACGACAAGATGCCTCATCATAGGTTCCGGCCCCGCCGGATACACTTCCGCAATTTATGCCGGTAGAGCGGACATTTCTCCCATACTTTATGAGGGAATGGAACCCGGCGGTCAGCTGACCACCACTACGGTTGTGGAGAATTTCCCCGGCTTCGCGGAAGGCGTTGACGCCAATATCCTCATGGATACGATGGGTAAGCAGGCCAAGAGGTTCGGTGCTGACATAAGGCGCGGCAAGATCGCTTCGATCGATCTTTCATCCAGGCCTTTCCATGCCGTAGATGACCGCGGAAACGAGATTCTCGCCCAGAGCGTCATCATCGCCACCGGAGCTACAGCCAAGTATCTGGGTCTTCCATCGGAGCAGAAGTTCCGCGGATTGGGCGTTTCCGCATGCGCCACCTGTGACGGATTCTTCTACAGGAAGAAGGACGTGGCCGTCGTTGGCGGCGGTGATACCGCATGTGAAGAAGCGACCTATCTCGCCGGTCTTTGCAGGAAGGTTTATATCATTGTCAGAAGGGATGTTTTCAGGGCTTCGAAGGCAATGCAGGAAAGGGTGAACAACACACCCAACATCGAGGTGCTGTGGAACTGCAACACGCAGGAAGTCCTCGGAGACGAAAACGGTGTCACCGGGGCACGCCTTTTGAGAAAGGATGGTAAGGTTTTTGATATCAAGATTGACGGATTTTTCCTGGCTATCGGACATCATCCCAATTCGGACCTCTTCAAGGAGTGGATCGATACCGATGAGAACGGATACATCATTACCGACGGCAAGACTTCAAAGACGAATGTAGAGGGAGTTTTCGCGGCCGGGGATGTCCAGGACCCCCACTACCGTCAGGCCATTACGGCCGCCGCTTCCGGCTGCCGTGCCGCCCTTGATGTGGAGAAATTCCTTATCGCGAACAATTTGTAGAAAGAGCATGGATATGCGTTCAATTTCAAAGATAGTTGCCGGAGTTGTCTTCGCCCTACTGGCGTTGGCATCCTGCAAGTCTCAGTACGAGTTGCTCCTGCAGAGCAATGACGTCGATTCAAAATACAAAGCCGCTTTCGATTACTATCAGCAGGGCAAATACCAGAAAGCCGCCGGTATGTTCGAGTCCCTCACCATGTACGTGTCCGGTACTCCCCAGGAGGATACCGTCCAGTACTATTGGGGTATGAGCAACTACCGTTTCAGGGATTACTATACGGCTGAGGCGAACTTCAACAAGTTCATCGAGTCGTACCCCGGCAGCCCGTTCTATCTGGACGTGGTATACCTCAGGATCGACTGCCTTTACCGTCAGACTCTCCGCTATGAACTGGACCAGGCTCCGACTTATACCTGCATAAACGCCATCAACGAATATCTCACCGAGTATCCCGATACTGACAGAAGGAGCGAGTGCAACGCCATCTTGAAAGATTTGAATGAAAGGCTTGACAGGAAAGATTTCGAGAATGCCAAGCTCTATTACAAGATGGAGGATTATCAGGCCTCAAGAGTGGCGTTCCGCAACATCCTGAAGGACGATTCCGAGAATGTCTACCGTGAGGACATCCTATATTATATCGCTCTGTCTTCCTACAAGTACGCCGACCTCAGTGTCCCTGAAAAGCAGAGGGAGAGGTTCCTGGTGTTCATGGATGACTATCTGAACTTCGTCAGTGAAATCCCCCAGTCTCCTTACACCAAGGAATTGGCCCATCTGTATGTCAAGGCACAGAAAGCCATAGGCAACTACACCGGAGCCGAGGAGGACATCGAGATTGACGAGACCGTTTTCGACAAGGACCGCAAGGCTGTCGAGAAGGCTACCCGCAAGGAGCAGATCCGTCAGATGAAGACCCAGAAGGCTCTTGACAGGGCGGCTCAGAAGGAAATCAAGGCTTCCGACAAGGCGGCCAGAGTGAAGGCGAGGGAAGAGGCGAAAGCCGAGAAAGCCGCCAAGAACAAGTGATTTCCCTCACGAAAGAAAAATTTTGAAACTTTTCCCTACAGGGGCACGTAAGTAGGTATGGAGGCGGGAAGTCTCCGTTACCACGAATCAGAAAGAATAGAAAAATGGACAAGAAGAAAGTTCCTACGAACACGATTACAAGGGATATCAAATACCTTGCTGAGCCTACGGGCAACATTTATGAAACAGTGGTAGTCCTCTACAAGAGGGCAAACCAGATAGCTCTCCAGGAGAAGAAGGAACTCAACAAGAAGCTTGAGGACTTCAAGAACGACCGCGACACCATGGATGAGGTCTTCGAGAACAGGGAGCAGATCGAGATTTCGAAGTTCTACGAGCGTCAACCCAAGCCCGCCCTCGTCGCTATCGAGGAATTCAAGGACGGGGAACTGTATTACCGTACCGCCAAGCACGACTCCGAGGAGTAGTACTTGACAATACCTTCACGGGATATGCTTGAATCCCTTCAGGTAAGGAATTACGTGCTTATGGACTCGCTGGATATCGTTTTTCCGGCGGGTCTTGGCATTATTACCGGGCAGACCGGAGCCGGAAAGTCTATCCTTCTCGGTGCGCTTTCGCTTGCCCTCGGAGCCAAATCCGATCCTTCGATGGTCGGGGAAGGCGCTGACAACTGCATGGTGGAAGCGGTTTTCGACATGGAGGGGAATTCTTCCCTTGAGGAGTTCTTCTCGGAAAATGACCTTCCCTGGAACGGCGGTTCCGTCACGATAAGGAGAGTTCTAGGAAAGTCCGGCCGCTCGAGAGGTTTCGTCAACGATGAACCCGCCCCTGTGGCGGTCCTCCAGAAAATGGCCTCATTCCTCATAGATATCCATTCCCAGCATGAGACCCTCCTTCTCAAGGACAGGGATTATCAGCTCAGGATGCTGGACCTTTATGCAGGAAACGGAGAGCTTCTGTCGGAGTGCAAGTCCGCCTATTCTTCCCTGCAGGAAGCGAAGAGGGAGCTTGCCGATCTGACGGCGAAACTTCAGCGTATCGCCCTGGAGAAGGACTACAACGAGGCCAGGTTCGAGGAACTCGACAAGGCCCGCCTCAAGGACGGGGAATTGGAGGAGCTCGAGGCCGAGCACGCCCAGCTTTCCAACGCCGAGGAGATAAAGGAGAATCTTTACGGTGCCGTACAGCTTTTCAGCGGTGACGAGGACCGCTCTTCCGTGGACTCCATGATGAAAGAGGCGGGAAAGCTTCTTTCACGTGCCGGGAAGTACGTCCCTTCCGCCCAGACTCTTTCGGAGAGGCTCGAGTCTCTGAGATACGAGATGGAGGATATCCTTTCCGAGGCTGAATCTCTGCAGGAGGGTGTTGACGTTTCGGCGGACCGTCTTGAGGCCGTCGAGCAGAGGATGTCGCTCATTTATGACCTTCAGAAAAAGCACGGATGCTCGACAGTCGCCGAACTCATCGCGATAAAGGACGCTTTGAGCGAGACCCTCTTCGATTCCTCAGCACTCGAAGAACGCCGGAAGACCCTTCAGGATGATATATCGTCCCTCAATGCGAAGCTGTCAAAGATTTCGCAGGAACTGCATTCTTCCAGAGTCAAGGCCGCGATACCCTTCGGCAAGAAGATCGAATCCGACATCCGCTCCCTGGAGTTGGACAAGGCCGTATTCGATGTGCAGATACTTCCTTCTCAGCAGAGCGCTACCGGAACCGATACGGTGCTTCTCCGCTTCTCTTCCACCGGAAGGGGGCCCGTGGACGTGGCCAAATGCGCTTCGGGCGGAGAGCTTTCAAGGATCATGCTTTGTCTCAAGGCCATGATGGCCCGCTACACCAACATGCCGACCATGATTTTCGATGAGATCGATACCGGAGTCTCCGGAAGCGTGGCCGACAGGATGGGAAGGATGATTTGTTCGATGGGGGAGGACATGCAGGTCTTCGCCATAACCCATCTTCCGCAGGTCGCCGCCAACGGAAACGCACACTTCCTCGTGCGCAAGGAGGAAAAGGACGGAAGAACGGTCTCCACCATATCGAGGATAGAAGGTGAAGACCGTGTGATGGAGATCGCCAGGATGCTCAGCGGAACGACGATAACGCCGGAAGCTGTCCAGAATGCGAGGTCGCTCCTTTCAAGAGCCGGGCGGTAGCTATTTGACTTTGTAAATCACAACTGATACCGGGGAGATGAACATCGTGTCAACTCTCCGGATTTTCTTTATTGTGCATGAGTTGTATGACCCTCCTATGACTGACAGGTCCTCAGATTTGTAGTAGGGGAACGGAGCGTTGACGGTCTTTGACGTGGGGTTCAGGACGACAAGACATTTTTCCCCTTCGTACTCCCTTTCGTATATCATCGGATACGGCTTGTCCGGGTCGCTGAGAAGTTTCCAATCCCCGTTGTTCCCGAGGGCAGGGTGATTTCTTCTCAGAGTGAGAAGGGCCCTCACGTAGTTAAGGAGCGAGGTCTCGTTCTTCTCCTGGGATTCCACCGTCCTTCTGCCGGGATCCGGATCCTGGGGGATATAGAGCCGGTCTTTGGGAGCGGTGCTGAATCCGGCGTTTTCCGTAGAATCCCACAGCATCGGTATCCTGGTTCCGGTCCTGTTGCCCGCTCCTTCGACTGATGGAAGTCCGCTGATGTTCTTGAGTCCTATCTCGTCACCGTAGTAGATGAAAGGAACGCCAGGCATGGTGAGGAAGAAACTCATCGCTATCTTCAGCTGGTCTTCAGATGTCCTGTCACCGGCGGCAAGACGCGTGAAGTCATGGTTGCCGGACGGCATGCAGACGTATCCTTCACCCTTGACGGCGCTGTATTGTTTCATGTAGAGATCGTACCAGGTTCTCAGTTCCCCTTTCCCCTCGAGCGAGAAATAACAATCCTTGGGCTTTCCGCTCATCCTGTCGGTGTTGAAGAAAAGGGTGGAATAGTTGTAAGTCCCCTCATGGCAGAAGAAGTCCAGGTCGAAGCCTGCCCGGGTGGCTTCCTCCGGGTTGAACCATTCCGCAATCAGCACCCCTTCCGGATATTCGAGGTTGAACCATACCGAAAGGTCTTCATTCCACAGGGCGATTGTGGCCGCCTTGTCCGGGTCGTTCTTGACCAGGCTGGAAGCCATGTCCACCCTGAATCCATCCACGCCCTTGTCCATCCAGAAAGCCATGATGTTCTTCAGTTCCCTTCTCATCGCCATGGGACCGGGATCGTCCACCGCCTGTTCCCAGGGATGTGCGGGATCGGGGTCCGCGAATCCGAAATTGAGCGCCGGCTGCGTGTCGAAGAAGTTCTTGATGTAGTAAGGACCCCTCGGTGCGTCCGTGGGGACGAATTTCCGGAGAAGACCGGCCTTCGAGCTTACCATGGCGGCGTAATCGAGAACCTTTCCCTCCGAGTCATCCTCCGGTTTGAAAGAAGGCCAGATGTAGTAGTCGGAGTATCGCAGATTCTCAGCCTCCCTCGACTGGAGGAACCATTCGCATTTGTCGGAAGAGTGTCCCGCAACAAGGTCAAGAACGACCTTTATGCCTCTTTCGTGGGCTTCTTTCGTGAGCGTGACAAGGTCGGTGTTGGTCCCGAATCTCGGGTCGACCCTGTAGAAGTCGATCACGTCGTATCCGCCGTCGGTCCATCCGGAGACATAGATAGGATTGATCCAGATTGCGGTAACTCCCAGGGAACGGATGTAATCCAATCGGGAAATGATTCCCGGGATGTCCCCGATTCCGTTTCCGTCACTGTCCTGGAATGACGAAGGGTATATCTGATAGAAGACGGCATCGTTCAGCCATCCGGGGCGGGAAGAACCGTTCGCCTGGACGGAAAACATAGCGGCGGCAAGAATGGCCGCTGCCAGAAGTTGAGCTTTTTTCATGGGCTGGTTTTCTTTGTAGGCAAATCTAACGAATATTCTCCATACAAAGAACCCCCATTCTTCACAAACGAACGGGGACGACCTTGTTGGCCGTCCCCGATGTGTAGAAGTCTGTCGCTTTCTCCGAAGGGCTATTTGATGAGTTTCTGCTTGAAGTCAGTATCGTAGATGACTCTTCTGATACCTTCGTTCACATATCCTCCGAAAAGGCCCTCCTTCGTGAGCATGAAGTCGCTCTGGAGCATCCTTTCGCCATTCCTTCCGGTGAGCTTGTCGACCCATTGTCCACCTCCGTTGAGGCATCCCTTGGTGAAGAAATATGCCACATCGTATCCCTGGAATGAGAACTGAGTGGGCTCCGCTCCGAACAGGGCTCTGTACTCTGAGAGGAACTTGCGTACCCTCGCGTCCTCGTAATCTATGAAATACGAGGTCGAAACGTGAAGATTCACGTTGTGCAGGTGCTCGATGTCGATGGTGTCGAAGGAACGTATCCTGGCCGGGCTGTAGAGGACCACATCGATGCGGTTGTGAAGGATGAGGTTGAGGTTCCTCACAACATCGAATACGAAGGCTTCCCTTTCGGAGTTCACCAGAACCCTGTTGGTACCTTCCGTGGTCATCACATTCCTCATCGAACCGAGGATGTTCCTTCCCTCGATGATGCTGTACTCGAAGGGAGTGTAGTCCATTCCGGAGCGCTTCACCAGCGAATCAATCGCGGTGCTGGCCTCGGTCACCCTTCCTTTCTCGGAAATTACGATGACCTTGTCACCGCTGCGTCTGTCGGAACGGATCCACTTGACGATGTCCTCATACTGGGCGTCATAAGGCGCGGGTGCCTGGATGAAGTTGGCGTTGCTTCCGGTGAGGCTGACCGCCCTCTGGTCGAGAGGGGATATGACAGCCGTCTTCTTCGTGGAAAGCGCCAAAGCCTTCTTCAGGTCATCCGGGGCTACAGGGCCGATTACCATGTCGAAGTCGGACATCTTGTCCGCACCCACGGGAATATTGCCTCCTACCATGTCATAGACACTCAGGTCGGTCGTTATTCCTTCGTTGCCCAGGTCCCTGAGGGCCATGAGCACTCCGCTGTAGAAGTCGAAGTTGTTGGCGGAAGGTTTGCCGGAAGCGCCCAAAGGCATGATGAGGGCGGCATTGACTGATGTCCTGCGGGTGAAGAGGCCACCGAAAAGGCCTCCGCCGTCCTGCTCCTCCATCTGTTCCTCGCTTATGGTCTCGATTACGGGACCTTCGTCAGAGGAGACCTCCTGTGAAGGGTTCTCCTCCACGACCGGGTTCTCTTCAGCCACCGGGGTGGTCTCGATTATCCTCCTTTCGCGGGGGATCTTGAGCTTTGTACGGGATTTGACCTTGTTGGACTTCAGGCCGTTGTAACGGATGATGTATTCGGCGGGAATTCCGTACTTTGCGGCGATGTCGTTGATGTCTTCATACCACTTCACCACATGGATGAAGTACTCTTCGGAATCCTCCTGCTGGTTTGAAGCGGTCTGCTGATTCCTGGAAGGGGAGGATGCCGTCTGGGATGATGAAGATTGGGGTGTTGAAGCTGAAGCCGTGTTCTTCCCGGAATCCGAAACGACCGGAATGAGGATGATGTCGTTCTTCTTCAGCCCGTTTTTCTTCACCTCCGGATTGGCGGCATAGATGTCGTCAACGGTAACGCCGTAGGCTCTGCTTATGGAAAAGAGAGTCTGCCTTTCCTGGACGACATGAGAGTAGTACACCTTGCCGTCACTGCTTTTCACCTTCTCTTTGGAGACGGTGACGGGCGTCTGGGTGTATTCCTGCGCCTTGAGCCCATTGGGGACAATGGGCATAAGGCACAATATCGCTGCTATGAAAAGAGATCTCCCTTTCATCGTTTTCTTTTGTTCTGGGGTCAGCCTACTGCTGGTTGTTCTGGGCAGCCTTGTTCTTGATGTACTCGTCGTTCAGACCGGCGAGGATCTCCTCGGTGATGTCGAGGGAAGGGTCACCGATGGCAACGGGCTGGGGAAGAATGTCACCCTGGGTAGCGATGATCATCGCATACTGCTTCTCCTGGTTGAACTTCTCGAGGAAGGCATGGATGGCGTCACCGATCTGGTTGAGCATCACCTGCTGCTCTTCGGCGATCTCCTGCTCCTTCTGGGCGGCGTAGTTCTGGAAGTCGGCCTGCTGCTGAGAGAGCTTCTGGCTCTGCTGCTCTGCGACGGAACGGGTGATGAGACCTTTGTTGATTTTGTCGTTGAATGAGTTGACGTCGCTCTGGAGGCGGTTGCCCCTCCTGTTGACTTCCTCCTGGATGCTGGACACCTTGGATTCTACCGCTGAGCGGAGTTCGTTTGCCATGTCGTATTCCTCAAGAACCTGGTCGAGGTTGAAGTAAACGACTGCTCCCTTTGTTGCGACTGCCTCAGTGGCGTCGCCGGAAGTTTTTGCTTTGCTTTGAGAATCTCCGGTAAGCTGGATGATACCGAGTGCGGCCACAGCAACAAGTGCGATGATGCTGAGGATGAGTGGTGTATTCTTCATATTATTTATTAGAATTTTTGATTTTCAAATCGGGTTGCAAACTGCAAAGGTACTTAAAAAATCTTAACTTTCTCAAGATAAGCCTTAATAGTTTGTTCCAAACCCATATAAAGGGCGTCACAGATTATTGCGTGGCCTATCGACACCTCGTCGGTCCACGGAATTTCCCTGATGAAATACTCGAGGTTCTCAAGATTGAGGTCGTGACCCGCATTCAGTCCGAGACCGCATTCCCGGACCACTTTCGCGGTGTTGTAATATTCGGTGATGGCCTTCTGGGGATTGATCGGATAATATAGAGCGTAGTCGGCGGTATAAAGCTCGACCCTGTCGCTGCCGCAGATGGCGGCTCCTTCGGCCATTTCCGGATCGGGGTCAATGAAGATTGAAGTCCTTATTCCCTTACTTTTGAACTCTTTGCATATGTCGGTGAGAAACTCCCTGTTGGCTACGGTGTTCCATCCGGCGTTGGATGTGATCGCGTCATGCGCGTCGGGGACCAAGGTCACCTGATCGGGCACCACTTCGAGAACGAGGTCCACGAATGAAGGGATGGGATTCCCTTCGATGTTGAATTCGGTTGTTATCAGGGGACGGATTTCCCTTACGTCGGAGTATCTGATGTGGCGCTGATCGGGTCTGGGGTGTACCGTAATGCCCTCGGCTCCGAATTTTTCGCAGTCCACAGCGGCCTTTGTCACATCCGGCATGTTGCCGCCGCGTGCATTGCGGATTGTGGCTATCTTATTGATGTTGACACTTAACCTTGTCATTTCTTTCAATTGTTGGCACCCCGCTCGGGGCGACTTTTTATAAATACACACACTTCGTGAAGTTGTCTTCACGGGGCAAATATAGCACTTTTTCGGTGACTGATTGACTTATTGCAAAAAGAGGGCCGATTCTGATTCCGCATTCATCTATTGTGAATAAAGGTTTCCGGCAACTGAACACGCAGTGTAGCTTTATTCACCTCACTGCCGCCAAGTCCGGACACTTTTGGGCTTCTTTTGTCAACTTTTTGACTAACTTTGCATTTTATGCGATCAAAACTCGGAATTTGAATGGACAGGAAGATAGGAATATTCGTCAAGAATCCTGCTCTGAGGGAAGATGGGAGGACAGTTGCCCTGCTTTCGTCTCTTAGGGAGGGGGGCTGCGAACTGTATGACATCGTCTCCAAGGATGATGTGAAAGCCGACTCCACGATGGTACTCAGTGTCGGGGGAGACGGAACATTCCTTTCCGCGGCCAAAAGGGTGGCCCCCATCGGCATTCCGATATTGGGAGTCAATCTGGGCAGAATCGGATTCCTGTCGGAAAACAGTCCGGAGACGGTGGCCGAGGCCATCCTTTCGGGAGAGTACTCGGTCGAGGACCGCTCTATGCTCTACTCTTCGATCCATGGGGGCGATATCGTCCTCAACGAGGGATTCTGGCCCTATGCGCTCAACGAAGTGACGGTCCACAGGATCGGCTCTTCGGTTCTCGGAATACATGTGACGTTGGACGGAACCCCTCTTCCTACTTATTGGGCGGACGGCCTTCTGGTGGCGACGAGCTCCGGTTCAACGGCATATTCCCTGAGCGTGGGCGGTCCCATCTGCATGCCCGAATCGAAGGTTCTCATCATCGCTCCGATCGCTCCCCACAACCTGAATGTGAGGCCGCTGATTGTTCCGGATTCTTCCAGGGTATCCATAAGTGTCGAGACCAGGGACCCCAAGGTCGTCATGAGCATGGACAACCGGAATCTCGATATGTCCCCTTCGTGGTCGCTCGAGGTGTCAATGGCACAGTTTTCGCTCAAGAGAATCCGTCTGGCGAAGTCCAACTTCGTGAAGGCTTTGACAAGTAAACTCTTCTGGGGAGAGGATATCAGAAACAATGGATAGAATTTTTCGAAATGGATAAAGAAAGCAGGATACCCAAGCATGTGTCCATAATCATGGACGGGAACGGCCGCTGGGCCCGTGAAAGAGGAATGGAGAGAATACAGGGACACCTGGTAGGAGCCGACAGCCTCAAGGCGGTAACCGAGGAATGTGTCGCCCAGGGAGTAAAGTACCTTTCCGTCTATGCTTTTTCGGAAGAGAATTGGGGACGCCCTGCCGAGGAGGTCAGTTTCCTGATGGGACTTTTGATGAAAAAGGTGCATGAGGAAGTATCCCTGTTGATGGACAACGGTGTAAGATTCGTTGTCCTCGGGAACAGAGCCAGATTGAGCCGCGACCTCGACGATGCCATTACCGGGCTTGAGCAAACGACCGCGAAGAATGATGCCCTCACCATGATCGTTTTCATCAGCTACAGCGGAAAGTGGGACATCCTTCAGGCCGCCAAGAAGTTCGCGAGGAAAGCTGTTGAGGATCCCTCCATAATCGATGACTTCGGTTTTCCCGAATTCGATTCCCTGCTTGTCACCGGCGGTATTCCTGATCCGGACCTCATAATCCGCACTTCAGGAGAACAGAGGATAAGCAACTACCTCCTGTGGCAGGGGGCATATTCGGAGTTCTATTTTACCCCGGTTCTGTGGCCTGATTTCAGGAAAGAGGAATTCAGACAGGCGCTGAATGAGTATTCCACAAGGGATAGACGATACGGCAAAGTGAAATAATTGCTATATTTGCGGACTTTAACGGAAATTCAATGAAAATCCATAAAAAGATACTTCTGTTTTCAATCGCCCTGCTGTGCGGGATCGCTTCCCGGGCTCAGGACGTCAATATAGATTACAACAAGCCCAAGGACTATTTCGTGGGAGGTATCAGGGTAGAAGGTAATTCCACCGTGAGGAGCGAGAACCTCATCAACCTGACCGGCCTCCGCAAGGGAATGAAGATTTCCATTCCGGGAGATGACCTCTCCGGAATCCTCAACCGTATTTGGGCGCAGAGATATTTCGAGGACGTCGCCATCAGAGTGGATTCACTTTCCTCGGCACAGGACTCCGCATGGCTGGTCATTGCGGTCAAGGAACGTCCCAGAATGTCCAGGTGGTCTTTCTCCGGAGTGAAGAGCGGAGAGAAGAAGGATCTTCAGGAAAGGGTAACCCTCCGAAGGGGTAACGAATTCTCCGAATACGTGGAATCCACCACCGCCGACATCATCAAGCGCTATTACAAGGGCAAAGGTTATCTCGATGTCAAAGTCAAGGCTGAAGTCGAGAAGGATACCGTGGTCAACAACGCCATCAAGGTGAATTTCGCGGTGGACCGTGGTCCCAAGGTCAGGATCAAGGACATCAATTTCATCGGAAACGAGCATGTGAAGGAGTTCAAGTTGGCGAAGTCCATGAAGAAGACCAAATCCAACAAGATCTACAACTTCTTCCATTCCAAGAAATTCAACGAAAAGGAATACGTCAACGACAAGAAGAGCCTCATCAGTGCTTTCAACGAGGCCGGTTACAGGGACGCGAGGATCATCAAGGATTCCATCTACACCATCGAACCCGGCAGACTCGGAATCGACTTCGTGATCGATGAGGGCAAGAAATATTATTTCCGTGACGTCAAGTGGACCGGTAACTCGGTTTATTCCGCGGATGACCTCAATACCATTCTCCAGATCAAGAAGGGAGATGTCTACGATATGGTCACCATGCAGAAGAGACTTCTTGGCGGTGGAAAGCAGACCGACGCCGACGTCTCCAAACTCTACCGTGACAACGGTTACCTGTTCTTCAACGTCCAGCCTGTCGAACTCAATATCGAAGGCGACTCGGTCGATGTCGAGATGAGAATCGTCGAAGGAAAGCAGGCTACCCTGAACAATATCATCATAAACGGCAACGACCTCACCAACGAGAGGGTTGTGCGCCGTCAGATATTCACCCGTCCGGGATATCTTTTCAGCCAGACGGATTTCGAAAGGTCAGTAAGGGAAATCGCATCCCTCGGCCAGTTCGATCCTGAGTCCATCATGAGCGAGGGAGGATATTCGATTCTCCCGGATCAGCTGAACAACACTGTGGACCTCGTATACAACGTCACGGAGAAGCCTTCCAGCCAGCTCGAACTTTCCGGAGGTTGGGGAGGAAGGACCTTCGTCGCGACCGTCGGAGTTTCGTTCAACAACTTCTCGACCAGGAGAATGTTCGAACCCGGAGCATGGCGTCCCGTACCTCTTGGAGACGCGCAGAACCTTGCGTTCCGTTTCCAGACCAGCGGTACTTACTATACCGCCCTGTCGGCAAGCTTCAGCGAGCCTTGGCTCTTCGGAAAGAAACCTACGTCATTGAGCCTTTCGGCATATTACACCAGGCAGACCAACTCCTATCTCGCATGGAACATTCTCAGCAATGACCGTCAGATGGAGGTCTTCGGATTCTCGGCCGGACTTGGTAACCGTCTGAAATGGCCTGACAACTATTTCGTGCTGTACAACCAGCTCAGCTGGCAGACCTACCGCCTGCGCAACTGGTACTCCGGTTACTTCATCCTCGATGACGGTGTGTCCCATAACATCAGCTACACCCTCGGTCTCCAGAGGAACTCCACCGACCAGCAGATATTCCCCCGTCAGGGATCTTCGATCAGCATGTCAATGCAGCTGACTCCTCCTTTCTCCCTCTTCAGGAAGAAGGACCTCGGAACTCTCGACGCACGTGGCGTCCCCGTCACGGTGGACAACTGGAGGGACATCAATTACGACAAGTGGTCCGGTCAGGACAGGTACAAGTGGGTTGAGTACCACAAGTGGAAAATCCGCGGTGACTTCTACACCAAACTTGTCGGAAATCTTGTCCTGAGGGCCGGAATGCAGTTCGGATATCTGGGTTACTACAACCGTAACTGGGGTTATTCTCCTTTTGAGGGCTTCCTCGTCGGAGGAGACGGTATGTCGGGATACTCCACTTACGGAACGGAGGTCATCTCCCTCCGCGGTTACGAGAACTACTCCCTTACTCCGCAGACGTACTCCAAGTACAACTCCAACGGATACAACTACTCCGGAAACGTGTATGACAAGTTCACGGTCGAACTCCGTTACCCTGTCATCATGCAGCCCCAGTCGACGATCTTCGCTCTGGCATTCCTCGAAGGAGGTAACGCATGGGCTGATATCCGAAGCTTCAATCCTTTCCAGATCAAACGTTCCGCCGGTGTCGGTGTGAGAGTTTACCTCCCTGTTGTGGGACTTCTCGGTATCGACTGGGGATACGGATTTGATGACGCGAACAACGGCGGAAGCCAGTTCCACTTCCTCATCGGACAGGAGTTCTAGAAAGGCGGTTTCAAATTGTGGTATGGAATTTGAGTAATGACACTTCGGACAGAGTTTGTCCATCAAGAAGCAATATCAACTAAATACGTAAACAAAAAATTTTTAAAAAGGATATGAAAAAGATTTTCCTCATTGCGGCAGCCGCAATCATCACCCTTTCCGCTTCAGCCCAGAATCTGAAGTTCGCCCATGTGAACCTTCAGGAGCTTGTTTACCTCTCAGCTGATTATGAGTCCGCACAGAAGACTCTCGCAGCATCCCAGAAGGAAGCTCAGGAGACTTACCAGAGCATGGTTGACGAGTTCAACAGCAAATATTCGGAGTATCAGCAGAAGGCCAGCACCTGGACCGCCACAATCCGCGAGACCAAGGAAAGTGAACTTACACGTATCCAGCAGAGCATCCAGGAGTTCCAGCAGAATATCCAGACCGAGCTTTCACAGCAGGAGAGCGAGCTCATCAGCCCCATCCAGCAGAAGGCCATCGAGACTGTTCAGAAACTTGCCAAGGACGGTGGATATGTATACGTTTTCGAAGTGGGTTCCCTTCTCTATGTGAACGAGGCCCAGAGCACCGATCTTACTCCGGCCGCCCGCAAGGCTCTCGGAATTCCTGAAGGCAGGACAGTCGAAGACCTCCAGGCAGCTCTTCAGGCACTTCAGCCTCAGCAGTAAGATAAAGATTGATTCAAGAATTACAAGGTGGATCCTTCGGGGTCCACTTTTTTTGCCTTCTTCCGTCCGGAAATCCCGCTCACCTGACCTGATGGGGTTCCCCTTTCGGACCGCTTATCCTACCATTTGATACTTTTTGCCCCGAAATACCTAAATATATGAAGCCTAGTGGAGAGTTTCCTTAACAATTAAAAGTGATTTTGCTGATATGAAAAATAATTCATAAGCAAATTAAACAAATTTTAATAGGATTATAACGTTTTTATTCTTAGATTTGCCCCGCAAATTATAACACGAAACAAACCTCATTATACTTATGCAACACAAAGTCATAGATGTTCATGACGTTGTTCTGAGATTCGCGGGTGATTCCGGAGACGGAATGCAGCTTACGGGCACCCTGTTCGCGAATATGTCGGCTATCTATGGAAATTCCCTGTCGACTTTCCCTGATTATCCCGCCGAAATCCGTGCCCCCAAGGGTACAGTTGCCGGTGTGTCCGGATTCCAGGTCCATATCGGAGACCATCCTGTGAATACTCCCGGAGATTTCTGCGACATGCTGGTAGCGATGAACCCCGCCGCACTCAAGGCCAACGCCAAATGGCTCAAGAGAAACGGAATGGTCCTTGTGAACGGCAACGCTTTCGACGCCGCCGGACTCTCGAAAGCCGGTTTGTCTGACAATCCTTTCGAGGAACTCGGCATCACGGACAGGACAATAATCGTCGCACCTATTACGACCCTCACCGAAGACAGCCTGAAGGACAGCGGACTGGATCTGCCCTCCATTCTGAAGTGCAAGAACATGTTCACCCTCGGAATGGCTTGCTATATCTACCACCGTCCTCTGGAGTACATATATGAATATATAGAGAGCAAGTTCAGCAAGAAGCGTCCCGAGATGATAGCTCCGAACAAGAAGGTGGTGACCGACGGATTCAACTACGCCGCCAACCTTCAGATCGAGGCCGACACTTACAATATCGCTCCCGCGACTCTTCCCAAGGGAACATACCGCAACATCAACGGCAACCAGGCCCTCGCATGGGGACTGATCGCGGCTTCCGAGAAAGCCGGGCTCCCTCTTTTCTGCGGTTCTTATCCCATCACCCCCGCTACCGGTATCCTCGAAGAGCTCGCGATCCACAAGAACCTCGGCGTGAAGACAATGCAGACCGAGGATGAAATCGCCGGAATCTGCTCCGCCATCGGAGCCTCTTTCGCCGGCAATCTTGCCGTCACGACAACCTCCGGTCCCGGCCTTTCGCTCAAGTCCGAGGCCCTCGGCCTTGCGGTCATGACTGAACTTCCTCTCGTGGTGGTTGACGTACAGAGGGCAGGCCCCTGTACAGGTATGCCGACCAAGACCGAGCAGACCGACCTCATGGAAGTCCTCTACGGACGCAACGGAGAAAGCCCGCTCGTGGTCATCGCCGCCCACAGCCCTTCACATTGTTTCGACCAGGCGTTCAAGGCCGCGAAGATCGCCCTCGAACATATGGTCCCTGTGGTTCTCCTTTCCGAAGGCTTCCTCGGAAACGGATCTGAGCCCTGGAGGATCCCTTCTATGAGCTCTTACCCGGAAATCCACCCCCGTTTCGTGGAAGAGGGAAGGACGGATTTCAAACCGTTCAGGCGTGATCCCGAGACCCTCGCCCGTGAATGGGCCGTTCCCGGAATGAAGGGATGCGAGCACAGGATCGGCGGTCTTGAAAAGACTCATGAAGGAGTCCTCTCCAACGATCCCGCCAATCATGAACTGATGGTAAGGGAAAGGGCCGAAAAAGTCGAGAGGGTAGTCTCCGACATCCCCGATCTTACAGTTGACGGTCCCGCCGAAGGAGAGCTTGCCGTTGTCGGTTGGGGAGGAACATTCGGACACCTCCTTTCAGCCGTATCTGAGGTAAGGCAGGAAGGAATCGAGGTCTCCAGAATCCACTTCGATTTCATCAATCCTCTTCCCGCGAATACGTTCGAAGTCCTTTCCAAGTTCCGCAAGATACTCGTTTGCGAACTCAACTCCGGACAGTTCGCCACATATCTGAGGTCGAAGTTCCCTACGCTCAATATCGTAGGCTGCAACAAGATCCAGGGACAGAACTTCCTCGTTCAGGACATCACATCGGCAATAAAGTCACAGTTAGACTAACGGTACCAATTTCTGAAGATCATGGCAAAATATACACAAAAGGATTTCAAGAGCGACCAGGAAGTCAGATGGTGCCCCGGTTGCGGAGACTATGCTGTTCTCGCGGCGCTCCAGAGGACTCTGCCCAAGGTCTGCGAGGAGCAGGGAATAGACAAGGAAAAGATTGTCGTAGTGTCCGGAATCGGATGCTCTTCCCGTCTCCCTTATTATATGAACACTTATGCGTTCCACAGCATCCATGGAAGGGCGACGGCGATAGCGACCGGAATCAAGGTCGCCAATCCGGAACTCAGCGTCTGGCAGGCCAGCGGTGACGGAGACGCGCTCGCCATCGGAGGAAACCATTTCATCCATGCGATAAGGAGGAATATCGACATCAACATAATGCTCTTCAACAACCGAATCTACGGTATGACGAAGGGTCAGTATTCACCTACTTCCCTTTTCGGTACGGTAACGAAGACTTCCCCTTACGGAACGGTCGAGATGCCTTTCAAGCCCGGAAGCCTCGTTCTCGGTGCCAAGGGATCGTTCTTCGCCAGGAGCGTCGACAACGATCTTCCCCTTTGCGAGGAGATCATGCTCAGGGCTTCCCGTCATGACGGAACTTCCGTGATGGAGTTCAGGACGAACTGCGTCATATTCAACAACGGCTCCCATGCCGATATCTCCGACAAAGCCGTGAAGGCCGACAGGACCATTGTCCTCAGGGACGGTGAGAAGATGATTTTCGGAGCGAACCGCGACAAGGGAATCATCCTTGACGGATGGAACCTCAAAGTGGTGAAGATAGGGGAGAACGGCATCACCGAAGACGATATCCTGACCCATGACTCCCATGTGGACAACCTGGGTCTCCAGATGATGCTCGCGGAAATGGAAGGCCCTGACTTCCCCGTGGCTCTCGGAGTGATAAGGGATGTCGCAGGCAGGACCTACGAAACGGAAGTCGCCAAGCAGTGCGAAGAAGTGAAGGCCAAAGCCAAGATCCATTCGGTGGACGAACTGCTGAAGAGCGGCCCCACCTGGCAGGCGGAATAAAAGGAATCACAACATATAAACCACATAACACAAAAACCAATTTCAAATCATGAAAACAGAACAGATAATGGCGAAGCTCCAGGCCAAGTACCCTACAGAGAAAGAGTACCTTCAGGCAGTACGCGAAGTTCTGGAGTCAATTGAGGACGTCTACAATCAGCATCCCGAGTTCGAGGCAGCCAAGATCGTAGAGAGGATCGTCGAGCCTGACCGCATCTTCACCTTCAGGGTGACATGGGTTGACGACAACGGTGAAATCCAGACCAACACCGGATACCGTGTCCAGTTCAATAACGCCATCGGACCCTACAAGGGAGGACTCCGTTTCCATCCTTCAGTGAATCCTTCCATCCTGAAGTTCCTCGGTTTCGAGCAGACCTTCAAGAATTCCCTGACGACCCTTCCCATGGGAGGCGGCAAGGGAGGATCCGATTTCAACCCCAAAGGCAAATCAGACGCTGAGATCATGAGATTCTGCCAGGCGTTCATGCTCGAGCTGTGGAGAAACATCGGTCCCGACATGGATGTCCCCGCAGGTGATATCGGCGTTGGCGGACGTGAGATCGGCTATCTGAACGGAATGTACAAGAAGCTCACCCGCGAACATCACGGCGTACTTACCGGAAAGGGCCTTCAGTTCGGAGGTTCCCTCATCCGTCCCGAGGCTACTGGATTCGGTGCCGTGTATTTCGTGCAGCATATGCTCCATACCCATAAGGACAACCTCGACATAAAGGGCAAGACTGTGGCTATCTCCGGCTTCGGTAACGTGGCATGGGGCGCAGCTACCAAGGCTACCCAGCTCGGAGCGAAGGTCGTCGCAATCTCCGGACCCGACGGATGCATCTACAATCCCGAGGGAATGACCCAGGAGAAGCTCGACTACATGCTCGAACTGCGTGCTTCAAACAACGACGTCGTCGCTCCTTTCGCCGAGAAATTCCCCGATGCCCAGTTCATCCCCGGAAAGAAGGCCTGGACCGTGAAGTGCGATATCGCAATGCCTTGCGCATTCCAGAATGAGATGAGCGCAGAGGATGCCCAGATGCTTATCGACAACGGAACATGGCTGTGCGCTGAAGTCTCCAACATGGGTTGCCAGCCCGGTGCCATCGAGACCTTCCAGAAGGCGGGCATCATGTTCGCTCCCGGTAAGGCCGTCAATGCGGGCGGTGTCGCCACCTCAGGTCTTGAGATGACCCAGAACGCCATGCACATCAGCTGGACGGCCAAGGAAGTTGACGAGAAACTCCACACCATCATGTCTTCCATCCACGAGGCATGCGTGAAGTACGGAAAGCAGCCTGACGGTTACATCAACTACGTCAAGGGCGCGAACGTCGCCGGCTTCATGAAGGTTGCTGAGGCTATGCTCGCACAGGGTATCATCTAAAATTCCGCTTGGTTAATTACCAAATGTTTTTGGAGGGTGGAACGATTGATAATTGTTCCGCCCTTTTTTGGTAAATCTACAAATTGTCAGTAATTTTGCCATTCGTTTGGAAATGACCTCAGAAGTCGCGATGATTCCGGTCCGTTTCCACCTGAAGAGAAGAAAATAAAAACAGTATATCAATAATGGCTACCCAAAAATTTAACGTGAAGTTCTGTGTGCTTTTGCCGATAGTGCTTATAGTCACACTCTTCCTTTGGTGTGTTCCCACAAGCTTCTTCGGAATAGAAGCCCTTACAGTCGTTCAGCAGAGAGTGATCGCCCTTTTCGTATTCGCGGCACTCATGTGGATGTTCGAAATCATCCCCAACTGGACAACTTCCCTTCTGGTGATCGTCATTTCCCTTCTCACCGTGTCGAACAAGGGTATCACCTTCTTCTGTGATCCCAAGTACGGCGAATTGGTGAGCTACAAGGAAATCATGGCTTCGTTCGCTGACCCTGTCGTCATGCTCTTCATGGGCGGTTTCGTCCTTGCTATCATGGCCGAGAAATATGGCCTTGATGTCACCATGGGACGTTTCCTCCTCGGTTTCTTCGGAACTAAACCCAAGATGGTGCTCCTCGGCTTCCTCCTGGTGATCGCCGTCTTCTCGATGTTCATGTCAAATACCGCTACCGCCGCCATGATGCTCGCATTCCTGGCGCCTGTCCTCGCGGTTCTGCCTTCGGACGACAAGGGAAGGATAGGCCTTGCGCTGGCTATTCCTGTTGCCGCCAACCTCGGTGGTATCGGAACCCCCATCGGAACTCCTCCTAACGCCACCGCAGTGAGGTTCCTCGCTGAGGCCGGATACGACGTCACTTTCGCGGAGTGGATGTTAAGAATGATTCCTTACGTTCTTATCATGATTCTTGTGGCGTGGGCCATTCTCCTTCTCTTCTTCCCCTTCAAATCAGAGAAGGTCGTTCTCGAAATCCCCGAGAGCAGGAAAGAGAAGAGCTGGAAGTCCACTGTCGTATGGGTCACCTTCATCGGAACAATCCTCCTTTGGGCTACTGAGAGCCTTACCGGAATCAACTCCAACGTCGTCGCTCTCATCCCTCTCGGAGTCCTCACCTGCACAGGCATCTTCACCAAGGAAGACATCAAGGAAATCAACTGGAGCGTCCTTTGGCTCGTCGCCGGAGGTTTCGCACTCGGAACCTGCCTCCAGGGAACCGGTCTTGCCAAGGTCCTCATCCAGGCCATTCCTTTCGGATCCATGCCTGTTCTTCTGGTGTTCCTCATCGCCGGATTGGTATGCTACTTCCTTTCCAACTTCATCTCCAACTCGGCTACCGCCGCCCTCCTCATCCCTATCCTTATCGTCATCGCCGAGGGTATGGCTGATCCTTCAGCGGCCAACAACGCATCGTTCCTCGCTATGGGCGGAACCTATGCGATGATCATCTTCGTAGCGGTTTGCGCATCAATCGCAATGCTCTTCCCGATTTCCACCCCTCCTAATGCCATCGCTTCTTCCACCGGTCTGGTGGACACCAAGGATATGGCGAAGGTCGGTATCATCATCGGTGTAATCGGTTTCGTACTCGGATTCTTCTGGCTTACCAAGCTCTTCCCGTTTGTATAGCCAAGATTGACTTACGGTCGGACACGCAATGAAGCTCCGTTTGCGTGTCCGACTGTTTGAATATATCCCCTCGGGGAAATTATTGACGTAACAATCTATTATAGCGTAGCATATGAAAAAAGCACTTATGGCTCTCGCCGCAATGGCGATGCTCTTCTCCTCCGCTTCCGCGCAGGAGAAATCTCCCGCTAAATACAAGCTCTACGGATTCTTCCGTAACTACATGATCTTCGATACGAGGGACAACCATGCAGGAACCCTCGATCTGTATGATTTCGCACCCAAGGATGAGGTTCTCAACATCAACGGTGACGACGCCAACGCGAATTCTTCTTTCCGTTTTCTCGCCCTCACCACCCGTCTCGGTCTTGACATCAGCGGATACCAGTTCGGTTCCACCAAGTTCAGCGGAAAGGTCGAAACAGACTTCTATTCGATGAACGGATCCACCGCCACTCTCCGTCTGCGTCAGGCTTTCATCAAGGCCGCTTGGGATCAGCTCGGAGCCTCAGGTGACAATTCCGCAAGCGTTACCATCGGACAGGCTTGGCACCCTATGGCAAGCGACATGCCTATGATCGTCAGCCTTGAGACCGGTGCACCTTTCGGTCCCTTCAGCCGTACACCCCTCATCCAGGGCGACTACAATATCGGCAAGAACTTCACCCTCACCGCTGCCATGATCTACGGCATGCAGTATCTGCCCACAGGCCCCAACGGCAAGAGCGCCGACTATATGAAGTACGGCAAACTCCCCGAGATCTATGCGGGTATCACTTTCAAGGGTGAGTCCGGTATCACCGGAAAACTCGGTGTTGATATCTTCAGCATCAAGCCCAGGTGGAAAAACGCTCTCGGAACCAAAGTCTCCGACCGTATGACCAACTTCTCTCCCTTCGCTTTCATCCAGTACAGCGGCAAGGACGGATTCCTTCTCAAGGCCAAGGCCATTTACGCTTCCGCAGGTGAGCACATGAACCTTCTTACCGGATACGGTGTGAGCTCCATCAACACCGACGGCTCTTACGACTACACCCCTCAGCGCAGCCTCGCCACCTGGGTTTCCGCCCAGTACGGAAAGAAATGGCAGGTCATGGGAATGCTCGGTTACATGAAGCTCTTCGGAACCGCTGAAGATCTCGTCTCCACCGATATGTACTACTTCAACGGATCAGGTGACAAGAACGTCAACCAGATGGTTAGGGTTTGCCCCACCATCCAGTACAACGCCGGCAAGTTCCAGTTCGCCATCGAGTACAACATGACCACCGCCCAGTACGGAAAGCACATGGGTCTCAACGGTCTCTCACAGGATGATCTCCACTGGGTGACCAACCACAGGATCATGAACGTCGTGAAGTTCAACTTCTAATTCATCTTCCCGGAATCACGGGAAAAATCGATATCGGGGCGGGCCATCTTTCAGGATGGTCCGTCTTTTTCTTTTCAAAGCGGCTCCAAAGTCTTGCAAAATAGCAGTTTTGAATCTTTCAAAATATGCTTTAAGTGGAAAATTGCGGATAACTATTTTCAATATCTTGAAAATCAGAAGTATAGTCGATCATGTAAATATGTTGATAACTTTTTACCTCTTTTTCTTTTGAGCGGTAAAGTAAATTGGGTAATTTTGTAAGGAATTTCGGGCTATACCAATGGTCCGAGATATTTTTTCGCCTTCCGTCATCGGAGTTTCCCCGAAATCACTTTCTCCGGGACGGGCTTGAGGTAAGGGATTTCAAGATTAAAACAACACATAATATACCTCCTGAAGACTTATGGATGTAAGAAAGACCAATGGCTCATTTGAAGAGTTCGACAAGGAAAAATTGATGCAGGGCATACGCCAGGCTTATCTGGCTACCGGACAGAACCCCCCGGAGGCTGTTGTCGTTTCCATCACCGACAACCTTTACATTTATGACAAGATTTCCAGCCAGGAAATCCGTCGTCAGGTGGTAGAATCCCTGATGTCGATTAACAAGAAGGCCGCTCTCGAGTATATCGAGCAGTTCGATGCCGGATTGGACCTCAGAAAGAAAAGAGACTTCATCCGCGACTACATCAAGGCTTCGAATGCCGCCACAGGTTCCAAGTTCGACTCCAACGCCAATGTGACGAGGAAGAATATCGTCACCCTCGGTCAGGAACTCTACAAGGAGAACAACATCAAGCAGAACCGTTACATCATGCAGGACAAGATCAAGGCGATGTATTCGAGGAACCTCTCGAACCAGTACATCAAGGATCTTGAGAGCCATATCCTGTATAAGCATGACGAGAGCGGAACTCCCGGTTATCCGTACTGCGTGGCGATCACGATGTATCCTTTCCTTGTGAGCGGTCTGAAGGAACTCGGCGGCGTTTCAATCGCACCGACCGACCTCAAGTCCTTCTGCGGAGAGTTCATCAACCTCGTGTATTCGATTTCCTCCCAGTTCATGGGCGCGGTCGCGACTCCGGAGTTCCTCATGTACCTGGATTACTTCATCCGTAAGGACTACGGCGACAACTACCTCGAGAAGCTCGACACCGTTGTTGAGAACAACGCCAAGCAGCGCACCCTCGTCAAGGTGATCGACAACTATTTCCAGCAGGTCGTCCACTCTATGAACATGCCCGCCGGAAACAGGGGATACCAGACCGTCTTCTGGAATATCGGCTACTTCGACAAGCCTTATTTCGAGGGAGTGTTCAGTGACTTCCGTTTCCCTGACGGAACCGCTCCCAAGTGGGAAACCCTTTCATGGCTCCAGAAGCATTTCATGAACTGGTTCAACGAAGAAAGGAACAACTACATACTCACCTTCCCTGTGGAGACCATGGCTCTTCTCACCGACGGCAAGGATGATTTCGTGGATAAGGAATACGCTGATTTCACGGCTGAAATGTGGTCGAAAGGACACAGCTTCTTCTGCTACCTTTCCAACAGCCCGGACAGCCTGTCGAGCTGCTGCCGTCTCCGTAACTCCCTCAAGGACCTCGACACCGAGGACGGTGACCACAACCATACCACCCACCAGTATTCGATGGGAACGGCTTCCGTATCCACCGGTTCTAAGTCAGTCATGACGATCAACCTCAACCGTCTCGTCCAGCTGGCCGTCAGGAAGTACTTCAAGGAGAAATTCTCCATCGAACTCGAGAACGGAAAGCCTCTCGATCCTTCCCTCAAGTATGACAAGGCCGAGATGTATGAGTACATCCACCGCGACATCCGTGAGATGACCGAAAGGGTCCACAAGTACCAGACCGCCTTCAATGAGATCATCAAGGATTTCCTGAAGGCTGATATGCTCGACGTCTACCGTGCCGGCTTCATCGACATGAAGAGGCAGTATCTTACCGTCGGCGTCAACGGCCTTACCGACGCTGCCGAGTTCCTCGGAATCGAGATTTCCCCGAACCCCGAGTACAAGGAGTTCGTCAACGGAATTCTGGAGACGATCAACGTGGCCAACCGCAAGGACCGTACACGCGAGTGCATGTTCAACACCGAGTTCGTTCCCGGTGAAAACCTCTCGGGAAAGAACTACCGCTGGGACCAGAAGGACGGATTCTTCGTTTCTCCCAAGCACAACATGTACTCCTCCTACTTCTACAATCCCGAGGATGAGAGCCTGTCGATGATCGACAAGTTCAAACTCCACGGTGACGAATACGTGAAGTACCTTGACGGTGGATCCGCACTCCATATGAACATCTCCGAGCACCTCACCAAGGACCAGTACCGTCAGCTCATGAAGACCGCCGCCCATTACGGCACGAACTACTTTACATTCAACTGCCGCAACACCGTCTGCAACGACTGCGGATACATAAGCAAGGATACCCTCGATGTGTGCCCCCGTTGCGGAAGCCACAATCTGGATTACCTCACTAGGGTCATCGGATATCTCAAGAGGATATCATCCTTCAGCGAGATGAGGCAGGTTGAAGCTTCTCACCGCTTCTATATCGGAGAGTAGGGGAGAGACCATGCTGAAGTATGTTCCGGGAATGACCTCCGTAGTCATGGAGGAAATTCCCCGTATGGTCACCCTCGCGGTTGACATCAGCCAGTGCACAGGAACGTGCCGGGGATGTCATTCCCCCTTCCTGCGTGAAGACATAGGGGAGCCGCTGACTGAAGAGGTGGTGGATTCGCTGATAAGGGACAATTACGGCGTGAACTGCTTCCTGTTCCTCGGAGAAGGCCGGGATCCGGAGACGCTCGTGAACCTCTGCCGACATATCAAGGCCGCGCACGGGATAAAGGTCGCCCTGTATTCGGGAAGGGAAAAGGTGGAGGAAAAGTTGATGAGGGAATTCGACTACGTGAAAGTCGGACCGTATATTCCGGAGAAAGGCCCTCTCAACGTAAAGACGACGAACCAGCGGCTGTATAAGGTCAAAGCGGAAGGAGATGAAATCTTTCTTGAAGACATGACTCCTCTTTTCTGGAGAAAGGGTATAGATCCCAATGTCGCGGAGAAGTGAGCCCCTTGGACCAATAAATGATCACATAATTGCACTATGATGAAGGGACGGATTCTTCCGCCCCTTCGCCGTAGTATGCGTAGATGAGTCCTTGCTTACCGGAAACAATAAAAAACGAGGAACAACATTTCTGCTGTTCCTCGCTGTGGGTCTTGGTCGGGATGATCCGACTCGAACGGACGACCCCTACGTCCCGAACGTAGTGCGCTACCAACTGCGCTACATCCCGTCCTCTCTACTGCTGTATCCTGGATTAGGAGAGCTTGTTGATGTAGAGGGCTATTCCGCTCTTGAGGTTGGAAGCTTTGTTCTTGTGGATAATGCCAACCTTTGCAAGTTTGTCGATCATCGCGTAGACCTTGGGAGCATTCTCCTGGGCGGCCTTCTTGTCAGTCGTGTTCCTTATAGCACGAATGGCATTCCTCGTTGTTCTTGCATAATACTTGTTATGCAATCTGTGCCTTTCGCTTTTGCGAATGCACTTTTCAGCAGATGCGTTATTTGCCATATTATTACTTTTTTATATTTGGTAGTGGGTAGGAGAATCGAACTCCTATTGCGGGAATGAAAATCCCGAGTACTAACCGTTATACGAACCCACCATCATACCTTTTTGGGCGTATGAGCCGTTTTAGGGAATGCAAAGGTATGCATTATTTTTTTTACGGCAAAATATTTTCGCCGTCTTCTGCAACTTTTTCTTCATTATTTTTAGGCTTGTCCCATTCGAAAGAGTAGATAATCGATTCTACCTGACGGAGATAATGCCTTTTGTCGAACCTTGGAGCATAAACCCAGGCGTCGAGAACAATTATTTCGCTTCCGTCTTGGCTGTAGAACGAGTGGGAAACGAAAGGTCCGCCCATGAAGTCACCTTCCACCTCCCAGAAACCCCTGGTCTGCGCGAACTGCCTTCCGCGGAAGCGGATGAATTCCACAGTGGGCTCAACGTAAGTGCTTGTCGTCATGTATGTTCCGTCGAACATGCCGGGGACATTGGCCTGGAGAGCGGCATTCCTGTGGGCGATAATGCTCTCCGCCGAGAAGTTGTTCACCTCGGATGCGGGGTATTTGTAGATGAACACTCCCTGGTTGGTGTACTGCTTGTCGTCGGAAATCCAGATGAAGTTATCGGTCTTCTTCCTCACTTTGTATCCCGAGGGGAAGTGGGGTGAACCTCCGATCATAGGTGTCACCGCTTTTGAGCATTTGAATTCCTCATATTTCTTGGAGTTGGCGATGATGCGGTCCCTTTCGGCCTGCTCAAGGGTGCTGAGGATCCTTTCGCTGCTTTCGGAGAAGATCTCCATTGCGGAAGCGGAGTCAAACGCGCTCAATTGTATAAGGCACTGCGGATGCGACCATACGTCGCTGCGGTAAACCATACCTTCCTCCTGGACATCACCGGCGATGTGGAAGATGACGATGTTCCTGTGGACTTTGAAAAGGTCAGCAAACCCTGTGGGGGAGACGTTGACGAGGTTGTAGAGCGGCTCTTTCTGCGCAAGGTAGGGGCAGTCCCCGCCGAGGGTTTCCCTGACGGCGTTGCCCAGGTCACCTTCCCAATTGTCCTTGTCCATGACGATGATCACTTCACCGGCCTTGCCGCTGACGTTGGGAAGTACTCCGTTGGTGCCTGTAAAGCAGGAACTCAATGTGCTTATGCCGACCACTGCGGCGAATAAGATTGATAGTATCCGTTTCATATGCGTAGGGGTTGGTATTCTATATAAAAACATTTGCGATTATCTTATCAGGCGTCCTATATCGTTGCCGAAGGCGAGGACCATCAGCATCAGAAGCAGCACCATACCCACCATCTGGGCGGCGATGAGGAATTTGTCGCTCGGCTTCTTGCCGCTTATCATCTCGTACAGGGTGAAAATGATGTGACCTCCGTCAAGCCCCGGGATGGGGAGAAGGTTCATCACGCCCAGCATGATTGAAAGCAGTCCCAGCAGGTACAGGAACTGGTACCAGTCCCAGGTGCCCGGGAAGACCTGGCCGATGGCTATGAAGCTTCCGACGGACTTGTACGCTCCGGTGCTCGGTGTCGCCACCATCTTCAGATCCTCCAGGTATCCTCCTATCGTTTCTCCGGTAAGGCGGATTCCGGCGGGGATGGCGGAAAGGACGTTGTACTCTTTTGTCATGAGGCCGGGGACCTGGGCGTAAATGAGGGCCCTGCCGAGAGTGTCGACCTTCATCGCCATTTCAAGAGTATCGGCATTCCTGACGAGCCTCACGGGTACTTCCGCTCCCTTTCTTCCGGAAAGGATTTCACGGGAGTCCTGAACGAACTCAATCTCTTTTCCGTCCACCGAGATGATCCGGTCATCCCTCATGAATCCCATTCCATAGTTGGGGGATGCCGGGGGAATTGTGTCCACGACGAAAGGAACGGCTACCGAGAAGAGGTCCGGGGTGTTAAGGATCTGGGGCATCATCGCCTGGTCGATGTAGATGTCGACCGTATCCGCATCCCTCAGCACCGTCACCTTTTTCACGCTCTTTCTGGCGAGGTCGGCCTGCAGCATGCTGAAGTTTTCCGGAACGAAGTCGTCCATCATGAGGATGCGGTCTCCGTTGCGGAATCCCATCTCGTAGGAAAGCTCGTTCACATATATGCTGTTCTCGCTGTTGCTCAGGTACGACTCTCCCCAGATTCCCATGATGAGGATGAAGGCGATGATGGCGAATATGAAGTTGTACAAGACACCTCCGGCCATCACAAGCAGCCTCTGCCAGGCTTTTTTGCTGCGGAATTCATATTCTTTGGGCTCAGTCTCCAGGAAATCGGTGTCCATCGACTCGTCCACCATCCCGCAGATCTTGCAGTAGCCTCCCAGAGGAAGCCATCCGATTCCGTATTCGGTCTCGGAATTCTTCAGTTTCGGGAAAAGACGGCTGAACCACCCCTCTTTCGTGCTGAGGAGCTTTACGCCTCCGGCATCGAAAAAGAGGAAAAATTTGTCGACCCGGATACCGAAGAGCTTGGCGAACGAAAAGTGGCCGAACTCATGGATTACGATGAGAGTCGACAGCGCAAGTACCACTTGCAGTATTTTCATCAGGACTTCTGTCATGATCGTCTTTCGGGGTTATCCCCAAATATGCTTTGTCGCCTTGGCGAAAACTTCGTCATTGGTGGCGAGGATGTCTTCAAGAGTGGGGGAGGCGATGAAAGGGGTCTCTTCCATGAATTTTGAGATCGTCTCCGGAATATCGTAAAAACCTATCTTCCCTTTGAGGAAAGCGGCGACGGCGGCTTCGTTGGCGGCGTTCATCGCGCAGGGGATGTTGCCTCCCCGCTTGATGGCGTCGAAGGCTAGACCCAGGCAGGGGAACTTGTCGAAGTCGGGTGCTTCGAAGGTGAGTTGGCCCAGGGCGGCGAAATCGAGCTTCTTGTTGTCGAGACTCAGCCTTGCGGGATATCCGAGGGCGAACTGTATCGGCTCCCTCATGTCCGGATGTCCCATCTGGGCTATGACCGCTCCGTCTTCGAATTCCACCATCGAATGGATGATAGACTGAGGATGAACAACGATTCTGATATCTTCCGGTGCGGTGTCAAACAGCCATCTGGCTTCTATCATTTCGAAACCCTTGTTCATCATTGTGGCGGAATCGATGGTTATCTTGGCTCCCATGTCCCACTGGGGGTGTTTGAGCGCTTCGTTTCTGGTCGCTTTCGCCATGTCCTCCTTTTTCCATGTCCTGAAAGGACCTCCCGATGCTGTGAGGTGTATCCTTTTCAGGGGATTGCCGTTGGCGGCGAGAAGGCACTGGAAAATTGCCGAGTGCTCGGAATCGACCGGAAGGATGGGAACTCCCATTTTCTTTGCCATGTCCATTACAACGGTTCCTCCGGCCACAAGGGTCTCCTTGTTTGCGAGGGCGATGGGCTTACGTGCCCTTATTGCGCTTATGGTCGGTCTCAGTCCGCTGAATCCCACCAGGGCGGTGAGGACCATGTCTATGTTGTCCCCCTGAACGAGGTCGCATACGGAATCCATTCCGAGGAACACTTTGGTGTCAGTCCCTGAGAGGGCGTCCTTTACCTTGGGGTAATTCTCTTCCGAGCATATCACGACGGCGTTGGCGTCGAACTCTATCGCCTGGCGGCAAAGATCTTCCCAGCGTGTTCGCGCTGTAAGAAGTTCCACCTGGAAAAGGTCCGGGTGCTGTCTCACGACATCCAGGGCTTGGGTTCCTATCGATCCGGTGGATCCAAGTATGGCGATTTTTCTTCTTTGATCTTCCATAAAGAGGTTGTTGTGCTTTGGGTCAGAAACTTATGTATCTTGACGGGTCAACCGCCTCTCCTCTGTACCACAGTTCGAAGTGGAGATGGTCGCCGGTCGACAGGGACCCCGTGTTGCCGACAAGAGCAACCGGAGTTCCGGCGGTGACTCTGTCACCCGTTCTCTTGAGGAGAGTCTGGTTGTGTTTATATATCGAGATGAGGTTATCCTCATGCTGTATCGTGATCGTATATCCTCCGTCGTCGGACCATCCGGCGTTTATCACAGTTCCGTCAAGAACGGCGGCAACTACGGAGTTCGCCGGAGCGGTAATGTCGATATACGGATGTATCGCCCTGTCGAACCCTTGTGAAACCACGCCTTTGAGCGGGGTGAAGAAATGGATGCCCTCTATAGGGAGTTGCCTGGGAGCACCGGAAGTGAGGCCGAAAGCTTCAGCTTCCTTCACGCTCTGGCGGAGAAGGGTATCCCGGCCGTGGAGCATTTCAGCGTCCCGGGCGTCTATTTCCTTCCCGGAAGTGGACTTTATGAGGCTGTCGATTTTGACGGGGTCTTCACCCTGGACAACCCTTCGGAGGTTGTCGGAATAGAATTCCCATTTTTTGATCACCCCCTCGAGTGAATCTATCGTCATGGAGTTTTGGAGAGCCGTTCTTCTGGAACGGGCGTCGGGGTAACCTGGTATGAATGTCTTCAGCGAGGTGAGTGACAAAAGCATGAAGGCACCCAGGATGAGGACCACTATCACCGTTATGAGGATGGTCGCGAATCTGAGCGGAGTGACACGTAGTCCCCAGAGCACCTTGTGGGTGTTCACGTCTACAAGTGTCATGCGGTAATTGCCGCTTCTTTTCTCCTTATCTTCCTTTGGCATGTAATCCGGGGATTATTTGTAACTTTGCACCGTGGACAGGATCATCGGAATAGATTACGGAAGAAAGCGCACGGGACTTGCCGTGAGCGATCCTCTCGGTATATTCGCCTCCGCATTGGACACGGTGCATTCTGCAAATATAGTTGATTACATCAAAAAATACGCCGAGAACGAGTCGGTCGTCCGATTTGTTGTAGGATATCCCCGCAATCTTGACGGTTCCCCTTCGGAGGCGGCCGCGGACGTGGATGTCTTTCTGAAAGTTCTGGCCAAGAACTTCCCTTCGGTCCCGGTCGACCTTGAAGACGAAAGATTCACTTCCGTTCTTGCGCATCAGGCCATGATAGACGGCGGCATGAAGGCTTCACGTCGGCATGACAAGGAGGAAGTCGACAAGATAAGCGCCGCCATCATCCTCCAAGGGTGGCTTGACCGTAGAAACGGAGGTGGCACATCTTTTGCGGCCGGAAATGTCTCCGTACCGGAGAATCTTTCCTCGTCAAGAGGACGCTCCGGCGGTCAAAGAAAGAAGGGGAGAAGATAACTGATACAGATTTGGAATATGATACAACCTATATATCTTTATGGAGCGGAAGTGTTGAGACGTAGGGCCGAAGAAGTGGACCTTGCCGACAAGGACGGAATCGCCACTTTGGTACAGGACCTCAAGGACACTCTCGCCAATGCCGACGGATGCGGCCTTGCCGCTCCCCAGATCGGAGTGAGCAAAAGGGTCGTCATCGTTGACGGCACCGAAATGTATGACGTCTATCCTTATCTGAAGGATTTCCGGAGGACGCTTATCAATCCCGTCATTGTAGACGAGAGCGAGGCCATGTGCGAGTACAACGAAGGGTGCCTCAGTATCCCCGGAGTCTATGCTGACGTCAAAAGGCCCGAATCCATGACGGTGGAATATTACGATGAGTCGCTCAATCCTGTCAGGGAAACTTTCGACAAGTTCGCCTGCAGGATGATCCAGCACGAGCTTTCACATCTTGACGGTGATCTGTTCACCGACCACATGGCTCCCATCCGCAAGAAGATGATGGCCAAGAAACTCACCGGCATCGCAGCCGGAAGAGTGGCCGCCAGGTACAAGACCCGCCTGAAATAGTCCAATTTGCAGCCCAACCGGGACAACCTCCGGTTTTGGACCATTACGGAATTTTTTCGTATCTTTGAAAATTCCGCGGTTTTTTTAGTCCGCGGAAATACCCGTCCGGGGTTGCCGGGCCGCTAAAACCGTTAACATCAATAACCATGGGAGCATTCCACGCATATGACATCCGCGGTATCTACAACGTGGATTTCGACAAGACCACAGCCTTCAAGGTCGGATATTTCATTCCGGAACTTCTCGGAGCGGACAAAGTCCTGGTCGGAAGGGACTGCCGCGTTTCTTCGCATGAGATTCATGACTCTCTCATTGACGGAATCACTTCCGCCGGAGCTGACGTCTATGACATAGGTCTGAGCACTACTCCGATGGTTTATTTCGGGACGGCGAACTACGGGTTCAAGGCTTCAGTCCAGATTACCGCTTCGCATAATCCCAGGGAATACAACGGAATGAAGGTCTCAAGGGAGAACGCTCTTCCTGTCGGACTCGCTACGGGCCTTGGCCAAATAAAGCAATGGATCGAAGAAGACCGTCCCACACCTGCAGCAGAGAAGAAAGGTGCGGTCCATACCATGGACATCAAGGATGATTACCTTAAGTTCCTTCTCAAGTATAAAGGGGATTTTTCGGGCCTCAATATCGCCATGGACCTTTCCAACGGAATGGCCTGCCTTTTCGCGAAAGAGATATTCGGAGAAGAGGTTTCGTATCTTTTCGATGAACTTGACGGAACCTTCCCCAACCATGAGCCCAACCCCCTGATCCACGACAATGTGGTCGCTCTCGAAGAGCTGGTCAAGGAGAACGGATCCGACGTTGGCGTGATTTTTGACGGAGATGCCGACAGGGTCATGTTCGTTGACAACAACGGGAAATTCATTGCTCCCGATCTTGTCATCGCCCTTTTGGGTCATTATTTCGTGGACGAAAGGGGTGAAAAAGGAATAGTGCTTCAGGATATCCGCTCTTCAAAGGCGGTCGGAGAGTATCTGGCCCCGATGGGCATGTCCGTACATACCTGGAAAGTGGGACGTGCGAACGCCGCTCTCAAACTTCGTGAGATAGACGGAGTATGGGGAGGTGAACTCGCCGGACATTATTATTTCAGGGACTTCTTCTATTCGGATAGCGGACTTTTGGCTTCACTTCTTGTGCTGAGGGTAGTGGCGTCTATGAAGAAGAAGGGTATAACCCTAAGTGAAGCGATAGCGGCGATAGAGAAATACAAGAACTCCGGCGAAATCAATTACCGCATAGAGGACAAGCAGGGAGCGATGGATGCGGTAAGGGAGTATTTCGTTTCGAGGGAGAACCCCACATCGGTTATGGATTTCGACGGATACAGGGTCGATTTCCCCGATTGGTGGTTCAACATCAGGCCTTCCAACACTGAGCCTTACCTGAGGTTCATCTGCGAGGCCAAGTCGGATGAACTTCTCCAGGAGAAGATCTCGACTGTGGACAGTATTCTGTCCGAAAAGTTCGGAGGCGTAAGGAGTTAGCCTCCCTTTAAAAAGACGTGTATTTTATGAAGTTTAAACTGTTGGTGGCCGCAGCATTCATTGTGACGCTGGCCACAGGAGAAATTTGCGCACAACAAAGTGATTCGATGATAAAGACCAGGAAGGATGCGGAACTTCTTGTTCCCAGGCCTTTCCGTGAGTCCGTCCCTTCCATGATCAAATCGGACAAGGATGTCCTTGATTCCATCGAGACTTCGTCTCCCGGAGTCAAGATCCTCCTTTTCGCCGACAACACCTGGAAATATTGGAAGGACCCTGCCGTCATTCTGAAGAACGACGTGTTCTCTGACAATTGGAACACCGAAACGGCTGTTCCTTTCCTTGTGGAGCAGAAAGATCTTCCGGAGAAGATTTCCCTCTGGATTGTGGATACTCTGAGTGATTACAGGTGTCCCAATCCGGTCAAGGTCTATTCTCCTTTCGGCTACCGTCACCGCCGCCGTCATCAGGGAGTCGACCTTCCCCTCAAAACCGGAGATCCTGTCTATGCCGCATTCTCGGGCAAGGTTCGCCTTTCCAAATATTACAGCGGATACGGTAACCTCGTGATCATCCGTCACGAAAACGGGCTTGAGACATTCTACGCCCATCTTTCCAAGAGGGAAGTGGAATCCGGAGAATGGGTGGAAGCCGGCCAGGAAATCGGCCTCGGCGGTTCTACAGGACGTTCATCAGGCGCCCACCTTCATTTCGAGACGAGGTATATGGGATATGCATTCGATCCGGAATGGCTGATAGACTTCGAGACCGGAACGCTCAGGCACAGGCTGTTCACTCTCAAAAGGCAATATCTCGACGCCAACAGCCGATATGTCCCCGAATCCGATGACGAGGAAATTGATATCCATGACGGTGACCAGAAGGATTACGCAACGCAGGATTCTATAGCCGCAGCCAAAAAGGCGGCCGAAGAGAAGGCTGCCGCGGAAAGGGCTGCCGCCCAGTACCATAAGGTCCGTTCCGGTGACACTCTGTCCGGAATTGCCCAGAGGTACGGCACTACCGTAAGCAAGATAATCAAGCTCAATCCGGGTCTTACTACGAGAACGACCCTGAGAATCGGAAGGAGCATAAGGGTCAAGTAGCCCTGCCTTCCGTAGGAAGAACAAAGAACGAACCCGACTGGTACACTTTCCGGCCGGGTTCGTTCTTTTCTGTTGCGATAATTATGATATCGCCTCTATATCTTTCCTTCACGGAGGAATTCTAGATCCTCGGGTGAGTAGAGGATGCTGTCGATGAAGTTGGGAGCCACCCTCGCTACGATCATGTATATGATCAGAAGAGCCAGGAGGATGCCGAAAATCCAGATGAGAATCTTGGCCCAAAGTGGCAGACCTTCCTTCTTTTCGGGTTCGTTGAGTACGGAAGGAGTCGTTACCACCGCTTTCTTTTCCTTTATCATGGCCGCAACCTTGTCGGACATGGCCTTGGCATCTGCCGTATGCGTGCCTTCTTGTTTGGTTTTCTCCTCCTGCACCGGCTTTTCCTCCACTATGGCAGGAACTGAAACTTCTTCCTCGACACTTTCTTCGGTGACAGGCTCTTCTTCCTTTACTTCTTCGGAGGCCGTTTCTTCCGCAACTTGAGTGATCTCAGGATCAGCGGTCACTTCGGCTCCGGTTTCATCATCGGCTCCTGACAGGGGAATAACTTCTTCTTCGCTGTCCTCCTCGTCCTTCTTGTCTTCTTCAGGCAAAGCGGGCTGGGGCACTGCTTCTTCTTCGTAAGAGGGCTCTTCCACAGGTTCTTCGTCCGTGGTGTTTTCGCCCGTTTCTATGGAAGATGTTTCTTCCCCGGAAGGTGAAACCTCTTCCTTTTCGGTGTCAAGGGAAGGTGATTTGCTTTCTTGGATGTCTTCTTCGACTATCTCTTCGGGAATGGTTTCAATTTCTTCCTCTATCGGGGTTTCCTCCTTCTCTTCGGTTGCCGTGCTGTCGTCTTGGGGAGAAGTCACGCTCTCCTCTACTTGGGGTTCTTCCTTGGATTCGTCGATTGCTGTGGCAGGTTCCGCTTCCGGTTCTTCTGTGGGAACAATCTCAGCCTCGGCTTTCGTCTCAGTTTCCTCGGCGGTCAGGGAGTCTTCCATGCCTTCCGGTATGGGCTTGGGCTCGGAATGGACGGCGACGGGTGAGAAGATACTCACCTTCGGTTCTTCGTAGATTTCCTTTGCGGGCGATGGAACCTCAGGGGTTTCTTCCGCAGCTTTTTCGGTTTCATCCGGTACGGGAGCCGTTGAAGGGGATGAAGCTGATGACACCGAGGGAACGACCAGGTCCTTGAGTGAAGCCACAGCGGCTGCCACTTCTTCGCTGGTCTCCACGTGTGTCTTCAAAGAAATGGGGTTCAGACCGAATCCTGAAGGATAGATGTCGAGATCTTCATCGGCCACAAAGAAGATGTTGTTTTCCTTTGTGGCGCGGAGTCTGCCCAGACCGGGGAATATGATAGTCTTTTTCTGGCGGAGGACATCCTTCATTTCGGAGAGAAAGTCGTCGATTATCTGTTTCGATCTTTCCTCATCGATATTGTTAGCCTTGGCATACAATTCCACGAGTGCGGTGTCGGAGGTGTCTTTCCTTTGCCTGAAATACAATCTCCTGTATGGGGGATTGATGGTATATCCCTTGTCCGAGAAGGTAGACGGTACCAGTTCGGCTACGAAAGTGCCGACTCCCGGTAATGAAACTTCATCATTGTCAAGAATCAGGTCCTTGACCATCTTTGACAGGAGATCTATATCCATGATTGAAAAGGGGATTGTTCTCTGCTTAAGTGCTATCTGTAGGCCCGAAAGCCATAATCCTTACAAATATAAGCCTTTTTTCCGAACTATAGAACTATGAAGTGTTTATTGGTTATTGCCACCTGATTCTTCATTATGGCGGAAGGACATATTTAGAGATTTTTGAAAAAAAACGTGAAAAATATTTGCACCTAAAAGATTTTGTTGTACCTTTGCAATCCCGAAACGAAAACGGGACAACAAAATTCCTCTTTAGCTCAGTTGGTTAGAGCACCTGACTGTTAATCAGGGGGTCGTAGGTTCAAGTCCTACAAGGGGAGCCAAAGCGGACAAATTGCTGAAATCGGCAGTTTGTCCTTTTTCTTTTTCTCCGTAATTCATTGGATTTAAGTACCTTGCGAAGAGGAACTCGTTCCGGGAAACAGGTTCAATATCGTCGTTTCCTTGTACCATATTTTTTCTTATGCAAAAAAATGGGCGTATTGGACGTTTGGACGGGATATCGGTTCTTTTCGCCAGTTTTTGTCCTTTTACTGCTTCATGAGGTGAGGGGGATGATTCCACTTCGTTTTGGAATGGAGTCTTCCCGCTTCAAAAGATTTTCCTTCGGAATATCATGATACGGTTTTCCCGTCCTTCGGAACCGTAGAAGAGAGTGTCTTTTTCCTGATGTACCATCTCGAATCCGTGTCGGGGATAGAAGCTGTAGTCGCAGGTAGAGTCCGTCCAAAGGAAGAGGTAACCGTATCCCTTGCCCGACAAGTCATCCATAAGATGAGAGAGCATCGACGACCCGTATCCTTTCTTCAGGGATATTATGAGGGTGAGCCTTATGTCGCTTGTGCTCATCATCGGCTTCAGGATATTGTCAGCGTGACGGAGATAGGCAACATCCTTGAGCACTGTCTCCTTCTCTTTTCCATCAAGCGAAGGAAGTGTGTTCTCCAACCATTCTCCGCTCTCGCACCCGGTTCCATAAGGCGCTGCCCAGCAGATACCCTGAAGACCATCTTCGTCTTCCGCTTGGTAGCATAGTTCTTCACAAAAGAAGTGGTGTCTTACGATATTTCCGCAGAATGCCCTGTTGAACTCCGGTCTTTGATCCGGTCGCCCCCATTTGAGGGTCGCCATTTCGACTACCTTGTCGATATGTGCTGGATTGAATTTATCTATTATCATGACGGAGTTCTTCTTTGAATCAGAATAGTCTTGTAAGGATTATCCTGCAAATCATTACGGCGATTACGGCCGATTGGACGTGTCTTATCAGTTATGTTGGCATAGGGAATCGCCGTTGCCATGAAATAAACTGTTATCTCAGGTATTTTTCCATATGGACGCAAACGAAAGTGTCACCATCCACCTTTCTGCCGTAATCGGCCTTGTATCCCAGCTGTTCGTAGAATCCGACGATCTCTTCGCGGCTTTCGAGAACGGCTCTGCGGAAGCCCTTTTCCGAGGCCCATTTCTCGGCTTCGTCCACAACTTTTCTCCCGAGACCGAAATGGCGGTATTCCGGAAGGACGACGACTCTTCCGATCATCACCGAACTTTCGTTGAGAGGATACATCCTGCATGTAGCCACGGGCAGAAAATCGTCCACCACGACGATGTAATCCGAATCCGGACCGTCGTGTTCGTCGAATTCCTTTTCAAGCGGAATTCTGTGTTGTCTGGCCATCGCCTGAATTCTCACATAGAAGGCTCCGGCGCGATGGGCCAGGGTTGTGGCTCTCAAGATTTCCATATCACGGGTGGCGTTATTGTCTGAAGAAGCGGATATAAACGAATGCGGCAAGGGCGATCTGCGTTATGAAGATAAGGGGAATCCCGTATCTGAACTTGGCGTGAAGGGTCTTATGGTGCCAGGCCTTCATCCCCAGCCATGCCCCGATGCTCCCGCCCAGTATCGCCATCCAGATCAGAGTTGACTCGGGGACTCTCCACTTCGAACGCTTTGCTTTCCTTTTGTCGATTCCATAGAGGAAGAATGTCACCAGGTTGATGATGACAAGATATGCTATTGCGATGACGGTAATATTATTCAAGGGGGTTTCCATTTTCAGGGTCCGAATCCTTCTGTGTGCGTTTGTTGTATCCGGCTTTTGGCGGAAAAGACCGAAAGGCCAGATTCGGGTGGCAAAGTTACTATTCTTTTTCGTATATTCGCAACTGTCACATAATTACAGACTCGATATGGATCCGATCATCGTTGACAGCGATTTCCTGAAAGGGAAACTCCTATTCCGCCAGAACAATAGCCATAAGGGAAATTACGGGCATCTGCTTCTTATATGCGGATGCCGTCACATGCCTGGCTCTGCTGTGCTTGCCACCGGAGCGGCGCTTCACTCGGGATGCGGGCTTGTGACCCTCCATTCCGCTTCAAGGGCCTTGGATTCCGTGAGCGTGAATTATCCTTCAGCCATTCTTTCTGAAGATCCGGAAGATTTCTTCAGCGAATTGCCTCAGAACATGAGGAAGTATAACGCGGTGGTTGTCGGCCCCGGCCTCGCACAGGCACCGGTCACTCTTTCAGCCCTTTCTTCACTTCTTTCCTATTGCAAAAAAGGCAAAATTCCCATGGTTTTGGATGCGGATGCCCTGAATCTGATATCGTTCCATCCTGAACTGTTTTCACACATTCCACCGGGTTCCATCCTGACACCCCATTTCGGGGAACTGCACAGGATGATCGGTTGGGAGGATTCATCAGAATGGGAGAAAGAGGTGGTCGGCCTCTCTTCCCGGATCCAATCCTACATTGTAGTGAAGGGATATCATACGAGGATTTATTCACCTGACGGCAAGATCTTCGAGAATCCCACCGGAAACCCCGGAATGGCGAAGGGCGGAAGCGGTGATGTCCTGTCCGGCCTTGTGGGAGGGCTCCTTTCCAGAGGTTATTCCGCTTGTGATGCCGCTCTTCTCGGTGCTTGGATTCATGGCTATGCCGGAGACAGCCTCTCGGCCAAGTATACATGTGAAGCTTACTCCAGCGAAGACCTCATCGGTGAACTCTGTAAGGGATTCGAAGCTCTTTACAAATAGGAAGGTGCTTTTCTGATAGAATCTCATTGAAATTGAAAGTATTGAAAATGAAACAGACCGCCCCGATCTGGAACGGTCTGTTATGGTTCGCCCAGCACGAGCATACTCTAACGGGCTGTAACATCTAATTCATATTTTTAAGACGGAGTTCAGGTGCTTCAGGCGTGTCCTTGCGTCCCTAACTGTAAACTGCCATTCAATCCCTTTCTGTCGAAGATTTTTGTCTTGATACCAGACTTCAGCTTCCGACTACTAAGGTGTTCGTACTAGATTGTCAAGGAACTCATAAAACGCCAGAAACTTCGGATTATACTCTACATCGTAGTCTTCATACCCTATCTGGATTGTTTGTTTGATTACGGATTTGTTTTCCAGAAAAAGCTCATATGTCAGCACTGGATAATCAGAAAATATTTGATTGTCTCTTTTGACTTTATTAAATTCTATTTTTTCGGATTTGGTTATAAAGAAGGCATCTACATTATCGATAAACTTATTCATTATCATATTTTTAGAAGGATCTTTTCTAAGAGGGAAATTTGTAATAGTTCTTCCCTCCCAAGTTCTAGCTATCTTCAGTTCACCATTTGAATACTTAAACACATAAAAAAAACCATCATATGGCGACACATAAGTTAACATGATACTATCAACTCCAATCATTGATTTAGGTGTTTCAAAGACAGAAATAGTATCAATGCTCATATTTTGAACCACAGAACTATCGCTTGATTTATTGTTCAAAGTATGATTGCAACTAATGACAAAAAGCAATAGAATATACGATACATTAGCATTCATGGATTCTTCTACTACTACTAGTAAATATCTTTATACCTCTCATATACTCCATTGAAATAATGGCCTACTTGCTCGGTTCCTTAAAGGTACTTCCTTTTTTCGATTGCTCCACCAAGGGGAAAACCGAATGACGTCGGAACGACGGCACATTTGTTTCTACTGAACAAATGTACTTTAGTTCAACCCTTTCGGGGAAGCAAATTGCAAAAGTCGCTTGTGGTTCTTATTTTTATCCCCGTTTCAGCAAACGCCGATTCGATACTTATTTGAAGAGCCTTGGAGCGAAATGATACAGATCATGACGCCATACGTGCCATGAGTGTCCTCCGGGCATCTCGCTGTATTCGTAGGCTATGCCTGCTTCGTCGAAGCACTTGAGCATTTCCTTGCAGTTCTCGTAAGCGATGTCTTCCTGTCCTCCCATTGTGAAAAGAAGGAGTTTGCAATTCTTCTTGAGAGTGGGTGCTATCTCTTTGAGGCGTGCGCTTCCCTTGGAGTACATTTCCTCATTGCCCTTGAACCAGCCGGAGCTCATTACGTTGATGTAACCGAAGTGGTCGGGATGAGCCTGGAAGCAGTTGAGGGTTTCGAGACCACCCATGGAAAGTCCGGCGAGGGCGGTGTTCTTGGCTCCTTTCTTGATTCGGTAGTTTTTCGCCATGTAAGGCATGATGTCGTTGGCGAGATCATCGGTGAACTTCTCGGTATCCATGCTTCCGTCGGGCATCACTACGATCATGGGTTTCATCTTGCCTTCTGCAAGGAGGTTGTCAAGAATGTCACCTGCGCAGCCGACTCCGGGCCATGAGGCATCGTTGTCACCGCCACCGTGGATAAGATAGAAAACGGGAAGTTTCTTCCCTTTTGCTACGTATCCGGCCGGAGTCCAGACATGCATCCTTCTGGTAGTTCCGGTAGTGGAGGATTTGTAATAGATGGTGGATACGGCTCCGTGTGGAACGTCCTTCTGTGCCCAGAACTGGTCCTCGCCCTTGTCGATCTTCGCAACGGGGCAGATTTCTCCGAGGCGGGAGAACTTGGGATCGAATACCTGCAGACCGTCGACCATGAAAGCATAGCGTATGGCACCGGGATTCATGTTCTTGATCGTGTTGCTCCAGACTCCGTTTTCGGCTTTCTGGAAAGCGCCGGGAGCGAATACGTCACTGCTGAGGCTGACGGCTTGCGCATTGGGTGCATAGATGGAGAATGTCACGCTTCCGTCAGGGTTGACCCTTACGGATTTGAGAGTGTCGTTTGGAGTGGGAGTGCGCTGTCCCCACTGGGCGAATGCGAACTGCATGGAAAGGAGTCCTGCAGCGAGAAGAAGAAATTTTTTCATTTTTTTGTATGGTTTGATTCGTTTTGCGTATTGTGACGGTACAAAAGTATCGTTTATTCCTCCGTTTCGCTATTCGCAATGTCCAAATTGTTGTGCGGAATTGCAATCGAAGGGGAATATTTCTTCGAAACGGGTATTTCATGCCCGGGGACAAATATTGTCTTGCCGTCTGTCGAGAGGATCGCCGCCTTGTTCACGAGGTAGGATCGATGAGTCCTTATGAAATCATCCCCGAAGTAATTTTCCCAATGCGAAATCGGTGTGCGGTTCTTGTGAATATCTCCGTGCGAAGTGTAGATCCACACCTCGTTGTCCCGGGATTCGATGAAAAGGATGTCGCTCCGGTTGAGTGAAACCTTTCTGTAATTGGATGTGAAAGTTATTTTCCTGTCGCTCTTCGTGGCCTTCGGGAAGGCTTTCATGAGAAAGTGCTCGCCTATGGCCATGGCTGTAAGGAGGAGAGCCACGAAGACAGGGTTCGATAGGACCGGGGGAGTTTGCGGCAATTGGTTCGGCAATAGCTCAGTTCCTCTTGATAGGAAAACCATCACCTGAAGGATCATTATGAGAAGGAAAGTCGAGGTCAGCACTCCGAGAATGACGAAAATTGAGTTTTTTATGCGGGCGGACTTTTCCCGTTCACGGATTCTCGGTATGATCTGGTCGAGCGCGAAGGCGCATGGAATGAAAGCCGAGGAGATGGTCGCCGCTTCGGGAAAGGAGTATCCGAAACTGACGATAATTGCGGCGGACAGAAGAATGGCCGCAACCCAATAGACCGATATGACCGCAATACGTTTCAAGGTGAGTCAAATTTAGTCATTTTTCTCCGGAATTCCGTCACGATAGGGGAGTTGTGGGGATTAGTACGGAGGTTGTGGGGTTTTGTTTTTTCGGATAAACTCCCTTTTCGATACCTTTGCGTCAACAATGGCGGAAGCCGGATTCAATCATCAGTACAATAACATTTATAATTATGTTCTCATTCTTTTTCAACGGCGGAATCGGTGTCATGAGCATCCTTACGCTTCTTCTGATTGCACTTTTCTTTGCGGCATGGAAAGCCCCGGCATGGGTCAAGGAAATCGGTCTTGCCGCCCTGGCCATAAGCCTACTTTCCGTCCTTATCGGATGCTACAGTATGTTCGACACTCTGCGTCAAGTCGAAGGCAGCATCTCTCCCGGAGTACTTTTCTCCGTCCTGAGGAACGCTTCGATCTCCTTGATATACGGCGTTTCGGTGTATATCATCTCCCTTGTCGTCAGGATTGTCCTCAAACCCAGAATAGGGTAAAGGCTGCCTTATTTCGCAAATATTTCATCCGGATATCCGGAATAGGCGCTAACTTTGCAATCCTTTTGTTGGCCGCATGGGTTGCGGCCTGATAAAACTATTGCGATATGAAGAAGAACTTTTCATTGTTGGCAGCCTCAGCCCTACTTGCCTTGGCTGTAGGATGCAATTCCGGACAGACTGCCGTGAAGACGGAAACGCGTACCTATGAAGACAGCACGAAGTACGCATCATTGAAGATTGAAGTGGAACTTCCCGTAGTGGCGAAAGGTGCGGCGGGAGAAATCAGGAAAGGTGTCATCTCCTGCCTCGATGATCAGCTTACGAGGATCACCACCTACGAGAATGAGAAGATGTTCCCTTCCTTCGACGGAAATGCGGATGATACCGACGCCCTTTTCGGTTATTATACTTCCCAGGCTTTCTCCGTCCTTTCCAAAATCTCACAGGAAGATGCCGAGGAAAGGGAGCGTTATGTGAATGAAGATGAAGAGATGTCGGAAGAGCAGAAGGCAGATATCCTTGCCAACGTCCCCGCTTGGGAATACGACTACTCTTTCAAAAAGATAGACGAAAGCGACAGATATGTCGTCTTCTATTCCCAGAACTACATCTATCAGGGCGGAGCCCATGGCGGTATTACGGGAGCGGGAGCCATGACTTTCGACAAGAAGGACGGTCATATGGTCGAGACGTTCTTCGACTCCTCGTCTACGTCAGAAATGCAGCCCGTTCTCATAAAGGGCCTTATCCAATATTATAAGGATATGGACATCGAGATGAGTCAGGAGGATCTTCTCTCAAGCCTTCACATCGAGAACGGTATCATACCCCTTCCCGTATGGCAGCCCTATCCGACGAAGGACGGACTCCTTTTCACCTATCAGCAGTACGAAATCGCTTCCTATGCTGAAGGAATGCCTTCGTTCGTGTTGCCTTTCGCGGAGGTCGCACCTTATCTGACACCGGACGCCAAGGCTGTACTCGGGCTTTGAGACTAAAGGTCGGAACAAAAGGGAAGTTTCCGATCAGGATAATTCGATTTGGGCGGCTGGCTTCCCCACGGGAGCCGGCCGTTCCCGTTTTCATCCTCTTATTTGTCGGAGGCTTTTTTCCCTTCTTCAATCCATGCGGAGAAGAATTTGGCCGCTGCCACGATAAGGGCGGGGCCCAGTCCGCAGTAGAAGGATGCGAAGAATTCAGTAGGTACACCGGGAATGAATTTCAGGCTGATCCCAAGGCACATCATGAAAATGATGAGGATATATCCCTTGGTGCTCAGGAAAGCGAAGACGGATTTCTTCTCTTCCGGGAATCCCGTTATCCGGTCAGAGTATTTCTTGACGATGCGGCTGAACATCGCCGTGAATCCGGCGAGGACAAGAACGGTCCCTATGGCGAGGAATATTATCTTTTTCGAAGGCCATAGTGACAGGTACGCCTGTACACCGGTTATCAGTATCTTGATTCCGGGAGCGCCCCAAATGATGGCATTCGCCAAAAGGAGATGACGCTTTTTGACGGGAAGAATCGGCTTGGAAGCAGAAGTGTTTTCCATGATATCCGTTTTATTTGTTGCTGTTATGGGGAATATCGTGCACGCCACAAATCTATGAATTCCTCATGATAACGGCAATACCGGAACAATCCATTTCTCCCGAAATCAGTACGACTGAGAGGAAATCATGCTTTCGGGCGGAGTACGGGATAACCTTAAACGATAAAGTGTTTGCCTATCGAAGGGAGAATGTGTAATTTTGCGGCGGAAGCCCAAATCGCATCCAAACAAGTATATGAACGGACGTATTACCCCAGACAGCAAATATGTGATCGGCAAGGAAATCACTTGTTACGAAGTGGACGGAGAGCAGAGACTCACCCCTTCCGCATTCATGGACATAGCCCAGGAGATGGCTTATCTCGCGGCTGATGCGATGCATTTCGGATACGATGAACTCCAAGCCGAAGGGAAGGCATGGGTGCTGTCCCGCCTTCAGTTCCGTTTCGTCGATGTTCCCAAATGGAGGGAGAGCGTCGAAGTCGCCACATGGCACAAGGGTCCTTACGGTCCTTTCTATCTGAGGGATTTCGCGATAAGTTCCCTTGAGGGCGAGAGGAAGATAAACGGTACGAGTTCATGGGTCATTCTCGATGTCGCTTCCAGAAGGATGTGCCGTACTACCGAAGTCGTCGAAATGATACCGGAGAGCACAATCTGTCCGGATGCGGCTATCGCTGATCCCGCTCCCAAGGTCCAGATGCCCAGGGGGGTGGAACCTACAATGGTGGGGAGCCACACCGTGTCCTATTCGGATGTCGATATCCTCGGCCACACCAACAACGCCAAGTACGTCGTATGGGGAATGGACTGCATCGATTACGCCGTGACTTCAGGAAAGACGATGAAAGAGCTTTCCATCAACTTCAACCATGAGACCAAACCGGGGCAGACCGTCGATCTTTACATGTACAGCGAGCAGGCCACAGACGGAACAGCCTATTATGTCGAGGGAAAGGTTGAAGGCTCCCAGGCTTTCTGCATGAAAGTCGTGTTTTAACAGGGGATTGGCCCCAAGTAAGGAATATTTATGCAAGAACTGTTCACCGGAACGGGTATAGCCCATTCCATTCTGCTTTTCGCAGTCGTCATCGCAACCGGCCTGTGGCTCGGAAGATTCAAAATAAAGGGCATTTCCATAGGCTCGACATGGATTCTTTTCGTCGGTATCCTTCTGAGCCATTTCGGATTCACTTCGGATCCCACTGTCCTTTCGTTCATGAAGGACTTCGGCCTGATTCTTTTCGTCTTCTCGATAGGACTTCAGGTCGGTCCTGGATTCTTCCATTCGTTCAAGAAGGGAGGAGTTGAACTGAACCTTCTCGCTCTCGGACTTGTCCTTCTCGCTGTTCTCACGACCGTCGTGATTCATCTTGTCACCGGAGAAGACCTCAAAACCATGACAGGAGTGATGTCGGCTGCCGTCACCAATACCCCCGGACTCGGTGCCGCTCAGCAGACCCTTTCCGACTCCATCATATCTTCCGGCGGATCGGCCTCTGAAGCCGCAAGCGCTTCATCCTCATTGGCATCCGCTTATGCGGTCGCATATCCGATCGGTGTTCTCGGCGTCATCTTCCTTCTCATCGGTGCGAAGTCCCTTTTCAAGATTGACCTTGACAAGGAGAAAGAACAGCTGGACAACGAGGATTCAGCTTCGGAAAGCGCAAGGCGTATGCACTGCGAAGTCGAGAACCCGGCCATATTCGAGAAGAAACTTTCCGATGTCGTCAAGAGCGGTGAAGAGAAGTATGTCGTCTCCAGAATCATGCATGACGGCGTGATTTCAGTACCGGGACCCGACACGATTTTCCACAAGGGAGACAAACTTCTGATCGTGACTTCTCCTGCTGCCGTTGATGCGGTAAGGATCACTTTCGGTGAGGAAATTCCCATGCATCAGGACGACTGGCAGAGGATGGATGAGCATATGGTCACAAGAAGGCTTTCAATCACGAAGTCATCCCTGACCGGAAAGAAGCTCGGTCAACTCGGCATCCGCCGCAACTACAACGTGACGGTTACCAGGGTCATAAGGGCCGGTGTCGAACTTGTCGCACGTCCGGGACTCATCCTGCAGATGGGTGACGGAATCCAGGTCGTGGGTACTCCCTCGAACATCGATGACGTGGCGAAGATCGTCGGCAACAAGCCCGACAACCTTTCCAAGCCGAACCTTGTGCCGATCTTCTTCGGAATAGCCCTCGGTGTCATCTTCGGAAGCATTCCCATCCGCTTCCCCGGCATTCCCCAGCCCATCAAGCTCGGACTTGCGGGAGGCCCCCTCATCATAGCTATCCTTCTGGGATATTTCGGACCGAAGTGGAAGATCACGACTTACACCACCCACAGCGCCAACATGATGCTCCGTGAAATCGGTATTTCATTCTTCATGGCGGCCGTAGGTCTGGGTGCCGGTCAGAACTTCATCGCGAGTATCGTCGGCGGAGGTTACTGGTGGATTCTCTACGGAGCTCTCATAACGATTATCCCCGTTTCGCTGATAATCCTTATCTCCAGGCTGTTCCTGCATCTTAATTTCTACCAGATCTGCGGTCTCGTGTCCGGAGGTACGACCAATCCTCCCGTGCTTGCCTTCGCTCAGGGTATGTACGGAACCGACTACACTTCGGTCAACTACGCGACTGTCTACCCGCTCACGATGTTCCTGAGGGTTCTGGCGGCGCAGCTTCTGATACTGTTCTCGCTCTGACGCAAAGGCCATGTCTGAACTTATCTACCTCACTGAGATCGCGCCCGTCTACCCGAGGCCCTCTTATCTCAATCCTTCTCCCACCGGGGTGAAGTCGATTGAGATGATTCCGGTGGTGACCCCTGACGGACAGGTCATCGGCCAGGCTCCGAGGAGCTACCTCCACGGAGGATCAAGACTCCTTCACCCGGTAGTCCATCTTCATCTCGTGGACCGGGAGGGGAGGATATATCTCCAGAAACGGTCGATGAAAAAGGATCTTCTGCCGGGCTACTGGGATACCGCGGTGGGAGGACACGTCAGTTACGGTGAATACATCATCGAAGCCCTTTACCGTGAAGCAGAGGAGGAGCTCCGCCTGTATGACTTCAACCCTGTGCCGATCCTTACATATGTCTTCGAAGGGATAAATGAAAGGGAACTCGTGCACGTGTTCGCCGCCGTGGGGAATTTCTCGCCCTCTCCCGACGGGGATGAAGTGACCGAAGGCCGTTGGTGGACTGCCCAAGAAATACAAGAAAGTTTGGGAAATAACGTATTAACTCCTAACTTTGAAGGAGAGTATTCCAGGATAAAGAAGTCCCTGGAAGCTCTGCTTTGAGGTTATGACCGAAAAAATCCCCACTATAGAAAAATTCTTCAGGGACCAGCTTTCCGTCTGGCCCTTGGCCTCCACAAACTACCGTTCCATCAAAGGCGCGAAAAGGCGCACAATGGAAATCGGGGGTCTGAAAGTAGTACTCCAGCATAATCCCGTAAGAATCCTCTCCACCGCAGCGCAGGTTGATGATGCCGCCATAAAGGGTAGGCCCTGCTTCCTGTGTGAAGAGAACCGTCCCGGGGAACAGAATTTCCTCAAATTCGAAGGCCGGAAGGGCAAGGAATACCAGATAGTCGTGAATCCCTATCCGATATTCGGGCGGCATCTTGTCGTAATAAGGGATGAGCACACCGGTCAGTCCATCTGGAACAACTACGTGGACATGGCCGATCTGGCCCATCATTATCCCGGGTACACTTTCTTCTACAACGGGCCGAAGTGCGGGGCTTCCGCGCCGGACCATTTCCATTTCCAGGCCTGTCAGAGAGGAATCCTTCCGCTGGAAAAGGAGGCTGACCGCCTTCTCGACATGGTGGCTGCCCTTCCTTCGGACAGCGGCTTCCCCGACGGGACCGAGCGGGTCACCCTTCTTCCCGAAATGGTGAAGGACCTCTCTTACGTGGACTCCGTGCAGGAAGCGCAGCTTTATCATTACAAGCATTTCGCAAGGGGAGTGTTCTTCCTCCGCTCGAGAACATCAAAGTCCATGGCGAAGATGTTCTACCGTCTTCTGGATGCCTTTCCCGCGGAAGAAGGCGAGAGCGAGCCGAAGTTCAATCTCTTCACATGGTACAAGGGGGAAGGAAAAAGGCCGGAAGGCAACACCCACGGACTGGCTTCCTTCGAATACAGGGCGATAGTCGTACTTCGCAGCGCTCACCGTTCGCATCATTTCTTCAGCGAGGGGGAAGACCATCTCACGATGAGCCCGGGCTGTGCCGACATGGCGGGATTTTTCGTCTGTCCGGTTAAGGAAGACTTCGACAAGTTGACTCCCGCTCTCCTGGAGGAACTCCTTTCCGAGGTCACCGTTTCTCCCGAGACTGAAAAGACTGTCCTATGGAGACTGACCAGGACCCAGCCCACACTTCAGGTGGGCATTATGTCCGGACAGGAAATCGAATTCGAGATAATTTCCGACGGGGCCGGCCCCCAGAAGGTTTCTTACCGTGAGGGGAAGATAGACTATAACGGAGTGCTGTACGACACCCTCCTTTTCGATGCGCAGACCGCTTCCACCATCTTCGCCGAACCGACGTTCATCCTGTACGGGGTCACCATCGGAATAGATTTCCACTGGGAGAGGAAACTTACACAGAAATTCGCCGGTTCGCTCAAGTTCATCGTCGAAGGCGGAAAGGTCCAGGCTGTCAACATAATCGGAGTTGAAGATTATCTTCTCAGCGTCATTTCTTCGGAGATGAAAGCCTCCGCCACGATGGAATATCTTTGTACCCATGCGGTGATTTCACGTTCATGGGTCATGTCCCAGATAAACGGAAGGAAGAACCGCTCCCCGAAGATTTCTCCCGAGGATGTGAAGGAACTCTCCTCCATGCCTTATATGATAACGAACCTTGTGCAGGGAGGAAGTTCTGCAGTCCAACTGGAGGCCTCTTCACATGAATATGTCAAATGGTTCGACCACGACGACCACAAGAACTTCGACGTCTGTGCCGATGACCATTGCCAGAGATATCAGGGCCTTTCGATGGCTGTCGGCGAAAATGTCCGCAAGGCCATAGACCGTACCTGGGGCGAGGTCCTCACCTACGGAGGTGAAATCTGCGACTGCCGCTTCTACAAGTGCTGCGGCGGCAAAACGGAAATCTTCTCCACCTGCTGGGAAGACAAAGATTATCCTTACCTTCCTTCGCTTCCCGACACTCCGGACCATGACCCCGAAGGCCATTGTTTCTGTGACACACACGATGAGGCCATCCTTTCCCAGGTCCTCAATGACTATGACCTCGAGACCAAGGATTTCTTCCACTGGAAAACGGAGTACACGAGGGAAGAGATATCCGATCTCATCCACAAACGCTCGGGAATTGACTTCGGAACGATACTTGAACTTGTCCCCTTGGAATACGGTCCCTCAGGAAGGATAAAGAAGTTGAAGGTCAAAGGGACTCTCCGCGAAATGGTGATAGGGAAGGAACTCATAATAAGGAGATGGCTTTCCGATTCCCACCTCAAGAGTTCAGCTTTCACCATCACGTGGACCGACGATGACCGCCTGATCCTCGACGGATACGGATGGGGACACGGAGTGGGGCTTTGCCAGATAGGGGCCGCCGTGATGGCTTACAGCGGCTATTCCTACGGAGATATCCTCCAGCACTATTATCCCGGAGCGACTTTGGAGAGAATGAATTTTGAAAACAACTGAAAACGAACAAGATAGCGTATGAAGAACAAACAAAGATCCCCATGGTATTGGATACCGACCGTTTATGCGGCCGAAGGTCTTCCGAATGTGATCGTGACCGGAGTGTCGGTCGTCATCCTTCTTCAGATGGGATTGACCAATACCCAGATTGCCCTTTACACCAGTTGGCTTCAGTTGCCCTGGATCGTCAAGCCCCTGTGGAGCCCGTTCGTGGACATCTTCAAGACCAAGAGGTGGTGGGTTATCGCGATGCAGATGCTCCTCGGTGCCGCATTCGCCGGAGTCGCCTTCACGATAAACACCGGAGTGTGGTTCCAGTTCTTCATGTTCTTCCTCTTCCTGATGGGATTCTCGAGCGCGACGCACGATATCGCCGCCGACGGATACTACATGATAGAACTTGATGACCATCAGCAGTCCTTCTTCGTCGGTATCCGTAACACCGTCTACCGTCTTGCGGTGATTTTCGGAAACGGAGTCCTGGTTCCCGTAGCGGGTCTCATCCAGAAAGCTACCGACGGCAAAGTCGCATTCAGCTGGAGTCTCGTTTTCTTCGGTGTGGCGGGTCTTTTCATAGCGATGGCCCTATATCACAAGTTCTTCCTGCCGGAGAGTGCCAATGACAAGCCCAGGGATGTGTCGGCCAAGGATACGGCTAAGATGATCGGGAAAACCTTCGCGACTTATTTCACGAAGTTCCCCCTGAAGGAGACCGTCGTTGCGCTTCTTTTCCTTCTTCTGTTCCGTTTCCCTGAGGCCCTCCTCACCAAGATGAGCCCCACCTTCCTTCTCCGTCCCACTTCTGAAGGGGGACTGGGACTGACATCGGAACAGTACGGTCTCGCATACGGTACGATCGGCGTGGTCGGGCTTCTTCTCGGCGGAATCCTCGGCGGAATCGCGGCAAGCCGCCACGGAGTGAAGAAGTGGCTTTGGCCCATGGTCCTCGCCCTGACTCTCCCCGACCTTGTGTATGTATACATGAGCGCAGCCTATCCTTCGAGCATGACGATAATCACCGGATGCATTTTCATCGAGCAGCTGGGTTACGGGTTCGGGTTCACGGCGTTGACTCTGTATATGCTGTATTTCAGCTCAGGGGAATTCAAAACTTCGCACTATTCCATCTGTACCGGCATCACATATCTGGGTCTGATGATTCCCGGCATGTTCTCCGGATATCTTGCCGACCATCTCGGATATCACCAGTTCTTCATCGTGGTGATGTTCCTCTGCCTTATAACTTTTGTCGTTACCGCCCTCATCAAGATCGATCCCGAGTTCGGCAAGGCCAAGAGCGTGTCGGATGAAGAGAAAGGAGCGGCGGAAGTGACCAAAACCGATGAATGATGACAAGATTCCTTAAATTATCCGCATCTCTCGCTTTGGCGTGCATCGCTCTATCCTGCTGCGGGAATTCCCGAAGGGGAACTCCTCTCCAGAGTGAAGCGGACCCTTCTTCTTCCCCGATGCTCACATTCACGGCGTCGTCGGAAAGCGTGTCCGGGCCCCGGAGCGAAGTCTCGCCTTCGACAACAAATTCCCTTACGATGGATTTTTCAGCTTCGCTTCTGCGTAACGCGGCTTCGCAGGAAGGACTTGCGGACAACCTCGTCCTTTCTCCTCTCAGTGCGGGCTATGCCCTTTCCCTTCTTCTTGAAGGTGCCACCGGACCGACAAGGGAAGAACTTCTCTCCGTTCTGGGCGGTTCTTTCGGTGATATCGTTCCTTTTACAGATGAGAACACCATCGTCAATACCGCTTCTTCAGTGTGGCTGAAGGAAGGTGTCGCCGTGCTGGATTCATACAGGAATGCCATAGAGAAGAAGTTCTCGGCACAGGTGGAGACCAGGGATTTCTCATCGCGGGAGACCGTCAAGGAAATCAACTCCTGGTGCAGTGACCATACCGCCGGCAAAATCCCTTCAATCGTCGGTGAAATTCCCGGAAGTACCGTGATGCTTCTTCTCAACGCGCTTTATTTCAAGGCGCCTTGGGCGACTCCCTTCAATGAGAATTTCACCAAAAAAGGGACGTTCCATTCCGTGGCCGGGGACCAGAAGGATGTCTCCTTCATGAACCGTAACGGGAAGATGGACTATTATCGCTGTGAATCTTTCTCATCCCTTTCACTGCCGTACAAGGAGCGTTATTCCATGCTCTTCATCCTTCCGGAAAGTGGAAAAGACCTTTCTTCTGTGGTGTCAGCCCTGGACGCGGACACGATGAACAGGGCCATCGTCGGAGCTTCGCCCTGCCAGGTGGAACTCAGGATCCCGAAATTCACCATCGAAACCACTCTCAACATGAACGCCACTCTCAAGGCGATGGGCATACGTTCAGCCTTCACGGGAGGTTTCGGGAACATGACAACCTTCCCGGTCGCCGTATCGGACGTGAACCAGAAGTGCTTCCTCAAAGTCAACGAGGAAGGGGCTGAAGCGGCAGCGGTCACCTCGATTTCAATGAGACTTACTTCCGTAAGACCGGAGACTCCGGTCCAGTTCTTCGTTGACCGTCCTTTCGTCTTCGCCATCTATGACAGGGTGACTAAGGACGTCTATTTCGAAGGATGCATAGTCAAAATAGAGGATTCCCAAAACTGATCCTCCTTCTGTAATACCCATAACAAAAAAGACTTATGAAAAGAACGCTTATACTTTTCGCGGCACTCTCGGTGATGTTGGGCGCTTGCGCTTTTTCCGGAGAGAAGGCATCTTCCGCAGCCGCATCTGAAGCCGCTCCCGTCGGTGAAGGAGTTGTCCGTCCCGGAATCGAGGTACTCCGTTCGCGCGGATTCGAAGGCCTCAAAGGAAAGAGAGTCGGCCTTGTCACCAATCCCAGCGGAATAGACCGTTCCCTCCGCTCCACGATAGATATTCTCTTCGAAGCTCCTGGAGTTGAACTCGTCGCCCTCTACGGCCCCGAACACGGGGTTAGGGGAGACGCCTATGCCGGGGACAAGGTCGAAGACACGAAGGATCCGGCTACAGGTGTACCGGTGTATTCCATCTACGGCTCCACGAGGGAACCTTCCGAGAAGATGCTCGAGGGAGTGGATGTGATGGTGTATGACATCCAGGATGTGGGAACCCGTTCGTATACTTTCATCAGCACGCTCGGTCTTGTGATGAGGGCGTGCGCGAAGAAAGGGATAGAGGTGATGGTCCTTGACCGTCCCAATCCCCTTGGAGGAGAGAAGGTCGAAGGCAACTACGTCGAAGACGGATACTATTCATTCGTAAGCGAGTTCAAGATCCCGTATGTGTATGGCCTTACCGTAGGTGAACTTGCCATGCTGATAAACGAGGAAGGCTTGAACCGCGGACAGAAGGGCAATGAGCCCGCCCTCAAATGCAAGCTCACCGTAGTTCCCATGGAGGGGTGGAAAAGGAATATGACATACATCGACACCCGTCTTCCTTGGGTCCTTCCTTCTCCGAACATCCCTTATCCCCAGTCCGCGATAGATTATCCTTCCGCCGGTATCTGCGGGGAATTCAACGACTACCTCAATATCGGGGTGGGATACACCCTTCCTTTCGAGACTTTCGCGGCCGAATGGGTCGATGCCGACAAACTGAAGGCCAAACTGGATTCCTACAATATCCCCGGAGTGTCTTTCAGGACGATCCACTACAAGCCTATTTCCGGACCATGGCAGGGCAAACTCCTCCACGGAGTGCAGTACAGTTATACCGATTACGCGAAGGCTACGCTTACCACGACGCAGTTCTACGTGATGCAGGCGGTAGGGGAATTGTACCCCGAAAAGAACCCTTTCAAGATATCCGCGGGCCGCAATAACATGTTCGACCTCGTTTGTGGTACGGATTATGTAAGAATAGAATTCGGAAGGCGACAGAAAGTCCAGGACATCCTCTCCTACTGGATGAAAGATGTTGAAGACTTCAAGACCCTTTCAAAGAAATATTACCTCTATTATTAACTTTTTAAAGCGTGTCGGTTATGAGAAATTCAATCTATACAGCTCTCGCATCAGCGATCGCAGCTGCCCTGATCATGCTCCCTGCAGATCTCTCAGCACAGACCCGGCGCACTGGTTCGTCGGGGTCCTCGACTAAAACGACTACTTCGTCATCTTCTTCCTCCTCGGTAAGAAGATCAAGTTCGTCGGCATCCCCGAGTTCTTCCTCTACACGTTCCTCCGTGGGCTCTTCTTCCTCGCAGGTCCGTCGCAGCAGCGGAAGTACAAGCTCATCCTCATCTTCGTCAAGACCTACAGTCCAGAATAACAACACCCGTTCTTCAGGAAGCACCGTCCGTTCGTCCGGCAGCTCTTCAAGCACCGTCCGCTCTTCGGGCACCAGCCGCTCCTCCTCTACGGTCCGTTCTTCCGGAACTTCATCTTCGACGAGGTCAACAACCACTTCCCCTTCTTCATCTTCACAGATAAGGAGAGGCAGCGGTACCAATAACAACTCTTCAGGAAGCTCTTCTTCCGGAAGCACCGGAACAACGGTCCGCCGTTCCGCCGGTACAACCTCCACCGGATCGGGAGCTACCCGCTCAAACAGCACCGGGTCGACGGTACGTCGCAGCAGCGGAACATCTTCTTCCTCTTCTTCGAGCTCCACACCCGGAACACAGATTCGCCGCTCCACAACTTCCGGAACTTCTTCCGGCAACGGAACAGCGACACAGTCAAGCCGTAATGTCCGTTCGACAAGCGGTTCGTCCGTGACCCCGAGCGCACAGAACGCTTCAGGCAACAACGCTTCCGTAAGGTCCAACACCAATGTCACCAGGCGTGGTCTCACCACCATCACCGATGACATGAAGAACGCTTCTTCCCAGAATGTCGCCCCCAACGGCGGCCCTGACGGCAGAGGAAACGCCGGCGCCCGTTACGATGACTTCCGCATCAACAACCATAACGTTGAGAGGATTCATCCCCGCGAGAGGGACTACATCCCTTACAACAGGCCCGGTCACTTCTATGGACCTGATCCCCACTATTTCGGATTCAGAATCCATTCTCTCCCTCCCCGTTACCGCAAGGTGCGTTACTACGGAATTGATTACTACATGTACAATGACATCTACTACAGGCCGTTCCACGGATACTACGTCATCTGCAGACCTCCTGTGGGAGTTCTCATCGCAAACGCCATAAGGGATGTGGTCTTCGCACCTGTCCGCTTCTCCTACTACCACAATGTCTACAGGACATATTCCGGTTGGGATTCGTACAGCAGGTACATTGACGAGCAGAACAGGATAATCGCCGAGAACAACGCTCTGATCGCACGTCAGAACAGCATGCTCGCGATGAACCTCACCTCGGCGCAGTCTTCCTACGATATCGCTTCGCGCCTCGGCCTCGCCCAGAGCTACGCATATGCGAATCAGGAGTACTACTACGATGACGGTGTCTTCTACATCCTCAACGCCAATGGCCGTTACGAGGTGATCGTTCCTCCGGCAGGAGCTCTTGTCGAGGAACTCCCCGAAGACTTCGATACCCTCACCCTCGGCGGGACCGAGTACTACAGGGTTGACGACACGGTCTACAGGGTAGTGATGATGAGCGGACACCCCTATCTCGAGGTGCTCGGACAGATGTACGGCGACATGGCCCGCAGGTACAATGTCTACTACAATTAAAGATTATATGACGGAAATCAGCCGAAGATGAGGTCGAAAATCCTCCTCAGAGGTTCAGATTCTCCTGAAGATATGAGTTCGATGTCGGGTTCCGGAAGGGACCCGATATTTTTTGCGCCTTCGCCGCGGGCTTCCTCTTCAGCGAGGCGTATTACCGTCGAAAGGGCCCGGGTGGCTTTCCCTTCCCCGAGAATCCCTTCCTGTACCATGACGTAGATGAGATGTCTGGCGACGGCGGGAGCGGGATCTATGAACTTCACTCCCTTTCCGGCGATTTTCTTCATCGTGTCGAGAAGGAAAGGGTAGTGGGTGCAGCCGAGGACAATCGTGTCCGCACCTTCGTCAAGAAGCGGCCGGAGGCTTTCACCGACGGTTTTTTCGGCTTCGTCACCGGAGAGGATACCTTTTTCCACAAGTTCCACGAAACCTTTCCCCACGTGTTCGACTATGCGGCAGCCTTCTTCGTAGTTGCCCTTCGTCGTGAGATACTTCGAACCTTTTAGGGTGCCGGCTGTGGCCAGGACCCCGATCACTCCGCTCCTGGTCCCGAGGGCGGCGGGTTTCACGGCGGGTTCCATGCCGATGAACATCACATGGTCAGTCTTGCCCGATGTGAGGGCAAGAACTATCTCCCTTACCTTGGGGTCGGCTTTGTCGGAGTATTCTTTCCTCAGAACAGAGATGGCGGCGGCTGTCGCCGTATTGCATGCGACCACAATGATGTCGGCTCCTTTGGAAAGCAGGAGTTCGGTGATTGTCCTGCATCTTCCGATGATGTATTCCGCACTCTTGTCCCCGTAAGGACAATAAGCGTTGTCGGAATAGTAGATGTATTTTTCGTCGGGAAGAAGACGGACGATTTCACGGAGGACGGAGAGTCCCCCCTCACCTGAATCGAATATGCCGATGGTTGCCATTTGCGGGAGAAAATAGTTTTGCTTTGCAAAGATGGGAATTATTTACGGTATTTCCTCGGGTAAACGACCGGCCTGTCCCTCCGGTGAAGAGTTCGGGTGTTTTCGTTACAGATTTAAAGCAAATTTTCAATTCTTGTTTTAAATCGTTTTGCATATCCGTAAAATTTCATACCTTTGAAAGCAAATTAGTCGCACATAATAACACTGAAACGATAACCTTTTCATTATGGACAAAACCATTGAACTGAATCCCAATGAAGTCGTGGCATTTCTTGGGAAACATCCCGAGTCTTTCACCAGGGAGGACATGCTGCATTTCATAGAAGGCAACGGAATCCGCATGATAGATTTCATGTACCCGGCCGAAGACGGCAGGGTGAAGACCCTCTCATTCACCGTGAACAGCCTCGCTTATGCCGAAACTGTCCTCACGGAAGGGGAGAGGGTTGACGGATCTAGCCTTTTCCCTTCATTTGTTGAAGCCGGCAATTCCGATCTATATGTCATACCCCGTTACAGGACGGCATTCGTCGATCCCTTCTGTGAAATCCCCACCTTGTGCTTCCTGTGCTCATATTTCGACAAGGACGGAAAGCCCTTCGACTGCGCTCCGCACCAGACCCTGATGAGGGCCGAAAAAGCTTTCGAATCGAGCACCGGATTCTCTTTCGAGGCTATGGGTGAGCTTGAATACTATGTCATCACCGAAGAGGATGAACTCTTCCCCTGTACGGACCAGAGAGGCTACCATGAGAGTGAACCTTTCTCCAAACTGGGTGACTTCCGCCGTCAGTGCATGGACTTCGTCGCGAAGACAGGCGGGCAGATAAAATACGGTCACAGCGAAGTCGGCAACTTCACCCTTGACGGGAAAATCTACGAGCAGAACGAGATCGAATTCCTCCCTTGCCCGGTAGAGACCGCGGCAGACCAGCTGCTCCTGGCAAAATGGGTGATTAGGAATCTTGCCTACCGCTATGGTCTCGACGTCACCTTCGCCCCGAAGATCATTGTCGGTGAAGCCGGATCGGGAATGCATATCCATATGAGGCTGATGAAGGATGGCATGAACATCACCCTCGGCAAGGACGGGAAACTCTCTTCCGAGGCCAGAAGGGCCATTGCCGGACTTATGGTTCTGGCTCCTTCGATAACCGCCTTCGGAAACAAGAACCCTACCTCTTATTTCAGGCTTGTTCCCCACCAGGAGGCCCCGACCAACGTGTGCTGGGGCGACTGCAACCGTTCGGCCCTTGTGAGGGTCCCTCTCGGATGGTCGAGCGGCGTGGACATGAGCGCTATGGTCAATCCCATGGAAAAGGCGGCGGATCTCAATACAAGGTCGAAGCAGACATTCGAAATGAGATCCCCGGACTGTTCGGCCGACATTTATCAGTTGATGGCCGGGCTTTGCGTCGCGGCGAGGTTCGGACTTGAACTCCCGGAAGAGGAGGCCCTTGCAATAGCCGGGAAGACATATGTCGACATGGACATTCACCGTCAGGAAAACCGGGACCGTCTCAAGTCTTTGGTTTCATTGCCGGGATGCTGTGTTGACTCGGCCGCCTGCCTTGAAAAGAACAGGGCGGTATTCGAGGCGATGGATGTTTTCCGTCCCAAGATGATCGACGGAATCGTCTCCGGCTTGCGTTCATTCTCGGACTCCACGCTGCGTGATGAGGTTGCGTCGGATCCTTCCCTCATGGAGAAGCTTGTGAGGGAGTATTTCTACTGCGGATGATGCCTACGGCGGCTTGAATCACCAAAATAATGACTATATTTGTGGACCGGTGCGACCGGTCCATTCTTTTTCCGACCTCGCACCTGTCACATCCTTAAGACATGACCACAGCAGAACAGATAAAAGCACTCCGCCAGCGTGTATCCTCTCTCAAGGACAACCTTGTCATAGACGACAAACGCCGTCAGGTGGAATCCCTTTCCCGCAAAACGGAGGCGGCCGATTTCTGGTCCGACCCGAAAGCCGCGGAATCTTTCCTCAAAAACCTCAATTCAATCAAATCCTGGGTGACGGATTACGATGCTGCACTCTCGGCGGTCGATGATCTCGATGTCCTGTATGAATTCGCGAAGGATTCATTGGGGGCATCCACGGACGAGTCGCTTGCGACCGAAGAATCCAAGGAGCTTGACGCCGCATATCTCGACGCTCTCCATAAAGTGGAGGCTCTCGAACTCCGCAATATGCTCGGAGCGGAAGGGGACAACCTGGGAGCTATCCTCACGATAAATTCGGGAGCGGGAGGAACCGAAGCCAACGACTGGTCTGCGATGCTGATGAGGATGTATACCCGTTGGGGCGAAAGAAGCGGAATGAAGATGACGGTTACCGATCTTCTTGACGGTGATGAAGCCGGAATCAAATCCGCCACCATCCAGTTCGAAGGTGATTATGCATACGGCTACCTCAAGGCCGAGAACGGAGTTCACCGTCTGGTGAGGATCTCCCCGTTCAATGCCCAGGGAAAGCGGCAAACGACTTTCTCGTCCGTTTTCGTGTACCCGCTCGTGGATGACACCATCAATATCGAAATAAAGGATTCCGATCTGGAATGGGATACGTTCCGTAGCGGCGGCCATGGTGGCCAGAATGTCAACAAGGTCGAGACAGGTGTGCGTGTACGCCATATCCCGACAGGTATCGTAGTGGAGAATACCGAAGGCAGAACCCAGATAGGCAACAAAGAAAACGCTCTCCGTATCCTCAAGTCACGGCTGTATGACCTTGAACTCAAAAAGCGTCAGGAAAAGCAGGCTGAACTCGAGGGACAGAAAAAGAGGATCGAATGGGGCTCCCAGATCCGAAGCTACGTCCTCCATCCCTACAAGATGGTGAAGGATTTGAGGACCGGTTATTCGACAGCCGACACCCAAGGCGTACTCGACGGTGATATAAGCGAGTTCATGAGGACATTCCTCATGCAGGAAGGCAGCGGGACCACTCCTCCCGTTGTTGAGGATGTGGATTGAAACTCTGACACTCTTGTCCGGATTATTCAAGTTTGAATTATTTAAGTTTGAATAATTGAGTCCACTTTAAAAAGTCAATTATAAGCTTCGCGAGAAGAGCGTTTCGCTAAAACAAACGGAAAAGTCGGCGAAAATGCAAACCTCAGAAGCGGGAATTTCAAGATTTTGCCGGAAGCAAAATCGAGCGGATTTGCCG
>JAFUFP010000016.1 GCA_017469845.1 Bacteroidales bacterium | reverse complement strand
TTCACCATCGACCACAGCAAACTGACCAACGGCCGTCGCCATGCTGACTCAGCAGCCCTCATCGCCCTGAAGTCACGTGCCTACCTCAATCTTTTGCAGGACAAGGCTAATGGCAAGCATGTCAACAGCAAGGACATCAAGAAGCATCGTTCTGACGTGCTGAAGAACGTGGTCATCATGGAAGACAGTCAGATTATGGCTCCAGAGCCAATCGTCGCTTGCATAAAAGAATTTGTCGCCTCAATCAGAAATGATTGGGATGCCCTCTCTGAGCCTCTTGCAAAGGCTCTTGACCAGGACCCTTCGTTCATCGAGGCTCTGCTAGAACAATTAGATGGATTATTTGCCATAGAACAGTCATGAAGATACAGTATGCGTCTGACCTCCATCTGGAGTTTGCCGATAACTGGCGATACCTGAAGGAGAATCCCCTGCAAGTGGCAGGGGACATTCTCGTTCTGGCTGGCGACATCGGCTACTTGGGGGATGACAACTGTCGCATTTTTGATGTATAAATATTCGTTGCGATATTATGTTGCGATTTTTTCGCAACGACATAATCGCAATGATAAGACCGCAGGAAAATCATAAAGTGGAAGGATCCCAGGGCTGCGGTTATCTATGTTGATTTTACTTCACGAAATCTCGGTATGATTTTACACAGGCCTTTGCTTCTGCCAGTTTTTTCGTATTTTTGGAGTCAAGTCGACAAAAACAAAACACGATCATATGAAGAAAGTCTTTTTAGTTGCGGCCCTCGGGCTGCTCAGTGTCGGTGCTTTCGCACAGAAAAGTGATCCCAAGGGTGGTCTCACTCCCGAGATGCTCACCGAAATCAGCAAGGGATATGCCGGGACCCCTTCGGACAAGGCCATCCGTAATGCCCTGAACACTGCCCAGATCAATGTCCTTGCGACCAATGCCGAGAATCTCGCCATGATCGACACCCATTTTTCCGATGAGGTTAAGACTTGGGGAAGAACTGACCAGGCTTCATCCGGAAGGTGCTGGCTGTTCACGGGACTCAATGTCTTGAGGGCAAAGATGATAGACAAGTTCGATCTCGGACCTTTCACTTTCTCCCAGAACTATGTCTTCTTCTATGACCAGCTTGAGAAAGCCAATCTCTTCCTCCAGGGCATAATCGACACCAAGGATCTTCCGTTCGAGGACAGGCAGGTCGATTGGCTGTTCGCCAACCCCATCAGTGACGGAGGACAGTTCACCGGCGTATCGAACCTCATCATGAAATACGGCGTCGTCCCTTCGGAGGTCATGCCCGAGACTCTTGCCGCCAACAACACTTCCCAGATGCGTACCCAGATCGCGAACAAACTCCGTGAGGACGGACTTCTCCTTCGTGACGCATGGGAAAAAGCTTCAGCTGCAGACAAACGCAGCGGCAAAGCCGCATCCCGTCTTCAGGAAATGAAGATCGATTACCTCAAGGAAGTCTATCACATGCTCGCCATCTGCCTTGGAGTTCCTCCCACCGAGTTCACATGGACAAGGCGTGACCGCAGCGGTGAAGTCCGCAGCACCAAGACCTACACTCCCAAGTCATTCTATGAGGAGTATATAGGTGAGGATCTCGAGAACAACTACATCATGGTGATGAACGACCCTGTAAGGGAATACTACAAGGTCTATGAGATCCAGTATGACCGCCATGTCTATGACGGTGAGAACTGGGTGTACCTCAATCTCCCCATCGAAGACATCAAGCAGATGGCCATCGCTTCCATCAAGGACAATACCGCGATGTACTTCTCTTGCGACGTGAACAAGTTCCTCAGCCGCACAAGCGGTGTTGCTGACCTCAAGAACTATGATTACGAGTCCTTGATGGGCGTCACCTTCGGAATGAACAAGGAGCAGAGGGTGAAAACCCACGCCAGCGGCTCAACCCATGCCATGACACTCATAGCCGTTGACCTCAAGGACGGCAAGCCCACCAAGTGGATGGTCGAGAACAGCTGGGGCGCTTCTTCAGGATACAAAGGAAACATCATAATGACCGACGAGTGGTTCAACGAGTACATGTTCCGTCTCGTACTCCAGAAGAAATATGTTCCCGATTCCATCATGAAGTATTTCGATCAGGAGCCCATCCAGCTCCCTTCATGGGATCCGATGTTCTTGCCTGAAGAGTAGAATCGAGGCGAAAAGCCACGAACGGATAATATGAAGAAAGCGTGCTGAAGGTTTCCCTTGGCACGCTTTCTATTTCTCTATGCTTCTGAAGGTATGCTTCCGGACCGTTTCCCCGAGATTATGCGCTTCTCACTTCACGGTCCGTCTTCAGCCATTTGGAAACAGGAAGAAGTGCTATAAGATAGCCTATGACCGTGATGCTCGCTGCGGTCAGGAGCACGTCCGTAAGTTTTATGTGGACGGGGTAGGAACTCACCATGAACTGCCCTGGCATGCTGATAAGGCCGAACTTCTGCTGTATGAAGGCCAGCGCAACGCCGATGACAACGCCCGCCGCCATTCCGAGAAGGGAAATCATCCATCCTTCGAGGATGAATATCTTCTTAATGAGGGAAGGGGAGGCTCCCATGCTGAGGAAGGTGCCGATGTCTTCGTCCTTTTCGATGATGAGCATCGAAAGGCTTCCGAAGATGTTGAACGCGATTATGATTATGACGAAGAGGAGGATCAGGTAGACAGCCGCCTTTTCGTACCTCATCATCTTGTAGAGTGCTTCGTTCTGGTGAAGGCGGTCACTGACTTTGTATTCGTCACCTCCGGCCTTCTGGAGGTCCTTGATGAGCTTCTTGATTTCTTTTGATGAAGTTTCCGGAAGGACTCTGATTTCAACGGCGCTGACCTCTTCGGTATATCCCATGAGGTCCCTCATTATCTCGATCGGGACGATGAGAAGGTCCGCGTCGATTTCGGAATTGATCGCGAATATCCCTTCCGGATAAACCTTCCGCATGTTGAGCGAAGAAGACGGGTTGGAAACCGAGAACTGCTTCTCCCTGTCGGGATAGTAGATGTCAATTGATGAAAGGAACCGTGGACTTATCCCCATGTTGAATGCGAGGGCGGAGCCCACTACGGCGAGGGGTACGTCTCCTTTGTGAAGGTTGAAGGAGCCTTCCTGCATCCTTTCGGCGAGGGGGGATTCCTCTTCGTAGACCATGTCAACACCTTTGCAGAGGGCCACTCCGTTCCTGCCGTCATATCCCAGATACACGTTGTCCTGAAGGACTCCGCTCATGTTGAGGATCCTCGGGTCATCGTACGCCAGGTCGAACATCTCACCCTTGGGAACGAACACTTTCCCTTTGGAGGGGGATACAAGAATATCGGGCTCGACGTCACCCAGTGACATTGTCACTATGTCGTCGAACCCGTTGTAAACTGAGAGGATTATGATGAGAGCGGCTGTCCCGATGGCCATGCCGATGGCGCTTATCGCAGAGATGATGTTTATTACATTGTGTGATTTCTTTGCGAAAAGGTATCTTCCGGCTATGAAAAGGGGCAGGTTCATCTCAAGTTGCCTCCGGGATTATTTCTTGAGCAATTCGTCGATATGCTCAGCGTAATCGAGCGTTGAATCCAGATAGAAGACCAGTTCGGGGACTATCCTCAGTTGCTTGGCCACCTTACGGCCGAGTTCCCCACGATAGGTGCGGACATTCTCCTTGAGGATGCCCATCACCTCTTCCGCCTTGGCGGAGGGGAAGATGCTCACGTAAGCTTTGGCGAGGGAGAGGTCCGGACTGATGCGAACTTCGCTGACCGTAACCATCGCGCCGCCGAAGGCTGCCATGCCTTTGCTGCGGATGATCTCGGCGAGGTCCTTCTGGATCTCACGACCGACTTTGAGTTGTCTTGTCGATTGTCCTTCCATTCTGAGTGATGATAATGAGTTATTTTACTTTTACGATGTGGTAATTCTTCTTGCCTTTCTGCAGAAGGATGTACTTTCCGTCGATGATGTCTTTGTCGCTTACCTCGTAGTCGATGCTTCCCACCTTGTCCTTGTTGATGCTGACACCGTTGTTCTGGACCATCTTGCGGGCTTCACCCTTGGACGGGAACATGTTTGTCTTGACGGCGAGGATGTCGAGGATTCCGCAGGGGAGGTCACCCTTCTCTATCTCCGAAGTGGGTACTCCGTCGAAAACGTCGAGGAAGGTCTGCTCATCGAGGGAACGGAGTTCCTCGGAAGTTGAGTTTCCGAAGAGCATCTTGGATGCGGAGAGGGCCTTTTCGTATTCGCTCTCGCCGTGGCACATGACGGTGAGTTCCTTGGCGAGAACCTTCTGGAGCTTGCGCTGTCCGGGATCCTCGCGGTGTTCGGCGATGAGGCTTTCGATGGTCTCGCGGTCGAGCATGGTGAAAATCTTGATGTACCTCTCTGCGTCATCGTCGGCTACATTGAGCCAGAACTGGTAGAAGGTGTAGGGTGAAGTCCTGGAAGCGTCGAGCCAGATGTTTCCTTTCTCGGTCTTTCCGAACTTGGTTCCGTCGGCCTTCTTGATGAGGGGGCAGGTGAGGGCATAGGCGTCCTTGCCGAGCATCCTTCTGATGAGCTCTGAACCGGTGGTGATGTTTCCCCACTGGTCGCTTCCGCCCAACTGGAGGACACATCCCTTGTGCTCATAGAGCCACAGGAAGTCGTATCCCTGCATGAGCTGGTAGCTGAACTCGGTGAAGGACATTCCCTCCCTTGATTCGGTGGAGAGTCTCTTCTTGACGGAGTCCTTAGCCATCATGTAGTTGACGGTGATGTGCTTTCCGATGTCACGGATGAAATTGATGAAAGAGTAGTCCTTCATCCAGTCGTAGTTGTTCACGAGCTCCGCCTTGTTGGGGGCGTCCGACTCGAAATCCAGAAAACGGCTCAGCTGTGCCTTGATGCAAGCCACGTTGTGGTTGAGGGTCTCCTCGTCCAGGAGATTCCTCTCGGCTGACTTCATGGAAGGGTCTCCGATCATACCGGTAGCTCCTCCCACAAGGGCGATGGGCTTATGGCCGCACCTCTGGAAATGTTTCAGTATCATGACGCTCACCAGGTGTCCGATATGGAGGGAGTCGGCCGTGGGGTCGATTCCTACATATGCGGCCTGGGGGCCTTCCATAAGTTTCTCTTCTGTTCCGGGCATGATGTCCTGAATCATGCCTCTCCACTTGAGTTCCTCGACAAAATTCTTCATCGGATGAATGTAAATGTTCTAAAAATGAGTCTCTTTTATATGCAAGATGCAAAGATACTACCCTTTTGTGACACAAAAAAATAAAAAAGTGACCTCAAGGTCCCTCGGGGCTGGGGTAAATTTTTGATTTATTCTCCCAAAACCACTAATTTTGCACGATTCTACGGCCCATTGCCGTCAAGAGGAATTATATCAACACAAATTAGAATATGAGAAAGAATATCGTAGCCGGGAACTGGAAAATGAATACCACCGTTCCCGAAGGAATCGCTCTTGCGAAGGCTGTTGCCGCTAAGGCTGCTGAAGTACCCGCTGAGGTTGGTCTTGTTGTCGCTCCTCCTTTCACACATCTTTGCGCTGTAGCAGAGGCCCTCAAGGGTTCACCCGTCGGCCTTTCAGCTCAGAACTGCGCTGACAAGACTAAAGGCGCTTACACCGGTGAGGTTTCAGTGGACATGCTCGTTTCCACCGGTTGCCAGTACACCATCCTCGGACATTCAGAGAGGCGTCAGTACTACGGAGAGACCGATGAGAAGCTCGTCGAGAAGACAAAGCTCGCTCTTGCCGCCGGTCTTAAAGTTATCCTTTGCGTCGGTGAGAACCTCGAAGAGAGGGAAGCCGGAAAGCATTTCGATGTCGTAAAGGCCCAGACCGAGAACGTCCTCTACAACTTCACCGCTGAGGATATGGCCAATGTCATCGTCGCTTACGAGCCCGTTTGGGCTATCGGAACCGGCAAGACCGCTACCGCTGAGCAGGCTGAGGAAATCCACGCTTGCATCCGCAAGGTGCTCGCCGCCAAGTTCGGCCAGACCGTAGCTGACGACACCACCATCCTCTATGGTGGCAGCTGCAAGCCTTCAAACGCCAAGGAGCTCTTCGCACAGCCCGACATCGACGGTGGTCTCATCGGTGGTGCCGCCCTCAAGGCTGACGATTTCATCCAGATTGCTCTCTCCTTCTAAGGAGACACGCCATAAAGTGCAGTTGAAGCCGTCCTTCGGGGCGGCTTCAATCGTTCAGATGATTTTGGTGATTGTCTTTGGGGTAGATGCGGCGGGTGTCAAAGCACCACCTGGACCGATATTCCGATCTTCCTTGATTTGCACCACATCCATACCTTGCCTCCGGGAGCCACTTTCTCGACCTTGAACTGGAGTCCATCCCTTGTGCTCACCGAAGAACCGGTAGCCCATTTGAGGTCGGCCTTTATATCCTGACCTTCGGAATAGGGGATATCCGAACAGGATATCTGGTAGTAGTTCCCCATATTGTCGTCCATCACCCTGAATACCTTCCTTTCCCTGTTCGAAGATATCTGGTAGTTGTCCTCGTCGAAGGTGATAATGGTCTTTCCGTTCACCTGCAGGCAGATGGAATCATTTTCGAGGAACTCCTTGTCGGGACCCTCTTTGGTGCAGCTGCACTGGAGGAGCATGACGGCGGACAGAAGGTACGCCGACACCCTGAGGAAAGATTTCCGGTATGTGTTTGCCTTTGCCGTCATTTCGTGTTGATTATTTTGAGGATGGTTTCCACTGAACCGTCGCTGTAGTGGATCTCAGCCTTGAGCATTCCCGAACTCCAGACCTTGAAATAGCCGCTTCCGTCAACGCCTACCTCTCTTCCGTCGAAATACCACTTCACGGATTCTGCGCCCCTGAGGTTGTGTATCCTCAAGGGGAGGTCGGACCCTTTGGGGAAGGAACCGTCCTCATTCCTCGTTACGGATGCGAGGTAGATGAACGGGGATCCGTCGTACATGGATTTGGTGGTGAAGTTGGCGGTTTTGGGAGGTCCCATTATTCCTTCGGCGCCGAACCTTACGGAAACTTTGTACGCTGTCCTCGGAACCAATCCTTCGAATGTCATCGAGTAATGTCCGGGCGAATACGGAGCGACTTCGACTGTGGTCTGTTCCGAAGAACTTTCTCCCCATGTGAGGAAAGCGTTTCCTTTATATCCCGGCTCGGATGAAGTCCATTGCAGGATGGAGGCGTCCTGGAAGATGTCGTGCTTACCCATGTTCACTTCGGGGATAACCAAGCCGGCGAGGCTGATGACCTTGAAGGAGACGTTGTCCCCATGGAGTGTTATGTCCGTAATCGCGAATTGGGAATCGTCCCCGTTCCAGAAAACGAAGGCGGGCGAAGAGTCGGGGGTGAATGACGAACGGTCACCGTAGGGGAAGAATATCATCGAGGCCGCACCCGGTGAAGGGTATCCGCTGGGGTCGAACGCCTTGGCGTCAGGGTAGGCCGGAATGAATTTGGCGCATTCATGGGCGGGGGCGCAGTTTACGGTATTGGAGGCCCACCTGGAGGCTGCCGTGACCCCTTCAGCGTCATTCTTTGAACGGTCGATATGGTAGATGGCCAGTCCCATTCCTCCGATGTACGCGTCCCAACCCGTATTGCGTCTTACCTCGAGAAGATAGTATTCACCTTCTGTTCCGGTTTCGTATTTGATGTAGCGGCGGTTCCTGTTTATCGGCTCGAGAGTGTATTCGCCGGGATAGAGGTACTCGTACTCTCCAAGGCCGAGGCAGTCATAGTCCACGGCACTGAAATGGGGAGGTGTCCTTCCGTAATTGTTGTGGCAGCCGCCGTCCATGAGGCCGGTTGTGTAGAAAAGCCCGTTGGAGATGCCTCCTGATGCCGCATCATCCGTATCGTACATGTCACGAAGACCCATGGTGTGGCAGAACTCGTGGCAGAATGTGCCTATTCCGGTGAAGGTGTAACCTCCTTCGGAATTGCGTCCAAGCTCGGTAGTGCAGACGTAGCGGTTGATTTTCTTCCCGTCGACTTCGACAGTGAGACCGCCTCCGTCCCTGACCCACCATTGGTGTGACCACGGACATTCCTCTCCTCCGCCATCGGCTTCATCCTTTCCGGCGAAGAAAACGATGACGTCATCCACATCCCCGTCTTCATCAAGATCGGAAGACGAGAAGTCCATACCGGCTTCATGGGCTTTCAGGCAGGCCTCCGCGACGGCTCCTACGGCGTTCTTGTCCTTCCTTGCGCCGGTTGTGTTGTTGGAGAAATAGGCGGCTCTCCCTTCGTCAAGCGTGACAAGGGGGGAGACGGTGAAGGAGAAGTCACAGTCATCCCTGAATTGCTCCTTGAGGTACTGGACGGCGCTTCCCGTCGCGCCTCCGTATGTGTAATTGTCCGAAGAAAGCATCCGGACGAAGTCTTCCCTCGAATACGTCATCTTGTAATCCTGGAATTCCGCTAGGATGACGATGGCTTTTTTCATCGCGCGGCCTCCCTCTTCGGATAGGAGTTTGACCCTTAAGGAAGCTTCCTCGTTTCTTTTCCTGTCGGCGAGGGCCCTTTCCGAAGTCGCGGCTTTCGAAATTGCGTCCTTCGGGATCTGGAGGGAACGCGACAGGATGAATCCCGGAGCCGTCTCGTTCGCCCGGAATCCGGAACTGGAGACACTCCCGTCGAATCCGTACAGGGCATAGCAGTAGAACCCGTCGGAATCACGGACAAGGGCATGACCTTCGGTATCTGTTAGGATTTTGGAGAATTCGTCACCGGAGAGGCGTGCGGAAACGGTAGTTCCGTCGGGTTGGGACAATTGTATTATACCCCTGTAAGCCGGAATGGCGTGAAGAGTCACCGGCAGAAGAAGTAGAATTGCAATATGAAGTCCTGAGAGACGTTTCATGGGAGGTAAAGTACAATCGTCGCTGCATAGTTAGGCATTTTTTGTTTCAATCGCAAATCCGCGGCTCCCTTTGGCGCCGTAGTGGCCATAGAATCATCATATGGGTACAAAAAAAGAGGGCGACCCGAAAATCACTTCCAAGCCGTCCCCCAGACGTGTACTAAAACCTAAACCTATAGCAAAGATGCAGTCTGTGGTCGTTTCGTTGCAGTGAAACGCGAAAAAAATCTCAAAAAATTCAAAAAAATCGCTGTTTGATGGATTTTGGACGAGTTTTTGTGTCTTGTCATCCGGTAAAAGAAGGATGCGGCCCATGAAAGTCATAAAAAACAGATACCTCCCTTTCCCCGGATTCATTGCGATGAATCTCTTCGGGGTGGTTTTCGTGCGCGAGGATCTGTGGGAACGTCTTCCCTCATACAGGAGGACCGTCATGCTCCGTCACGAGGCCGTCCACACCCTCCAGATGAGGGAACTGGGCTATGTCGGTTTTTATTTCCTGTATTTCTTCGAGTGGATTGTACGTCTTATGCGTAAACCTTCTTCGGCATACAGGGGGATAAGTTTCGAAAGGGAGGCATACCTTCATGAAAATGATCCCCTGTATCCTTCATCGCGCCCTCATTTCGCGCAATGGCGCAGGTCCTGATCCGCACAAAAACACAAAGGACAGCTTCCAAAAGGAAACTGTCCCCGCGAGTTCGCTGAAAAAAGTTCAATTACTTTGCGGCCTTGACTGACTCCTGCCTGAATTTGAGGAGGTCCTTTCCGAGTTCGAGGGAAATCTTACGTGCACGTCCTCCGGCGGCCTTGTTACCCTTCTCGACCTGTGCCTCAGCATTCGCGATGAAATCTGCGTACTCAGCCTTGATTTTCTCAACAAGTTCTTTCATGATTTTGGTGTTTTAAACGTTTGTTAAACATTAATTATCAAAACTGTTTGCAAGGTATGCGTTTTTAACCAAAAAAACAAACAAAATCTTGAAAAGTCGCTTGTCGGGGCTGATATTCAGTGCTTTTCAGCCTTACTATTTACGAAATTCATTGCTCTTTCGGCTCCAATGGTCGCAAATGCCTTTACTCCTTCGATGCATTTGTCGCATATGTCGGGCATTGTCGACTTTTGTTCCTCATCCAGAGGACCTAACACGAAATCAATCTGTTGGCCGGTATTGAAGTCGTTTCCGATGCCTATTCTGATGCGGGTGTACTCTGAAGTCCCTATGCACTGCTCGATATTCTTCAGCCCGTTGTGTCCTCCGTCGCTTCCTTTCTTGCGCATGCGGAGGGTCCCGAAGGGAAGATTCAGGTCATCGCAGATGACAAGGAGGTTCTCCGTGGGGATGTTGAGTTTCTGCATCCAGTACCGGACAGCGTTTCCGCTGAGGTTCATGTACGTGGAGGGCTTGAGGAGGATGAATTTCCTCCCCTTGAATGAAATTTCGGCGATGGACCCGTAACGCTGGACCGTGAAAACAGCATTGGATGCCTGAGCCCAGGCATCCAATACCATAAATCCCATGTTGTGCCTGGTCCCGGCGTATTCGGCGCCTATGTTGCCCAAACCTGCTATGAGGAAGTTCATCGTGGGATCAGATTCAACTGCGGGTCTTCTTTTTCGGAAAAAGAAGCACATGTTTCAAATGGTCTACTACTGTGCTGCAGCCTGAGCTGACTGGCGGGTAGCCTTGACAGTGCAGATGATGGTTGACTTCGGATTCAGGATGGCGATGTTGTCATACTTGAGGTCACCGGCGACGATGGTCTTTCCGATCTGGAGGTCGGTGATGTCGATGTCAAGCTGATCGGGGAGGTCCTTCATGAGACCGCAGACCTTGAGGTTACGTACGAACTTTGCGAACTTACCACCGGCCTGTACACCAACAGCGTGTCCTGTGATGTTGAGAGGAACGTTGATGCTGATGGGCTTGTCCTCGGAAACCTTGAGGAAGTCAACGTGGAGGCAGTTGTCCTTTACGGGATGATACTGCAGCTCGTGGAGAATGCATGTATAGGTCTTTCCGTCGCTGAGGGTGAGGTCGACGATGAATGAAGCGGGAGTGTGGGTTACACCTTTGAGCTCTTTCTCAGAAATTGTGAAGAATACGTTCTCAAGACCCTGTCCATAGAGGTTGCAAGGGACGAGACCCTGCTTGCGGAAAGCCTTGACGACAGCCTTGTTGCCGATCTCACGGATCTGGCCGTTCAATGCGAAATGTTTCATTTGAAAATAAATTTAAAACGTGTTACTCAGTCTGCCGCTGGGGCAGACCCCATTGCACCAAAAGCCTACGCTTTGTGAATTGCGGGCGCAAAGATAGCAAAAAATTGTTATTGTCAACACTTTGCGGTGTGACATTTTGCCGAAATGAGCCTTATTCGCGGGTTCAGACCCTTATTTCGCGGGAACGAGAGCGGTGGCCTTGTTCCAGGAAAGGGTCCTGTAGAAGTTGTCCAGATACTCGGACCCGTTGCAGGGAAGATACATCGAATACCCCGAGAAGTGCGTTATGTCGAACGCATCGAGGAATGACGGAGTCGCTCCCTTGTAGAGAATGGAGGCGCTGATGGCGTCGGAAAGCGTTTTTATGTCGGACTCCGAAGCTCCGGACTGGATGAGTATATCCTCAAGGTCGTAGAACCAATGCCTTCCGTTACGGAAATATCCCTGGACTTTGCTCGGGTTTACTGAGGCGATTTCGGAGCGGTATTTCTCGAACAGATTCTTCGCCACCGAAGCGACGGCGTCCAGTTTGCCGCAGTCCACGATCGAGATAGTGGCCGACCTCTCGGAAGAGGTGGACATGTTGTTGTAGTAATCGAAATAGTCTTTGCAGACGCTTACCGGATCGGGATCCTTTCCTTGGAGAAGGTGTTTGGTGATAGTCCTGTAGTCGAAACCTTCAGCCAGGATCTCCGCTTGGGAGAATCCTATCACATCGGTTACATCCTTGAGGGCATAGGCCACTTCTATTCCTCCCATAAGACATGCGTCGACAAGGAGGTAGTCAAGGTGCATCGGGATCGCCGCCGCGAAATCCTCTATCTCCGTCTCGTATGAAATGTCACCGCTCCCGGTGCTCACGACTTCCTGACCGAAGGTCTTGACGGGGGGAAGTGAGGGGTCCTGGGGAATTTCGACATAGGGGACGGCACCGGCGGGAAGTCTTCCTGTTCTGTCACCGGCCGATGACGGGGAAATTGACTTGGATTCGTATTTCGAAGGATTGGCATAGTAGCCGGCGGGAAGCCAACCTGTCCCGTGTGAGGAATAGACTATGCCGTAACTCCTCGCTTTGAACTCCTGTTGGATATAGGAGAGGACTTCATGCATGGTTTCCGGAGAAGTCGATATCTTGGTGGACGGATAGGTCTTGAGTGTATCCATCACAACGACATTCTTCTTGTTCTTGTAGATGCGGATGAGGGCTGATTCGGAGGGTGTCGAATAGTCTTTGTATTTCTTGGTCTGCTTGCTGTAAAGAAGCAGGATGTCGGCACTTGAACCATTGCCGGGAACGTATCCCGCCTGCAGGTCCTTTATGTCATCCTGGAGATAGCCGCTGATGGAGTTGTATCCCAGGGACATCATTATCATCACTTTCCGGTTATCACTGCCCTTACCGTGTTTCTCGCATGAGGAGGCGCAAAAGAGCGTTCCGATGGTGAGAAATGCCATCAGAATCGTTCCGTATATGTTCTTCATCGTCTTGTTCATAAGCTTTTTGATGCGGGGAACGGTATCCCCATATCCGTACAAAGGTATGAATTCTTTTGTATATTTGCACTTTGGGCGGAAGAAAGTGCATTTCCGCCTTTTAGTTTGTGTAAATATGAAAAAGATTTTCAAGATGTTGTTGACTGCGGCCTCAGTGGCAGCCCTATCCTCTTGCGGCGGAAAACAAGTTGAAGAGCCCGCTCCGTTCAAGTATCTGGTCGACCAGTTCGCCGACCTTAATATTATAAGGTATCAGGTTCCCGGGTGGGACAACCTTTCTCTCCAGCAGAAAGAGTACGCTTACCATCTGGCGGAAGCCGCCAAGTGGGGAAGGGACATCACATGGGACCAGTATTGCAAGTGGAATCTTCCCCTCCGCCATGTCCTTGAGGACATATTCGAGTCCTATTCCGGAGAAAGGTCCGGTGAGCAGTGGGACGCTTTCGAGCTCTATGCGAAGAGGGTTTTCTTCAGCAACGGTGTCCATCACCACTATGCCGAAGACAAGTTCATCCCCGGTTGCACCAAGGAATATTTCGCTTCCCTTATGGAAGCCGTAGGCGACAAGGACGAGCAGCTGCTTGATTTCGTGTTCGATCCCGACGCCTTCCAGCAGAGGAGGTCCACTTCCTCCACGGGAGACATCGTCGCCCTTTCGGGTGTGAACTTCTATGAAGGGGTCACAAGGGCTGAAGTCGACGCTTTCTACAAGAAGATGATGGATCCCAATGATCCCACCCCGATTTCCTACGGCCTCAATTCCAAGGTCGTGAAGGAGAACGGAAAGATTGTCGAGAAGCCTTGGAAGATCGGAGGAATATACGGTCCCGCAATAGAGAAGATTTGCGCTGAACTCGAGAAGGCTTCGGCCGTTGCCGAGAACGCTTCCCAGAAGAAGGCCCTCGGAATACTCATCGACTACTACAGGACCGGAGATCTCCGCAAGTGGGATGAGTACAACATCGAATGGGTGAAGGACACATTGGGACAGGTTGACTACATCAACGGTTTCATCGAGGACTACGACGATCCTCTCGGACGCAAGGCCACATGGGAAGGCTACGTGAACGTCAAGGACTCGGCCGCTTCCGCGAGAACAGAGATCCTTAGCGCCAATGCCCAGTGGTTCGAGGACAATTCTCCCGTTGACCCGAGGTTCAAGAAAAAGAACGTCAAGGGAATTTCCGCAAAGGTGGTCAACGCTGTCGCCCTCGCAGGTGCCACATATCCTTCCACCCCCATCGGAATCAACCTTCCCAATGCCGACTGGATAAGGAAAGACCACGGCTCGAAGTCCGTCACCATCGCGAATGTGACCCACGCCTATGATTATGCCGCCCAGGAACAGCCGAACAGTACCCTCACCGAGTTCGCGTATTCACAGGAGGAGATAGATTCCTACCGCAAGTGGGGAAATTATGACGATGAGGTACATACCGACCTTCACGAATGTCTCGGACACGCTTCCGGTCAGCTTCTCCCCGGTGTGTCATCTTCCGCACTCGGAGAATTCCAGTCCACTTTGGAGGAAGCCAGGGCAGATCTGTTCGGACTCTACTATGTGGCCGATCCCAAGATGGTCGAGCTCGGAATCATTCCGGATCCCGAGGCATACAAGCCCGCATACGACAATTACATCAGGAACGGTCTTTTCGTCCAGTTCACAAGGGTCGAACTCGGCCGTCCCAATACCGAGGCCCATATGCAGAACCGCAAACTCATCGCCGAGTGGTGCTACGAAAAAGGCCGTGAAGCCAATGTGATCGAGAAGAAGGTACGTGACGGAAAAACCTATTTCGTGGTCAATGACTATGTGGCTCTCCGTGGACTTTTCGCCGAACTTCTCGCCGAAATCCAGAGAATCAAGTCAGAAGGCGATTATGCTGCCGGCAAGGCTCTTGTGGAGAAATACGCCGTCAATATCGATCCCGAACTCCACAAGGAAGTCAGGGAGCGTTACGCCGCCCTCAACCTCAAGCCTTACGGCGGGTTCCTGAACCCGGACATCGTTCCTGTCGTTGAGAACGGAAAGGTTGTCGACTACCGTCTTGAATACGTCGACAGCTTCCTTGGGCAGCAGCTCGACTACGGCAAGAAGTACAGGACTCTCTAAAGAAGGATAAAGGATGGCCCTTCTGGATGACTACAAGTATTTCCTCAGCCTGGAGAAGGGGATGTCACGCAACACGGTGTCATCCTACTGCAGTGATGTGGAAGATTTCCTGTCGAGGGGGAATGACCCCCTCTCTGTCACCCAGGAGGGGATAATCTCCTATCTTTCATCGAGGGAGATATCCAAAAGGTCACAGGCGAGACTCCTCAGTTCCCTCCGCTCCCTTTTCGGATATCTTGTCATGGAGAACCTCCGGAAAGACAATCCCTGCGATGGTATAGAAACCCCCAAGATAGGAAGATATCTTCCCGAGGTCCTGTCGGTTGAGGAAGTGGAGGCGGTGCTTGACTCCGTCAACACTTCCACATGGTCCGGACTCCGTGACCGGGCGATATTGGAGGTCCTCTACGGTTGCGGACTCAGGGTCGGTGAAGTCACCACCCTCAAGATATCGGACCTTTTCCTCGGAGAAGGCTTCGTCCGTGTGATAGGAAAGGGAAACAAGCAGAGGATAGTCCCTATCGGAGAAATCGCCACCTCGGCCGTGAACGCATACCTTTCGGAAAGGATCGCTCCCCAGGAAGGATATGACGATGTCCTTTTCCTGAACAAGTACGGGAAACCCTTGAGCCGCATATCCGTATTCAACATGGTGAAGACTCAGGCCATGCTCGCCGGAATCCACAAGGAGATTTCCCCGCATACGTTCCGCCACTCTTTCGCCACACACCTTATCGAGAACGGTGCTGACCTCCGTGTCGTCCAGGAGATGCTCGGGCATGAGAGCATCCTCACAACTGAGATTTATACCCATATCGAGTCCTCCACCTGGCAGAAGGCTGTGATGGATCATCATCCGAGAGGATAGGACCTTCCATCATGGGGAAACGAAAAAGGGGAGATGGACTTTTCTGTTCACCTCCCCATAATATTTATATAAGGAACCTTATTCTGCTTCCTTCTCCTTTGCCATGGCTTCGTTGTAGCATTGGCGGCAGAGCGGCTCGTAAACATCCTTCTCGCCCAGAACCACAAGCTTCTTGCTGGCCGAAAGGCGGTGTGAGTGGTTGGCGAGGTTTCCGCACCTGACGCATATGGCGTGGACCTTCTGGACGTCTTCCGCGATGGCCATCAGTCCGGGCATGGGGCCGAAGGGCTTGCCGAGGTAGTCGGTATCAAGTCCCGCTGCAATGACCCTTATTCCGCGGTTGGCCAGTTCCTGCGCCACTTCAATGACCTCTTCACCGAAGAACTGGGCTTCATCGATTCCGACGACCTGGACGTCATCGGCAACTTTCAGCATTCTCTTGGGATCCTTTATCGGAGTGCAGGGGATGCTGTGCAGGTCATGGGACACCACATCGAGGTCTGAGTATCTCTTGTCCACTGTGGGCTTGAATATTTCGATCTTCTGCTTTGCGAATTGGGCCCTTTTGAGGCGGCGTATAAGTTCCTCGGTCTTTCCGGAGAACATCGAACCGCAAATAACCTCTATGCAGCCCGATTTTTTTGTGTTTTCTGAAAACATTGTGCTACTTTTGTACATTATGTGCTCATTGGAGTGCCCCCTTCGGGGCATACAAATATAGGAATTATTGCAGCGTTATGGAAAGCAGCGGGAAAGTTTTTTCGGAGGACATCGTTGTCCTGGTAAATCAGCTTCTCAAAAGAGTGGAAGTCCTCGAAGCGGAAGTCGCTTCACTCAAAGGCGTATCCGCTCCGGTGGATGAAGAGTCATTGGATCCGATAGATCTCGATTTCGGTGATGATATCGTTTCTGCGTCCGAGGCTACGGTTGTGGAGGCGGTTTTGCCGGAGAAAGAACCTGTCGCCGAAGAGGAGGAGACTGAGGAAGTGACAGAGGAACCCGTTCTCACCGAGACGGAATCCGCTCCCGTTGAAATCGATCTTTCCGGGGAAGAAGTTCCGGAGGAGTCTCCTGTAGAACTTTCCGTACCTGATTCTTCCGATGAGGACATGCCTTCTGAGGTGGAACCCGCTCCCGTGTCCGAAGATGCGGAACCCGTAGAGGAAGCCATTCCCGCCGAAGAACCCGAGAGTATCGAAGAGGTCATTGACCTTCCCGAGGAGGAGCCTGTCCGCGAAGAAATCCCGATGGAGGATCTCCCCGAGGATATCGATGATCTTCCTTTCGACCTTCCCGAAGATGATGCCCCTTACGAGGGGGATGCCGCTCCCGTTCCTTCGGAAGATATTCCTTCAGAGAAGGAGGAAACCTCTCCCGCCAAGGAAAGCGTAACTGAATCCGAACCCGTAGCCCCCGCCGAAGAAATCATCGAAGAAGAAGTCGCTGAAGAAGAGGATGCTCCGCTTAATGAGGAAGACCTTCCTTCGGAGGAGAAGAGCGTTTCCGAAGACCTTCCCGAAGAGCACGCTCCGGTTGAACCCGAAGCCGAGCCAGTCCCCGAGGAGGAACCCGATACGCTTATGGATCTTTTCGGAGACGTCATCGAACCGGTTGCACCCGTCAAGAGGGGAAGACCCAAGAAGGAGCCCAAGAGCATCAATGACGCGGCCATACCTCAGGAATCCGTTATGGATGCCCTGTACGTTGACTCCGCCTGGAGAAAGGATATGCCGGGACCGGAAGTAAGGAATGTCCGTAGCGCCATCTCGATGAACGACAGGATACTGTTCGTGAACCGTCTTTTCCGCAAGGATTTCAAACTGTACGACGACATCATCGAGAAGATAAACAACATGGGTTCCCTCGATGAGGTGGTATCCCTTATCGACTCGACATTCCCCGAGTGGAAGATGGACAGTGAGGACGTTTACAGGTTCATGATGGCAGTAAGAAGGAAGATCCGTTCATGAGTGGAATCCTTTATATAGTTCCGACTCCTGTCGGAAATCTGGAAGACATGACCTTGAGGGCTATCCGTGTCCTCAAGGAGGCTGACCTCATTCTGGCTGAGGATACAAGGACAAGTTCAGTCCTTCTGAAACACTACGATATCCACGGACGTCTCCAGTCCCATCACAAGTTCAACGAACACAAGACCGCTTCGATCATAAAGGACAGGATCCTGGCGGGCGAGACGGTCGCCCTCATAAGCGATGCCGGAACTCCCGGAATCTCTGACCCCGGCTTTCTTCTGGCAAGGACATGCGCCGAAGAGGGGATTATCGTTCAGACCCTTCCCGGGCCTACGGCATGCATCCCCGCTATAGTTTCTTCCGGTCTTCCTTGTGACCGGTTCTGCTTCGAAGGATTCCTGCCGGTCAAAAAAGGAAGGCAGACCCTCCTCAAGACCTTGGCCACCGAAACCAGAACCATGGTCTTCTACGAGTCTCCCTACCGTCTTGCGAAGACCCTTTCACAGATGGCGGAGTTTTTCGGAGGGGACAGGGAGTGCAGTGTCGCCAGGGAAATTTCCAAAGTCCATGAAGAGCATCGCAGGGGAACCCTTTCGGAATTGGCCGCCTTCTACGGAGCCAATGAGCCCAAGGGGGAAATAGTCCTTGTCGTGGCGGGCGCCCCTTCCAAGAAGGACAAGCGACGCGCTTCGGACGGGGAAGAGGACGGAGAGGATTGACTAGGGGCACGGTATTTGCCCGCGAGAAGGTAAAATTCTTTCAGAAGTGACGCCATCCCAGATCAGTGATATCTACAAGCGGTACTATAGACCGCTTTGTTTGTATGCCCTCCATTACATGGGAGACGTCGACGAATCTGAAGACGTCGTGCAGGAATGCCTCACTTCCGTCTGGCAAAACGGAACGGTGGTCTCGAACGGTAAATCTTATCTTTATACGACGGTCCGCAACCGCTGCATTGACCGTCTCCGCTCCAAGGGACGGATCGATGTGGTCCCGATGGATGACGTTTCTGAAATCTCCGACGAGGAGGCTCAGGCACGTTCCGAACGTGAGGCCCTCCTTTGGACGGCGGTTGATTCCCTTCCGGCAAAACGGCGGAAGATACTCCTTATGAGTAAACGTGACGGACTCAAATACGAGGAGATCGCCCTTCGGTTGGGAATCTCCGAAAATACCGTCCGGAACCAGATTTCACGGGCTTTGGAGACCTTGAGGGCAAAGGCCTCCGATATCCTTTACTTTTTCTTCGGATTCTGAACCCGGTTCATCCCCGTCCGAAATTTTTTTTCATTTTTTTCGGTTCCCCGGTGGTACTTTTCCCTTTTTTCTCCGTCTAGAGGGAAAAACATCATTCCATGCAGGAGAATTCAGACAGGATAATGGGCTTCGTAATGAAGCATTACCGTGAAGGCGCTTTCGATACCGTGAAAGCCGCCGGAAGGCATATGCGCGGAGCGGGAGTATCTTTCAGGACTTATCTTTTCGCGGCGGTCGGGGTTGCTGCCGCCGTAATTCTGGGTATCTTCATTTTCAGAGGGAATCCGTCCGTACAAAGGTATGAGGCGGTAGATTCAGCCCTTGTGGCCTCCCTTCCTGACGGAAGTCGGGTGACCCTTTCTGAAGGGTCTACTTTGAGCTTCTCTTCCGGAAAGGGGGAAAGGCGAGCCACTTTGGAAGGAACCGCCCTTTTCGAAGTCACCCATGATGAAACGTGTCCGTTCACAGTCTCGCTCGGTAGGGCTACCGTCAAGGTTCTCGGAACCGTTTTCCAGGTCAGGGAGACTCCTTCGGAAGTGAAGGTCGATGTGCTTGAAGGTAAGGTGTCCTTCAGCGGTGAGGGCGCAGACGCTTCCTCAGTCATTCTGACTTCCGGAACGCAGTCCGTCCTTCATTCCGGTTCCGCTTCTCCTTCAGTCGTGGAAGAATCACTTCCCAATCCTACGGCATGGCTTACAGGAAATTTCCGATACGAAGCCGTTCCGCTCGTGACAGTGCTCGAGGAACTGTCGGATTATTACGGGAAGATATTCTACTGCGACCCTTCGGCCTCGGAAAAGCTTCTCACCGGAACGTTCTCGGTTGACGATCCGGATGCGATCGTATCTTCAATCGAGTCGGCGCTCCAGATAGGGATTGCGGTTACCGCCGATCCGTTCAAGGAATGATGAGGTTATTTGACAATCAGATTTTGGAAAAAGGCAATTCACTGATGAATTACAAGTTGAAACTGTTCATTTTAGCCGCCGCCTTCCTCTTGCTTTCGGGAAGTTCTCTCCTTCCTTCGGCATCGGCCCAGAATACCGCTTCACAGCAGACCGTGAAGGAACGGATGTCGTGGATCGAGAGGGAGTACGGCGTCAATTTCGTGTACGATTCGTCCATAAACATGGACATACCTTATAGGGGAGAGGGGAAAAAGGATTCTTCCGTCAAACTGTCCGACGCTCTCCGTGACCTTTTCAAAGGCACGGGAATGGAGTGGGACGTCAAACGCAAATACATTGCCGTGAGGGCTTTCAAACCATCGATCGAACATTCCTATGCGAATCTTGATCCCGACTCCCTTCTTGACACCCTTTCGGCTTCAAGGATAACATCCTACATAGACCGTGATCTCAATACGACTCAGACCGGTCTCACCCGTATTGACAACAAGGCCTTCAACAGGGGATTCTCCTTCCTCAGTTCGCCCGATGTGATAAAGACTCTCCAGCTTCTTCCGGGAGTATCCGCCGGAACTGAACTCATGTCCAGCCTCTATGTCCACGGAGGTGACGGAAGCGACAATCTTTTCCTTCTTGACGGAGTGCCGGTGTATCAGGTCAGCCATCTTCTGGGCCTTTATTCGGCATTCAATACGGATGCGGTCGAGAGCCTTGACTTCTACAAGAGCGGCTTCCCGGCAAGGTTCGGGGGAAGGACCTCTTCCGTTGTCGACATGGCGACGAAGAGCGGGAACTTCGACCGTTACTCGGGATCTTTCTCGATAGGTCTGATCAATGCCCAGGCCCAGTACGGGGGCCCGATATTCAAAGGGAAGACTTCGTTCAATATCGCCCTTCGGCACAGTTGGCTCGATACCATAAGCTGGCCCGTGCTGCATTTCATCGTCTCCGAGGATGGTGAGAAATACAAAGGAAGGTACGCTCTTTACGATGTGAATTTCAACATCACACACAAGTTCAGCGAGGAAAGCGTCCTGTCGTTCAACGTGTATGACGGGAAGGATATCCTGAAGTTCATGACCGATTCATTCGACGACGATATCCGTGACAGATGGAACGGAACTTATTCCGTCGAACATTATTCTTCTTCAAAGATGGACGGCAAGCTCAAATGGGGAAACCTTGTCTCAAGTCTTGCATGGAAGAAGACATTCTCGGATAATCTTTCCATGAAACTCACCGCCTACCATTCCGGGACCATGGGACTTGTACACTACGGATACGAAGACTATCAGCGCGACAGGTTCATCCATCCTTCCGAACCGCAGAATGACGGCACCGATGAATACAGAGGCACTTATTCCACATCGAATTATTCCCGCATAAGGGATTATGCGGTGAAGGCGGACTTCGACATATTCCCTTCGGGAGCGCATCATCTCCGAAGCGGGGCATCCTACCAGTTCCATAACTTCAGACCCGAGCGATCCACCGTCACATCCTACTATGCCACAGGTGAGAGGGATACTACAGTGACGGACGGCTATCTGTACAAGTACAGGTCTCATGAACTGTCCCTGTACGCCGAAGACGAGATGACCCTCAGCAAACGTCTTCGGGTCAACGCCGGTCTCCGTTACACTCTCTATGCCACAGGAGGAAAGGCGTACCATAGGGCTGAACCCCGGTTGGCCCTCAAATACCAGTTCTCGGATTTCGGATCGGTGAAGATGTCGTATACGCATATGAACCAGTTCGTTCATCAGGTCACAACCTTCTATGCGGAACTGCCGACTTCGCTTTGGATGCCGTCGACTCCCGCAGTGGCTCCGATGCATTCATCCCAGATAGCGGGAGGAATATATACTGACCTTCCGGGAGGGTTCCATGTGGATATCGAAGGGTGGTACAAGACCATGGACCACCTTATGGAGTATGCCGGAAAGACTACCCTCTATCCTCCGGTTGACAGTTGGGAAAGGACTTTCAGCGTCGGTGAAGGTAAATCCTACGGAGTGGAAACGTCTGTTTCCTACACCAGGGGAAAGATGGAAGCTTCGGCCGGATATACCCTTTCATGGAGCAAAAGACGTTTCGAAGACCTTGCCCTCGGGTGGTATCCTGACCGTAACGACAACCGTCACAAGTTGAACCTCACTTTCACTTACCGTCCTTCCAGGAAGATAGATCTGTATGCCGGGTGGCTGTTCCATTCAGGAGGCAGGATCACTATCCCCACGCAGGAAATCAGGCGTGACTTCGTCCTGGACAATCCCGATGAGAAAGTGAATCCTTCCGGTGACTACAGGGTATTTGTCGGCCCCTACAACATGAAGACGGTGCCCTATCATCGTCTTGACATAGGGGCTAATTTCCGACATGTCACGAAGAGGGGCAATGAGGGAATATGGAACGTGAGCATCTACAATGCCTACTGCCGATTGAATCCTCTTGTGGGAACGTCCGAAAGCAGTGTCGAGATCCGGAAAAAGACATATTACGGGACCTCTTTCGTCGGCACCGGCATTGTCCCCATCATTCCGACCGTAAGTTATACGTTGAAATTCTAACAGAACCTATCATGAAAAAAAGTAACATATTGTTGTCACTGTCTCTTGTGAGTCTGTGGGCTCTCGCATCCTGCCAGAGGATAATGGATCCGGGAGACAGCACCGAAAGTCTCATCTACGTCGAATGCGTCCAGGGCCTCAGTGACACAACCGCAATAAACGTCATCGCAACGGCTCCGAAGTTCGGTTACGGAGAAAGCCGTAGCCTTTCTTCCGAGGCGACTGTTTCCCTTAAAGTCGGGGGAAAGGAAATCTCTCTTTCCCGGGGTGAAGTATCCGCACCGCTTTTCCCGAAAGGCGCATTCTATACTACGGAAAAGATAGAAGGGGGACAGAGTATTGAAGTGAACGTTTCCGCCGAAGGCTTTTCTCCGGTTTCCGCCACTACTGTCAAACCCCGGAGCGTGAAGCCCTTCACTACGACCCTTTCGAGGGATGTGGTCTACGGAGACGAGTACAACGGAGATAGTATGGGACTTGATGTCATAAGAATGGACATCATTCCGGATGATCCCGAAATGGGGGAGCATTACTATATGCTTCTTTTTGATGAGATGTCGTATTATAAGCAGAGGGAAGAGACACGCTACTTCCATCCTCATCCGGTTTTGAAGGACAGCGGATTCTATTCCTCGGATTTCGGAGATGCGGAAGTCGTAACAGCCTCTTTATCGAAGTGGTCGGTCCTCGGTCGGGGCTTCTACTCTTCCACCGGATCTTATTTCAATGCATACCTTTGGAGAGGGGCTTCGCTTGCCAAGGAAGGGCGCCTGACGGTATATTTCAATACCGGGAACAAGGATGAGGATATCTCCATGAGGGCCACCCTCATGTACGTCTCTCCGGAATTCTACCGCTACGCCAAATCAGAGGAATACAATAACGACGACAATGACATACTGTCCCTTTTCTTCCCCTCGTCCTATGCGTACACAAACGTCAAAGGCGGATGCGGTGTCCTGGGTGCCGTAAGCTCACGGGTAGGAGAATGGGTGAAACTGTAAATGACAAGGTTATGATACAATATATGCCGCTCAATGGAAGAGCCTCATTGGTGAAGAGAATATCAATACTACTGTCGCTGTGCTTCATTTTGGTAACGCTTTCTTCATGCGTGAGGCAAAAGACGACAGTCACGGTCCATTATGAAATATCAAATTCGTCAGGAGTCCCCATCAAGGTGAATTCACCCTATAGGGATTTCGCATTGGCCCCCGACGGGAAAGAAACTTTCACGGACGTGCGGGAAGGGATCGATTATTACGGGGCATGCAATTTCGGGAATGTTTTCGAAGACGGCTTCACCCTCACGATTGACTACAAGGACAAGGAATATACGCTTGAAAACACGCACGATTATTCCCTTCTGTGGAATTTCGGCTACTATTCCATCAGAAGGATATCCCCGGGAGAATTTTCGGTGAGTTATTCATTCTCGTGGAGCGAAATCTTCGGTTGCCTTTCCGCCATGGGGGTGGAAATCGAGGAGGAGTATTACTACCCCGATTATCCTTACGGGGAATGAACGTGTTGTCCCTTTTGCGGGATGGTGCGATACAAAAGACAGGGAGGGCCGGTCGGCTCTCCCTGTCTTGTAAGTGGAGTCATGTCGGAACTTAGTCCTCGATGTTCTGCATGGCTTCCCTGATCTTTCCTTCGATCTCGTCGCACAGTTCGACGTTGTCGGCGAGAAGCTGCTTGGTAGCCTCCCTTCCCTGGGCGAGTTTCTGGCCGTTGTAGCTGAACCAGGAGCCGCTCTTGGAGATGACGTCCATCTCGACTCCCAGGTCGACGATCTCACCGGTGTGGGAGATGCCTTCTCCGTAGACGATATCGAATTCGGCCTTCTTGAAAGGAGGTGCCATCTTGTTCTTGACGATCTTGACCTTGGTGCGGTTGCCGAGAGCCTCGTCGCCGTCCTTTATTTGGGTTGTCCTGCGGACGTCGATACGGATGGAAGCGTAGAACTTCAGGGCGTTTCCTCCGGTTGTCGTCTCGGGATTTCCGAACATGATGCCGATCTTTTCCCTGAGCTGGTTGATGAATATGCAGCAGGTGCCGGTCTTGCTGATGTTGGCCGTAAGTTTACGGAGAGCCTGGCTCATGAGCCTTGCCTGCAGACCGACCTTGTTCTCTCCCATTTCACCTTCGATCTCGGCCTTGGGGGTGAGGGCTGCGACGGAGTCGATGACGATTATGTCGATGGCTCCGGAACGGATGAGGTTGTCAGCAACCTCAAGGGCCTGCTCACCGTTGTCCGGCTGGGAGATGTACAGTGAATCCAGGTCAACTCCGAGTGCCTTTGCGTAAGTGCGGTCGAAAGCGTGCTCGGCGTCGATCATGGCGGCGATGCCGCCCTGTTTCTGTGCCTGTGCTATGGCGTGGATGGCGAGAGTCGTCTTACCGCTGGATTCGGGTCCGTAGATCTCGATGATCCTGCCCTTGGGATATCCGCCAATACCCAAAGCGTGGTCGAGAGCCACTGAACCGCTGGGAATAACCTGCACATCCAACTGAGGCTGGTCGCCCAGTTTCATGATTGTCCCTTTCCCGAAATCTTTTTCAATCTTGTCGATGGTAGCCTGCAATGCTTTGAGTTTTCCTGCATTGGACTGTCCTTCTTCTGGTGCTGATGTCTTTGCCATTTTTGCAGTAGATGTGGATAGATGATTGTAATATGTTCCTTATTTGTCATGAGGAAGGAACATCTTTACAAAGTTATCAAAAACCGCCAAATCCCGAAATTATTTTTCCCTTTTTCGGTTCG
>JAFUFP010000015.1 GCA_017469845.1 Bacteroidales bacterium | reverse complement strand
GGTTGGAGACAGCGAGGAAGTGATACTCAAGAAGAAACTTGCCAGGCTGAAAAGGGAACTTCTGTCTGTTAATGCGGAACTCTCTAAATCAGCGTGTTGAAAATTTGTTATATAGAAGATTTTTGAAACATGAAATACGAGAGACAGCACTTAGCCATATTGAAGAGTAGGACGGCTGAACCCCGCAGGCGGATGCAATTCATCATGGGACCTCGCCAGGTCGGCAAATCCACAGTTCTGCGAAGGCACTGATACACCGAATGACTACTTTTCCACTGATCCCGTTGGAAAATTTCTTCAGTCTTGACATCAAGCAACTGTTCCGGAAGAAATAGATCCTTCCGCTACTACAATTGCGTCAAACTCCGGAATTCGGCCTCATTTTCTTTCCGGCAAAGTTTTTCGAGGAATTTTATCAGAATTTCTCACTTTTTGTTCACGGATCCGTTCAACCAGGACTTCGTTCAGGTCTTTGCACTCTCCGAAACTCTCCGCCATGTCCACAACATCCACTGAAGGGAACCTTCTCCGGATCGTCTGAAGACAATTCCGACCGGCCTCGTCCGCATCAAGGTAAGAGACCATCTTTCCGTGAGAGGAAATGAAGGCCATCGCGCTTTCGACGTTGGCGACACTGTTGAGAACGACGCAGTCCCCTTCCCCATCAGCATGTCCGTCCTCCGCCATCCTTTTCCACGACAGGAAATCGAAGAACCCCTCAAAGATGAAAACCTTGTCCGAAGTCGGTACCACGCTCCTCTCCCCTTCAGCATCGAACGTCGTAATTCCCGCCTTCGATGAGATCTTCATCTTTCCGGTTGAACGAAGGACATATCCGCCGGCGTTGTTTTCAAAGGAAAGGAGGGTGCATTCCTTACCCGAAGAGGTAAAGGCCACCTTCGCCTCCCCGCAATACCGTGTAAGGATTCTCCACGGTATCCCCCGCTTCCACCCATAGAAAAGAAGCCGGCGGGAAGAGATCTCCCGTACGGACTTCACCTCGATTCCGGGAACTCCGTCATCGGAGGAATCGCCATCCCCGTTATCCGAAGGGATCACCGGAGCCGCAACTCCCGAGGGAATCCCGGCGATGAAGGCCTTAGCCTCCCTGAACGGACACCCCAAAGTTTCCATCACGAGTTCGACCGGGCCACCTCCTTTCCCTACCCCGTGGTCATACCATACGTTCTTGGAAAAGGACACGGACATCGAGGGAGAGGAATCCTTCCTGAACGTCGAATAATACATATTCTTTCCAGCCTTTCTGGCACCCAGTGCCTCCAGGACATCCCTTATGGGAACATCTTTGTAATCAGCCATAATGAGTTGCGGAATATTCCGCCAAAAAAAACGGATACAACATCTCCGGAAGAAAGTCCGGAAGGGCTTCGGAATAGAAGCCCAAAGCTTACGCAAATAAAGTGATTCTCCGGGAAAGAAGAAAATATTCTTCAAATTTCTTCACGGAAAACTTTCAACATTATTTGGAGGAAAGATTTCTCTGTCATACTTTCGTCCGGAAAGGAAATGAAGGGTTCACTCCCCCTTTTCCTTCCTCTTTCCTATATATACCCGAATCTTTCCCGGAATCTTTCCGGACAAGAGAGAAAACCCAAACAAAAAAGACAAACTATGGAAAAAGAATCATCCACCTCCGTATCCCATCACTACCGCAGGTACTCCTGCGTCTTCAACCTCGAAACGAGGAAAGCATCCTACCCCTTCCCCTCCTGCCAAAGCGAGATGCAGCGAAGCCGGGATTCCTCCACGCTTCTGAACGTCGACAGGAGCTCTTCGCACAGCAACCGCTTCATTCTCCCCGGCGGCAAGATATCCACAACCGACCGGAGTTCCCTCGGCATGAGGACAAGGATAATGAACCGGATAGAAGAAGCCACCGGAAGCAGAACCGTTCCTCCCGGAAGGGTAATCGACCTCGGATTCATCCTGTCGGGATCGAAGGAAGTGTTCATGTCAATGGGAAAGGAGGAGATCGAATCCTGGGCGAGCGACTCCTACAATTATATGGCGAGGGTTTACGGGGAAGACAACATCGTGGGAGCCGTCCTTCACATGGACGAGAGCAACCCCCACCTCCATATGGACATCGTCCCTATCCATTTCATGGAAGGGAGAGCGAAACTCTGCGCCACGGACCTTCACAAGGACGGACGGTACCGCACAATCCTGAGAGGATACTGGGAAGCCGTCGGGAAATACGGTTTCGACCCCATGAGGGAACACACCCATGCGAAGCACTACAAGCCCTGGGAAATCCATGCGGAATGGGAGGAAAGGCTTCTTGAGGACAGCATACGGAATGACCTCCTGAAGCAAAAGACAATCATTCTTAAAAAGGAGATCGAATCTCTTGAAAAAGAGATCTCCCGGAAGAAGGAAGACCTTCTTGAACTTTCCGGACCGGAGGACAGCTCCCGAGCCGCATTTGCTCCCGAAGACCTTCCTATCAGGAAACTGGACTTCAGCCCGACTTCACCCACGGAAGGCATCCCGGAAGGGATACTCCCGGAGTACGAGTCCCTCAGAAAGGAAATCTCCCTTCTTTGCCTCAACCCGAAAAAGGCCGCAGCCTCGGTGGAATCCGTCTCTTCGAGAAGTTCCGCCCTTCAGGCGGAAGCCGACAGGATCCTTTACGAAGGAATGCGTGAAAGCATGCTCTCTTCCGGAAGGGATGTTCTCCGAAGGCTGAAACTCTCGGAAAAAAGACTCGGGGAAAAGGAAGAGACGCTTAAAGACGCCGCCGACATTCTCAGGCGCCTTGACGGCTGCGCCCTTTCATCACTTCCCGAAAAAGAAAGACGGAAAACCCTTTCCGTCCTGTCCGAAGCCTCCGAGAGGCTCGGATCTTCGCCGGGAAAGATGTTCCCAGAACTTTTCAGGGACGAAATCTTCCTCCGGAAAACAGTTCCCTGGCTTGAAGGATATTCCATAAGAAGGCTCGCCGAGATAACCGTACCCTCGGACAGGGAAGAAAGCAGACTCCCTTCATCGGAAGGCATCATCCGCCTTGGGAAGAAGGAGGACATCCCGGTCAACATAAGTTACCTTACCTGCGGGGATTCTCCCATAACCTACCGGCGGAGTCTTTCATGGGAGACTCTTTCCGAAAAGGAAAAGGGACGTATACTCTCCTTCATCGAAGAAAAGATCGGGCATATGCCCCGCTCATTCATCGGAGAACTCCGGATGATGGAAAAAGGGATCTTCCACGTACCGCAGCAGATCCCCTACATTGAAGGCGAGGTGGACTTCACCGTAGCCCTATGGTCAAACAATCTGAACCATTTCGCGAGGAACGGATACTTTGACAGTTCGAGCGGAAGGGTTCCTTCTGACGACGGGTCAAGAACGAAGGAAAGGGACATCGAATACATGGAAAACGTCTCATCCCCCGAATGGTCAAAGCGCTGGGAAAGACTCCGTGAGGAGGAATCCCTCAGCCGCTAGGGCTTATTCTACCGTAAAGCCCATAAAAAACCGGAAGAAAAGCATATATTAGCGCAGAAAAACCAAATCAACGCTCCCATATGAAAAGCATCGCACGCGTAGCGGCGGCACTCATCGCCGCATTCCTTCTGTCATCAACTTCTCTTTTCGGACAGGGTTTCCCGAGGGAGGCATTCTCCGCCCCCAAGGTGAATCCGGACAACTCCGTTTCATTTTCCGTATATGCACCTTCCGCGAATGAGGTTTCGGTGAACATCATGTCGAAGAACCACCCCATGAAAAAGGACGCCGAAGGGACATGGACGATAACCGTCCCTTCAGTCAAGCACGGCTTCCAAGGATACACCATCTCCATTGACGGAGTGGGTGTCCTTAACCCTGTCGGAGGAATCTTCAGCGGATATGGCCGCCACCTCAATGCCGTCGAGATCCCCGAGGACGGATGTGAGGACTTCTACATACAGGATATCCCACACGGAACGGTGACCACAATACGCTTCCTTTCGGATGTGGCCAAAGAATGGAGAGAAGCCCTTGTATACACTCCCTACGGATACGCTTCCTCCAAGAAGAAATATCCAGTCCTCTACCTTCAGCACGGAGGCGGAGAGGACCAGACGGGATGGTTCTCCCAAGGCCTTGCGGTGAACATCCTCGACAACGCCATAGCCGCCGGCAAAGCCGTCCCCATGATCGTCGTATGCGCCAACGGCAATGTCCCAGGAGGCACGCAGTACACCTGGGAAGGGACGGAGAAGTTCCGCCAGGAACTCCTTGAAAACGTCATTCCCGCCATCGAGAGGAACTTCAGGGTGAAGACCGACCGCAAGGGCAGGGCCCTTGCCGGCCTTTCCATGGGAGGAGGCCAGAGCTTCTACGCAGGACTGCGCAACCCGGATGTGTTCGGCAGCGTCGGAGTATTCTCCGCCGGACTGTTCAGCGGATTCGGGAGGGAGAGCGAAGTGGACTTCGAAACGGAGATTCCCGGAATGATATCCGACACGAAAGAATTCAACAAGAATCTCGACGTATTCATGATGAGCTGCGGAGAAGAGGACGAGAGAATCACGAACACCACGAAAAAAGTTGCCGAGATGAAGGCGGCCGGAGTCAATGTCATATGGAAAACCTACCCCGGTGACCACGAATGGCAGGTCTGGAGAAAATCTTTCCGCGACTTCATCCACCTTCTGTTCCGCTGAAGATGCATGCAAACGCACGGAATCGCCCTCTCAATAGGCTATAAAAACGTTTTTAATAAGCAAAGGGCAAAAATTTTCTCAAAATTTTTCACAAAAGTGTTGGAAGTTTAAACGGAAGTGCATACCTTTGCAATCCCGATTTGGAGATCCGGCGGGATAACATGGAAAGACTCGTTAGCTCAGTTGGTAGAGCACAACACTTTTAATGTTGGGGTCTCGGGTTCGAGCCCCGAACGGGTCACTAAACGGCCAAGCTTCCTTAGCTCAGTTGGTAGAGCACGACACTCTTAATGTTGGGGTCCAGGGTTCGAGCCCCTGAGGGAGCACCACAAAACCCTCCTAATCTATTGATTAGAAGGGTTTTTTGTTTTGTCAAGGTGTACAAATTGTGTACTATCGCCCTAAAGTTGTCACAGAGTCGATATTCTAAGGCTCATTTTCAACTACGGCCAAAGTGATAATTTTTCCGCAATGAGGGCATTGAATCTTTATGTTCTTAACAGGGGAGAAAAGTTCCGACATACACACATCCAATGCTGCCGCTATCCGTTCCAATGTATCAAATGTGGGCTTTTGCTTTCCGTTGGATATAAGACTTATTGAAGGTTGGGATATACCCACTTTGGCGGCAAGTTCATTGAGCGTGATGCCCTTCTCTTTGCAAAGTTCCTTTATTCTTAATCCTGTCATACTTTGTCGAATTGATGTTGTAAAGTTAGTAAAAATATGGCACAACCTAATTTTAAGTCAAAAATATTGATTAATATTGAACAATACACTATATTTGCGTTTGAATATTAGGATATGCCTAATATAAGACCTTGTAATGTTTGACCATTAATGTATATTGCCATGAGTAAGATTGAAATCCTTGCACGCAACATCAGTGTTATCCGAAACGCATCTGACGGGCTGGACTTATCGGTAATTAGTCCTAAAGATGCTTTCGCCATCAAAGAAGGAATTGAATACGTGACCGGACTCTTTCAGGTCTACATCGACTTTGAAAACGGTTTCGACCCCGATAACGAAAGAGTATAACCGCTCCATATCACCCACTATTGTAAGAGCACCACCTGCCCCGCCCCCAACAAGGGCGGGGTTTTCGTTTATGATAAGGTCGGGGAACCTCACGGCTACCCGACCTCGTAACGCAAAAAATCTTATTAGAATCCGATTCAACAACAGATAATAATTGTACGGGGAACCCCTCCCCGCTTGGGATAGGCGACATCACGCCTATAGCTTCCGGTATTCTTGTCGGGCTGTCCGCCCAATTCATCATACAACATCAGGAACGTCCCTGATGTGCTTTCATAAGTCAGGCCGACTCTTCCTACATCTTCATGCCGAAAGCCCTCATAACGGCCTTTATTTCCGCTTCTGTGGCCTTTTCTTCTTTGAGGGTTTCCTTGCTTTCCTCGGCTTTGAATTCAGCCCAAATCGCATCAACGGCCTTCTTATATGCCGCGGCCGGAGGAAAACCACCCAAGAACGCCGGTGATTTCCGACCAAGAGATTTCTTAGTGGTGCTAAGTTAAAAACAAATCTCGAATATCCCCCCATTTCCCCAATCTTTTGCGATCATATATATAACTGTTGGCGGTTTCACCGGAGGGCAATCGTTCGATGAGTGACTATTTGCGCATGCTGTCACCCGAGAGTTCGAAGTGGATGGCGGTTTTTGCGATCCTGTCTATGATCGCGTCCGCGATGGTAGCGTTCTTCTTGAGTACGCCGTACCAGTCCTTCACGGGAAGCTGGCTCGTGATGATGGTTGATTTCCTGCCGTGCCTGTCCTCGATCAGCTCCATGAAGTCGAGCAGCTGCTGACCGTCGAGTACGGAGAACCCGAAGTCCTCGACTATGACGAGCGGGGTGTCGGCGACCTTCTCGAAGTATTTCGCCACCCTTCCCTCCATCCTGAGTTCCCTGACTTGCTCGAGGAGCTTCTGCATGTTGAGGTACATCACGCCGTAGCCTGCCTCGCAGGCCTGGTGCCCGAGCATGGTCGCCATGTAGCTCTTCCCCACGCCGGCCGGTCCTGTGATGGTAACTGACTGCCCCTTCCTGATGAAGTCGCACGTGGCGAGCTGGATGATCCTGGCCCTGTCCCTTCCCCTTGCGGAGTCGAAGGTGAAGTCGTCGAGGAAGGCGTTGCCGTAGCGGAACTTGGCCCCCTTTATGAGCCTCTTCGTTCGGTTGGCCTGCCTGGTGTCCCTCTCGGACTGGAGCATCATCTCCAGGCCGTCCATGAGCGACACGGAGGCGGCGGTGCCGGTCTGCACCATCTGTTCCCAGCATTCAGCCATGCCGGTGAGGCGGAACTCCTTCAGTTCCTGGTAAATCTGCTTTTGTTCCATAAGTTGTTGGATTTTTTGTTGTATATTGGCCGCGGATGGCGGCGGGAGCCTCCCCGCCGCTGCCCCACGGCTGATGTTTCATCGTCATCGTCCGGCCCTGATGCAGTTACGCTTCGCGGGTTTCGTCACCGGCTCCGTCGGTTTGGTCCCCGCCGTCCGGGGTGTCCTCCTTTTCGGTCACGCCGTTTTCGATGTCCCACAGCGTCATGGCGAAGTATTCCTCGCCCCTGATGTTGTCGTGGCTGCCGGGGAATTGGACCTCCTCGCGGAGATCCTCTTCCTTGCCGTACCCGCTTTCAAGCAGGTCCTTGACGTACCTGTAGGTCGTGTTCTTCACCTGGAGGGCTCTCACGCACACCCTGGTGAAGACGTCCGCGTCGGTCCTCTTCTGCAGCCGGAGGAGGCCCTCCGCGGACTTGTAGTACACTTCCTGCGGCACCTTCGTGTTCTGCGAGAAGAGCCCCTCCATGAGCAGGCCGAAGGGTTCGGACACCTTCTTCGCCCGCTCTATGTAGCGTTCCTTCGACCTCGAGGCGAACTCCGCGTAATATGAGGGCAGGTGTTCGTTGACAGTGGAATAACCGGGCGTGGTTCTCCTTTTGTGGAACGCCACCTGCTCACGGGTGACGGGGTCCACCACCTTCACCCAGTCCAGGGTGAGGAGGACGGGCACCTTGGCACCTATGTACTTGAAGGGCACCGAGTAGTAGGCCTGGTCGAGCCCTATGTAGATGTGGCTGTTCTCCTGGACGACGTAGGCGCTCCTCGTTATTATGAGGAACGGCTGCGGGTTCATCGGCCTGAGCCGCCCCTTCTCGTGGCTGAGGAAGCGCTCTTCCCTGGTGTAGGGCATCCGCTCCACCCGCCTCTGGTTGTTCCTGCACATGAGTTCCAGCATCGCCTCGTCCATCTCGTCAATGCCGAAGAACACCGTGTCGCGCAGGGGCGCATAGATCCTCGTGTAGCTCGTCTGGACCTGGCGCTCGACCTTCGCCTTCGCCTTGGGCGACCTCGGCGGCGCCGGCACCAGGATGAAGCCGTAGTGCTCGGCGAAGTCCTTCATCGTCTGGTTGATGTCGGGGTCGTACTTGTCGGCCTTCTTGACGGCGCTCTTGAGGTTGTCGCACACCACGATCTCCGGGACGCCTCCCAGGAAGCGGAAGGCCTTCTCTATGCACCTGAGGAAGTCCTCCATCTTCTGGCTGGGGCTGTTGCATATGAACCCGTAGCCGGACAGGGCCATCGTCCCGTTGAACACCTGGCACTTCACCTCCTCGCCGGTGGAGGGGTCCACGTAGCTGCTGGTGTCGCCTGCGAAGTCGATCTGCAGGCAGGACAGCCCGGGGTACAGTTCGGACAGCGGGTAGCTGAACTCCTCCTCCGAAGCCTCGCGGTGGTGCTGCAGGTGGTACTTGAACTGGGACAGGGAGTAGCCGTCGGGGAAGTCCCTGCGGTATTCCTCCCACAGGAGCCTGGCCGTCACGTTCCTGCGTTTCAGCTCCCCGACATAGTAGTCCATGCGGTCGTTCAGGACTTCCTTCCTGCTGTCCGTGTAGGCGGTCACGCCCCCGAGGAGACGTTTCTCCAGCGAGAAGTCGTCCAGCTTCGACAGGGCTGCGAGACCCATGGGGTCAGCCTTCGCCAGACCGAGGTACTTGTCCACGGTGGACTTGTTCCTGCCCACCGCCTTGGCTATCTTCCGGTTGCTCATCCCTCCGATGTGGAATCTGATGATTTTGCGCAGATCATCAACTGCGATCGCATTCTTTCCCATCTGTTGGTACTTGTTGTCGGTTTTTTCTGTTTCCATGTTGATCGTAAAATTTAATGGTTGATTTAGCCGAAGTGCGATGAAACACCGGCCTAAGATAATAACAGATGGTCGAAATGGGGATTTTTGGGCGGCAATGCTCCGGCTCAGCAACCCGGAAAATGACTTTCCGGACCCGATGGGTGGTAATGCTCCGGCCTTGACGGCGGGAAAGCACTCCTGAAGTCGGGGTGGGTGGCAATGGACCGGCCATGAAGAGAGGCCGCGGCCTCGCCCGCCCGCACACGCGCCTTATTTATATGGTATGCCTCCTTGTTTGGGTGGTTTATCCACGGCCAAACTGGGTGGTTTTTACCGGCGGAAGTGGGTGGCTATGCTCCGGCGTCGGCAATCAACACATCCTTCACGAAGTTCTCGGCCAGGGTCTTGTTCTCGGCGGTCTTGTCCAGGTCTTTGATTTCCGTGGTACCATCCAGCATGGTGTGACCGGAAGGATTGGCCCCTTTGGGCGTCTCCTGCAGGTTGTCCCAGTGCTCCACGATTTTGCCGTCCTCGAAGCGGAAGATGTCGAAGCCGACCTTGGGGCCGAAGAAGTTGT
>JAFUFP010000079.1 GCA_017469845.1 Bacteroidales bacterium | reverse complement strand
TCACCCGCTTTCGCATCGGAAGGTATGGTGACCGACGTTTCGGCTGCGGAAGGAGCGGAGATAGTCACATCACCCTGGAAGCTGCGGTAAACTTTCCACTGGGCCCAAGAACAGGTAAGGGCGTTACCGTCGGGATCGGATACCTTCGCCTTGATTTTCACAGTGGCGCCGGGTTTTGCGGTAATCGAGAGAGGTCCGCTGACTTTGGGCTCATGGTTGGCGGCGGAGAAATCAGCCGTTGTCGACCATGTCATCCTTGCTGCGATGCCGTTCTGCACTGCGGGCACGAAATCGGGAAGAACGGGCTCGCCGCTTGAACGGGAAGCGAAAGGAGCTGAGTAGCCCATCTGCTTCTCACGGTCGGAAAGTTCCCTCATGCGTCCGGCCCATCCTCCCCATTCGGGAGACTGCCATGCACGCAGACCGTTGCCGATCAGATTGAGGAACTCGGGGGTGTCACCCTCACTGATGAAGCTGTCCTTGGGACGGGGAGCGGTCCATACGTTGTAACCCATGGCGCGGAGTTCATCGGCCGAATAGCCCGAAAGTCCGAAGTAATCCGTAGGGTCTCCTTCAACCATTGTCTTTCCGTCACCCCATACGCGGTAGAGTTCTCCGAAAATACCCTTCGAGGAGATGTTCTCCCTCGTCCATGCCGCACTATAATATAAGGTATCGGCGGGAGTGCGCACTCCCCTGCTGGCTCCGTATCCTATCGGAGTGATGTCGGCATTGATGATGATTGACTCCACATCGGGCCAGTTGGGCTGGATGTAGTCACGGAAAGAAGTGTCCTGAGCTCCGGAAAGGCAGAGTTTGCACTTTGCGGAAACTTTCTCCCTTATCGTCTCCCACTCGGGAGTTCCTTTATACTGATCTTCGATGGACTTGAGGGCACGTGCGACAGTGCTGGGTCCTCCCCATACCTGAACGAAAACGGGCCTGGGATCATTGTCAAGAAGGACTTCCTTGATCCTGTCGGAACCGGGAGTGTCTTCCGAGATGTCAGCTTCGAAAGCCACGTTACCTTCATAGATGAGGGAAAGAAGACTCTCGGGAGTGGGATATTCAGGATTGTGGACTTTGAGATTCGGATAAACCTTGGCGTATGCCTCGACGTCCGTATGGATGAATCTTTCACCCTCAGCCCATCTCCATGATGTCTGGGGCCCGAGACCCAGACGTGCGTACTCGGCGCCTTCCCTGAACTGGGGGGTACCTTTGCCGTCACCTTTCCAGTGAACCTGGCTGCTGGCATAGATGATTCCTTCGGTATCGTAGTCGGTAGAATAAAGAAGATAACGAAGGAGAGAGTTGTGATCGTCAAGTTCCGGATCACAGGTTACGATGATACGGGGTTTCACCTGGTCATTCTCACCGGATGAAGCGCAGGAAGACAGCAGCAAGACGGCCGCCGCGACCGGAATCAGAAAATTCATTTTCATAACAGAAAACAATGATTGGTTTGGTATGATTGTTCGGTATTTGTCGTCAATATGTAGGAAAATCATAACAGATTTCTACTCGAGGACAAAGATAAACAATCGAAACACTTAATCAAAAGAAAACGAAAGATATTTGAAGTGATTGTCCGATAAATAACACAAATGGCACAAATATTTGAACTTTTCGCAAAACTACAACCGAAATATTTACTTACCTTTGTCAGCGAAAGAAGAAAACAACTCCAATCATACAGAAAATGGCACTCAATCAGAGAAGACAGGAGATACTGAATCTCATCCGCGAAGACGGGCACGCTAAAGTACAGAACCTCTCGAAGATTTTCAAAGTCTCCGAGGTAACGATACGCCAGGACCTCGAGGCGCTGGAGTCTATGGGATACATCCAGAGGGAATACGGCGGAGCCTTCCTCAAAGATGTGGGAACGTTCGCCAAAACCGGAACCCTCTTCAACAAGACACACCTCGAAGAAAAGCAGGAGATCGCCCAGAAAGCGGTCAAGCTCGTACACGAAGGTGACAGCATCATCCTGGACTCCGGTTCGACGACCACCGAACTGGCAAAACTCCTCGTCCAGTTCAGGAGTCTCAATGTCATCACCAACGCCCTGAACATAGCGTTCATCCTTGGGGAGAATCCCGGAATCAACCTCATCGTGTCCGGCGGAGAATTCAAAGCCCCGACCCTGTCGCTTACCGGAGAAATGGCGGCCCAAGCTTTCAAGAGTGTCCACGTCAGCAAGTGTTTCCTCGCCACCGCAGGAATCTCCTCAGACATGCTCCTCACATACCCTTCACTCAGTGACCTCGTGGTGAAATCCGCCATGATAAGGGCAGCCGAAAAGGTCTACCTGCTCGCCGATTCTTCAAAACTCGGATACAGTTCATTCGCTTCCCTGGGAAGGATCAATCTCATCGACACTCTCATTACCGACAAGAACCTTCCCGAAGAGAAACTGAACACCTTGAAGGAAATGAATATCGAAGTTCTCTAGAACCATTCCCTGAAAGACAGCGAAGCGGTGCAGGCAAAGAAAGTCTACACCGCTTATATTATAATAATCCCTCCCGGAGTGTTCCGGGAGGGATTATTCTGTGGAGATGGGCGGACTCGAACCGCCGTCCAAACAACGCACCAGGCAGCTTTCTACATGTTTATCCTTCCTTTGGTTGTCGGGAAAAGTCTGCCGGAAGGCGGGCCAACTGATCCTTATCCTTTGAATCTTGGCGGAGTTTAAAGGAGTCCCTCCGTGCATCCGGTTTGAATGATACCCCTGGATCGGAACATAACCGGCCTAAAGTCCGAGGGATACTCGTCGGCACCGCAGCCTAGGCGGCGCTGATTAAGCTAAATGACTTGGTCAATTAGGCAGCGAGTGCGTAGTTGTTGTTGGCAACTGATTTTTTGAGGACCGTGATTTACGGGCAGATCCACGGCGTCCGACATGCTTACCGTCCAGCATCGATGCTGTCAAAACCAAAACATCCCCAGACGTACCCGGTTTCACCAGGCATATTATTATACGACCGTTTCACCGAAATGTTTCAGAGAAAAGCCGATTTTTTCAACATTTTTGCGCATAATCCCCTACATGACCCATGAGGCCATGTAATGGAATCATACCGAATGAACTCCAATCCCTAGTTCTGGACAGGTGTTCCAGCTGCGGAAACGGGAGTTCCGGCCACTATGGGTTTGACTGCCGCGGGAGCCTTGGAAGAGACGACATTTCCGGAGATCTTATCGAACTCACCTTCGGAAAGCATCTTGCAGACTCCGTCGAAGCGGGCGCCCAGTTCAACAGCGAGCCTCTTGATATGGAGGTCACCGTTCACCACGCAGCCTTCCTTCAGAGCGAGGGTATCCTTGACATAGAGGCTTCCGGTCATCTTTCCCCAGAAGTCCACATTCTCGCAGATGATATCTCCGCTGATGATAGCCTTGTCACCTACTACTACCCTACCTTTGGAGATGATTTTTCCCTCAAAAGAACCGTCAATTCTGATATCATTGGGGGAATTGATTTCGCCTTTGATGACTGTTCCGGCTGAAATCCTGCTGACATCGTTGACGTTCACGTTGTTGTCCATTACTTTAGCCATATTATTTTAAAATTCGTATTCGTATTGCGTTTTCCCTACCGGGGGTTGCGTAATATTCTTTCCTATACAAGACCCTTGCCGTGGCAGTTCTTGAACTTGAGTCCTGAGCCGCAAGGGCATGGATCATTCCTTCCGACCTTCTTCTGGGTGTTGACGATAGGCGTGTTGGCCTTGCGCTCACCGTTGGTGGAAAGTTCGTTGCGGTTTGTCCTCATCCTTGACATGTCGGTCGAACGGGGAACGGCACGCTTGGGCTGCTGGCTTTCTTCCCTGAGCGGGATGAAAGCCCTGAGGAGGAACGAAAGGACGTCCTTGTTGAGGTCACCGAGCATCTGGGCGAAGAGGTTGTAGCTCTCGAGCTTGTAAACCACGAGAGGATCCTTCTGCTCGTAAGCGGCGTTCTGCACTGACTGACGGAGGTCGTCCATGTCACGCAGGTGCTGTTTCCAATGGTCGTCGATCTGCCAGAGGATGATTGTCTTGCTGAGGGTCTTGGCGATTTCCTTGCCGCCGTTGTTGTAAGCCTTCTCGAGGTTGACGGCGAGATTGAGAGCCCTCTTTCCGTCCGAGATGGGGATGGCGATGTTCTGGTACATCTGTCCCTGCTTCTCGTAGACTTCCTTGATGATGGGGTATGCCCTTTCGACCATCGCGTCCATACGGCGGTTGTACACTTCCTCCATATGCTCGAAGAGCTTCTGACGGATCTCCTGGTCCTTGGCCTTCTCGTAGAACTCGGCGTCGAAACCGGGATCGATTGAGAGCTGTCCCATCAGGTATTCGGAGAAATCCTCGTAGCTCATGCCCTCGGCTTTGTCCATCATCACGGTGACGGTATCGAGCATCATGTTCATCACATCGATTTCGATCCTCTCTCCGGAAAGGGCGTTGCGGCGGCGTGAGTAGACGGCCTCCCTCTGATAGTTCATCACGTCATCGTATTCGAGGAGTCTCTTACGGATACCGAAGTTGTTTTCCTCGACCTTCCTCTGAGCCTTCTCGATGCTCGAAGAAAGCATGCTGCTCTCGAGGGCGTCGTTCTCGGTCATACCGAGACGGTCAACCACGGAAGCGATCTTCTCGGATCCGAAGAGCCTCATCAGCTTATCCTCGAGGGAGATGTAGAAAGTGGAAGAACCGGGGTCTCCCTGACGTCCGGCACGACCCCTCAACTGACGGTCAACCCTTCGTGAATCGTGCCTTTCGGTACCGATGATGGCAAGACCGCCTGCGGCCTTCACCTCGGGCGAAAGCTTGATATCGGTACCACGACCTGCCATGTTGGTGGCGATGGTGACGGTACTGGACTGTCCTGCCTGGGCGACGATCTCAGCCTCACGGGCGTGGAGTTTCGCGTTGAGGACGTTGTGCGGAATTCCTCTCATCTTGAGCATACGGCTCAAGAGTTCGGAAGTCTCGACATCGGTAGTACCGACGAGCACAGGCCTTCCCGCTTTGGTCAGTTCGACAATCCTTTCTATGACGGCGGCGTATTTAGCTTTCTTTGTCTTGTAGATGAGGTCATCCTGGTCATCCCTGATGACGGGACGGTTGGTCGGGATGACGACCACGTCCAGTTTGTATATCTGCCAGAACTCACCCGCCTCCGTTTCAGCGGTACCGGTCATACCGGCGAGCTTGTGGTACATACGGAAGTAGTTCTGCAGTGAAATCGTCGCGAAGGTCTGGGTCGCGGCCTCGACGTCAACATTCTCCTTGGCCTCGACAGCCTGATGGAGTCCGTCGCTCCAGCGCCTTCCCTCCATGATACGTCCAGTGGACTCGTCGACGATCTTGACCTTGTTGTCGACGATGACGTAATCGACGTCCTTCTGGAACATGGCATAAGCCTTCAGGAGCTGGATCATCGTATGGACCCTCTCGCTCTTTATGGAGAAGTCTTCCATGAGGGCGTCCTTCTTCTCCCTCTTCTGCTCGGGAGTGAGATCGGCCTTCTCGATGTCGGCCATGGCGGAACCCACGTCGGGAAGAACGAAGAACTCGTTGTTCCCCACGAATCCCGCGAGGCTGTCATGACCCTTGTCGGTCATGTCGACTGAGTGCTGCTGCTCGTTTATGACGAAATAGAGGGGATCGGTCACCACGGGCATCTCCCTCTCGTTATCCTGCATGTAGTAATTCTCGGACTTCTGCATCAGCTGCTTCATTCCGGGTTCGGAGAGGAACTTGATGAGGGGCTGATACTTGGGAAGTCCTTTGTGGCAACGGTAGAGGAGTTTTCCTCCCTCGGCCTCATCGCCTGCAGCGATAGCCTTCTTGGCCTCGTTGAGGGTCTGGGTCACAAGCTGCCTCTGGAGGGAGTAAAGACGCTCGACATAGGGCTTGAACTCATTGAACTGGGCGTCGTTCTCGGTCTTTGCGGTAGGACCTGATATGATGAGAGGGGTTCTCGCGTCATCGATCAGAACGGAGTCGACCTCATCGACGATGGCGAAGTGATGCTTGCGCTGGACAAGGTCCTTCACTGCCACTGCCATATTGTCACGCAGGTAGTCGAAACCGAACTCGTTGTTGGTTCCGAATGTGATGTCGCATGCGTAAGCTCTCCTTCTGGCCTCGCTGTTGGGCTCATGCTTGTCGATGCAGTCGACCGAAAGGCCATGGAACATGTAAAGAGGTCCCATCCACTCGGAGTCTCGTTTGGAGAGGTAGTCGTTGACGGTGACCACGTGGACACCCTTACCGGCAAGAGCGTTGAGGAAGACGGGGAGAGTAGCCACGAGGGTCTTTCCTTCTCCGGTTGCCATCTCGGCGATCTTTCCCTGGTGAAGGACGATACCACCGATGAGCTGGACATCGTAATGAACCATGTCCCAGGTGATTTCGTTACCACCGGCCAGCCAATGGTTCTGCCATACGGCCACATCGGATCCGCCGACGACTTCACCGTTCATCTCGACACCACCGCGGTGCTCGATCTTGACAAAGTCCTTGGTGGCGCTGAGGGTCTTGTCGAACTCGGAAGCGGTGACCTCCACAGTAGGGTTCTCCTTGAAACGCCTCGCGGTGGATTTCATGATGGCGAAAGCTTCCGGAAGGATCTCCATAAGGATCTTCTCGATCGCCTCATCCTCATCCTTGACAAGTTTGTCAGATTCAGTCGCGAGTTCTTCCTTGCGGCTTACGGGAATGTCAGTTTCGAGTTCAGCCTTGATTTCATCGATCCTCTTCTCGAAAGGAGCCTCAACTTCGCGGATGCGTACCTTCAGCGCCTCGGTATGGGCACGGAGTTCATCGTTCGACAGTTTGTCAATAGTCTCATATTCCGCAAGAATCTTGAGTTTGATGGGGTTGAGGGCTTTCATGTCCTTTTCGGCCTTTGAGCCGAAAACCTTCTTCAGTATGTCTGATATCGCCATATTGTCCTAATTGTATTACATGTTTTCCGGGAAAATAGCCCCGGCAATTTCGGGGGCCGGTTTCCTTATTGCAAAAAGCGGTCCCGAACAAAGTCCTGCCAAAACGGCATAAGAACTTGCAAATATACTAATAATTGGCCGATAACAGAAGAAAGGCGCTGACGAAAATTAAAGAAAAATGGCCGAGGTAATCCCCGGCCGAGCACAAATCGGGACGTCACGACAGTCAGCCCCGGAAATCAACTTTTTTCAGCAGTTCATGATTCTTCGCAAATCCTATTACCTTCTTATGCTGTAGCCTGCCCACTATGACAGACGGATGGGTACCGAACCTCTTTGCAGCTTCCTTCAACGCCCGACCCGAATAATCTTTTGATCGGATTATTTCCTTCTCCGCGGACTGAGGAAGGAGGATTTCGGAAGAGAAAGCGTCCGCTTCCTTTTCTTTGAGAAGATCGGTTTCCATATCGGCGACATCTTCGAGAAAGACTTCTTTCTTCCCATGAAGAAGGATATGTGCTATCTCATGGAAAAAGGTGAACCAGAAAATGTCATAGCGTTTGTATCTGTCAGACAGCTGGATGACCGGGGCATTGCCGATCCATCGGGTGGCACCATTTACAGGAGCCTTGGGAAGACATCCGATCAAAAGAAGCTTGACACCGCAATCCGAACACAACGACTGCAACTTAGGGAAAAAATCCTGAGCCTCGCTGACCATCAGCGCCTTCATTTCGTTCAATTTGTTCTTCAAAACCGTCCCGTCGAATTCCCTGTCCACCGTCATTCCTTTAGCCACGATTTCACCCTGGCGCAACCATGCGGAGATGGCATAGGGATCGGCGGCGCGCGATAAGGAAATCCTGAACACAACCTTCAGCTCCTGGTTAAGGTAATAGTCCTCCCATGCCTTCCGGGAACTGATCGCGAAAAAAGAAAAAAGAGATTGTACTTTGCCTTCCACGGTTTCCGCTGTTTCAAGCCATCCACGTTTCATCATTTCACGGACCGGGAACTTTTTCATCCATTCGGCTGACTTCACCGCAAGTTCTTCCCTTCTTTTCCTGACAAGGTACTCGTCATAGGCCTGCTGTTTACGCAGCCAGAACGAGGCCGGAATCTTCGTCACATTCTCGAATGACACGGCCATCTCCGTCGTGATTGAACTCTTGCCCGAGATAACGGCGATAATCGTTTTTTCGGGTTTGGAAACCCGCAAAGCGAATTCCTTGATTCCCATACCCATCTCCGCCAACTTCTCATCCAAAGTGACTCCAGGATGATAGACTTCCGCAAGAGTGGACAAATTTGCTTTTATTGCCATAACTGTTTTATTTACCGTGATAGTTGTCGATTCCAATTACTTCTACTCCCTTTATCTCTATCCAGAGATACTTGCCATACTGGTCCGTAGGTATAGGGTCTTCGTGAGGAACAAATATCAGGCGATATGGTCCATCAAGAGACACTGCCCATTGTCCCTTCCTGTTTGCGGTCAGCTCATGGTAATTGCCCGGCAAATTACGGACATCCTCAAGCGTCTCGGCCAACAGCAGGTCGGCAATTCTCTGCATATATTTTGAAGATCTTATAGTTCCCAGCTTTTTGACGCTATACTTTTTGTCTTCGGCACACTTCCGAAGATGTTCGGAACGGTATAATACATCCATTTTTAACTAACAGATGATGTTAATTATATTATCACCGCAAAAATACGACAAAATATCATTAACACAAAATATAAATCAAATTTCAGACAAAAAAAACGCTTTCCTACCGATTGGGAAACGTCAAGACACGGTCACTATGTCGGGTAATGTAAGGTTACCTCTTATTAAAATTCATGAGGCTCTGAACAGATTCCCTCTCCCAAGAATGCATTCCCACGAAATAGCACACCAGACAGCTTACGACGAATGTAAGGCCTATGCCGAAGAGCCTTCCGAGGGCTCCCATATCCGAAGGAACCACCGCCGAATACATAAGCAGATACAGAAGAAGTATGAGGACGCAAAGCGAAGGCTTGAGATAAGATTTCCTTATATAAGTCCAGATGTCGAAGGAAACCAGAAGGCGGAGAAGAAGCAGTTCTACCGCCCTGTAAACGAACGAGAATCCGATGAAGAGGATGATTATCGTGACGGGTGGAGCTCCCAGATAGAACGCCAGGCAGCCGAGCGGAAGCACTGCCACGGAAAGGGAACTGCTCCATATCTGGAACCATTTTATCTTCCCGGTCGCCTGCTCAAGAGTCTGGGTACCGCCGCCGCAGAAAGCCCTCACGAGGGCGCTCACGAGCGTCCAGCGGCAAAGTAGGACAGTTCCTTCAGGAAGAGTTATCTTGTGCATCCAGATTCCGATGAGCCAGTCAAGCTCGACGTAGGCAGTGAAGAAGAACACCGCCATGATGAGGACGGTGAACCTCGATATCTTGTAAACGAGGTCGGTGGTTCTGGAGGAATTCCCCGAACCCCAGTTTCTCGTAATCTGTGGAGCCGCGCTCAAAGTGAGTTTGTTCACGGAATTAAGCGTGAAGGTCTCTATCTGGTAGGCAATGGCGAAAGCCGCATTGACAACCGTCCCGAAATAGTAATTCACCACAAGGTTGCTCCCCTGGGTCCTTGCCACGCTGCTGAGCGCTCCAAGGGCCGAGTAGAAGTTGAAGGAGAACATCTCCCTGTAGAGTCCCCGCCCCTTGAAGAATCCGTGTCTCACTGTATCCTTCCACCTTCTGAAACATATCACCCTGTAAAGGGCGAAAGAACAAAGGGTGACGAATGCCACCATCCCCGCGTAAACTCTCAGCGCGTCCTTCGAGAAATACACCAGAAGGCATATGAGGCCGAGTCTCACCAAATTGGTGACGATGTCTATAATTGCCGTCAGATGGAACTGCTCATGGGATTCGATGAGACTCTGGTACGGGATATTGACGATCCCGAGGCACGCCACGAATGTCGAAACCTGATACACGAACACGGCATCGGCCATCTTCCCGTCCGGAATCTTCGCCACATGGTGTACGTACCAAAGGCCCAAGGTCTCGGCCAGAAGGAGGATGAAAAGGGCCATGCCGATATGCAGCACCATGCAGATATTGAATATCCGGTTGCAGTCCCCGTCAGGCTTCCCCTGCTCGATATTGATGTAACGGCGTGTGGTCGCGCTCATCGCGGAAGTGAGGAACCCCAGCATCGCTATGATGCCGGCCACGACGTTGTAAAGGCCGTAGTCCGAAGCTCCCAGGTACTTCATCAAAAGCCTTGTGGCGAGGATCCCGATGAGCATGATGACGACCATCCTGATGTTGAATATCAGGGTGTTCTTCGCGATGCGTGTATTTTCCTTCCGGAATCCTTCCACCTTGCTTTCCTCCTAAAAAATCTCAGTCGTCCACCTCCTTGAGCGCCGCATAAGTCGAAAGGAGTTCCTTCACTATGCGGTCCTTGTCATGACGCGAAAGCGCCGTCCTTCTTGCCTCTTCTCCGAGCGAATGCCTGAAATCCGGAGCGCCGTACAAGGACACGACAAGTTCAACCAGAGCGGCGGCGTCCCCCGAAGGGAAAAGAAGGCCGTTGACTCCGTCGTTGACCAATGACGGAATTCCTCCGACATTCGACGCTATGACCGGAACGCCCAGAATCTGTGCCTCACAGACGCTGTTCGGGCTGTTGTCGATATACGAAGGGTGCACATACAGGGTGCATGAACGCAGGGCCGCGCACAGAGTCTCGGCATCGGCCACTCCCTCAAGAGTAAGACCCGATCTCTCAACTGAGACGTTCGATATCCTCTCGAAGAACGAGGGGGTAATATTCCCGAACACTCTCCAGCGGAACTTCACTCCCCTTTCACGGAGAAGATATCCCGCCAGCAGAAGCACGTCCATACCCTTGTAGGGAGGTTCGGATATGGTGGAGACGATCGTAAGTTCATCCGGATCGGAGGAATGCGGCTCTGAGGAATAGAACGGAGGCCTCAGTATCTCCCCTCCGTGGAAATATCTCATCGAGGGGTTATACCTCAGAACGCAATCGTGGTCCCACTGCGTGCGGCCAAGATAGTTTTCAACCGAACCGAGAATCACCTTCTCCCTCTGGACCCTGGCGTCCCACTTCGAGAGCGTATAGAGCCTCTGGAAGAAAAGCGAAGGACTGAAGGGTGTGGTAAGCCATCTCAGAGGGCTCACTCCGGGAGGGAGGAACACCTTCTGGTATTCACCCAGTATCCCCTGTATATGGAGGACAACGGGCACGTCGGTATGAATGGAGATGAGGCCGAAAAGATGCTCCGATCCGAAAACGTGTATGACATCGGGCTTGAAGCTGAAAACGATGTCACGGAAACAGGCAAGGAGTTCCTCTTCCTGCCTGCATTCACCCCTAAGAAGGGTTTTCACCCTGTCCCACCTGGAGACGTCGTTCCCGTTCACGACAGGGTAATAGGACACCCCGTTCCTCCTGTCGGCGCTCCACGAGCACCTGCCATGGACATTGACAGGGTCAAGCGGAGATTCCTTCGCCATGAACACCACTCCGAGATTCACCTCGGAAGCGATCTCCTCCTCAAGGGAAGAGACCCATCCTCCACCGTTGTATTTGTCGGAAGTCGCCCCGTATCTCGACGGGGTATTGCAGAACCAGAGTATGCGGAGATCGGAATACATTTAATTGGATTGCACCTCAAAACATCTGACCATATTGAACCCGTTAAAGACGACACAGACGCCATGGACTGCGGTTTTGCCCATCCTCCTAAGGACTTCTGGGGAAGAAAGATAACGGCGCATCTGAGAAAGTGCATCTGTTTCCAGGGAAGCGATTCTTTCCTCCGAAGAGCCTGCCGGCGCATATTTCAGTTCAACCAGATAAGAATGGCGGATATCCGGATTGGAGACGAAACGCGGTTCCATGAATATGTCACTGTAACCATGGGCAGCTCCCATATCCTTGTCGGTAAAAGCCCAATAGTAAGCATTTTTGAGAAGGCATCCCGCCATGAATCCGTGCACATAATATTCCCCCTTCTGGACGTCCCTTTGGGAAGACATCTCTTTCAAAGATGAAGAAATGTAATCGAAAACGGGGCGCCAATCCCCTCTGTAAGCCATCTCATGGAGAAGCTCGTCCAAACGGGAATCATCAAGCGCAGCCCCCATCCTGTCCATCATACGGATCAGATACCCGTACATCTGTTCCCGGACGACATTGTTGGGGATGGCCAGTTTGGGTCTCCCTTCCACAAAGTCAGAAACGGTCAGCATGCCCAAATAAAAAAGCAAGCTTCTGAAATTCTCGGGCCTTCCTATCTCGCTTGCGGGGAAAGAATCCGCAATATGCCCGAAAGCATAGCCTTCGGACGCGATCTTCGCAAGAGTCGAACGTTTCCTTTCAAGGCTCATCCTGTCGTTTCCGGTATCAAAATCGAGTTCATCAGAAGGACTCGCCTCAGGGTCCTTCCTTATGAGCATCTCAAGCTTGGCATAGTCAGTGCGGACATTTTTGTCCACCATCGAAGAAGGTATCTCGCAGTCAGAAGAAATATATCTGCCCAAGAAGAACAGCACCATGTCCGAATTGTACAGCGAGGGTTCTTCCCTGCCGTTGACGTAGAAACGATAGTTGTCATACCATGGACGCATCACATCGAGGAGCTCCTCCACTGTATGATTGAAAAGGAAATGATGTGAATAATATTCGAGCATCCGCTTCACTTCATCTTCGGAAAAACCCGCCATGGAATTGAATCGTCTTTCAAGCGTATGGTCCAGACCGATGTTGAAGCCGGAAGTGAGATCGTCCATGCTTACAGGAGAGACTCCGGTAATGAACATCCTCCTTATGGAAGAGCCGGAACGGGCCTTGATCATCGTGAAGAATGAGCGGAGTTCCCCGTCACCATGTGTCAAAGCCTGATAAAGCAAGACCTTGTCTTCGTCTCCGGACAGAAGGGCATTGGTGTAATTGTCGTACTCATCTATGAACAGATATATGCCGTATCCTGAACGTGTAGCTGCAAAACACAGGAAATCGAGCATTTGAGATGCCGAAGTGATTGAATCGAGCCTCCGCTTCGTATCATCAGGCAACAACTGGGAGTACTTGGCGCAGAAATCATCGAAAACATTCCTGCACTGATCAGTGAAATTCTTTTTGAAATCCTCTTTTCCCCCTGAAATCTTCGAAAGATCAAGATGGAGGATCAGAAAACTGTTCCTGAGCGGCGTCGGATTGTCATGGATCGAAAGCCCGCTGAACAGTTCATCGAAATTGTCCTTCAGGGCTATGTCGTAATACGACTCCAACATTGAAAGAAACAGGCTCTTTCCGAAACGTCTTGGACGAAGGAAGAAAAAGTTCACCGGAGAATTCTCAACATCGCGTATGAATCCGCTTTTGTCGACGAAATAGTATCCGCCACGTCTGAGTTGGACAAAGTCGGATAACCCGTATGGTATGCCTTTCACATTCTCCATGACAATGAATTTTACACCGAATACAAAAATATGATTATTTCCACAAATAAAGAAATTTCCCCTTCCTTCAATAAAACTGAAAAGGACGGCCGTTTCAAAACAACCGTCCGCGAAATGTCCTTTCAATGGATCAGCACTCCCTTATGAATCTTGCGGGATTTCCCGCCCATATCTGATGCGGCGGAATGTTTTTCGTAACGACGCTCCCTGCTCCGACCACGCTCCCCTCTCCGATGGTTACGCCCTTGAGGACAATCACTCTTGCCCCCAGAAGAACGTCATCACAGATTCTGACGGGGGCCGTCGCGATGTTCTTTTCATCGGTTAGGTAATCCCTCCTCGATACAGGATCAAGGCTATGGGCGTCATGGTCCATTATTATGCAGTCGGCGCCTATATTGACATTCTTCCCTATGGAGACGGACTTTCTCGCCCAGATGCACGAGGAACTGATTCCGCTGTGATCCCCTATGGAGATCTCCCCTTCGCCCTGCGTTGAGATGGAGGAGGCGACGTTCCTCGATATCCTGTTCCGGCAGTATCCTCCCGTGATGTGGACTCCCTCACCGAGGACGATCCTCCCGCCTGAGTCGTTCCTGACGTAAATCTTTCCTTCCAGACGGGATCCTTTCCCGACGGAAGCGCCCTGGAAGGAGAACTTGAGACGGTTCCAGACCATAGTGAGGGAAAGCCACCCTTTCCAGGGAAGCCGGACGATGCGCCGTATAAGAGAAATGCCTGCCATAAAAATCAGTCTTCCGTTTCAGTATCCTCCTCGGGCAGTTCCCCGCCCGCGAGGTTCCGGGCCTCCTCGAGAGAGAGCCGCTGGTTCATGTCGATGAAGAAATGATGATGCACGCTCAGCCTCTTTGCCGGTGGAGGCGGAGTCATGTAGTCGCCGTACATCTGCGTCAGAAGGGCGTCATAGCCCGAAGGAAGCCTTACCTTGACTCCGTCGAAATCCATCTCCTTGAATGAAGAGAACCACTCCTTGGGATAGATTTCCTTGCGGGTGGGATACGGGGACTGAAGGCAGGTGAACTTCTCTTTCCCCTTTCCCGGTATTCCCCTCTCCGAAAGGGCCTTCTCATCGGAAAGGAACTTTTCCAGATACTTCCCCTTGAACGGGGACAGCCTCACCCTGTCCCAAAGGGTGACGGCCGCCCTTCTTATGTCCCATTCCTTCAGGTACGAAAGCCATTCCCCGAAAGGCGTCCTCCGGAAACTCCTCTTATATTTTTCGAAGTTCTTGAGGTACTTCCTCCTGAAGGAGTCGACTTCCGCTTCGGAGCAGGAACACTTGTCAAGCGGGAAGATGTCGATGAACGTACCCAGGATTATGGGATACCTCTCCTGCTCCCAGATCGTACAGGAAAGGGATGTGAACTTGGCGTAAGGGAAAGGCACGTCAACGGAAGGGTCCCTTCCGGGATACACCAAAGAGAATCCTTCCGGCATCATGTCCTCGCCCATCGAGAGGAGTTTCACGTAATCCTCCCTCGGCATATAGATGTCGATGTCGTCGTCCCATGGGATCATGCCGCTGTGGCGCACGGCGCCTATGGCGGAGCCATAAGCCATGTACCACCGGAGGCCTTTACTCTCGGCGAAGGATACGAAGGCTTCCAGAGTCCTCAGGAGTTCCTCGAAGAAAAGATCCTTTTCGTTGTCCGTCATGCCATATGGTTTTTAAGATAGGAAACGAGCCTCTCTCCGACCGCCTCGTCAACCCTCGCCGGATTGTTGGAAAGGCGGGCGGGATTTACCGCCTTCAAAAAGCCCGCATAATCGAAGTTCTCTTCGTGGCGGAGAGTGCCCATTCCAAGTGAAACGACCAGCTTTTCCATATCCGAAGGATCCTCCATCCCCGTAAGGTCACGAAGGCGGAACATCCTATCCTTGAAAGAAGGATAATCAACACCCAGGTAACTATCTTCGGGGCAGTCAGTATTGAGGGAGAAGAAGAAGGGGAAGGTCATCGCCACGGCGTTCCCGTGGGGATAACCGTAATGTGTCGTCAGGAAATACCCGAACGCGTGCGGAGCCGTCGTCCTCGTTATGTTGATGGCCCTTCCGGCCCAATATGCTCCCCTTCCCATCCGGAGCCTTTCCTCCGGGCTCATCGAGAACTCCTCCCCGGCCTTCTTTGATGAAGACAGCCTCCGGAGAACCGGAAAGATGTCCTTTATCGCCTTGGTGGCGTACTCGACGGATTCGTCAGTGGAATGCACGTTCCAGAAGGATTCGCAGGCCTGGGCGAAAGCGTCAAGCCCCGAGCAGAGGGTAAGGTATTCCCCCTGGGAAGACATGAGTGAAGGGATGACGAAGGCTTCGTCCGGAAGAACGTCCGGGAAATCCACTGAAATCTTCCTGTCCCCGTCATAATAGACGGCGAAGCGGGTGGCTTCGGCACCGGTTCCGGCCGTTGTCGGAACTGCCAGCAGAGGAACCATGACTCCGTCCCTTTCAAGGCGCAGATGGCGCACCATCTTTGCCGTATCCATGCAGCTGCCTCCTCCCAGAGTGAGAATCACATCGCAGGGATCTGAGGCGAAAAGGGAATATGCCGCTTCGATTTCACTGAGTTGGGGATTGGGGCTGAACCCCGAGAAATCCACCACTGTGACCTCTTTTCCGACGGATGACACCGTCTCCTTCACGAGGGCTTCCGCTCCTGAAGAGGAGTATGACTTTCCGCCGTGAACTACGAAAACGCGTGACGGGGAAAGTGAAGCCAACCTTTCCTTGAGATCCTCGCGGGCTTCCTCCCCTATGAAGAACTTCTGGGGAGAAGGTACAGTTTTATCCATAAGAAAATCCATGAATCTTTGTTTGTTGAACTTCGGAGATGCCGAAGGACGTCCGAGATCCTTTCTGGCTCCCTTCCTTACCTTCACCTCTATGAAAACCGGTCCTTCAGTGAAAGCTCCGGCGAAAGCCTCCTTCAGTCCCTCACGGTCCTCCACCGAGCGAACAAGGGGGTATCCGCAAGAAGAAGCCACACCGGGGAAGTCTACTTTTCTTCCCACCGTGGGCTGTCCCCCCACGGAATCGTGGGCTCCGTTATTGAGAAGGACGTGCACGAAATTCCCGCAGCCTGAAGTTCCTTCAATGGCGAGAGCACCCATGTGCATTATGACAGCTCCGTCTCCGTCAAGGCAGAGTACCTTCCTTTCCGGAGAAGAAAGAGCTATTCCTAGGGCTATCTGGGAAGCGTGTCCCATTGAGCCTACCGTCAGAAAATCCTTCTCGTGGGTTTCACAGCGCTTTTCGCGCAGTTCGTACAGTTCCCTCGAAGTCATGCCCGTCGTTGACACTATCGCCGTATCCTCCGGAATAAGGGAAAGAATCTCCTCTATCGCTTCCTCCCTTGAAAGGAGGTTTTCTTTGACAGCTGCGGCTTTTTTGCCGGCGAAGGAGAAGGTGCCCTTCTTCACTACGAAAGCATAAGGGGAAGAAGTCTTCTCCATATGGGAAAACGCCCTTTCCAAAGCGGCGGGAAGATCCTTTTCATCCGAAGGGAGATATTCCCAGAGGATTCCCATGGTGTCGAGAAGAGGGACAGTGAGCCTACCCTGCGTCACGTGCTGAGGTTCGTCCGTTCCGCCCACCTTGCGGGAAGTGTCGGGATCACCGCGGAGTCCTATGACCAGAAGGGCGGGTATACTGTAGACTTTGGGGTCGAGAAGCGAAAGAAGCGGATTCACGGCATTCCCTATGCCCGAATTCTGCATATAGACCATGGCCGGTCTTCCGCACGACAGGAAATGTCCCGCGGCCATTGCCATGGCTCCCCCTTCGGAAGCCGCGGTTCTATGCATCCTTTCAGGAAGGGACTCCTCCATGTAGGAGCAAAGGCCCTTCAGAAGGGAATCCGGAACTCCCGTGAAGAAGTCCACCCCCCTTCCGATGAGAGAATCTATGAAAAAGTTCGAGTCCATCACTTCTGCGGAATGAGTGAAAGGATATCCTTGATCGACATGCAGTACTTCTCGGAAGCTTCCTTGCATCGTCCGTTCTCAAGGATGGAGGTCGCGCAGCCGACCATTGCGGGATATGCGGCCCGGAGGAGGTGGTTCGCGTAAATGACTATATTGACTCCCCAGGAGGCGAGTTCATCTTCGGTCACGTGGTTGTAGGTGGTCGGAACGGCCACGATGGGAACATCAGGTTTCTTTTCCCTGAAACGGAGACAGAACTCCTTGATGTCTTCTCCGGAAGTGTCCTTGCTGTGTATCATGATGCCGTCGGCCCCCGCTTCGCAGTACGCCAACGCCCTTTCGAGGGCATCGTCCACGCCTTTTCCGGCGATAAGGCTCTCGACCCTCGCGATTATCATGAATGCGTCCGTTATCTGGGCCTTCTTTCCGGCTCGTATCTTCTCGCAGAAGTTCTCTATGCTGTCCTGCTGCTGGAGGACGTCAGTCCCGAAGAGTGAGTTCTTCTTCGCTCCGGTCTTGTCCTCTATGATGATGGCCGACACTCCGAGTCTTTCAAGGGTCCTTACGGTGAACTTGAAGTTGCCGATCTGACCGCCAGTATCGCCGTCGAAGATGACGGGTTTGGTGGTGACTTCAAGGGTGTCGTTGAGTTCCTGAAGACGGTTCGTAAGGTCTACAGCCTCGGTGTCGGGTTTACCCTTGGAGGTGGAGTCGGTGAGGGAACTGGCCCACATCGCGTCGAACTCCACCTTCATCCCGTTCTTCGAAACGGAGGTGTTCTCTATGATAAGGCCGGTAAGGCCGCTGTGAGACTCCATCACCCTCACTATCTTCTTCGCCCCGATCAGGCGGCGCAGACGACGGAGGCGTATCTCCGGAGTTGTTCCGATCTCCTTGAGACGGGTATTCATCGCAGTGGAGGAAATCCCCTTGGTGTAGGGAACGTCGATCACCTCCCCGCCCCACTGTGCGAGGCATTCGATTATCCTTTCCCTGGTCTTTTTCTGGACGCCCTCCTTCCAGTCGTCTCCGTGTACGACGTACTGGGGACGGATCTTCAGAAGATTGGGGACATAGTCGAGGGTCGTCTGCTTCACAACATGGGCGACACCTTTTATTGAAGAAACGATCTCGGCCCTCTGGTCGTAGTTCAGGTACGGAAGCCTTTTGTATGAGGCTATGGCCTCGTCGGTGAGAACGCCGACCGTGACTTCACCGAGTTCACACGCGTGACGGATTATGTTGAGATGTCCGGGGTGGATCATGTCGGCGCTCATGCCGACATACACTACCGGACGGCCTGACTCAGAGTAAGGGTTTTTCTCCATCATATTGTCTTTCAAAACTCTTTATTCTATCTGGAATTGTACTGCTTGAGGGCTTCCTCGAGAGCGTCAAGCGCCCTGGAAAGGTCCTCGATCTTCAGGACATACGCCATCCTGACTTGATTCCGTCCCATTTCGGGATCGGTGTAGAATCCGGCCGCCGGAGCCATCATCACAGTTTCACCGTAGGTGTAGGGACTGTCGGGAGCATGGTACCTGAACGAAGTGAGGCACCATTTGCAGAACTCTTCCGCGTCATCGACAGGAAGGCTCGCTACCGTGTAGAAGGCGCCTTCCGGCTTGGGTGAATACACTCCCGGAATGCGGTTCAGCCTCTCGATGAAGAAGTCCCTCCTCGCCTTGTACTCCTCGAAGCACTCGCGGGAGTATTCCTCGGTGCCTTCGATGGAAGCTTCGGCGACGATCTGCCCCAGAAGAGGAGGACTGAGGCGGGCCTGCGAGAACTTCAGCACGGCCTTTCTCACCTGCTCGTTCCTCGTCACTATCATTCCGATGCGGATACCGCACTCGGAGTATCTCTTCGACACGGAATCCACCACAACTACGTTCTTCCCGATTCCGGCGAGTGAAAGGGCAGAAAGGTAGGGTTCGCCGTTGTAGACGAACTCCCTGTACACCTCGTCGCAGATGAGGAAAAGGTCATGGCGCTGCACGATGTCGCGAAGACGCTGCATCTCCTCCACGCTGTAGAGGTAACCGGTGGGGTTGTTGGGGTTGCAGATGAGGATTCCTTTGGTCTTGGGGGTTATCGCCTCCTCGAACTCGTGGGCCTCGGGAAGGGCGAAGCCGTCCTCGATCCTCGAAACGACGCTCTTTACCGACAATCCCGCCATCTTGGCGAAGCCAAGGTAATTGGCGTAACCGGGGTCGACCATGATGATTTCATCACCGGGATCGAAGCACGAAAGCATGGTGAAAAGGAGGGCTTCCGAACCTCCGGAAGTCACAAGAATCTCATCGGAGTGGATGTTGATTCCGACCCTTGTGTAGTATTTGCGGAACTTCACCTGGAGGCTCTTCAGTCCCTGGGAAGGGCTGTACTCCAAGGTTTTGCGGTCTATCTTCTTGAGGGCGTCAAGGGCCTTCTGAGGTGTGGGAAGATCGGGCTGGCCGATATTGAGATGGTACACTTTCACGCCTTCGGCCTTGGCCGCATCGGCGTAAGGGACCAGTTTGCGTATGGGCGAAGCGGGCATCGATTCACCCCTTCTGGAAATTTCCGGCATATCGAAAAAAGGTTATTGCAAAACTGACTGAAAAATTCAAGCCGCCTTCATCCTGGTGGTGAGGGCGACTGCGAATATAACAAATATTTCCGGGAAAGAGAAGAAAGCCCTGACCTACTTGGGGCGCACCATCAGAATGTTCGGTATCTTCTTCTCACCTTCATGGTCGAAAAGGCGGTTGTCGCAGGGATGGTTGATAACGCCCAAGGATTCAGTCCAGAGGGTGGAAGATCCTCCACCGTCGAGATTGAGGGCGTCGTGAAGCCCCAGCACACGTGCTATGAAAGCAGCCTCCGGAATCGTAGCCCCGTCGGCCTGCCCCGGGAACCTTCCGTCTATCACAATGAAATACACCATCGGTCCCTCCGGAACGGATATCCTTCCGGAAGAGTCCCGGAAAGCGAGATTCCCCTTCGGAGCCACTCCGGGAAGAGTGTACCCGACGACGCTCCTCGGATGAGGACTGCCGTAGAACGACGAAGAAGCTTGCTTCTCATCGAAAAGCATAACTCCGTCTTCAATGAGCATGGGTCCCGCCGTCAGGGCTTCTTCGGTCCTTTTCGCGTCGGAAGACTGCTCGGAAGGAAGGGAAGAAATGATCCGCATGCGGGTTTTCCGCTTGCCGTCCAGAAGAAGTATTCCGTTCACCCTGAAGCCTTCGGCCTCAGACGTGGAGGAAATCTCTTCACCGTCGTCCTTGACGAAGGTGGAAGGCGTCACTTCCCTTGTGAAATACCCGCCGTTGATCGCGAATATCCCTCCGTTGCGGGAAGCCATCACCGAGGTCACGGCCGCGTCGGGGCCGTCTTCGTTGACAAGTTCCGTGTGGTATTTCCTGGCGGGGAACCTGACAACGGATATGGTCTGCACGGAAGAGAAGATGCTCACTTGGGCCCATCCGGCCTGGGCATCTTCACCGACTTCTGTCCAATGCCAATCCGCCCCCAAAAGAGCGAGAGAATCCGCCTCGCTTCCCACCGGATAAGATGATGGGGCCTGTGCGAAAAGAACTGCTGAAGTCAGCAGCCCGGCCACCAAAGAAAGGGACAATCCCATCAGAAATGAACGTTTGCCATCCATAGCGCTATCGGATAATAAAGGTATCAGCCGTTCCCTTCAGTTTTGTCCAGCCATACCTGACGGAAGCCCCTCACAAGAACGAAGAAGAAGTGATGTCCGGTTTCACCGGGGAAGATCTTCGCGATGCGGGCATCCCTTCTGATATAGGAAAGAAGAGACTGGGCTTTTCCGATATAGTAGTTGGCGGAACGCTTCTTCCCCTTTTTCCTCTCCGTTCCGAAATTCCCTTCTTCGAGGATTATCGAAAGCGTAGCTTCAGCCTTGTCGGCTACCGAAGGGTCGTACAGGGGGACATCTTCCTTGGGAAGGCCCAATTTCTCGACCGCTATGAAGGCGAACACCTTCCAAGGAATCTCCATTCCGAGGGAGAGAATCATTTCGGAGAGTTTCTCCTTGTCGATAAGGTCCCTCCTATTATGAAGAAGCGTCACCCAGTCGCACATGTGCCTCATCCCGAGACCTTCGCTCAGGAAATGATGCCAGGCGTGGATGAAGACGAAAAAGGCGTTGAATGTGGGTTCGGGAGTATTCACCTTTATCTTTTCGACATCGATGGGGACCAACCCTGCGGACGTTCCTTCGGCGGAATACTTCTGATAGAGGGGATCCATTGAAGCCACGTCGAAGATATGCGTGAAACGGTGGATTTCGACGGTGATGGCGCCCACCTTTATGTGATAGTGCTTGTCAGTCGACGAGGAATCTTCGACATCCTTGCTGGACGCCAATTCCCTCATCGCCCGGCAGGCCGCCTCGTAATTCTTCTCACCAACGTAAAGATCGATGTCGCCGCATTCACGGAGAAGATTGTTGGGATAGTTCCTTGCGTTGCCTTCACCCTTCAGAAGAACCGGCTCGATACCTGCTGAGCGAAGGGCGGTGACGGCTTTCACCATCACCTGGTCCTGTATCCCGTGGGTGTATGCGGTCCGAAGGAGAAAATCATCGAAAACGGAGAACACCTTCTCCTCTATCGGAAACTTGCAGTCAAGAAGAGACTGGTACACAAGTCCTCTCGTCCTCTGCACTTCGGCGAGTTTGAGAACGTCATAAAGGGAAGGGATTTCCCCCAAGGGAGTACCCCAAAGGGCATTCCGGACAATGTTGAAATACGTTTCAACGGTTTGTGGAGAGGGTATATAACGCTTTGCCATATGCTTGAGCTCTCTTTCCGGAGGAAAGGCAAGCAAATATAGTTCTTTTGCGCTCCGTAAGCAAGAGGGCGGAAAAGTAGGGCTGATCCGGAAAAACGCAGGACGCCCATCCAAAAGAAGAAAATCGGAACCGACATCGCACCTGCATTGTAGGCCCTTCAGAGGCACTTTTTCCGAGAAAATCCGCCAAAATGAGGGTAGTTGCATAGATTTCGGCGGATTTTCCGGCAAGGACAAAACACTGACGCCAAAAAGCAAAAAGGCCGGGAATAATGGTTCCGTCCCAAGCGTGGCCGACATATTCTTCAAACCTTGGTCGCCATCTTCAGTAAGCCATTGCAAAGATTTGCTTACCTTTGTCAATTCATACCATCATCATGGACACTACAACCGTTAAAACACTCATCGCCTGGGCCGAAAAGTACAACGACCCCCAGTTTTTCACGGAAGACCCGATAGCCTTCCCCAGGAAGTTCGTCTCCATGGGGGCGTCCCTCAAGGACACTGAAGTGGCGGCGGTGTTCGCCGCGCATTTCGCATGGGGAAGAAGAGCCATGATCGTCCGTGACCTTGGCCGTCTTTTCGACCATATGGGCTGGAAGCCCTACGACTATGTCATGAAAGGAGGGTGGAAGGATGACCCGGTGAGCGTACACCGGACAATAAAATGGTGCGACTGCGCTTCGATCTGCCGTCGCCTTCGGGACTACTACTCCGCCTTCGACTCCCTGGAGAGGCTCTCCCCCGACGGGATGAGGACTGAGATATACGGACAGAAAAGCGACCCCAAGGCGCCCAACAAGAAGATAAACATGATGAGAAGATGGATGGTCAGATGCGACGGGAAGGTCGACCTGGGCTTATGGAAGGACACTTCCCCGGAGGATCTTCTCATCCCCCTCGACGTCCATGTGCACACCGTCGCGACGGCACTCGGCCTCACGTCAAGGACCCAGAAGGACATCGTGACCGTCAGGGAGATAACCGACGCCTTTTCCGGGATCTTCCCGGGTGACCCCTGCAAAGGGGACTTCGCCCTTTTCGGATACGGTGTCACCCACCCGAAAAAAGAGGAAAAAACCGAAGTATAATATCGGACACCCCCTTCACTGAGATAGCCCATGCCCAACCTCTACATCATATCAGGATGCAACGGAAGCGGAAAGACTACCGCCTCCTACACGATGCTGCCCGAGATCCTGGGCTGCAGCCAGTTCGTCAACTCCGACGAGTTCGCGAAGGGGCTGTCCCCTTTCAAGCCGGAGGCCGCGAGCGTGGCCGCCAGCCGCTACATGCTCCTGAAGACCCGCTTTCTTTTCGAGCGCAACGAAGACTTCGGAATCGAGACCACCCTCTCGACGAGAAGCCTCCGAAAGACCATCCGTCTCGCACAGGAAAGAGGATATTTCGTGACGGTGATGTACTTCTGGCTCAATTCCCCTGACCTCGCCGTGGAGAGGGTAAGGAAAAGGGTCGAGGCCGGAGGGCACGGCATCCCCGAGCCCGTCATCCGTAGAAGGTACTACATGGGCCTCCGTTACTTCTTCGAAGACTACCGCGAGATGGCTGACAGGTGGATCCTCGCGGACAACTCCGAGACGCCCTTCAAGGTTGTCGCCCAAGGGTGGAAAAACAGCATGATCGTCAAAGACAACGTAAAATACACCGAAATCGAAGGTATATCAAAGATGGTGGGACTCCAGCTGGAGGAGGAAGAGAAGAACACTTCCCGAAGCGAAGACCACCGTCAACAAGACCCAAAGGAATAAATGATTCAACCGCAACAGTACTATCTTGACACTTTCAAGGTCACGGTGAAGGACCTTGAGGACATCGTCGGCCACGCCCTTTCAGGGGGCGGAGACTGGGCTGACCTTTTTTTCGAGAACTCCTCGTTCAGTGACCTTTTCCTCCGTGACGGTGAAGTTTCCTCGGGAGGATTCCATGTCGACTACGGGGTCGGCATAAGGGTCCTTTCCGGAGACAGGACAGGCTACGCCTACACCGAGAGCACTTCGCCAAAGGACCTTCGCAGCGCCGCCCTCGCCGCGGCCACCATCGGACACGGTTCGGTCCACATCCCCTCGATCGCATCGCTCGAAGGAGGATATGTTCCCCGCCTTTACAGGGGAAAGCCCAATCCCGCAGCTGACCGCTACCCCATCATCCGCGACTGGAGGAACACCTCCGCATCGGAGTTCGTGCCGGTTCTGGAATCGCTCCGCGACAAGGTGATGGCCAAGGACCCGAGGATAATAAAGGTGTCGGCCATCCTCCAGACGCAGGTTTCGGACATAATGATGTTCAACTCCTTCTCAGAGCTCAAATACGACACCCGTCCAATGGGAACGATCGCGGTATCGGCGAGGTTCTCCGACGGGAAGACAACGAGATCAAACCACGCCAGCCGCTCCTTCAGGATGGGGGCCGAGATGATAACGGACGCCCTCCTCGATGAACTGGCCGCTGAAGTGGTCCGCGGAATGGATGACCGCTTCGCCGCGAAAAGACCCAAGGGCGGAAAGATGGACGTCGTGATGGGAAGCGGTGCTTCCGGCATCCTTCTCCACGAAGCGATGGGACACGCCTTCGAAGCCGACTTCAACAGGAAGGGGCAGTCCATCTTCGCCGAGAGCCTGGGGAAGAAGGTCTGCAATGAAAACATCAGCATCGTCGACGACGGCACCATAAAGTACAACAGGGGTTCATTGAACTTCGACGACGAAGGAGTCCCCGCCCAGAGGACCTACATGGTCGAGAACGGAATCCTCACTTCCTTCCTCCATGACAGGATCAGCGCCCGCCACTACGGCATCGCCTCGACCGGCAACGGAAGAAGGGAAAGCTTCCGCTACAACCCCATCCCCAGGATGAGGGCGACCTACATGGAAAGCGGCAATGCCGCCCCCTCGGACATCATCGCCTCGGTGAAGAAAGGCATCTACGTGGACGAGTTCTCCAATGGACAGGTCAAGATCGGTGAAGGGGACTTCACGTTCTTCGTCAAGAGCGGACACCTCATCGAGGACGGACACCTCACCATGCCGGTATCCGACATAAACGTCATCGGAAACGGTCCCGAAGCCCTCGCGAGGATCGTCGCCGTAGGAAATGACCTCAAGATCGACGACGGGGCATGGACCTGCGGAAAGGAGCAGAGCGCTCCCGTCTCCTGCGGAATCCCCACAGTCCTCGTGAAGGACCTCACCGTCGGAGGAGAATAGATTAACTTAACGAAGACCAAAAGACAAGATGAAAGAAATAAGATTCGACATACCGACGCCCTCTTTCCCGGGAGGAGTAATTCCCGAAGGAGTGCTCACACCGGAGGAAATCGACCTTGCCGTACTCACCCTCAACAAAGCTCTGGAGCTCGGAGCCTCGCAATGCAGGATAACCGCAAGCAAGAGCCTCATGGACCTTGTCGCCACACTCAACGGTGAAGTGGACAAAGTCACCCATTCGATGGACAGGGCGATGAGCATCGCTCTTTTCGTGGACGGGAAGTTCGGTTCATTCTCAACCAACAGATTCCTTTCCTCCGAGATGGAATCCTTCCTCAAAAAGGCGATCGATTCTGTAAGGATGCTCGCCGTTGACCCCTGCCGCACCCTTCCTTCCCCCGAAAGGACGATAAAGGACGCCTCATCTTCAATGAGCCTCGGGATCTGCGACATAGAAGGCAACCTCTCCATGACTCCAGAAAAGAGGATAGAGACGGCACTCGGGGCATCCGGATTCGCAAGGTGGGCCTCTTCCCCCAGGGAAGGGGTCACCGTCCTCTCCGAAGAAGGGGAATTCTCCCGCTCGATTGCCGACATCCTTCTGATAGATTCCCAAGGGACGGTCGGAAGACAGACCGACACCGCTTTCGACTACGGGACCGAAGTCACCCTCCAGGTGGGTGAAGGCAAGGTAAGTTCCTATTCGTGGAGGTCCAACCCGATTCTTTCCAAGTTCCTGGAATCCGACATCGCCTCATGCGCTGACGAAGCTTTCGCCAAAGCACTCGAGAAGGCCGGCGCAGTAGCCATCCCTTCCGGCAAATACACGATGGTGGTGGACAAGGATTGCTCCTCAAGACTTCTCTCCCCCGTCGTCAACGCCCTCAGCGGATCAGCCGTCCAGCAGAAGAACTCCTTCCTCATGGACGCCCTCGGGAAGAAGGTCTTCTCAGACAAAGTGACGGTCAGTGACTGCCCCAGGATGCAGGGACAGGGAGGATCCCGCCTCTTCGATTCCGAAGGAGTCGTCACCAGGAACGAAACGGTGATCGGGAACGGGACAGTCAAAAGATACTCCGTAAGCACATACATAGCCAACAAAACCGGAATGGCACCTTCAGTTGACGATGTCACAAGAATGGTCCTCACTCCGGTCCAGATCAAGGAAAAGCCTTCGACCTACATCAAGGTGACGGGATTCAACGGGGGCAACTGCTCCCCCGTCACAGGTGACTTCTCGTACGGAATCGAAGGATTCTTCATCGACGGAGAAAAGTCCGTCCCCGTTCACGGAATGCTCATAACGGGCAACATGTTCACGCTTTGGAACAATCTCCTGGGAGCGGAAGACGACTCTCCCGAAAAGGCTCTCCACAAGGTGGGGACTCTGACATTCGCGGGAGTGGATTTCAGCGGGGAATAACTTTTGCAGCAGACTTCCCGCAACCAAAGGAAAACAACACATCAGAAATGAAAATAGAAAAGAACAAAGTCGTAGAAGTCCTCTATGAACTGAAGGTGGACGGACAGGTGGTCGACAGCGCCACCACCGACAATCCCCTTGACTACATCCACGGAACCAACATGCTCATCCCCAAGTTCGAAGCCGAAATCGAAGGGATGACAGTAGGAGACACATTCTCCTTCAGCGTTTCGCCCGAAGAGGGATACGGAGAGTATGACCCCTCGAAGAAGATCACCCTTTCGAAGAACGCCTTCAAGATTGACGGCAAGGTAAGGGAAGACCTCCTTGTAGTGGGTTATGTCATCCCCATGCTCAACCGCAACGGCGATGTGGAAAGAGGCACCATCACTGAAATCCTCGAAGACTCCGTCATAATGGACTTCAATCCCCCGATGGCCGGAAAGCAGCTCGACTTCACGGGCAGCATTCTCAGCATAAGGGAAGCCACCGAGAAAGAGCTCACCGAAGGCCTTCACGGAGAATATCTCCCAAAGGAGCATCACTGCCATCACGGTAAAGGAGGCTGCTGCCACGGAGGCGGACACGGACACCACGGAGAAGGCGAAGGATGTTGCCACGGAGAAGGTCACGGTCATCACGGAGACGGCGAAGGCTGCTGCCACGGTGAAGGACACCATGGAGACGGCGACTGCTGCTGCCACGGCGAAGGGCACCACGAAGACGGCGACTGCTGCTGCCCCGGAGGCAAAGAATAACCAGTCTTCACCATATAATTGACTTCCATTCCGAAGAGAAAGATGAAAACGGCGATAGTGATCCTCAACTGGAACACAAGGGAATACCTTGAAAAGTTCCTTCCCGGCGTCCTGCGTTCAGCGGGATGTTCCGACGAAGGCTACCCCCAAGGTCAGACCCGCGTCGTTGTCGCCGACAGCGCATCCACTGACGGTTCAATGGACCTTGTCAAGGAGCGTTTCCCCGGAGTGGAACGCATACCCCTCAAGGAGAACTACGGATTCACGGGAGGGTACAACCGTGCCCTCCGTCTCCTGGAAGGGTTGAGCGAAAAGGAGGAGGGTCCCCGAATCATAATGGGCGGAGGGATACCCGAAGAATACCGTCATCTCAACTACGATTATTATATCCTCCTGAACAGCGATATCGAATCCGATGGGGATTGGATTTCCCCGTTGGTGGAGTGGATGGATTCGCATCCGGATGCTGGGGCCTGCGCCCCGTTCCTTCACTCATATTTCGAGAAGGATAGTTTCGAATACGCCGGAGCTGCGGGCGGTCTTCTGGACCCGATGGGCTTCCCCCTTTGCAGAGGAAGGGTCCTCAAAACCCTTGAGAAGGACGAAGGCCAGTACGGCGAGAAGAACGTACTATGGGGTACGGGAGCCTGCCTGATGGTAAGGGCTTCCCTTTTCCATGCGTTGGGAGGACTTGACAAAAGGTTTTTCGCCCACATGGAAGAAATTGACCTTTGCTGGAGAATGCAGCTTTCCGAATACAGGGTAACAGCGATTCCGGGAAACGGAGTCTACCATCTGGGTGGGGGCACTCTTCCCCAGGACTCCCCCTTCAAACTGAGGCTCAACTACAGGAATAACTTGCTACTGTTGGAAAACAATCTCCCCTACACTTACGCCCTTCGCTTACGTAAGAAGTATTCCCTCGAAAAAGCTGCGGAAAAAGCTTGCGAAAAGGCGTCAAGGAAGATATTCCTCAGGATGGTCATCGACGGATGCACTGCGGTCGCATATCTTCTGAAGGGCAAAGCGTCCTTCTTCAAATCCGTCATCACCGCCCATGGGGAATTCAAGAAACTCAGAAGAGGCATTTCTAAAGAGAGGGTGCTCTCTTTCATCGGAAAGGCCTCCGAAAAAACATCAGTGGAAGGCATCGTCAAGAAAAGGATCATCCCCTTCGGAGTACTCTTTCCCGAAAAGATGCTGGAGAAGATCCACGATATCTAAAGACGCTACACCCTCTCTATCCTGCAGGAATGGGTTTTGGTCTTCTTGTCGTAATTGATTCCGACAAGAAGGATATCACCGGCATATTCCGAGACCTTGGAAGAATAATTCCTACTCTTTATCTGATCGATGGCGGCATCCGGAGAGGAGTCGCACTTCAGTTCAATTACCATCGCCGGTGAATCAACTCCCTTCTTGGGGATCATCACCAGATCGGCATAGCCCTTGCCGCTCGGAAATTCCCGGTGAATGGTATAGTAATCCCTCGCGCTGTAATAGGCAATGCAAAGGACACATGCGAGTGAATTCTCGTCATTGTAGCTCAGGATACTCGTATTCTCGTCATGCGCCATATCTATTCCCTTGGCGACGGCATCCTCTTTTCCGGCAAGGGTATCTTTGAGAAGAGATTCAGAAGCCTGAAGAGATCTGACTACGCTCCAGTCTGTCCTCTTTACGGCATTCTCCATTTCTATGGCCACTTCCCGGTTCGGGATGAAGCATTCGCCTTTGGAACGGTCATATGACAAATAGCCCAAATGTATCAAAACAGTCAAAGCATCATCCTTGGAATGTACAACAGAAAGGTCATTTTCGAAGCCGGCCGGGTTCACACGGCATCTACCGCCTGACAGCATGGATATGATGTCATCTTTCAGCCCTTCGAAATTCATCGTTATGTACGGCACGATTGCATCATAAGCAGCAGTTTTTCCCCAATAATCGGTACACCAACCGCTGTCCAATGCCTGCATCACGCTGTAGGGATTGAACATCGACGGTTCATTGCCGATACAGTATCCGTCATACCACTTTTCGAGTTCTCCGAACTCCATTCCGAATTTTTCCGAGAGTCTCTTTACCTCATCTTTGGTAAAACCGAACAATCCGGCCATTCGGCGTGGATCTATTACTGAATACTCGATAAAATTGTTGAGCGCTGACTGCGTATTGTATTTCTTTATCGGAAGAATACCAGTCATATAAACTCCCGCAAACACATCGACAGAGGGTAAAGACTTGAACATTTTACGGAGCCAATCCATATACTGTACTATCTCAGGAGAATCCGACGGAAATTCCCGACAAATGGCATCCCATTCATCAATGATAAAAATGAATTTTTCACCATTGGATGTAGCTATCCGGTAGAGGACAGTCATCAAGTCATCATTCTTTTTTAAAGCAACATCAGGATAAGCATCAATGATATCAGCCTTTAGATCTTTTTCTATCTTCGATACGACATTCTTCTTCGAGCCTGTAACATAGTGGGTCATATCCAGATATATGACAGGATATTTGTTCAGGTTTTTTTCGAACGAGGGGTGATTTGCTATTTCCAAGTCCGAGAACAATTCCCTGGAGTCGCATGAACGGTCATAATATGCAGCAAGCATTTTTGCCGCCATGGATTTCCCGAAGCGCCGACAGCGCGACACACACGTAAAACGGAACTCCGTGAACAATGTCCTGTTGACCACTGAAATCAGCATGGATTTGTCAACGAACTCACTGTTCCGAAAAGATTGAAAGCCAGCGTTTCCTCTGTTGATGAAAGTTCCCATAAAAATATTGATATCCGTCTTAAAGTTACAAATATTCATTCAATCAGACAAATACTTAAGACCGTCTTTTACTTGGCTGCCATCGCGAATTTAGGACTGACGCATCAAAAAATCGGAAATAATTGATCCCCTTCATGCCGCGTGCCGTGAAAAATGAATGAAACATCGGAAAAGTCGCAATTTTCCGATGTTTTTTTTTGGCGGTTTCGCGGGAAAGCCCTATCTTTGTATT
>JAFUFP010000014.1 GCA_017469845.1 Bacteroidales bacterium | reverse complement strand
GTCCAGTCTCTTCAGGGCAAGGTCGTCGACTATGCCGCTGAACTCCCGGACTATATCTACCGGGACTTCCGCAATAGTAGGCATTTTTTTGAAGAGGAACAACAGTTTCTCCATCTTTGTGACCAAAGCGGAACCCTCCTTTGTCATCTTGTCGAGGTTGACGAAGATCATGTTGGACATCGGACCCAATGAGGACAGGCTGTAGATGTCGATATAGCTGAAGTGCATGTAGTACTGCCCCTCGAACTTGGTACCCTTACGGTCCGACAACTGCCTTTTGACAAGGTCTGAGAGATAGTAGTTTCAGCGGAAGAGAGTTTCCGTGATTATGCGATATACCGTCTTTTTTGATTACCTTTGACCTCGCAACCGGAACGCGACCACCGATTCCGGAGAAAGATACACTGAAACTCATATGGCTACTGCTCTGGTTCTCATCCAGCTCGTGATAGTACTCGCCATGATATTCATAGGAGCCAAGGTCGGAAGCATCGGCCTGGGAATCTATGGAATGGTGGGTGTTTTCATCCTGGTGTTCATTTTCGGGCTTCCTCCCGGAAAGATACCGATGGATGTGATGCTTATCATCGTGTCCGTCATTACGGCTGCGGCAGCCCTTCAAGCCGCCGGCGGACTGGATTACATGGTCGGATTGGCCGCGAAATTCCTCCGTCGCCATCCTGAGCACATAACCTACTACGGCCCCATAACGACTTGGCTGTTCTGTGTCCTTGCCGGTACGGCGCATACTTCGTATTCCCTTCTTCCGATCATTTCGGAGATCGCCACCAAGTCCAAGATACGTCCCGAAAGACCGCTCAGCGTGTCCACGATATCGGCTTCCCTGGGAATCACCTGTTCACCGGTATCCGCTGCGATGGCGGCGATAATATCCACTGACCTTCTCGGTGGGCTGGGTGTCGAACTGAAGGATGTCCTCATAGTGGCGATACCCTCCTCGCTTGTGGCGATTCTTGTAGCTTCTTTCGTGCAGAGTTTCGTCGGTAAACCTCTCGAGGAGGATCCGGAGTACCTCAGAAGGGTGAAAGAAGGTCTTTTTGATCCTTCCGAACTGGGCAAAGTCCCGTCTGAAGAAAAGAACGTCAATCCCCGCGCGAAATGGTCAGTCCTGGCATTTCTTCTGGGGGTCTTCCTTGTCGTTCTTTTCGGCAGCTTCCCCCGGTTGAGACCTTCTTTCGGCGGAGTCGCTCTCAGCATGACCGAAACGATCGAGATAGTGATGATGTCAATGGCCGCGGTGATACTGCTCGTCGGTAAGGCTGACATCAAGAAGGCTGTCGGTGGGAACGTCTTCGCGGCCGGAATGAATGCGCTTGTTTCAATATTCGGAATAGCATGGATGGGGGACACCTTCTTCAGCGGCAATATGGCATTTTTCCAGGAGCACATTTCGGGTGTAGTTTCCCGGTATCCGTTCCTTTTCGCGATTGCGCTTTTCATCATGAGCATAATGCTCTTCTCTCAGGCTGCCGATGTGAGGACCATGTATCCCCTCGGGATCGCCCTCGGAATCCCTCCGATGGCGTTGGTCGCCATGTTCCCGGCCGTGAACGGATATTTCTTCTTCCCCAATTATCCGACCGAAGTCGCCGCGATCAATTTCGACAGGACGGGTACGACCAAGGTGGGGAAGTACGTCATAAACCATTCCTTCCAGTTGTCGGGATTCATAACGACGATAGTCTCGATTGCGGTAGGCTATCTGATTGTAGGATTTCTATATTGATACCTTTTGTGAATTCAATTCTAACAGAACCAATAAATTACTATTATCATGTCTGAAAAGAAATTCAGAATCGAAAGTGACCTTCTAGGTGAGCTCAAGGTCCCCGCGGATGCCTATTACGGCGTGCAGACTCAGAGGGCTCTCAACAATTACCGGATCTCCAATACCAGGATGTGCGATTATCCCGAGTACGTGATTTCCATCGCATACGTCAAGATGGCTGCGGCTGAGGCCAACGCCGAACTCGGTGTCCTCGACAGGACCATCGCCGATGCGATCATCGCTGCCTGCCGTGAAATCGTTGACGGAAAACTCCACGACCAGTTCCCGGTCGACATGATGCAGGGCGGAGCCGGAACATCGGTGAACATGAACGCCAACGAGGTCATCGCCAACCGTGCCCTCGAAATCATGGGCCACAAGAAGGGCGAATACCAGTTCTGCTCCCCGAACGACCACGTGAACTGCGCGCAGTCGACCAATGACGCATATCCTACGGCCTTCCGTTACACCTTCGTCAGGATGAACAAGCACTTGGTGAAGAGCCTTGAGGACCTGATCGCCGCATTCAGGGCGAAGGGAGAGGAGTTCAAGGACATCATCAAGATGGGTAGGACACAGCTCCAGGACGCTGTCCCCATGACTTCCGGACAGGAGTTCAACGCCTTCGCGAACAACCTCCAGGAGGAAATCGCCAACCTTGAGAGGAATGCCGTCCTCCTCCGTGAAATCAATATGGGAGGAACCGCTATCGGTACCGGTCTCAACGCCGTTCCCGGATTCGCAGACCTCTGCACGATCCGCATGTCCGAATTCTGCGGAGATGAACTGGTAAAGGCCGCTGACCTTGTCGAGGCTACACCCGATACGGGAGCGTACGTGAGCTATTCTGCGGCCCTTAAGCGTCTTGCGATCAAACTCTCGAAGATATGCAACGACCTCCGTCTGATGGCTTCCGGTCCCCGTTGCGGTCTTCATGAAATCAACCTGCCTCCTATGGCTCCCGGTTCTTCCATCATGCCCGGAAAAGTCAATCCGGTCATCCCCGAGGTCACGAACCAGGTTTGCTTCAAGGTCATCGGAAACGACACTACAGTGGCTTTCGCCGCTGAGGCCGGACAGCTTCAGCTCAACGTGATGGAACCGGTCATCGCCGAGTCCATCCTCGAGAGCGTGACGTGGCTCCGTAACGCCATCGACACTCTCCGTACCAAGTGCATCGAGGGTATCACCGTCAACGCCGACCATTGCTACGACATGGTGAAGAACTCCATCGGTATCGTCACCGCCCTGAATCCCTACATCGGATACAAGGGCAGCACCAAAGTGGCGAAGAAGGCCCTTGAAACAGGACGCAGCGTCTACGACATCGTCCTTGAGGAAGGCCTCATGACGAAGGAGAAACTCGATGAGGCACTGGATCCCGTAGCGATGCTCGGATCACACGCCCTTCTGAAATAATCCTCAGCCGACAAGGCGTGATATTGTCTTCCCGGAAAGGTTTTCTTCCCGGGAAGATTTTGTTTTCCGCGGGAAAAACTATATTTGCAGGGATGCGGTCATTAAAGTGCCGCAAGATAAAAGCAGTTTTTAAATGGATAAGAAACGTTTCCTCCCGATAGCGGCCATTCTGGTCCTCGGATTGTTGATTTCACCAGTAGTCGCCTCGGCGCAAAGTTCATCCGGAAGCTCCGAGAAGACGACCTACATGACGGAAGAGGCGCTCCCCGACGCCAAAGAATACCTCCCTGCCCCGAACAAACCGAACAATTCCCTGTTCGTCGGGGATCTGGCGTATTACCAGTGGGGAAAGTCCGTCCGTGATACCGAGAGGGGAAAGAGGGCGCGCGAAGATGCGAACAGTGACTTTTCGTACCTCTGCTCGATTTTCTCCCCGGCTGTCGGAGTGACCCTTTCTTATGACACCACCCCCGCGATATGCCGGCTTCTGAGTAAGACGAGCGCCACAGCGAGGGCGGCCACGAGAAAAGCCAAAGACCACTACAAGAGGGTGCGCCCATTTGATGAGTTCAAGGAGCCTACCGGAGTTCCGGAGATGGAAGCGTCATACACCGGAAGCGCTTCATACCCTTCGGGACATTCGACGAGGGGATGGTCTTTCGCCCTTATATTGAGTGAACTTTTCCCCGACAGGGCAAATGAAGTCCTGTCGGTCGGATATGAGTACGGCGAAAGCCGCGTGATAGTGGGTTACCACTATGCGAGCGATGTCCAGGCGGCGAGGGTGTCGACTTCGGCAGTGGTGTCCGTCATCCATTCCGACAGGGAATTCGCAAAGGACATGAGAAAAGCGAAAAGGGAAGCCAAGCGCCTGACTTCCAGATAAGATCCTTTTTCCAGTGGAGTGATAAGAGGGCTTCTTCCGGGAATTACGGAAGGAGCCTTATTGAGTTTATGATCCTCCCGCATGAGACTCCCTCCCTTCGGGCCGAGAAGAATGCCGGGTCAGCGTAGGTGTCGATGCCGCAGATCCCGATATTCTGTGGTCGGATGCCGGCCTTCTCCAGAATCCACCTGTTTGCATGGAAAAGATCGATGTGATGGCCTCCGGACATGGGGGAACCGTCCCCCTCGCCTTCGTATTCCCAAATGATTTCCATGGGGAATCCTTCATTCCTGAACTTTTCCACAACTTCCTCTCCGACTTGGAAACTTTTCTTTCCTATCGCCGGCCCTATCCATGCCGTCAGATCTTCCGGATCGGTGCCGAACTCTTCCCGCATCACCGAAATGGTGTGTCGTGATATCTGAAGGACCGTCCCTTTCCATCCGGAATGGACCGCCGCGACGACCTTTTTCGCTCTGTCATAAAGAAGGACGGGAACGCAGTCCGCTGTCCTCACTCCGATCGCCACTCCCCGGAGGGAGGTCACGAAAGCGTCATATCCCTCCAGATCTTCTCTCGTCAGGAGGGGAGAGTCCACGACGGCTACTTTCCGGTCATGGACCTGGTGACCCTGTATGACATGGTAGGGGAGGACGGAGTCCCTCCTTGTTGAAAAGGCTTCGACTCCTTCACCGAAGGGGTACTTGACAAGCGAAGATGTGTCCACTGTGCAGCGATTTTTTTTGATGCAGCGAAGGTACGGATTTCCCGGGGAAATTCCGTGGGGATAAAAGCGGATCGGGGGCGGAGAACAAATGTTCACCGTCCCCGGTCTTCACAAAATTTAGGCAGGTTAGATTGCCTGATTATCTTCGGTTAACATTTCCCACGACTCTCGTCGTTATGAAATGCCCCCTCTTTCAGAACTGATGGTACTAACGTGTATCTAAATGTTTATGGTATGTCACTCAAATATTTGCCGCTTCGTCTGTCTGTCAGTTGACGGATCTGAACACAGTCCCGTCGGGACGGATGTATGCGATTTTGCCGAAATCCGAATTGTCCCTGGAGTATTCTATGCGGTAATATTCCTTTTCCCCTGTTGAGCGGGTGTAGTGGTCGACTCTTTCGACCTCCCACTTGTGATCATCGAAATCCGACACTGAATCGAAAACCTCATCGGGCACCTCCGTCAGCAGGACCTCGGTCTTTGACCATATCCATTTTCCGTCTTCATCGAATTTGGCGGCCATCTCATGGTCATTGGAGAAGAAGTCGGCGGTGAAATTCCCCGCTTCGGATTCCCATTCGACCATCGTCGCATCAGGATACATCGCACTGAATGAACGGTGTATATCTTCGGGCGCTTTTGTCAGATGCCTTTTGCATGACGGCAGGAGAACCACCATGAAAGCACACAACGAAAGGGTAAGGATATGCTTCATTTGTATCGCTCGTTTGGTTGATGCAAAAATATATATATGATGTTTCACGTGAGTTAAAGACGTGTTAAATTATTGTTAAAAACAAATGGAAAAATTACAAACCCTTCTCGTTTTGAGAAAGGTTTGTAGGATGATCGTGAACTGAAATGTTTGGAAAACAGTCCGTTGATTATGTTTCAAAATCTTTTAACTCTTTTTTCTATGACTCTTTTATGCCTCGACAGGCTTGTACTTGGGAACGAGGCTCTTCATTATCACCCATGCGAAGAGGTAAGCCAATCCGCAGAAGCAGAACATGATGAAATATCCTGCCGGCTTTCCTTCGAATCCCAGGAAACGGAATGCCGCTCCCTGACCTTCCGCATAGGTGAAAAGGTTACCCGCCACCTTCTGGATTATCATAGAGCCGATGCCTCCGGCCATCGTTCCGATACCGGTGATCGATGCGACGGTGCTCTTGGGGAACATGTCACCTACGGTTGAGAAAATGTTCGCGCTCCATGCCTGATGTCCCGCAGCGGCGATGCCGATCAGAACGGCCGGCCACCAGGGACTGTATGATCCCAGAGGTTGAGCGGCCAGGGCCACGAGAGGGAAGAAGGCGAAGATGAGCATCGCGAGCATCCTTCCGTTGTAGGGGTGCATCCCTTTCTTCTCAACGAAGAGTTTGGGAAGGTATCCTCCGTAGATAGATATCACCGTCACTATGAGATACAGGGTGAAGATGAGCCCGCGTCCGAGGGGCGATGAAGCCGGGGCGTTGAACTGGTCCTGGAAATATGCCGGAGCCCAGAACAGGAAGAACCACCACACGCCGTCGGTGAAGAACTTGCCCGCGATGAAGCTCCAGGTCTGCCTGTACTTGAAGCACTGGAGGAAAGGTATCGACTTTTCGTCCGCCTTCTTCGGGGATGCGGCTTCCGTCTGGGCGTCGTCATCCTGGTGGATGTACTCCAGCTCGGCTTCGTTGACGTGGCTTGACTTCTCGGGCTTGTCGTACATGAACTGCCAGAAGAACATCCACAGGAATCCGAGGGCACCGATGATTATGAAAGCCCATTCCCAACCGAGGGATTTTGCGAGAGGGGGAATGCACAGGGGAGCGGCGAGGGCTCCAACCGATGCGCCCGCATTGAAGATTGAGGTAGCGAAAGCGCGGTCCTTCTTGGGGAAGTATTCGGCTGTGGTCTTGATGGCCGCAGGGAAGTTGCCCGATTCTCCGAGCGCAAGTATTCCGCGGCAAAGTAGGAAGAGGTACACGGATGTCGTCGATACGGCCAGTGCCGCATTCGAACCTGCTTCAACCGCCCTTATGGCATCGACGGAGCCGAGCCCGGTGAAGGAGGCCGTGGCGATACCGCAAGCCGCATGCATCACAGCGCCCGCCGACCATACTCCGATCGCGATGAGGTAGCCCTTTTTCGTGCCCATCCAGTCGACGAACTTGCCGGCGAAAAGACAGGCGATGGCGTAGAAGATCGAGAACATCGAAGTGATGGTTCCGTAATCCGCATCGGTCCAGTGGAACTCCGGCGCGATGAACTCCTTGTATGTCAAGGAGAGAACCTGGCGGTCCAGATAATTGACCGTTGTGGCGACGAACAGCAGCGAGCATATCCACCACCTCCAGTTGGTCATCAGTTTTTGTTGGGTATTGTTGCTCATTTTTAAGTGTTTGTGCGGTGAAAGATTATTCTGGGGAGGAGCGGATGGCCCCCCTGGACGTCCTCTACTTGAAATCGAAATAGTTCTTGGCGTTGTTGTAGCAGATATCCTCTATCATCTGTCCGATGAAGCCCATCTCGGAAGCGGGAAGCTTGCCATCCTCGATGTCCTTTCCGAAAACGTCGCAAAGGATTCTCCGGAAATATTCATGACGGGGATAGCTGATGAAGCTCCTGGAGTCGGTGAGCATTCCGACGAAGCGGCTGATGAGGCCGAGGTTCGACAGGGAATCCATCTGACGGCGCATTCCGACTTCCTGATCGAGGAACCACCATCCCGATCCGAACTGCATCTTGCCGGGATATGTGCCGTCGTTGAAGGTGTAGGCCATCGTAATCATGACGGCGTTGTCCTTGGGGTTTAGGCAGTAGAGGATGGTCTTGGCGAGTTTCCCTGCCTGGGTGAGGCGGTCGAAGAAACGGTGGCCGGGGGCCGCTATGTCGAGGTCATGGATGGCGTCGTATCCTGTATCGGCTCCAGCCTCGGCGAACATCTTGGTGTTGTTGTTCCTGATCGCCCCCACATGGTACTGCTGCGCCCAACCGGCCTCGGCGTCCATGACGGCCTGGTCGAAGAGGAAAGCACTGCGGAACTTCTCGAGTTCCTTGGGGTTGGGGGCTATGCCCATGAGGACCTTCTTGAATATCAGTTCGATCTCGATCTCCTTGTAAGGGGCGGAGTAGAAATTCTCAAGACCGTGGTCGGAAAGACGGCATCCGTTGGCGGCGAAGTAGTCGTGCCTTTTCTGGAGGGCCTCCTGCAGGTCGCGGTACGAGTCGATTTCCATGTCGGCCGCTTCGCCCAGCTGACGGAGGTATGCCTTGTAGGAGTCGGGATTATCGATGGCCATGGCCCGGTCGGGACGCCATGCGGGAATGACACGGGTACCGAACGGATGCTCCACTATCATCTTGTGCCAGCGCAGATCGTCCGCCGGGTCATCGGTCGTGCAGACCACCTCGACATTGAATTTCCTTATGAGGGCCTGTCCGCGGAATTCTTCGGTGGCGAGCATGGCGTTGCACTCCTCGAAGATCTCCCTCGCGGTTGCGGGGCAGAGGAGCTTGTCGATGCCGAAGACACGGCTCAGCTCCAGGTGGGTCCAGTGGTAGAGAGGGTTCCTCATTGTGTAGGGGACGGTCTCGGCCCATTTGAGGAAGGTCTCCCACGAAGTCTTCTTCCCTCCAGTGATATAATCTTCCGATACTCCGTTCGCCCTCATCGCCCTCCATTTGTAATGGTCTCCGGAGTGTCCGTCAACAAGCCAGAGTTGCGTCAGGTCACGGAACTGGATGTTCTCCGCGATCTGCTGAGGAGAGAGGTGGCAGTGGTAGTCTATGATGGGCATCTTCTCCGCATGGGAGTGATAGAGTTCTTTGGCGGCATCCGTCCTGAGCATGAAGTCCTTGTTGATGAATGTCATGGCGGTAGTATTGTGTGTTGAGTGGTTTCCGGTATTTAAAGCATGAATGATCCTTCGATGAACTTGGCGTTTATCATGAAGTTCCAAAGGAGTTTCGGCCAGATCTGGACGCTCTGTCCGTCATCCTTGTATCCGAAACCGTGGTGCGTTCCTGAGAAATGGTGGATCTCGCAGGGGATGCGGGCTTCACGCCACATCCTGTAAAGATCCATTCCGGTTGGGACGGGATAGATGTCGTAGACCGGGGCCGCGATGAAGCAAGGAACCGGATCTTCGGGCATGGTTTCCCGGGGAACGTTGCAGTATATCGGGGCGATGAGGTCGGGGCGGGATTTGGCGTCGTGGTCGTATTCCACGTTCCAGGTGAGGCGCGCTCCGGCTGAGAATCCGATAAGGGCGATATGGTCCGGATCGATACCGTACTGCACGGCATGTTCCCTTACGTAAGCGATGGCTGCCCTGCCGTCATCAGCGGCATAATCGACGATGGTGGGAGTGTCGTGCGGGGCGTCGAATGATGCGGCCAGGTTGCCGACGCTTCCCATGTTGCCGCTCATTCCGGTATTGCCTTCGCTGATATTGAGACGGTATTTGAGGACGAAGGAGGTGACTCCGTTGGAGGCGAGCCATTTCGCGAGGTTGACGCCCTCCTTTTCCCATGAAAGCTGGGTGTATCCGCCTCCCGGGCATATCACCGCCGCCGCCTTTTTGTTTTCACCTTTGGGGATGAAAGCCGTGATTGTCGGGGTGGCGACATTCACTATCGTAGAGTCACCGCGCTCCATAACGACAGACTCGAGGTCAGTCCTGGCGTTTTCCGTTCCGGGCGCCGGTCCTTCGTAAAGGCGGATCTGCGCTGTTCTGGTGAACTGTTCCTCTGCGGGCTTTTCTGCGGGGGCGGAGCATCCCGACACAAATGCCGCGGCAATTGCCGTCAAGGCGATGAATGTTTCTTTCGTGAAATTCTTCCTCATTTTCTTCAATGTATGTGTTCCGGTGGTTGGCGTACTGTGCAAAGATATATATCTATTTTGTGATTTCCGAACAATTTTTGGAGAATAATACAAACGTTTGTATATTTGTTGGCGATGGTTACGATTTCTGACATAGCTTCAGCGCTCGGAGTTACTCCGTCCACCGTGTCCAGGGCATTGGCGGGAAGTCCCCGTGTAAAGGCGGAGACCAGGGCCGCCGTTGACGAAATGGCCAGGAAGATGGGATACGAGCGGAACATCATGGCTTCCAATCTCCGGAAGGGCCGCTCCGATATAGTCGGTGTTGTCGTTCCGTTGATCAACAGGGAGTTCTTCGCCAATATCATCGGCGGAGCGGAAAGCGTCCTGAATGCCGCGGGGTACAATGTCCTTATCTGCCAGACGAAGGAAAGCTTCGAATCAGAAGTCAAAGCGCTGAGGACCCTGAGGAACTACCATGTCGCCGCCATCATGATTTCGCACTCCATAGAGTCGGAAAACGGGGACCATATCCGTGAGATCATCGGAGAACGTATGCCCCTTGTCCAGTTTGACCGCGTGTTCCCCGATCTTCCCGGAGCGAAGATAGTGGGGGAGAACTTTGAAGGGGCCTACAAGGCCACCAAGTATCTCATAGAGCAAGGTTACAAGAGGATCGGGACTCTCGCCGGCTACATGACCTGCCTTCTGTACAGGGAAAGGCTGGAAGGGTACCGCAAGGCGATAGAGGATTCGGGAATGGAATACGATGAGAGCATAGTCTTCCATGACACTATCGTATATGACAAAGGGCGGGAATCCTGCCTCAAGGCCATCGATGCGGGTTGTGACGCCCTGTATTCGGCGGGGGACTTCTCGGCGCTCGGAGCCATTGATGAGCTGAAGCTTCACGGGATTGACATACCTTCCCGGTTCGGAATAATCGGAACCGCCAATGAGTCGTTCACGGCCCTCATGACCCCTTCGTTGAGTTCCTTGGGCCAACACCCCTATGAAATGGGGCAGGCCGCGGCAAGAGCCTTCCTCGAGGGAAGGACGGATACGGAAGTGATTCCGATGGAACTCCTATTAAGACAATCTTCCAACAGAAACAACGATATCCAATGTCAAAAGTAGTTACTTTCGGTGAAGTGATGCTTCGCCTTTCAACTCCGGGCTATCTCCGGTTCTCCCAGGCTCATCAGTTCGATGCGACCTTCGGAGGGGGAGAGGCCAATGTCGCGGTTTCCCTCGCGAACTACGGCGTGGACGCGCATTTCGTGACGAGGCTTCCCAATAATGATATTGCCCAGATGTGCACGGCAGAACTGCGTTCCTTCGGTGTGAACGTCGACGGCATCGTATACGGCGGAGACCGCGTCGGAATCTATTTCCTTGAAACCGGTGCCGTGGCACGCGGCAGCAAGGTCGTCTATGACAGATCCCATTCCGCCATAGCCGAAATAACTCCCGGCATGGTCGATTGGCACAAGGTGTTCCAGGGCGCCGACTGGTTCCACTGGACCGGAATCACCCCGGCTCTCAGCCAGGGTGCCGCCGACGCCTGCCTCGAGGCCATAAAGGTGGCCAATGAAATGGGGGTCAAGGTTTCATGTGACCTCAATTACCGCAAGAAACTCTGGAAGTACGGCAAGAGCGCGTCGGAAGTGATGCCCGCCCTCGTGGAGGGTTGTGACCTCATCCTCGGAAACGAAGAGGACGCCGAGAAGGAGTTCGGGATCAAGCCCGAGGGCTTCGACGCCGAGAAAACGGGCGGTGAAATCGACCAGTCAAGGTTCGAGAGCGTATGCCGTCAGCTGATGGAGAAGTTCCCCAGGTGCAAGAAGGTGGCCATTACCCTCAGGGGCTCCATCAACGCTAACCACAACACATGGGGCGGTGTCCTTTATGACGGTAATACCCTATGGCAGAGCCGCCGCTATGATATAACCCATATCGTGGACCGTGTAGGCGGAGGCGATTCCTTCATGGGAGGACTCCTTTACGGTCTTCTCACTTATCCTACGGATCAGGAGGCCATCGAGTTCGCCGCCGCAGCGTCCGCTCTCAAACATACCATCGTCGGTGACTACAACCGTGTCACCGTAAGTGAAGTTGAAGGTCTAATGAAAGGCGGCGGAAGCGGCCGCGTATCCAGATAGCATTATGGCAAAGTTCAACAAAATCGATACCCTGGGTATCATCCGTTCCACCGGAATAGTCCCGGTGTTCTACAGCAAGGACCCCGTCCTCACGAAGAAGGTAGTCCTCGCTTGCTATGAAGGAGGAATCCGTGCATTCGAGTTCACGAACCGCGGTGACGGAGCACACAAAGTGTTTGAAGAAGTCATCTCGTTCGTCAGGGCCAAGTGCCCCGACATGGCTTTCGGAGCCGGAACCGTCCTCGACGCTCCCACAGCCGCCCTCTATATACAGATGGGTGCGGATTTCATCGTGTCACCGTGCATCGTGGATGAGATAATCCCGCTGGCCAACCGTAGGGGTATACCCTACAGCCCCGGGTGCGGAACCGTCTCTGAGATAGTGCATGCGCAGGAAAGGGGATGTGATCTGGTGAAAGTCTTCCCGGCCGGAACCGTCGGAGGTCCCGCATTCGTGAAGAACATCCTTGCGCCTCTCCCTTGGTCGATGATAATGTGCACCGGTGCGGTTGAACCGACTGAGGACAACCTCTCGGCATGGGCTGCGAGCGGAGTAACCGCTGTGGGCATGGGCTCGAAACTTTTCCCCAAACCGCTCCTTGAGTCTGAAGACTGGAACGGCATCTCGGAACTGTGCCGCCGTTCGCTCAAGTGGTTCGGCAAGAAGTAGTTCACTTCCCGTCAGGGAAGCGCTGACAAAAAAGGATCCGGACGGAAACCACCAAGGTGACCGCCCGGATCTTTTTGTTGAACGTTGTCCGATTTTATAGCTCGGGGAACTTCACCCCGAAGGAAGACCTCATGAAAACGGTCTTTCCGCCTTCCGGATCCTTGTTGTCCGTCCAGGTGAGGGCCCCGTCTTTCTCAAGAACGAATTCTCCCGTACCGTCAGTATAGATGGTGTCATCGGTATAGGTGGGGTCGCCGATATTCTCGAACGAACGGATGATGTCGGTGCCGTTTTCGTATACGAGGGTATTCCTCCCTTTCGGAGTGGCTTTCATACTCCAGTATTCGTATTGGGCAAGTCCATCTTCCCTCCATCCTATTGTGACGGAGTAGCCGTCGCCCTCGGGGGTGAAGACGGCGACGATCCTTTCGGCTGTGGTTTCGGCCCATTCGCCGGAGAAATCCTTATCCTTTCCGCAGCCGGCCAGAAGGATGAGTGAAAGGGCGCAAAGAAGAGCGCCTACGGATAATCTTTTCATAGCATTTATGCAGTTTTTTGTTGGGGGATGTTTCTTTTCCCGAAGACAAAGTTACTTCTTTAAAAAACAATAAAAAAGTTGGGAGGAATCTACAGAAGGGGTAGTCAGGCCTTGGGGATATATTCTTCCGGAACTCGGAAATAATCTGTTGCAAGACTTGCAACGATTTGTTCTTTCCATCAGAATCTCCGAAATTTGCTTATGCTTTGAGAGGAAACCACAATCTTTCTCCCGAGGCTTCGGCACAATCACAATCATTTTTTCCGCTTGTCGGGCACCTTTTGGGGAGTGCCCTGGTCAATTGTTGAACTTTAATCGATTATGCCGATGGAAAACAATACAATTTCAGACGAGCGGATTTTGCCGATCGTATCCCGGATGCGGGAGCTTGTCCGGGAGATGAAACTCCTGGGCGTTGACACCGAGCAGATCGGGAAGCTGATATTCCCGATAGGGGAGTCCGTCCCTACGGTGAAACTTTTTGACGGAGGGATAATCATTCCGGATGAGGGCAATGCAGTCATTTCCCTCAATCCTTCCGAATGCGCCCTCTATGAACTCCTTCTGGGCCATCCGGAAGGAATATCCTCGGACGGATTCGTACTTTGCAGGGAGGAATATTACGCAATCTACAGGACGAGGTCGAACTTTGACGAAGATGTTTTCATACGGAATACGGTGGACAGCTTGTGCGCCGAATCGAAGACTGTCTTTTATTCTACTGTGTCGCGCATAAAGCACAAGATCATCTCCGTCTTGGGCGCTTGGGAAGCTTCGCCATATCTTATCAAACGAGGCAGGGACGGTCTTTACAGGATAAAGGCGATTCTGGAGCCATAACATTATCGGTCTTTTGCATATGAGGAACAACATTACTTTTTACGGAATCGGTGGCTGTATCACGTGGCTTGCGACTTTTGCCGCAATGTACGGTATTTGGATAATCCTTTCCGCATTGCTGGCTTGGCCTGTTTCAATGCTTTGGAATGCGGTGATACCGTCACTTCTGGGCTTGCCCAGAATCACATTTATGCAGGCTTTCGCCCTGAAACTTCTGGTGGGATTCCTGTTCGGGCACAATCTCACCCTTGGAGGAGATAATAAAGGATCAAATAATTGACGGTTATGAAGCTACAATATGCATCCGATCTCCATATCGAGTTTATGGAAAATAGGAGCTACCTCTCCTCCGGAGGCATCGTCCCTTCGGCAGACGTTCTTGTTCTGGCAGGGGACATATCTTACCTGGGTGATAAGAAAATGACGAAGCGTTCTTTCTTCGACTGGTGTTCGGAAAATTTCCGGGAAACCCTCATTGTCCCCGGAAACCACGAATATTACCGCGGATATGATATCGCTGACACGATGGAGGATTTCGAGATGAAGGTGAGGGATAATGTCCGCTATCTCAACAACCGGTCTTTCGTTGTCGGAGAGGTGGAACTTTTCTTCACCACCCTTTGGACGAAGATAGACGGATTCTATGCGCATACCGTACAATATAGGATGGCGGACTTCCGTTATGGGGTGTACAAAGGGAGGAGGTTTTATGTGTCGGATGTTGATGAAATCCATCAGCGTTGCCTCGATTGGCTTCGGAACTCCCTGTCGAAGTCTTCGGCCAAGCATAAGATCGTTGTCAGCCATCATTGCCCGACCTTAAGGGATGAGTTCAACCTCTATCCGGGAGGAGAGCTGAATTCCGCGTTCCAGGTGGATATGGATGATTTCATCAAGGAATCGGATATCGATTTCTGGATATATGGACATACTCATTTTTCCGGCGGCAGCGGAACGACCATAGGAGGAACAACCCTCCTATGCAATCAGCTAGGATACGTTTTCAGCGGTGAGCACGGACAATTCCGGAAGGATGCCGTCCTGGAAATCCCCGACGTGTAGAGTAGAATCCCATGTCGCGGGTAGAAAAAAGTAACCGGCACCCCTTTTCGGGAGCGCCGGTGATTATTCGTTTTGGCGGGGAAGTCGGAAAGACTTCATCCCTTGCGTGAAATCATTACTCGCACAGGGAGAGGAACCATTTCCTCAAAGTGTCCCAGCGGTAGTAAGGACCTTCGAACGCTTCGACTCCTTTGAAATGGGATTCCTTTTCGTTGTAGAGGACCTTTGTGATAACCTCACCTTTTTTGTTGCGGTAGAATATCATCTGGAGGTTGGTACCCATAGGAACCCTTTCGAATGAGAACCAGTAGTCGTGTACATCTGCGACGGAGAAACGGTTACCGTCCGGATCATCTATTCCGAGGAGGGCGGCGAGGGGAAGCACTCCGGTGTCATGACCGAAGCGCAGGTCGGCGCAGCGGTGACTTCCGTTTGCCAATGCGGCATCGGCTTTCTCCACGAAATCCCTGAGCAATGGCTTAAGTGTCTCCCTGACAGCATCTCCGTTCTCGATGGAGTTGCCCCACATTCCGTAAATCATGTCGTTGCTCCTCTTCCAAAGATAGGTCAGTTCTTCCGGAGTGAAGAATTTGCGGAAGATTTCGATGCCGAGGAAATCCAGATCCTGGCAAAGACCGCCCGCAGAATATATTGACCTGACGAAAGACTCTTTGTCCGGAATCACTTCGGCGGGGATGTCGGTGTTTTTGAAAATCTGTGCGAGGAAACGGTTCCAGTCGGGTGCGCCTGATGAAGCTCCACGGCCCATAGCCGCGAACGCTTCCCTGTTGGGCCTGATTGATGGGCTCAGGTAGTTCATGAACCTCTGTCCCGTTGTGAAAGTGAACTGAAGGTCGGGGTTCTCACCTTTGAGGGAACTGGTGAAGTTCGCCATGCTTATGATGCACCTCTGCACCGTACTTGAATATGATGAAACCTCCGTCCTGTTTTTCTGTCGGAAAATGGAAGGATACCTTGATGCGAGGCGCTTAGCGAGCATCTGGTGCTCCCTTCCTCCACGAGGGGAGAGGGCGCCTTCCATTCCTTCGTGCTCCTCGGTGATGATCCTTACTTCCCGATAAAGTTCCTTGCCCTGATCTGTCAGAAGAGACAGGGAGTCAGCTTTCCGGAATCCTTCCAATGCGGCTCTTGAGAAGGACGATGATTGTTCGTAGCGTGAGCCGTGCCTTCCGTAATGCGATACGTAGAATGCCTTGAATCCTTTCGGTGTTCGGGTGTCCACCAGCGGGTGGAATTCATAGGAATGCATGTTGTTGGCCGCCCGGTCGGGATTCTCGGTTATCATCCTGAGCGCTTCGTCGGCTCTGGATGCTGGTTGGGCGAATGACGGGACGCTGACAACAAGGAGGGACGCCGCAGCGAATGCGGAGGAAATCGTCAGCCGGAAGGAAGTAGTACATTTGGTCATGATGTTTTCCCATGTTTTCCGTGACCGTTGCCGGTCAGGTGAGGAAATGGGCGATCCTTTCTTTGGAATTCATGAATGATGATTTACAAACCCCTAAGTTACTGTTTTAAAAGACAAGAAAAAAGTTAGCCGCCGAAAGATGGAAAAAAATGTGCCTTTTTTCACTGTGCTACTGTAATTAGTCGTCAATTTCCGTCTTTACCGCTTTGGAGAGACAACAAAAAACAGGGATAAGGACGAAAGTCAACCTACACAAGTAATAAAGATAAACCAGAGTCAACTTCTATCAGGGAGATACTCGTTCTGAGTCAACCAAATCGGAAAGGACACTTGTCTATTTTTATCCTTCGGATTCTTCCTAGTGAATATTGATAACTTATCAATGGGAATATTGTAAACACGTTATTTTTGGCGTTTTTAGCGCTTTTTAGGACCAAATATGCTTGTAAAACAACAGCGAGACAAACAAATAAAATTTGCTTATCTCGCTTCAAATCAGTATGTTAAGAGTAAAACTATCTCTTAATACTCTTCCTCGTTAAAGATGGTATTACTCGCTGATAATCAGATGTTTATATTGGTTCTTCATTCATTTGGACAAACCAACTGACACTCATTTATCCCCGCAGCACAAGCCTCGGAAAGAATGCTGATGCTCTGTGCAAGTTGCATCAAGGCATTTTCCAGATACTGTTGGATCTTATCAGTAGTTCCTCTATACTGTTGTTTTTCCAAATAAGCGGCAAGCGCATTATAAATGTCGATATGCATCCTCCTAATCGTAGGAGTATACCATTCCATATACTGCTCCCATAAATCCGGACTTGTAATAAGAAGGTGGTTCAATGCAAACTCATCTAAGATGAATGGTGCCGAATCAGAGATGGTGCCGAGTAACCGAGCCGCATTGTCAATACATTCAATAGCTTTTTCACAGCAAAAAACGCTCTCTCGAAGTGCTACATAACGAAAAACCCTGTTCTCTGTTTGTTCAGCGTTTTCCAGATGAACGAGAGAGAGAACGCTTGTACTGCGTCCGGCGACCCCATACCTGAAAGCCAGTTCCAGGCATTTCTCAATAGACTCAAGTCTCCCATCCTTTAGGTCAGATTCAATAAGGCGCAGCATATCCCAATCCAAAAAAGAATCCCATTGAAAACCCTGATAACGTTGAGGGCGGTTATGTATGATTGAAAAAGAAGCATAGCCTCCCTCCTTTTTCCCAGCTAAAGAATCAAGTTTAACAGAATCCTCCAGGGGATCCATATCAATGGCATCAATCTTATGCTTCCTCAAAACCTTCATTACCTTTTCGGTTATGAGAATATGTCTCGTATTTTCTAAATAAAAAAAATCAGAGCCGTCCCAACCTGCCGGATTCCAACCAAGTACGGGATCCCAGGCATCGTTTAATGAATAATAGACCCGACCACCCTTTCCCGTTACAGTAAAGCCGGAATAGCCAGATATCAAATTCTTCTTTTTATCATACATTTGGATCGGATAAGTCTTCCAGCCTGTCAAACTATTCTCTTCCAAAACCAGTTTCATGCGGTCAGAAATAACGAAGAATCCGACTGAGCGCATATCCAAAACATCTCGCAAGCGTTTCCCTTCGTCCTGATGAAACACTATGGGGAACTGTATGTATTCCGGATAATGATCCCCGAAAGCCAATTGCTCGAAGAGCTCCCTTCCGGAATGAAAACCACAGAGGCCGTTATCAATGGCATTCTTCTGCAACTCAGCTCTGGCTGAAAATGTTGTCAGATAATTCCTGCTTTGAAGAGTGTAGAATTTCTCCATGCTTTATGATCTGGTGAATTGCTGATGATTAGAAAAACGTCGCTGTCACTTGATATGCGGAGCACTCAAGCCTGATCGAGAACGGATTGGTATTCCAGACTCTATAGTCAGAATGATTAGAATGAAATACGGAATCCGCCGGTCCGAACCTTTGAGTGAAATCTTCCGAAAGATTATTGAATAGCGTTTGATAGAGCCCCGGATTATAATACTTGTTCTTCCACTCAAGGCATAAAGCGGTAACGATGCAATCCTTTTCTCGTACCTGATAATTCGAGTCGATAAAGAGTGAATCACCTATTTGCTTGGTAATTACGCTGGTATGTTTGTCTCCCTGGGGGCGGATCTCTTCCGTGCGCGGAATTACATCCCGGTCCAAATTCAAATAACTGATTTTGCCTCCTAGAGTCTCTTCTTCCAAAACGGCATCATCAAATGAGAATGATCCCCAATGTGAGACGAGCCATTCCAACAAGTGCTTGAATCCATCGCTTTCTTGAGGGACCAGTCCGTGCGGGTATTGTAAAGAAATAATCCTGTTCCCGTCTTGACCTATCTCAAGCAAGGAAGAAGCCCCAGTCCCGTCTGAAGCTAAGACGACAAGAATCTCCTCATCAAGATTCTCCGGATCCCTCCAAATCTGGCGGTTTTGTACATTATACCGCGTGGGGAACTCGTGAACAGTCGACAAATGGCCCTCATCTAGTTTGGTCAGGATCGTGTTCTTCCGTGTATTCAGTAAACAATAAAGCGTATCAACACACTTGAATGAACCGATAATAACCGTGTCCGGGTTGTTATGATAATCTGTGTCATATAAGGGTGATAGCTCATAAAGCGGAGTAAGCGCACTTTCTTCTCCTGTAGTAAACGCATGATCGAATTCAATCAGCGGAAGGATTGGTTTATGGCGTGTATAAAACCCGTTATGAGAGAAATGAGCGCCAATCAAAATAGTGTCCTTCGCGGATTCATATCGCGTAGTAGAATCACAGGGGAACCCGACTCTCGGATCGCGGATTTCATAAATGCGCGTCTGGCTTACCTCATAATAGGTGCTGTCAATCCGATGAACCTGACCATAAAGTGATGTGAACGCATATTCTGAAGAATCGTGTTTGTTAATAAACCACGACATATACCCGAATTCTCCGTGATCGGAATACCGTATCAGCCAGTCATCATCTTCATAGAGCACGTCTTGGTTTTCATTTTCCGTTAGGGCGTCCTCCCAAGACCAGGATTTCGTATTAAAAACAAACAGAACCCTGTCGAAATACTTTGCAACCAGACGTCCATCCTTAACAGCAAAGTCTCCCATAGGGGGGGTGGGTACGGACAGCAGAGACTGATTCTTTTCGGAGAGCGCTAGAATAAACCGATGGTATCTGTTCAATCGTACGAGATAATCTTCCTGAAAAGACAAAAAAAAGTATCCATCGCATTTGACCAATCCGTCCAGACTCGGCGAGGACGCAGGACACAGGCTATCCGACAGATCAATGAATACGGTATCCTGTGCGTAATCCTGGAATCCCGCGAAATGGTTAATCTGACGGGGATGCTCACAAGAATAGACCAGGACGAGAAGGCATAATCCCAATATGGAGAAAGAGGCCCACCGCTTCATTATTGAACTATTCAGCATACACAATGGCAATCAATTCATAAAGATAACGAAAAAACCTTTAAAACCAAGTTCCACGCAAACCCCTGATACTTCCCGCTTTTTTGGGAAATGAAAGTAGACCAAACACTCCGAATGTCGAACCTCCGCTTCTTGTCAGGGGAGAGTGAAGTATATTAAAAAGGCACTGGCCTGTCTTCCCGTACCTGCCACAAATATAATAAACCAAACATATTCGAAAAATATCTTAGATAAAAGTAACACCCCCCTCCTACGAAGAAGAAAGGATGGACTTGACGCTGTCCTTATACTTACGAGAGACAGGAATCGTCTGATGTCCGACGGTGACAGAATCTGTGGAAGAGAGACTGGCATCAGGAATACTCACCAGAAAGGAGCGATGGACGCGGAGGAACCCGGGGCCAAGGAGGTTTTCCCACTGGGCGATTCCTGTCCGGTTGCGATACTTCCCACCGTCACGGGTGATGATCCAGACTTCTGAATCGCGCGATTCCACGTAAAGTATGTCCTGCTTCTTCAAAGAGACCTTCCTATAATCCGACGTGAAGGTGATAGGGCGCTCTGCGGGGAACTTCTTCTCCAACCATTTGGTCAGCATATAGTTCCCGTAAGCCAGAATAGCTAGGACAGCGGCTATGAAAACAGGATTGCCCAGCATGGCAGGAAAACTCCATCCGGTCCATCCTTTTTGCTTGATGACAAAAACAATCAGCCATTGCCAGATGAATAACATGAGGAAAGTCATGAGCATCACGCCCAAAATAACATAGATAGTGTCCAAGACGCGTTTGCTTCCGTGGGAATCCCGTTCTACTGCAGGAAGAAAGAATGACAGCGCCATAGCTGCCGGCAGGAAAGACAAACTCATGAGGATGGCCTCCCACAAGTCGTAGTCCAGGCTTGTGAGCAAAAGGGCTGTCATAAAGATGGCGGCCAGCCAGTAGGAGACGATTATGATAGCTCGCTTCATTCCGGACACAAAAATACGCATTCTCCGCAGGAATCCTGCATCAAAAACGTGATTATTGGGAAGTTGTGGGGATTTGACGGGAGGTTAGAAGGATTCTACTTTGCATTTTCACTCCTTCCATATGTAACTTTGCAACAAGGAATTCCGAACTCGAATGTTTAACTATAATCAATCCATTGCCATGTCTGAATTTTTTACGCTCTTCATTTCCGGCGGTCCTGTCGGAATGATTCTTATCACTCTTCTTTTCATCGGCCTTTTCTTTGCTGCCTGGAAAGCGCCCGCATGGATAAAGGAGATTGGCATCGCCGCTCTGGTGGTGGGCATCTTCTGGACCCTTTTGGGCTGGCTTCAGATAGCGGATTTCATCTCCGCCCATGATGATGTTGCGAAAAACATTGTCGCAGGCGGCATCAAAGTCAGCCTTGTACCGGTCCTCTATGGTCTCATCGTGTATTTCGTTTCCCTGATTATCCGGGTTATCCAAAAGCCCAGGATCTGAGTTTCGAGGCTCATTACCGCCTAGTGACCATCCATCCCTGGGCCGATGGAAACGGACGCATGGCCCGTCTCGTCATGAATCAGATCCAATTTGAATTCGGCTTGATTCCTGCCAAGGTGCTCAAGGAAGACAAAGGGGATTATATCAATGCGCTCATCGCAACCCGGGAGGCGGATGATATGTCCATTTTCTTGAATTTATGACGGACGAAATGGTCAAGACACTGTCCGCAGACATCGAGGCATTTCTTAAGTCGATTGACGATGATGGGGAGAATAATCAATTGAAAGGGGAGAAAAACAAAAAAGTAGGGAGAAAATTCTCCAACTTCTCAGAGATCACCCTAACTATTCGGCCCGCAAACTCGCTGAGATAATCGGAATAACTCCCAAAGCCATCGAAAAGCACCTTGCAAAACTCAAAGCCGCGGGTCACATCCGAAGAGAAGGCCCGGACAAAGGCGGTTCTTGGACGGTGTTATAATCCATGTGAGGGTGTTGGTCTAGGCTCGAGAATTAGTATTCTAAGACTTTTCCAAGCCTTTTTGAGAAAAAGTGAACAGGAAAGATCATACCTCCGATTCAGCCGTCTAGTTTAGGATATTTGCTGCGCTAAAGGGGGCGCCATGCCCCCTTGCCGCGCGGCTACCCCCTGGAGCAATACGGGAACTGGCGGGGAGTTTATGGCTCCTCGCCTTCAAATGCGCCAGCAGCTTTTTGTTAGAAGGGCAGCTCGTTCCTAAGCCATGCGGCAATGTCGGCTAGGATCTGGGCCTTGACCTTTTCCTCAATAGCTGCTTCCAGTTCATTCTGGGCACAAGATTCCCATATCTGGTAATCTTCGTCTTCAGGATTCGTTGCGGAAGCGAGCAGCGCGTCACGGAAGTTCCGGACACATGTATCGATGTCCTTGTGATTGTTTTTCATGATGATTGTCAGTTGTCATATGCCAGACGATGCGGAATGTGGAGCGATACTATAACTTTAACCAGACACGTGTCTATTATTCTAATTTGTTTCATCTCCTTGCAATCCGGCACTAAAGCGTATGATAGTTCAACCGATTGGTTTTCAGTAATTGAGGATTTTGTACGGCTGGCCCGAGCGGACGACGGCGAACATCCTCAGGATGAGCTTGAACTTGACGGCGTTGAGCACGATGCCGTGCGCATCCTTTCCGCCGCCCTTCTCCTTCATCTTCCGGAGGTAGTATTTCCGCAGGCCAGGATCGTGTATTATCGCGCTCCTTGCCGCCATGGTCAACTCGGCCTTCTGCTGAGTCCTGCATATCTTCGAGACTCTGGTTTTACCGTTCACACTGGTTCCCGATTTGTGATCGAAGGGGGCGACTCCGATGAAGCACGCGTATTTCCTCGGATTGTCGAATGATTTGAAGTTGTTCGTGAAGACTATGGTGTTCACGGCGTTTATGAACCCTATGCCCTTCACGCTGAGCAGAAGGTCATAGTTCCGCTTGATCTGGGGATCCGCAGCGATTATGGCCTCCATCTGGTCTTCGACCTTCTTCAGCAGTTTGTCGCACTCCCTGATGGAGGACGAGTTGCGGGAGCGGGCTTCCCGCGTTTCATATTTGCCTATGGCGTCCTTCATGTTCAGGAGAGCTCTCCGCTGACGGACATAGAGCCGCCTTTTCGTGAGAAGATACTGAAGCTTGACGATGGCGTCCGAAGGCTTCTCGTACAGCCTAAGACTATCCATGTGGCTATGCGCATATTCAGCAATGCGGCCGGCGTCAACCTTGTCGTTCTTTCCTCTGGCGATCCCTATGGAGCGCTTGATTTCCAGAGGTGAATTGAGGCTTAGTTTGATGCCGTACTTGTCAGCGAATTCGATGAGTGGGTTCGTGTACACACCGGTGTGTTCCGCGCAGATGACCATCTCCGCGGGATTGACACCGCGTCGCTTCAGCCAGGATATCATGCCCCTTAGGCCTTTCCGTGTGTTGTCGAAGTGGAGGAAGTCCAACTTCTTGTCTTTCGCCGGATATATTGCCGCATCCAGCGTTTCCTTGGAGATGTCGACTCCAACAAAATGAGAAAAATGCATAAATTTGTGGTGTTTAGTTTGGCTGACGCCATATTGTCTTCGACGCAGATACTTTTATTAGACCTCAATGTCTACGATTCTAAATGGTCATCTCAATATGGGGAAAGAGGGAGCCTGTTACTAAATATAGACATGATTGTCTGGTAATCAAATAATGGCTCGCTCCCTCTTTCCTGTCAGCTTCTGTTGTTGTTTTGAACTTGTGTGCAAGAAACTGGACTTATGCTCGGAAATGGATCTGAGAACAAATCCGAGGAATGATCTGTCTGACGATTCTTACATCTCTTCGAAACAAATATAAACAGAACACCGCAACCCCATATTGGATCACGGTGCAAATCTAAAAGTTACTTGTACATAGCATTTTATGAAAATAACATTACGGAAAATAATTGATGATTACGATAACGATCAAGGTTTTGTGTATCGTTGTTTCTTGGGCGATGATCCAATCCTTCCGTGGAATGTGGCAGGGATGAGTGAGGAAGAATGGTATGATCCGGACCGGTCTTTTAGCCGATTGGAAAAATACCTGATTTCAGATGAGGCCTTTGAGGTGAAATGGCGTGATGTCTATAACAAAGTTTTCACGGACCAGACCCTGGAGGAGAGCATTCGGAATCCTCTTGCTGGTTTTCAGAACCATTTGTTCGCAAAAGGATTTGTGGGCGGCTATGTTTTTGAGGAGGCTACTTACCGTAGTCTGCGACAATGTCTTATGTCGATAGGGGAGGACGAGATGATCATCACCGGAGGAGTTGAAGGGACTCCGATTCTTCATCTTAGAATACCGGTCTGTCTTACCTGGAAGGATATCTGTCAAGAAGGATATGCTCTGATGAGCATCCTGAATACCGAGGATGGTGTATTTAAGGTTTTCGGACCTCGTGGTGATTGGGGGAAAATATGTGTCAATGAGGTCAATGTTGTAAATGGTGCTGTCATTTACGACTATGATATTCTTGACGTTGTTGGTTTTGCGGATGCTAAGCTCCTAAGAACATACGAATCCATGTTACCGGAAGACATGATCGATCCAGATGCGGTTGATTAATCTCCGTTTGACTCACCAGGTAGGGAATAAACTCATCCAACATATTTGACCTATTGGGGAGAAGAAAAAAGCTGTGGTACACCCACAGCTTTTTTATAAGTCGTTGTTTTTAGTGCTAATTTACTGATAATCAGCTTAATATTCTTCCTCATTAAAGATAGATTGCTTGGTTGATTATCAATTAGTTAGTGTTTTCGCCGTCAATTTGGACAAACAAACTTCGTTTTCAGGGGTACTCTGCAATCAGCTTGTGCCTGTTTCCCTGACGATCACAATCCGGATGCGGGTTAGGCTAAACAAATATGGCCAGGGAACCGGCTTGTTGAGATTCTTGCAAAGCGTCTTTTATAATTCATTGATTAAGAGGTTATTAGTGTGCGCTTTGATAAAACAGGATGAGACGTATCCTAACGGGATTATTCTTAAATTTGCACTGATATTATTTCGGATTTTTTCGATTGACATACGCATGATAAAGCATTACATTATCCTTCTTTTAACGGCATTGATTTTTTGCGCCTGCGGGAGACGGGAGGCGGCTAAGACTTTGGCAGATGTGGGGGCTTATATCAATGAGCGGCCGGACAGTGCGTTGAATGTTCTTCAATCGATGTCTGAAAGGAATTTGAACACGCGGGAGTTGAAGGCGCGGCATTCGCTTCTGTATACGATGGCGTTAGACAAGAACTACATCGACACAACAGATATTGGTGTAATTGCCCCGGCATTTGACTATTTTTCGAGGCATGGGAATCCGGCTGATAAGATGGCTGCCTGCTTTTACTACGGTGTTATTCATCAAAACAGGAAGGAAGATGACCGGGCGTTGTATTATTATTCCATGGCGCTTGAGGATTCCTCTGCTGTTCGGGACAACCGCTGCAAAGAATTGGTTAATTCGGCCATTTCAACTGTGTATTCCCGAAGTCATAACAGTCCTCAGGAATTAAAATACGCGCTGGATGCGTTGAAGTACGGAAGAATGGCTGGAGACAGTGTGGGCATCTGGTCTGTAACCGGACATTTGGCTGCATGCTATGCCAATATGCATATGTGGGATGATGCGGAGAGGACGTACAACGAATTCTTTTCCATGCCAGTGTACGATTCCCTAACGTATTACCGCCGAAAAGTCAATAACGCGAAAGCGATATTGCTGGGGCCTCAGCCTGATGCAAAGCGTTGTATTGGGATTCTTGAGGAGGTTGCCCGTCATAATCCCTTGTCTGTAGAAGGCTACTGCCTTTATGCCGCAGCTCTTCAGTTATCGGGTAATGAGCAAGCAGCCGACATTATTATAGGACAACTCGAATCCATGGCAGGTGACAACGAAATCTTAAAGTTGTGGAGATATAGAATCAGAAAAATTCAAGGCAGAGATAAGGAAGCGTTGGCCGATCTGGAGAGCTCCCTGGCTGCACAAGATTCCATTGTCACAAAAGCCCTGTATCAATCTTTGCTTCAGGCCCAGCAGGACTTTCTTATGGCCGATACGGCGAGATTGAAGAATGAAAATGCACTGGAGAAGCAGCGCATCACTTTCATTATCATCATTGCATTGCTCGCGATCGCTTTCCTGGTCCTTCTTTACGAGAGGAAACGGAATCACTTGAATAGGAAGATAGAGCAGTTGACATCCCTCAGTCTGGAGTCGCAAAGAATGCTTGAACTTCAAAACGCACAGTCTGAAACCGAACTCAAGAAGAAGGAGGCGGCGCTTTTGGCGCTCCGAAAGGAGTTTGCATCTATGTATAAGGCTCAGTACAAAACGTTGAACGATTTGTGCGCTGCTTATTGGTCGCCCATCAAGAGGGACAAGAAGGAAATGATTTATGAAGAAGCCCTGCGGCAGATAAGCGTCATCGGCCAGGATGTGGATTCCCAGAACAAGTTTATGGCCATCGTGAATCAGTCCCTGGACGGTATCATCGATAAACTCAAGGCAGATCTTCCCGACCGTCAGGAGCGGGACTTCCGCTTCCTTGTGCTACTCATCGTGGGGTTCGATGCCAAGACCATCGCCAATCTCACAGGTTATACAATAGGGACGGTTTACACAAAGAAGAACCGACTGAAAGCAGAAATCGCGGCCTTAGCCTCGCCGAGCAGGGATTTCTACCTGGAATACATAGACTAAAGAGATGATGTTGACATGAAGAACAGCCTTTCCTTCTTGCTCTTGATGCTATAAATGCAAAATTTTGTGCTACAGGAAGTTAAATATAAATAATATAGTATATGAAAATTAAAAAGTTATTTCTGACCATCCTCTTTACGACATCGGTCCTTTGCCTCAATGCACAAAAGAAAGGCGATTTTTCGCTAGGGCTTTCTGCCGGGATTTCGTATACAGATGCTACGACATTGTCAAAGACAACAATTAGCGGAAACACGGATAATAACTCAGTTTACTCATTCGGTGTTTCAGCCTCGCCCGAAATCGGTTATTTTATCGTCGACAATTTGAAGATTTCCTTATCAGGCGGTTATGCTCTACAATCCGAGAGAAAAGAGGGCACATATGGAGGAGTGGAGCCAAAGATGTCCACAGGAGTTTTCGCGATAGGCCCAAGTGTCTCATACTATCTGAAGATAGCACGGGGACTGTATTTTACACCTGAGATAGGCGCATTCTATGCGTTTGGAACGACAAAACAGCGGGACATCTCCCTTATTTTTTCAGGTTCGGCAGGAGATCCCCAAAACAGAACCGCTACTGTAGGCATCTCTGATTTCTCGACCGAATTGCATGGATTTGAACTGGCCGCAAACCTGTTTGCATTAGAATTCAAACCCTCAGACAGAATCGGCATTGCTGTTTCCTTCGGCCAGGTTGAATATGTCTCCTTGTCGGGAGATGCCCAAGACAAGAAGATCAGTATTGACAGTCAGACTATTGGCTTCCGAATGAATACATCCGCTGTTGTCGGACTGCGCTTCTACCTGTAAGTATACGCATATTGGACATGCCAATCAACCCCCTCGTTGTCGTGGTCTTTATGAACCACATCGAAGGAAAGACAGACGTAATCACCGGGACAGCCTTGTGAACAACGGGAACTTCGGCAAACAAATAGCCTAAAAAGACAGCGAGATAAACAAGTTAATTTTGCTTATCTCGCTGCAAATCAGTATTTTAAGAGTAAATCTTTCTCTTAATATTCTTCCTCGTTAAACCCCTGGTATGTTTGGATTTATTAACCTGATTATCAATCACTTATACTTGAATTCAAAAACCAGGGATAGTATCTGGATAGTTGGAACTACCTTGCAACTCTCTGTTTTCCCTTTACAAGGATCAATGAATAAACTAGGCTTCTAATCCCCATATACAAGCCATCGAATATCACACATTCCCGAACACTCTTGATCTGCTCGTCTATCGGCCATAATGCCGTGATTTCGTGACGGTCTCCATCACATGTCAAACCGGGATAGCTTGCAACCATCACCGCCACCAGGATGAAAGAAGCCAGATATAAGAGAGTTTGAACAGTCTTTGGCCAGGAGGCATTCGGTGCTGCCAATTTTATTATCTGAACTACAATATCAAAGGCAAGAACCAAACAGCATATATTAAGACATTTCCAATAAAGGGTATAAGCAGAATCGCTTCCAATGCCTCCCAGATTGTATTTCTCAAGAACACCGAAACATAGGACAGTGTAGATAAAAAAGAGGGCACCCAGAATCCTGGTGACCAATGTGATTATTTCAACTGTCTTTGTTTCATAAGAATAGATAGTCATTAGCAAATTCATCAGCAAAGGTCTGCGGACGAGATATCCTACAAAGCTGCCAAACAGCCGCACCGGAATGGACATTATACGTATTCATTTGAGGATTTTTAAGAAGCGATGTTAATCGGACAGTGTTTGAACTTAATTTGCGGTAGTTTTTCCTTTCCAGTATTGCGTTTTCAGAATAAAGCATTATCTTTACAGTACTTATTTAAGTACTTAGAATATGATTACAGCAACATATACAGACCTTCGGTCAAATCTCAAAGACTATCTCGACAGGGTAGTCAAGGATTCCGACAATGTCATAGTGAACAGGGGAAACGGATCCGCCGTTGTCATTATGTCTTTGGAAGAGTATGAGTCTATGGTAGAAACGGCATACATCATGTCCCAGCCGGACCTGGTTGAAGCTATCCGGCAGGGAGATGAGGATGTGAAAAACGGGAACTATGAAGTTGTAAACGTCGATGAGCTATAGTATTGCCTTTCTTCCCCAGGCGAGGAAGGATTTTGACGAGTGGAAGAAAACAGATGGGAAAACGGTCGTTAAAATAAAGGAAATCCTCGAGGATATTGCTGAGCATCCCTACTCAGGCATCGGAAAACCGGAGCCGCTCAAGCACAATCTCACTGGCAAGTGGTCCCGTAGAATCAACAAAACTGACAGGATTATCTACTCAGTAGACGGAGAGAAGATTCTGGTATATGTTTTCTCAATGAAGGGTCACTACAAGAATAAGTAAATAGCATCATTTCCCGATTATTCCGGAGATTAAATCCGTGCCTAACGTTCCTGCAATTGTGTCAACAGCGTTGACACAATTGCTTCCCATATTCGGCTCTTTGATTCTGGAAGACTTTTTAATTGATGCACCCCAATACTCACGAGGAAAAATCAGCCGGGGTAAAAATAGTGTTAAGGTTAATGACATCCTGAATCAGACTCGTAATCTTACACATACGGTCACTGCCAACTATGAAGAGGATAGCTATAGGCTCGTCATGGGCAGATATATTCTGTTCGGCGTGAAGTGGAATTTCGGCAAGATGAATGCCGCCCATAGTGCACGGGCGCAGCAGGCGGCGATGGATATGGTATTTTAATAGCTGGCCACTAAGAAAGATAATAGTCATTGCTCCGTTCGTTCATGAAAGAACGAACGGAGCAACACGGTTTATTTTGCATAATACCCACCAGTTTTGGCGGAGCCTCGATATTCAATCAGTCCCTTCTTCTTTAGAGTTGCCAATTGCTTCTCTACCGTAGGTAAAGGACGGCCAAGTTGAGAGGCAACGATATTGGCCTTTATCCCAGGATTGGAAAAAACTGTTGAATAAACCGATTTTAGACTCTCACTAAGAATTTTTACACCATCATTTACTCCACCATTTACTCCACCATTTCCATCACCACTAAGATATGGAGTAAGCGGATTCTTGAAGCGGATGGTCAGGCAAACGAAGTTCGGGACAAAATCATACTCAGGTTCGGGAAGCCCAGCTTCCTTGCAGAGAGTGAAGATGTCGAGGATGCCTCGACCCCAGCCTTCTGTCTTTCCGCCCTTGAAAAGCGCATTGGCGATAACCTCATTCACAAGTACAGAGTGGGGACGGTGACGGAAATCGGCCGGAGTAGTGCCAGGAGGCAATCGATATTCACGAGGAAGAATCCTGAGGATGAAAAATAGACAAGTTTATCTGTAAAACACGCGCTTTTTGGCGTTTTTCAGCATTATTTACGACCAAATATGATGCAAAAAAGATAGCGAGATAAACAAATTATTTTTTTTGTTTATCTCGCTGTAAATAAGTATGTTAAGAGTAAATATCGCTCTCTTAATACTCTTCCTCGTTAAAGCGCTCTAATATATCTCATTATCAATATATTACAACTGCAAGGTATGCATATAGGGAAACATAAATCAAGGAAAAACAAGTCAAAACAAGACCCAGGTGGAACACTGCGTGATTTTGACTATCTTTGTGAAAGTAAATGTAGAAGCCCTTATGGAACCGAATAGACAAGATAGTATCGTAAGTAAGTATGCCTCACTCATCAAGGAGAATAGGGAGAAGCGAAAATTGAGAGGAGAATGGCGAGAGGATGAACCGGCAGAGCTCATATTTGACCCTTCGTGTGTGGGGGATACCGATTTGAAGGGTACTCCTCTTCCTTGGGAATATTCCAATCTCATCAGTGCCTTGTGCGTCCAGGACATCTTTGGAGACGATTGGTCTTGTGTGTCAAGGTTATTGGATGTCCATCCTGCTCCTGATTACATTTATAGAAGTGAAGGTGGCAAGGAAGTCTTGTATTTCCGTGAGCAAGACATTCTTCGTGTCCTCAATACTCTTGCGACACTTGCGAAGTCAAATATCATCAACACTCTACGACCAGTTTATCAGTATATCAAGGCTGACGAACCGGTCTATTCCAGCACAGACTTGATGAACTTGCTGGATATGAAGGAGGAACGTCTCCGTAAGTTCCGTGATAAAGGATATATCGGCTACACGAAATATCCTGGGAGCGATAAGATTTGGTACCAGAAGAAGGATTTGGAAGCTTTCCTCAATAATCCGGAAGCAAGACACGAACCTTGGAAATAGAGTTGTTCGTTGTCATAACTACTCTTTGTTTGAGGAGCCCTCGGCATCTTTGCCCAGGGCTTCTTTCGTCTCTTCCTACAAGTATTTTCCACAATTAAGCACTATTTATCTCTTGGAAGTGCAAAAAGAGTTGGTCCGTTCCAAAAACTTTTTGTATATTCTATATGTAAGATAATCAACAACTTGGCGTGGAAAACAAGTAGAAGAATAATAGATTTCGGGCCCTGATTTGCAGCGGAGTTTCCACGCCCTCCAAAGCATTTCGGGGCCTTTCTTATTTCAATAATGACAGACTACAAGAAAAAGATTGACTACCAATTCGTGCCTGGACCTATCAACCTTATGTGGGCATTTGACAACGATTGCTGGAAGGCGATTTGCATCCTTATTGACAAGGAGAACTACTGGAAGAGCCGGAACAAGGTCTTCAACGGCTATTTCACTATGAGCATTGAGGAGCTTGGAGAACACCTCCGTATGAAGAACAAGAAAGATGTGCGCTTGACATTGGAGGCGATGTATCGTGCCGGTATCATTGATGTCAAGGCGGAGAATGGGAAGAGACTGGGCGCTAAAATCAAAATCAACTGGGAGGTAATCAACGGAGAAGAGATTGAATGGGTAGAGAAACTTCCCAGGAATGCAGAGATTACCTATTGTGAAGATGCGAATTGTGCAGAAACGAGTACAAATTGTACCCCTACTTTAGAAATAGAAAAGAATAGAATAGACATAGAGAAAAATATAGATACAGATATAGAGATAGATACAGAGCCTACGGCAGAAGAGACAAGTACCCTGCCGGGGAGAATAGAGACACCGGCAGAATATTCTACTTCTACACTTGAAACTTATCTCAAAGATTTCATAACGAATAAACCTTACTTAAACTATAATCTTTCTTTTGATGGGTTCTGTAATGCTTATTATCAAGAAGTTGAAGAGTTATCATCAAGAATTAAAGAAGAAACAGGAAAGGAGTATTCTCCTCAAACAATCTCTTTTCAGTTAATCTACTATAAGCATAACCAAAGACTATATGACTATGAATGATATTGGCTTCGCCATCCTGCCCTTACGGGGTTTCTCTCAATGACTTGATAGTTAAGGGGAAGAGGGAGAGGCTTATCCCCAAGGGAGACATAGAAACGCAAAGCATAGCGCAGCGACTACACCCCAACTTCCCTTTATTGTGTGAGCCCTTGGAGTGGGCGAGTATGGTGGAGTTCCGCTCGTCATTGTAGCAGATTATTGAAGAAAATGAGTATTTTTGCGAGACAACTATGCTATGGGAAATGCATTCTATGTTCATTAAGACAATCTATCAACACGTACATTATGGGGGTGTGGTCCCTTTAACCATGGAGAGGCGGCGTCAGATGTTACGTGAGCAACTGGAAAAATAGAATTAGCTGACATTAGCTAGATTATAGACAAAACTCGTTTTATATACTAATAATCAAGAATTTGTACCTTATGAGAAGAGTTTATTTGTTTATCCTTGCGGGATGCCTTTTGGGGCTTAACGCAAATGCTCAACAGCAGCAAGAGGTTGAAACTATTCCATTTCAAATGGTGGAGCAGAAACCTTCTTTCAATGGCGGAGATACCAAAGAATTTACCGAGTGGGTGAATTCGCACATCGTTTATCCGGAATCCGAAAAGGCAAATGGAACAGAAGGGCGGGTCACATTGAACATTACAATTGGTGCTGATGGTAGTATTAAAGATGTGAGTGTTATACGTGGCACAGGTACAGAATTAGACAAAGAAGCGGTTCGTGTCGTGTCCAGTTCTCCCAAATGGGCGCCTGGACGCCAGAAAGGTGTCCCCGTCAATGTGTCGTTTATGTATCCGGTGATGTTTTCTCTGCCAAAGCCTAGTTCTACAAATACGGCCTCTTCCAATAGTGAATCTCAAATAAAAGAATTCAATTATGCTCAGGCAAACACGGGACAGAATGCCTCAACGACATCTTCAATTAGGGCTTCTCAACAAGCCGGTACAACAAAGCAGTTGGCCCAAAACATTCCCCCAAAGGCAAGGCAATGGACTGTTGAGGAAACATTGCCAGCTTCAGGTACAATACGCTGGAGTTGTAAACTCTATTCAGATGGGACGTGTACAATAAGACGTGGAGGGAAAGTGGATGAAGGAACCTGGACCTATGAGAGTTTTGATAAGTGGCGAGATTTAATAACAGTACGTTATGATGGACGACATAGATTAGAAGTTTTTTACGAATTTACTGATGGTGGCTTTGTCTGGCTTAGTAAGTATTACTAGTGAACAAGGAAATACCGACCTGTATGCCTAAGTGAATCGGACGGGTAAATATGCGAGTTCTTATGGCCATAATACCCTCTCTCGGTAGTCAATAATAAACTACGCATTTAGCTTTTAAAAAGAACGGCTCCCGGAATAATCCAAGGAGCCGTTTTTCAATATGTTAGTATATCGTAGGCGTGGGCATCGCTTGCTGGTCCAAGCCTAGCAACCAATGCATATGTGAAGCAATTCCTAAATAAAAAGATGATACATTATTGTTTATGCATTCTTATGCCACTTGTTCTAGAAATGACTCCAGACCGAGACAAATCATACACTTCACCATCCCGAGTAAGAATCCATGCTCGTGTCTGTCCGGTTCCTCCAATAAATGCTCGTCCTCCCTCCACCGTCCAGTTGGTTTTATAACTCGCAATGTCACCTAACTGAATGTCCGCTGTTTCATTTGAATAAAGGCGGAATACCCATTTCCCGGCCGAAGAGACCCAGACACCATCAAACCTATTATTCTTTGCTGCAGTTGCGGCAGCTTTTCTGGCCTTTTCTTTCTCTTCGGCTAGCCTTTGCTCTTCTTCCTTTTTTTTCCGTTCATCATACTCAACTTTCGTTTCTTCCGCGCCAGTTTGCTTATTCACAACTTTCACCTTGGTCTCGTCCGTATCCTTGAAGAACTGCGTGACTTGGTCCTTCTTGATGATAGCGGTAAAAGGATAAACATAAGCGGTAAGCGTGTCCTTTGAAACACTGTACGTCCCGGAGTAAATATTCTTCTCTGTTTGTTCAACGTTTGTTACCTGCGTTGAACCTTCTTCTCCAAGTCCGGCAATATGAGCATTGAGAATAGTTTTGATTTCTTCAGCAGATGGAGAACAGGCGGCAAGTGAAAAACAAGCCGCAATCAAAAGAGAATAGCGTAGTCTCATTGTAATTTCAAGTTATTAAATTCTGTTTTTCAAAGATAGTTTTTTTTATGAGATTATTCCCGGTTTTTATTCTAGTTCTTTCCTTTTTCCCCTTTCATTTGGCCGAAGCACAGTCTATGAAAGCACGAGCTGTCTATTGCTCGTGGTGCAACTAAAGCCTTTTTTAAGAGTATCACCAAGAGAATAAAAACAAGAGACAGGTCATCCCTGTCTCTTGTTCACTTTTGAGGATAATGCTATTTGATAATCCGGAAAGGAACACCCTCTTTTTTAGAGCGGAAATTACTATATCCATAATAAGCCTTTCTCTCGCTAAAAGAGAAACACCAAAATGTACTACTTGCTTTTACAACAATGAGTTTCCCATTTTGCCCTCCACTCCAATCTGACCAATAAGAGTCTTCGGAATAGGTCCCCCAATCCTCATGGACAGAACCATCTGCTCTAAAATAAAAAGTTGCATTCCAGTTATTTTGTGAGTACGCCCATGGGTTGCCAGGGAAGTTAATCGTCATTGGAAAAGAAATAGAACTAGAACTAGTACTTGCTCTCGTACGTGCTATTTCCTGTCTCTTTTGTTCCGCTTCCTTTTGTTTCCTCAGCTCTTCTTCTTTTTTTATTCGTTCATCATATTGTGTTTTTGTCTCTTCTGTACCAGTAACTTTATTGATAACTTTCACCTTGGACCCATCTGTATCTTTATAGAACTGAACAACATGGTCTTTTTTAACCAATGCAGCGAAGGGATAAACAATGGACGTAAGGGTATCTTGAGATACACTAAAGGTGCCTGAATAAAGGTTCTTTTCGGTTTGTTCAACATTAATGACCGCTGTTGCTCCTTCTTCGCCTATTTCGGCAATGTGGGCATTAAGTATGGTCTTAATTTCTTCAATTGAAGGGGTGCAAGCGGCAACAAAAAGATACGTTGCCCATAACAGGATAAAACGAGATTTCATGGCTGACTATTAGTTGAGTTTTGATGCTTACAAAGATAAACATTTTAGGAAGAAGCGCAAATACTATTCTTCTATAAGACTTCCGTGGAAACTCTTACGATTTCTACGCATCCAGGTCAAAATCAGTACTTTGCATATCCATGGAATTAGCTCTGTGTGAGACTTTTGCAGTTTTTCGCCATAAGTCATATATTTTCACGGCGTTGCTCTCCGCTTTTTTTGCTAACTTTGTTTGATTAGCAACAATTCAACGAACATACACTATGGCCTTTGAGCAAGTCTTCAAGAATATAGACAACGCTCTGCGTACCGATGAAGGATGCAGCAGCGAACTGGATTATGTGGAGCAGTCCTCGTGGATACTCTTCCTGAAATACCTGGATGACCTGGACAAAGAGAACGAAATGGCGGCTCTTCTGGGTGGTGGGACCTATTCCCCAATCCTGGATGAAGAGTACCGATGGAATACCTGGGCTATGCCGAGAACTGCTGCCGGGGAATACGACATCCATAACGCCCTGGTAGGAGATGACCTCATAGAGTTCGTGAATGGCAAACTCTTCCCGTACTTGAAGAACCTGGGACAAGGAGAAACGGATAACACCTCCATCAAGGTCAAAATCGGTCTCATTTTCGCCGAACTCCGCAACAAACTGGTAAGCGGGTATTGTATGCGGGACATCATTGAGCAGATTGATGGCTTGAAGTTCCAGACCAGCGAGCAGAAGCACGAAATGACCTACCTGTACGAGAGCCGATTGAACAAGATGGGCAATGCCGGTCGCAACGGAGGTGAATACTACACGCCCCGTCCGCTCATCCGGTCTATCGTCAAGGTCGTAAATCCCCAGATTGGTGAGAGCGTGTATGATGGCGCTTGTGGTTCTGCCGGGTTCCTCTGTGAAGCGTACAACTATATGCATGAGAAGGTCCATACGACCGCCGATGAGGAGAAGCTGCAGAAAACCACCTTCTACGGCAAGGAAAAGAAGGCACTCCCGTATCTTATCGCAATGATGAATATGATACTTCACGGGGTCCAGTCGCCGAATATCATCAAGACCAATACCCTGGGAGAGAACCTTGCCGATGTCCAGACCAAGGACCAGTTTGACAATATCCTGGCAAATCCCCCGTTTGGAGGCAGCGAGCGTAAGGAGGTGCAGCAGAACTTCCCCATCAAGACCGGAGAAACCGCATATCTCTTCCTGGAACACTTCATCAAGTACCTCAAAGCAGGTGGCTCCGCTGGCATCGTAATCAAGAACACCTTCCTGTCCAACACCGATAACGCATCCATTGAACTGCGCAAGAAACTCCTGGAAGAATGCAACCTCCACACGATACTTGACCTTCCTTCAGGAGTGTTCCAAGCCGGTGTCAAGACCATCGTGCTCTTCTTCAAGAAAGGCGAGCCCACGCAGAAGGTATGGTTCTACCAACTGAACCTGGACCGCACCCTGGGAAAGACGGACCCGCTGAACGAGAATGACCTGGCGGACTTCGTGGAGAAGCAGAAGACCAAGACGGATAGCGAGAACTCCTGGTCCGTGAATGTCGCTGACCTGGATGACAACTACGACCTCTCCGTGAAGAACCCCAACAAGGTGGAAGTCGTGGATGAGCGCACGCCCCAGCAGATTGCCGCCGAGATTGAAACCCTTGCCGCCGATAGTCAGCGTTTGTTGAACGAGATTATGGAGATGCTATGAGAGAAGGATGGCAAATAAGGAAACTGGGAGATGTCTGTTCTGTAAGACGAGATAGTTCCATTCATACAGGGATGAACTATGTCGGTTTAGAACATATCTCTTCTGGGAACGGGGTTCTTGTTTCCTTGGCAGACACATCTGGTGTTATAGGAACGACCAACCTCTTCAATGCAGGGGATGTCCTATATGGCAAATTGAGGCCATACCTAAAAAAAGTCATCGTAGCAGACTGCGATGGCTGTTGTTCCACGGAAATATTGCCTATTCGGTGTAATGGTGTTATTCTTCCAGATTTCTTAAAGTATTGGTTTCTGGAAGATGGTATTACCGATAAAATAAATGCTACTTGTGGCGGATGTAGAATGCCGAGAGCAAATATGAAGGATGTCTTCCAATTTGCTTTTGCTTTCCCATCTCTTCCCGAGCAGCAGCGTATCGTGGATATTCTGGACCAGGAGTTCGCCAAGATAGATGCCCTGAAAGCCAATGCCGAGAAATCCCTTCAAGCAGCAAAAGACCTCTTCCAAGCGACATTGAAGAAGGAACTGGAACCGAAGGAAGGATGGAAAACGCAGATGATAGGTCAAATCTGCATCATTAAAAGCGGTAATTCAAATGCAAACAATTCTCCTTCTGGTTCTTTACCCTTTGTTAAAGTTGGGGATATGAATATAGAGGGTAATGAAGTCTTCATTACTTGCTCGTCCAGGTATGTGGATTATGAAAGCAACAAAAAAGGGGTATTCCCCGTTGGAAGTGTTATTTTCCCAAAGAGAGGCGGAGCAATTCTAACCAATAAGAAACGGCTCACAGCCACAGAGATTTGTTGCGATTTGAACATTATGGGCGTATTCCCCAAATACGATATCCTAACGCCAGAGTACCTCTTCGCTTTCTTCCAAGGAGTAGATATGGCGAGTATTTATGATGGCGCAGCTATCCCTCAAATTAACAATGGCGATATCTCGCCACTTCGCATTTCCTTCCCTAATGTCCAAACCCAGAAATGTATCGTTTCTCGCCTGGAAGACCTCAATGACAAGAGCATCACACTCCAACAGAACTACCAGAAGACCCTCACTCTTTGTGATGATTTGAAGCAGTCCCTTCTTCGCAAAGCTTTTATTGGAGAATTATAGTTTATGAGCCCAGAAGTTATTATTGGTTGGTCTATTACCATCATCATAGCATTAGCGGGATGGGGTGTCGCAAGCATTCAATCTCGCAAGAATAGAAGGTTGGAAAAAGCTAATAAGTTGGCGGATAGAAGATTTGAGGCTTATAATGGCTTTCTTGTAAAAATGGACAGCATTGCACAAGAGATGAATAAGCTTCCCCAAACAATGATAAAAGAGATGACAAGCTCCTTCTTGACATCAGTGATGAATGACCACGAGGATACGGAAAAGGCGCTTGTTTCATTTAATGAAAAACTTGTCTCTTTCGTGGTGGATAGTCTAAAACCTGTTTTGATAATGAAACAAGAGCTTTCCTCCCTTAAACTGGTTGCTTCTCAACAGATGCTTACCTGTATTCAAAGGATGGAGGTTCTTACGGATGATTTATACAATGAGTTTAGCGAATGCCTGTCCTCTATATCCCCTCAAAATGCCGATACTCTTCAAAATCTTAAAAGTATTGGACAGAGCGAAAGAGTAAAGGCCTTTGCTGCTCTATATCAGGAGATGACTGAATTGATGCGAAAAGAGATACAACCATCGTAGTTATTATTATGAACGAGAGCCAGACCCGATTAGTTAAGATTGACCCCAAGCTGAAAGAGAATGGCTGGGGTACAACGGCTGATAGTTATATCCTCACGGAAGTCCCCATCACCCGGGGAAGGATAAGCCAGACTATCAAGCCCCGTCCAATGAAGGCGGACTACATCCTGCAATACAAGGGTGTTAAACTGGCTGTCGTGGAAGCGAAGAGCGATGAGAAACCGGTGGGTGAAGGCGTGATGCAAGCGAAGGAATACGCCGAGAAACTGAAAATCCGCTTCACCTACGCCACCAATGGCGATACCATCTACCAGATAGATATGGAGACCGGCGAGGAAGGTCAGGTGGATGACTACCTTTCCCCGGAAGAGATTTGGACACGGACCTTCGGCGATGCAGATGAATGGAGGGACAAGTTCTACGCCCAGCCGCTCTACAATGATGGGCAGAAGGTTCCCAGGTATTACCAGGAGATTGCCATCAATAAGGTCCTGGATGCCGTAGCCGCCGGTAAGAACCGCATCCTCCTTACAATGGCAACGGGAACCGGCAAGACCTTCATCTCCTTCCAGATTGCCTACAAACTCTTCCATACTCGCTGGAATGTGAGGAAGACCGGCAACAGGCCCCGCATCTTATTCCTGGCTGACCGGAACATCCTTGCAAACCAGGCATTCAACGGGTTCTTCGGGTTCGCCAATGATGCCCTGTGCCGTATCACCCCGGATAGCGTCCGCAAGAATGGCAAGGTCCCGACAAACGCTTCCATCTTCTTCACAATCTTCCAGACCTTTGAGAGCGGAGAGGAAGACAAGCCCAACTTCGGTCAGTATCCCAGGGACTTCTTTGACTTCGTTATCATAGATGAGTGCCATCGTGGGGGTGCGAATGATGAGAGCAGTTGGAGAGGCATTATGGAGTATTTCAGCAGTGCCGTGCAGTTGGGTATGACCGCAACGCCAAGACGGGATGTCAATGCGAACACCTATGAATACTTCGGGAAACCGGTCTATGAGTATTCCTTGAAGGAGGGCATTGCCGATGGCTTCCTCACTCCGTTCCGGCATTGCAAGATGCAGAGCAACATTGACGACTACATCTATTCCCCGGAGGACGAAATCCTTTCCGGCGAGGTTGAAGAAGGCAAGGTCTATACGGAGAATGACTTCTACCAGGGCAATATCACTATCAAGCAGCGTGATGAAGCCAGGGTCCAGGAGTTCCTATCTCACATAAAGGAAGATGAAAAGACTTTGGTGTTCTGTGCGACCCAGGACCACGCAGCGAAAGTCCGGGATATGATAAACGCATACCACCACGGGAACCCCAAGTATGCAGTCCGCGTCGCTGCCAATGACGGAAATCTGGGCGAGCAGTATTTGAAGGAGTTCCAGGATAATGAGAAGACCATCCCTACGATACTCACCACCTCACAGAAACTCTCAACGGGTGTGGATGCGTTGAATGTGCGGAATATCGTGCTGATGCGCCCTGTCCGGTCAATGATAGAGTTCAAGCAGATTATCGGTCGTGGAACCCGGCTCTTTGATGGCAAGTATTACTTCACCATCTATGACTTTGTAAAGGCGTATGAGCATTTCAAGGACCCGGATTGGGATGGAGAAGAGGATATGCCGGATTTGCCCGATAGACCAGAAATCCCTGATGACCCAGACAAGCCCCAGCGTCCCAAGCGACCGCAGAAGGATACACCGGAGAACCCCGAGGAACCGGAGGACAAACCCGAGAAGCTTGAAATCCGCCTGTCTTCCGGGCATACTATGAGTATCAAGCACATCAAGAGTGATATGTTCTGGGGGCCGGATGGCGTTCCGGTCAGTGCCGAAGAGTTCCTACGGATGATGTTCGGGAAGCTGCCGGAGTTCTTCACCGATGAGGCGGAGCTGCGTGAGAAATGGTCTTCACCGACCACCAGACGAGAGCTGCTTAACCAGATGGCAGACCAGGGATATGGCGAGGATGTCTTGAAGCAGATACGGAGCTTGATAGATGCCGATGACTGCGACCTCCTGGATGTCCTGGAATACATCGCCTACCAGAAGAGACCTGTAAATCGTGCTGCCAGGGTCCAGAATGCCCAGCTCTATACCGGTCAGCAAACCCCGGAGCAGGTAGCGTTCATTCAGTACCTGGTATCCGTCTATGTCAAAGCCGGCATTGATGAACTTGAAGCAGACCGGCTCCCGAAACTGATGGCGAACAAGTACGGAACCATCCTGGAAGGAACTAACGCCCTGGGAGGAATTGAGGGAGCGAGAGGAACCTTCTATAATTTCCAAAGAAGTCTTTACCAGCAAGCAATATAGAGTATGGAAGCCGAGAAATACACAACCTATCCGCTGACAATCAACGCCATTCTTGGGCTGATTGAGGCCAACGACATTGCAATTCCCGAAATCCAGAGGCCCTTCGTCTGGAAGAATGTCCAGGTGAGAGACCTCCTGGATAGTCTCTACCACGGGTATCCCACCGGTTATCTCATTGTGTGGAAGAACCCCAATGTTAAATTGAAGGACGGGACGATTTCTGCTGGAAAGAAGGTTCTCATTGATGGACAACAGAGAACAACTGCGCTGATGACTGCAATCGCCGGTAAGACCATCATCAATGCGGATTACAAACAGGGGCGCGTGAAGATTGCGTTTGACCCTTTCGCTGCTCTCCACTATATGAACGGAACCTCAACGGAAGAGGAAATATTTGCAGTGCAGACCGCAGCTCATCTCAAAGACAAGAAATGGATACCGGATGTTGCCGAAATCTTCAAGCACACCTTCTCCAATTTCAAGTTCGTCTATGAGTACTGCGCAAACAATCCGGGCATCACTCCGGAGGAACTGGATGCAGTTCTCAATAGTTTGAAAGCCATCGGTAATCGCTCTGTCGGTATCATTGAGCTCGCAGATAATCTCAACATTGATATCATTACCGACATCTTTATCCGCATCAACTCCAAAGGAACGGCATTGAGCCAGGGCGACTTCGTTATGTCCAAGATTGCTGCTGATGAGATACACGGAGGAAATACTCTCCGGAAACTCATAGACTATTACAGCCATCTGTCCCTTGAACCATCATTCTACGATTACATTGCAACTCATGATACGGCTTTTGCGGCAACGCCTTACTTACAGAAGCTTGAATGGCTGAAACACGATAACGAGCTGGTGTATGACCCGAACTGCGATGATGTTATCCGTGTAGCGTTTATGCACAAGTTCGGTAGAGCGAAGATGGCAGACCTGGTAAGTTTGCTCTCCGGACGAGACTTTGAAACCAGGGAGTATCGTGATGACATCATAGACAAAACCTATGAAGTGTTTCGGGAAGGCGTCCTCAACACAGTAAATGAGCAGAACTTCAAGCAGTTTATGATTGCGATTAAGTCTGCTGGCTTCATCTCGCCGAAATTGGTCAATTCCAATATGGCGCTGGATTTCGCTTTCACCATCTACTTGATGCTCCATTATGGCAACGAGGTGTCCGTCAGCGAGGTGAAGAGGATTGTCCAAAGATGGTATGTCCTTTCCGTTTTGACTGGAAGGTACAGCAGCTCTCCGGAAAGCGCATTTGCCAGGGACATCAAGAGGATTGGTGAGCAAGGCGTTGTGGCAACGCTGAAAGACATTGAGGCTGCAACATTGAGTGAGAACTTCTGGGAAGTCAAAGTAGTTCAAGACCTGACAATGACTTCAACGAATAATCCCACCTACCTGGTATATCTTGCTGCCCAGGTCTTTTTCAACGATATTTCACTTCTGTCTTCCAATATTGCAGTTAGGGAACTGATTGAGCTGGGCGGAGATGTGCATCATATTTTCCCGAAGGAATACTTGAAGAGTAAGGGCTTTGAGAAAGGCAAGTATAACCAGGAGGGGAACTACGCGTATCTTGACAGGCCGGTGAATGAGAGTATTGGCAAAAAGGCACCGTGCGAATACTTCAACATTGCCAGGAACCAGTGTGAGACGAAGGAAATAAAGTGCGGCTCCATCACTGATTACGAAGAGCTGATGAAGAACCTGGCAACGAACTGCATCCCGGAAGATGTGTTTGATATGGACGAGACTTCTTACGACCGGTTCCTGGACGAGAGGCGAAAGCTGATGGCCCAGAAGATACGCAAGTTCTACGAAAGCCTATAAGCCGGACTATATCTATTTCATTTTATTTCAATAATCTGGTTGCACTATGACTATTGGAGGAAGCCTTGTCTTTTTAGTGGTTTTTGGCGGTGTATCTTATCTCTTGATTTCAATGGAGGAGAGACACGACAAGCAAGAACAAGAGTATCTAAATCTTATTGACAACTGTTTTTTTTCCAAAGAAGATTTCAGACAGTATCGGTTAGCTCATCCTAATTGGACATTAAGAAAAGCCGTGCGCCGTTTTTTTTCAGAACCTGGAAGGCTGGAAAAAGCTCTCAAAGAAAAAGAAGAAAGAGAAGTTATTCTTAAAGACAAAGAGGAAAAGCGCAAAAAGGAATATATTGTCAAGCGAGTATATGCCTACAAGTATGAGAGCTTTATCTTCTCATTATTCTCTCCTTTTGCCAGATATAACAAAAATGATGACAAATGGAGACTTAGTCTCCTTGCCCGTTTGCCAAAGGATTATGTAATACACAAGATGAAACTATATGGGTATGATAATCCAGAAGTTCTATATGATGACTTTGTTAAGAATGATTTATTATATTGGAATGATTTGGTGAAGGAATGCGAAATGGGGCCTACGCTACGGAGTTATGCAAATATCATTAGTGATGATGATTATAATCTTGACAAGTGGATTAAGGTTTTTGGGCGAAGAAAGAGTGAAGAGGAACTTAAAAAAGATATCATAGATAGACTACCATTTTGAAGAAGTCTCCAGAACTGATAGGAACGGCTCCTGGAATTATCCTGGGAGCCGTTCTTCAGTAAGCTAGCATATCGTAGGTGTCGGCCATAACTTGCTGTGTGAGGCCGATATACTTCCGGGTGATTGCCGTACTGGAATGGCCAAGCATCTCACTTAACCGGACCAGCGCATCCTCACTCCTGTTCCCGGCCATCGTATAGACACGCTTGGCGAAAGTCTTGCGGAGAGAGTGTGTGGAGAACCGCTTGATGGAGAGCCTGTACTTGACGCGGATGCCCTTGAACATCACATTGAGCCTGTCGGCGGTGTAGGGCTGACCAATCTTGGAGAGGAATACCGGCTCGTCCAGCTTCTTGATGCGGAGCTTCTCGTAGCAGGGCTGGATGATGGTTCGCTTGAAGGTGTCATTGACCTTGATGATGCGTCTCTTCCCGGTCTTCTGCTCGTGGATGATGAAGGTATCCTCGTCAAGCAGCTCGTGCCAGGTCAGCCGGAGAAGGTCGCTGATGCGTAGGCCGAAGAAGATGCCGCAGCCCACGAGGAGGCTTATGCGATAGTTCCCGTCCTTGAAGAGCCGGTTCATCAGGGAGATTGCCTCGTCCCAGTCAAGCGGTTCAGCCGTTGTGTATGTTCCTTTTGCACTCATTGTCTGTAAGGTTTGTGAGGGTTTCGGTAGGTAAGTCGTATAGCCCTCGTGTTAAACTCAAATATCTATCTATAAATCAATCTGTTGCAAGTACGGCTTCTGCGATTAGTCTTACATTCGGCTAATTCTTCGGCCTCCTGGGGGATTTTCTTGCCAGGTCCCAAATGAGCGAGGCGAGAGGTTGGGGAAAGGAAGAGAAGAATTGGTATAGCCAGTTCAGTTCTTCGCCTCCAAATCCCCATCTCCTTAAAGAGTGTAGCAGCTTCGTGTCAATCTTCGTAATCATAATCCGTACTGGCTCCGTACCCTGGAAGAGTAGTCATCGGTCTTCTCAACAAGCCGGTCAATGACATTCACCAGGCAGTCCAGGTAGATGCCCTCTTCCTTCCTGGTCTCCTTGCCGGTCCGGTCCAGGAGGATAACGCTGAACAGGTCGCTTCCCTCATCGTACTTGACCTGGACCTTTCCCTTGTGCTTGTATCCATTGACCTGGAACTGCAAGCCGTTATTCAGGGCGACCGGATTGTGGAAACCCCAGGAGAAGACAATCATCAGCTGGGAGCGAAGGATTGCGAGGATGTACTTTGCCATTTCCATAGCGAGAAGAGATTGTGGGGGCCACCGGAAGCAGCCCCCTGGTTGAACATGATGTTAGGAAAGAACGGCGATGAGGTTGCTCCACCTAAAACTACGGGCTCCGCCCTTAATTACATCGTGATAGTAGCAGCAGCCCCATTCTTCGGGTGATGCTCCCGTGCCTTTGAGAGTGGCATTGAGAACCGGCTTTGAGAGAGTGCCCATTGCCTCACGGACCTCTCCGTTCTTTTTGAGGTAGATGAAGTGGCAGACACCCTCTCTCATTTGTTTCTTCGCTTCCTCAATGAGCATTGCCTTGCTGATGCCCATATAAGCGGAGCCGGTCTTGGCGGTGATGGCGGAGATGTGGCGAGCAACGAGAGCGTTGTTGGTGGCAGTGATGATGGTAGTCATATCCAAAAAGTGTTATGCGTTAAACTTCGTGTTGTTGTCGTTTCTTTTTCTATGACAAAGGTAATACTTTTATATGACACCACCAAATGTTTTGTAATATTTTTTCATAAAAAGTGAAGATTTATTTATTACTTCTTGCTTTGTTTTGACATATAGAATGATTACATTTGCACGAAACTGGAAAAATCTCGTTATATGGAAGTATTACTGACCAAGGACTATATCCTGGAACAAATTGCGAGGAAGGGAATGAGCAAGGCGGAGTTCTCTTCCAAGATGGGAATTGCCCGGCAGAACCTGGATGCACTACTTGATAGCAAAAAAAAGGACATCAACACGATAATCAAGATGAGCGAGGTGCTTGACATCCCCTTCTTGGAGTTTATCGGTATGAAGCAGAAAAGCGAGGACATTCACGGCTGCATCTTCGTTGATGGGGACCCGGTTATCGTGAATAGCAAGGAAGAGCTGCTGGAACTGGCAAAAACATTGGAATAGATGACCCCGAAAGCAGAATTGCAAAAGAGAGTTGAAGAACAGGACCGGCAGCTTCAACTCATCCACAAGTACCTTCCCTCCCTGGAATACATTGAGGAAAATGTCCGTGTCCTGCAAAGCCTGGGGTTGAAAGATTACCAAATTGAAGAGGCGATTTCCCGAGGGACCACTTGTGCAGTTAATACAATCACCAATCCACAGACCGGTGAAGAGATGGCCATCTATGTTGTAGAGGTCAGCATACAGAAGACAGAGGGCGGGCAATACGGCGTGTTCATCGGCAAGGTCCCGTACCAGGAATACTTTTCCCAGGCGCTGATGACCAAGGCGAAGATTGAAGCTCTTGCAAAGGAGGTCCCGGAAGTCAGGGCAATCTACAAGGAGAACCAAGAGCTGAAATCACTTCTGACATCACTTCACAAACGAGCATAAGAAAAGGGAAGGCCAAAAACCTTCCCTTACGTTTCTCATTTAAACAATCGTTCTAACATTGTCCATTGCGCAGAGGGTCGTCCAAAAGAACTCTGCTTCCGCTTTTGTCTTGATGCCGAGTTCATCACCATCTATCTTGCATATTCCACCACCAGGCAATCCGGCGTGTGCCTTCTTCACAATTTCAGCTGCAGCTCTTGTCAGTTCTTCCCTCCTTTCAGGTGAAACGCTGAAAAGAGTGTTTATATTTCTTGTTTTTGTGTATGCCATAATCAATTGCATTTTTATTTGTTAAACAATGTAATAATTCCACAGGTTGTTGGCGAGGTACTTGGGAAAATCCTTGTGCCACACTTCCGGCTGGCAGAGGTTCCTTTTTTTCCATAGTCCAAGGTCGCAGAAGAAGGCAATCATACGGACATACCATTCAGAGGCCTTATCCGGTTCTTTCGCCATCTTCTTCAATATATTCCAGCAAATCTCTCTGTTCTTGCTGGAAGCAAACTGGCTTACATACTTGATGCCCTGCATAAACGCATTCGCATTCTGTATCTTGCCCAAATCCATAACCCAGATGCCATCACCGCCAATCTCATATTTCTTTTCCTCATTGGCGATATAGAACATAGTACCGCAGACTGGAGTAAATCCATCCATCATCATTGTCGGCATTGCACAAATCTCAATCCCGTTTCCATTGAATAACTCTTTTTGCATATCTTGTTGTATTTTAATTTGTTAAACTAATTTGCCAATCTCAGTATCTTTAGCTGAACAATATCTTGAAAGGCAACGTAATTATTGCCCAGGCACATTTGAGTATCATTCCGAGCACCCAGAATAGAGCTCCAAAAATCCATTTGACTATTTCCCAAAGGACCGACATAGAGGTTTCCTCCTTTGGCGGCTCCGGGAATTCGTTCAAGCTGGAGAGATAGTACCCTATCTTGCTTTCAAGGAGTTCAGTGAAGAGAGAGTAGGAGAGGTTCTTCTTCCAGGTATTGATGTGTTCCTCTCTGTTTGTCCTTACATTGTAGAAGTTGAGAACAAGATAACCACCAGACCATGAGAAGTTGAAGTAGCTGGAAGGGTAATTCCTGCTGTAAAAGGAATTATTCTCACTCTTTCCAAATGCCTGGTTTCTTACCGCAGTGTGGAAAGCATTCGTGGTTTTGAAGGGCTCATTTGTTCCCCAGATGCAATACTCTGTCATAGTAAAAATGTATAAATTGTTGTAATTGTATCGTTTATAATTTTGGACCGGGCATAGTTCTCCCGTATGGGGTAGGTATGGTTCTATCCCAGTTCTACCGGCACTCCAAGGCTTTAGAGCTCGTTGCCTATGGGTGCTTCGTATAGCAAGTCAGTGAAAACGAAAATAGCGGAGACCAAAGAAAGGCAAGGTCCCCGCTTAAACGATACTGACCTTTAGCACTTATTTTTTTGAGGTTGCAAGTAGTCGTGGTCCTCCTGGTGGAGAGCCTAAATCAATCCTCTCGTATTGTAAAGAACTATATTGTCGCTTGACATCTTATACTATTTCAAAACCCGTGCCAAACTCAAAAAATTCATCAATTTTTTCATCGGAAATTAAAATTTTCTTACTATAATATGCGCACGCGCACACGCGCGCGAAAGATTGAAACGCAACAAGCAAATTATCAATACTTTACCCGTGAAAAACGAAACGGGCAAAAATCACGAAGATTTCTGCCTTCTCGCATTGTTTCCATTCGGCATCCTTGTATTCATAGCCGGTTGTGGTAGTTGCTGCTGCTTTGCAACCTTTACCCTCCTTCTCCTGGGTCTTGGTGGTTCCGGTAGAGCTGCCGAATGCGCTGCATAGGTGTTTTCCAGCCAGGAGAGAAGATTATCGGTTATGGCCAGCACGCTGTTGTAGTCCGGAGTTGGATGCATAAAGGCATTGAGTGGGAAAGATGTCTCTTGGCCCATATAGAGGACATCAATCATAAAGGCATCGTTATCGGTGTTGAGCTCAAAGTAGGCCGTCTGGTCGTAGTACTTCGTCTTCCAGAACTGGTCCTTGCTATTCACGACAAAGTGAAATAGGTATCCAGCCATCACCTCCTGCGGCGTGGCTTGCATCATACGCTTGATTGCTTCTATTCGCTTTCCCATACTATTCGCCCTCCCTTGCGTCTTCAATCCATCTAACAGACTTCCAGTAGCGTGATAGAGCCCTGGACAAAGCTTTCTTCGTTTCGGGGCTTCGCTTCTTCCCCTTCAATGCCTCACTTATCTTACGGCGTTGTTCATCGGGCATTCGCCGCCTTACCCGGTAATTGTTTGTCTGTGTCATAACTCCTTCTTTTCCAATAAATAGTGCTTGGAAATGAAAAGGAGAGATAGGTAGCCCTTTTTTGAGGCGAAAAAAAGGGGGAAATTATTTTTACACAATTGTTCTTCGGCTTTTGACGGGGTGGCCTGGGTATCCCGGAGGGAGGGAGTTCAGGGGACCGGGGGTGGGGGCATAACCGGGGCATAGAGGGCGTTTCCTGCCCATTAGAGCGACCCAAATCACACCGGGAATAGATTTCTTATCTCTGGGCCAGAACGCACCAGGAGGCCAAAAACGGGCAATTCGGGGCAAAGAAATACCGCGATAAAACCTGCTTTCTTGGCTACACAATTCCCTTACTTCTTGTCCAGGTCTGGAAGGAAGTCAAAGTTCAACTCATTCATCTTATCGCCCAAGGTCTCTACGATGTAATCAGCATACACTTTCTCTGTGGTTTCCGTTGATGAATGCCCAAGTAAGCGAGAGACCTGGTACATATCCAACGGGTGGTCCTTGTCGTTGAGAGCGTTGATGGCAAATGAATGTCTGGCGCAGTGAAATGACAAAGTAAAAGGAAGTCCCATCCGTTGTCCCACTACTTTGAGAGCTTGATTGACCTTTCTGTCTGCATTGTTGCGAGCGAGATAAAGCGCCTTGTCGTCATTTATGTTAAAGTCATCTTCAAGTAGGTCAAAAACAAATCGCTTTCTCCGTCCCATTTCCTGCCATTTGTTCAGTATCCTAATAGCAGGAGGAGTGAGGGGGATGGTGTTGCGCTGCTTCTGGTATTTCATTGTCTTGATTAGCACCTTCTTCAATTCCTTCTTGTTCAGGTCAATGTTTCGCCATTGTAGGGTCATCACGTCAATCATTCGTAATCCTCCGGCGTGGAACGAGAAAAAGAACATCTCCACATATTCCTTTCTGCGCTTCTCGGTATCGTTGTTATAGAAGTCTGCCAGCTTTTCAAGGTTCTCTTTTGTGAGGTATTTTCCATCAAAGCTGTCATCGTCAATCGTTGCAGCGTCTATCACCAGGCGTTTCTCCTTGATTTCGTTATAAACATCCTCTGCGATATAGTGTTTCATCGCAGCTTTTCTACAAGCCAAGATAATCGGCGTTAGCGAATGATTGATGGTTGTATTCTCGTTCTGCTTGACATTCTTTCGGTATGCGATATAGTCATCTATCAGCTCGCCAGTGATTTCGCCAAGATAAATGCTATCTGCTTTGTAAGTGCCTTTCCCTGTTGCCCGTAAGAACTCTTGGAAAATCCTCATTCCAGACAGGCCATTTTCATATCGGCTTAACTTAATCTTGTTGGCGGTGTATCTGGTTTGCAAATCTTCATTGACATAGGCAACGAAGTCTCTTCCCTCATCGCTCCTGGTCAAAGGCGCATCATTGAGGAGGGAACGGATTATATCTTCGGTGAGCCTACCGGGATGCTTCTCTGCGTATTCACGGATTTTGTCATCCATTTCGCTCAAATAATGGAGCATCCTGTAGGTATCACGGATATAGTCATCTCCATAGGAGGAGCGCAGTCCGCCCTTCCCGTTGTTGGCGCTTGCACTCCAATCCTTAATGCGAGCCTTGAAAGGGGACGCTTTCTTAATGACGTGGCGGTTGTAATTGTACTCGTAGTAGATGGGGTATAGCTTGGTGCTGCTGGCCTCTTTCTTGTTGTCGTACCTTAACCGAAGTTTGCCGATTACCGCCGTTTTCTTTGCTCTGCCCATAGTGCTTTCTGTTATGTAGGAGGAACGGAACAAAGGTAGTGCAAATAGGGAAACAAAACAAGACTTACCCCCAATAGAGGGTGCGCAAATAGGGAAACGTATTTCGTGTTAAAACGGGCTAAAACAAAGAGAGGGAAACATTCGTTGTCTCCCTCTCTTTATTGATATTTAAGTATTTACGGCGTTTTAGTAATGCCGAGGAATACTAATATTCCTCTTCGTTAAAGAAGAAATCGTCCTTGGTGGGGTAGTCGGGCCAGATATCTTCTATGCTTTCATAGATGTCTCCGTCATCTTCGAGTTCCTGAAGATTCTCGATGACCTCTTCGGGGGCTCCGGAGCGGTTTGCGTAATCGATGAGTTCTTCCTTTGATGCCGGCCATGGAGCATCGTCCAGGCTGCTGGCGAGTTCAAGTGTCCAATACATTGTCAATATCGTTTTAAATTGTTAATAATCAGTAATCACGGGTATATGGTCTCCATATACGGGGCGCAAATATATACAAAAAAATGATATAGTGAATATTTTTTTGCCTAATTTTGCAGCCTTATTAGGGGAGGTTGCCTTTGGGCCCTCTGTGGGCGTGGTGCAATAAATGCGCCAATAATTTTTTCAAACGAATTATTTATGATTTTGCCCACTGTCCCGACGTGTTTTTTTTGACTTTTTTCCGTTTTTTGTCATGGCATACTACAGGGAAGATCATTATGATGAAGATGTGACCAATGAGCTTGCGTCGCATGTGAAGGAGATATTGAGACTGATCGGGGAGGATCCCGAAAGGGAGGGGCTTCTCAAGACTCCCGAGAGGGTCGCCAAGGCTCTCCAATACCTTACCCAGGGATATTCCCAGGACGGTGAGATGATCATCCGTTCCGCCATCTTTGATGAGAAATACCGCCAGATGGTTCTCGTCAAGGATATAGAACTCTATTCCATGTGCGAACACCATATGCTTCCTTTCATCGGAAAGGCTCATGTCGCGTACATCCCTGACGGAAAGATAACGGGTCTGAGCAAGATAGCCCGTGTGGTCAACACGTATGCAAGGCGTCTTCAGGTTCAGGAGAGACTGACTGTCCAGATAAGGGACTGCATCCAGGATTCAATCAAACCCCTCGGAGTTGCGGTCGTGATCGAAGCTATGCATACCTGCATGAGGATAAGGGGAGTGGAGAAGACAAATTCGATCACCACGACTTCCGCATTCTCCGGTATTTTCCTCTCTTCCGCAAGAACCCGCAACGAGTTCCTGAACCTCATCAAGGAATAGCTGGCATGGAGATTGCTCTATTTGGGATGTGAGCGATTCACCACTACTTTTATTGAAAGAGATATCATGAGAAAATCATTACTGTTTTCAGCGATCGCGCTGATGGCCCTTCTTCTGACGGGCTGCCAAAAGAATAAGGATATCCTGCTTCTTTCCAACGAGAAAGTCACTCTTTCCAACGAAGTGGGACGTTATACGATTACTTCCAACAGCGGTTTCTACCTGGATGAGATCAAGCAGGACGGCAAGACCATTTCCTTGAGGACTGAACACGCTGACGGAACCCTTCTCCTCGATGGAGGATGGATCGTCGTAAGAACCCCGGAGGCCCGTTCCAAGGAACTCGCCCACGGAATGCTTATTACAGTCTCCGCCAATACCGGAGATTCTTCCAGAGATTGCCAGATCATTGTCCATAACGGCAGCAAAGTGAAGAAAGTTTCCGTCCATCAGAAGAGCAGCAGCGAAGATTAAGGCTTCTTCGTCAGCTTTCCGGTTATCTCGCCATCAGGGGACGACACCGGATTCGCAGGAACAAAAAATAAATATCCGACCGGAAATCCGGCCGGATACTTATTTTGTGGGGATGAGGAAACTTATTTCTCGTCCTTGGGAGCGATAGCACCCCAGCAGCAGGCGCTCAATGCACCACCGACGAGAGGAGCCACGATGAATACCCACAGATCCTTCAGAGCGTCACCACCTACGAACAGAGCGGGTCCGATGGAACGGGCAGGGTTCACTGATGTTCCGGTGAGGTTGATGCACACGAGGTGGATCAGGATAAGGGAAAGACCGATGGCGAGACCTGCGAGGTTGCCGGCACCGACCTTTGAGTCAGTTGTTCCGAGAACAACGAGGACGAAGAGGAATGTTGCGATTACCTCAACGAGGAATGCACCGCCTACGCCGCCAGCATTGGCAACACCGTTGGTTCCGAGTCCTGCAGGATCACCCATTGCTCCGGGAGCTCCGGTAGCTTTGACGATGAGGAAGAGGATGGCTGCTCCGATGATACCGCCGAGAACCTGTCCGCACCAGTATCCGCAAGCATCTTTCCAAGTCATGCGGCCGCTGAGGGCGACACCGAGAGTGATGGCGGGATTGATGTGGCAACCGGAGATTCCTCCGATGGTGTAAGCCATAGCTACGACTGAAAGACCGAAAGCGATAGCTGTACCGACAACGCCGGCGGATGTGCCGCATCCCAGGAAGACTGCAGTTCCGCAGCCCAGGAGTGTCAGAACCATGGTTCCGATACACTCAGCAACATACTTTTTCATAACTCTTATTAGTTGGTAAATGTTTTAGTAGGCTAAAGTTAATGCTTTTTTGGGTAAAATGATGTAATTTTGAAAAAAACTTATTTACATGAGTACACATGTCGTCATTATGGCCGGGGGAGTAGGAAGCAGATTGTGGCCCCTCAGCACCCCTGCGATGCCGAAACAATTCATCGATGTCCTAGGTGTGGGACGCACTATGATACAACTTACGGTAGACCGTTTTCTGCCCGTTTGCCCCAAGGAGAATTTCTGGGTGGTGACAGGGGAGCGCTATGCCGACATCGTCAAGCAGCAGCTTCCCTTCATACCTGAAGACCAGATTCTTTGTGAACCGGTGGCCCGCAACACTGCCCCCTGCATAGCATACGCATGCCGCAAGATAGCCGTCAAGTATCCCGATGCTGACGTTGTCGTGACTCCCGCGGATGCGCTTGTACTCAAAACGGAGAAGTTCGCCTCTGTCATAAAGAAGGCTGTTGAAGCCGTGTCCGGAACGTCCAAGATTGTGACCGTAGGCATCAAACCCACCAGGCCCGAAACCGGCTACGGATACATCTGCTCCGAGAGTGTGGCCGAAGACGAGGTCGTGAAAGTGTCCCAGTTCAAGGAAAAGCCTGATCTTGCTACGGCCGAAAAGTACCTCGCTGCCGGGAATTATTTCTGGAACGCGGGAATATTCATATGGAACGTGTCGACGGTGAATGCGGCCTTGAAGGCCTACGCCCCCGGAATCTCCTCCATAATGGATGAGCTCTGCCCTTCGTTCTATACGGAGGCCGAGAAAGCCGAGCTTGCGCGTCTTTTCCCGCAGTGCGAAAAGATTTCAATAGACTACGCCGTCATGGAGAAGTCCCCGGACATCTTCGTCATAGCCGGAGATCTCGCCTGGAGTGACCTCGGTACATGGGGGTCGGTGAAGGATCATATTCCCGCTGATGACAACGGCAACCACGTTGTGGGAGAGGATGTCCGCCTGTTCGGCTGCGGCGGCTGTGTGGTCAACGCTCCCGATGCCAAGACCGTCGTCGTGGACGGATTGAAAGATTACATAGTTTCCGCGAAGGACGGCAATATCCTCGTCTGCCGTCTGAGTGAAGAACAGCATATCCGCGAGTACTCCGCTCCCAAGCAGTAGGGGATTATTCCCGAATATCCGGCTGAAGGACGGAATAGAATACAAAACAAGGGGGTCCGAGCGGATCCCCTTGTTTTGTATCCATGGCGGATGGTATTATTTTCCGTCAGCGAGGAAAGCGGCCTGCACGTAGCCTATCTTTCTGTAACCTTCCTCGTTCATGTGGAGTTTGTCCCCCTTGTAGTACTCGCTGTAGTTGAATTCGTTTATACCCTGGAGGTTGAACTGGTCGAGGACGGGTACACCGTTGTAGGCGCAGCAGTCCTTCTGTCCCTGGATGTAATCGGCGAAAGTCTTTCCGGTCTTGTTGGGAGATTCGGAGAAGGGATTGTGGCCTGCGTCCTGTCCGAAGAAACGGAGCCCGGTGAAGAAGTAAATCTCGGCCTTGGGATTCTTCTCCATAATCTTTTTGATGCAGTAGTTGATGCCGCCGCACTGGGTGGTGAGCTTGCTTTCGTCGTAATTGTCTAATGCTGTATAGTCCTTCCATGTGCCGCATTCTTCGGCTTGGGTATAGTCGTTTGTCGAAGCCCAGAGTATATAGATGTCGTAGACTCCGGCGGTGTCGACCTGCTTCTGGAGGTCATAACCCCTTCCTTTGCTGAATCCGGCACCTCCTACTCCGTAGGTTGTGACTTCAGCGCCGAGAAGGTCGGCCCATATCTGCTTGGCTACATCGGATTCGGGATTGACGGAAAGGGATCCTCCGAAGACGGCGATCTTCTTGCCGTAATTCTTGTGACCGGCGTAGATTGGAATTGATCCCGGCGAAGGAGTGAGATGATGCTCGGAGGGTTTTGACCTTTGGCGGGCAAGGAAAGCGTTGATCTCTTCCGGGGTCAGTTGACGCCTTTGGCCTCCATTCTGGGGCTGGGCGAACGCGGCCGAACTGACGGCCAGAAGGAGAATGGCTATGAGGGTTGATATTCTTTTCATGATTTTGGTTTTGTGTCAGTCCGAACGGGCGGATGTGGAGTGGTTTCGGTATAAAGAAAGAACCGGGAGAGGTTTTCCGCTTCCCGGTTCTTCCGCTTTTTCTAGAATTTGTCCATCAGGGTGAAGATGGCGTCACGGACTTCCTCGATTGAACCGGTACCGTTGATTTCGGCATACTTGCCGGCTTTGCGGTAGAAGTCGATGAGGGGTTCGGTCTTGTCGTGATAGGTCTTTATCCTGTTGTTGATGGTCTCCTCGGAAGCGTCATCGGCCCTGCCTTCGATTGCGGCACGGTGACGGATCCTTTCCTTGATCATCTCATCGGGGATCATGATGGAAACGACGCTGGTGACTTCCTCGTCACCGAGGGCGAGTATCCTGTCGAGGGCCTCGGCCTGTGCGATTGTCCTGGGGAATCCGTCCAGCAGGAATCCGTCAACGTCCTTGACTGTCTTGAAGAGGTTCTCGATCATGCCTTCGACCACTTCGTCGGGAACGAGAGCGCCAGCATCGATGAGGGCCTTGGCCTTGAGTCCGAGCTCTGTTCCGGCAGCGATCTCCTCACGGAGAAGGGCTCCTGTTGAAATGTGGCGGAGATTGTATTTCTCAACCATAGCTGTGGCCTGGGTGCCTTTTCCGGCTCCGGGAGGCCCGAAGAGAATGTAGTATTTCATCTTATTATGTGTTTTGTGTACTTTATTCGGTTACATGATAGTCGGGATCCGGGTCCAGGACATAGATGTCGCGGTAGTTCCTTCCGATCTCGTCGTAATCCAGTCCGAATCCGACGATGAAGTCGTTCGGAATCTCCATCCCGACATAGTCGAGTTTGACGTCCTTGTGGTAGACTTCGGGTTTGAGGAGCATGGTGCATATCTTCACTTCCGTCGCACCCTTTTCCTTCACTATCCTCTGGAGATCGACGATGGTGTTTCCGGTATCGACGATGTCTTCCACGATGATGACCCTCTTGCCTTCGACGCTACCGGTCATGCCCATGACCTGACGGATCTTTCCGGTTGATGTCGTTCCGACATAGGAGGAAAGTTTCATCGAAATCAGCTCGACGTTGAAGGAAAGCCTTTTCATCAGTTCGGCGGTGAACATGATGGATCCGTTGAGGATGCAAAGAAGGACAGGGGTGTCGGTACATCCTTCGTAATCACGGTTCATCCTTTCGGCGACCTCGTCAATCGCCTTCTCGATCCTTTCGTTGGTGATCATAGGTTTGAACACCTTGTCGTGGAGCTTAATCCTCTCGTTCATATGGTTTGTGCTTTAGTTGTGATTGCTATTTCTTCCTGGGGATCTTGATCCTCTGTCCGATCTTGATGTTCGTACTGATATTGTTGTTGTACGAAGTGATGTCCTTGATGGTGAGTCCGTTTCTCTTGGCTATCGCCGAGAGGGTGTCGCCCTTCTTGACGACATAGACCGTGTATTCGGGCTCAGCGGCCTTCTGCTCGGCAGCCTTCTTGTCGGCCTGCTCGATCTCGGCCTTCACATCAGCGGCAGCCTTTTCGGTAGCTTCGGAAGCGCCGGTCGACGGGGCGGATGTTGAATCCGCGGCCTGTGTCGATGTGGTGTCCTTCTTGACGGCCGTCGTATCGGTTGACGAAGGTGTCGGAGCCGTTGTCGCCGTGCCGCTTTGCGAGGATGAAGAGGTGGATGATGACGATGTCGTCGGAGTCCTCGTTGTCGTCCTCTGCTGGATTATCAGTCTCTGGCCGATCTTTATGTTGCTGCTTCGGAGGTTGTTCCAGCTCTTTATCTGGTTGATGGTGACGTGGTACCTCGACGCTATCTTGCCGAGGGTATCACCCTTCTTGACCTTGTATGTGATCCTTGAGGTGGTAGTCGTCGTGGTGGTTCCGCTTTGGATGTTCTCGAGGGTGGCGGGGCTGAAGATCTCCTTGGCCCTGTGGACATATACCGAATCCTCGTTGTCGATGAAGGCGGCGGTATACTGGTAGGGGAGTCTCAGGATATAGGTGTCTTCCGTTCCCGGAATCACGTCGTGGATGTACTGGGGGTTGAGATTGCGGAGAGTCTCCATCGGGACACCGACCACTTCGCTTATCTGCTGGAAGTGGAGCATCTTGCGGATTTCGAAGGTGTCGACGTGGGCGGGAAGGGCCACCGGTTCGGGGGTGATGCCGTGTTCGCGGTAATATGTGAAGGCGTACATCGCTCCCACGAAGGCGGGAACGTATCCCCTCGTTTCCTTGGGAAGGTAGTTGTATATCGTCCAGAAGTCCTTGTTGCCTCCGGCCCTTCGGATCGCCTTGTTGACGTTTCCGGCTCCGCAGTTGTACGATGATATCGCCAAGTTCCAGTCCCCGAATATCCTGTAGGAATCTTCGAGGAAGCGGGCGGCGGCTTCCGCCGACTTCACAGGATCAAGCCTTTCGTCCACGTAGGAGTTTATCTTGAGACCATAGGCCTTTGCCGTTGTGTGCATGAACTGCCACATTCCCTTCGCTCCTGCCCTTGACACGGCGATGGGGTTCAGGGCTGATTCAATGACGGCCATGTATTTGAGCTCCTCGGGAAGTCCGTGGCGGTTGAAGGTCTCCTCGAATATCGGGAAATAGTACTGCGCCAATCCGAGCATCGAAGCCATCTTCGTCGGCATCTTCTCCGCATACAGGATCATGTTGTTCTTCACCGTCTGATTGTAGGGGAGGGTGATGTAGGAGTTCATGTTGGAGAGCCTCTGGAGGAAGACGTTGTCCGGGACGTTGGAAGTGAACCTTTCGGTTTCCATGTCGTACCCTTCACCTTCGCGGTTCATCCTGGTCTGGCGATGGAGATACCAGATGCTGAGGAGACTGTCCGTGACGTCGGGAGTGTAGTCCTCCTCGGTCAATCCGTTCGCGAGAAGGCTCTGGTTGTCGTTCAGACGGTTGGTCAGTTCCTCGGCGAGCGAATCGTTGGCATGGATCCTCATCTCGTATTCCTCAACCACTCTCTCGAGGGAATCCAGCCTCCTGGCTATGTCCTCGTTCTGCTTGAGTAGCTCCTGACGGCGACGGAGATTGATCCTGCCAAGGACGGAAGTCGTCTCGGCCGATTCTTTGTTGGTGTTTCCGCTGTTGTTCCTCTGCGAACGGTTCTTGAAGACCTGTGCATCTGAGTCGGGGCAGAATACGAAGAGCAGGGACGCGGTCATGAAGAGTGACAGTGCCGTCCGTCTCAGTGTGGGGAAAATTCCGCCGGTATGATGGTTTCTTGTTTTCATTCTCGTAGGGGTAGTATCAGAAAGTCAGTCCGATTCTCATGCCGAATCCGCTGCCCGCGCTGTTGAACGCCAGGGCTGTGTCCGGTGTTATCACGGTGGGGCTCACTTTCAGGGTGAGATTGTCATCCATCTCGAATTCCTGCATGTATGAGAATACGTTGGCGTCTATTATCTGCAGCAGGTAACTTGCGGCGAGGGCCACTATCGAGTAGTCCCTGTACCGGCGGAAGATGTCCCTGTAGTAGAGGGCGGTCGAAGCGCTGACCGGGCCGTCGTAGCCGGAACCTTCAGTCGTCGCGTCGTTATGTATCTTCTTGTACCTGTGATAGTTCTTGTTGTTGAGGGCGAGGAAGTGGGCGGAACCGGCCATGAGGCTGTAGTACAGCGGGATCTTCCAGTATTCCCTGTTGTACGCCTGACCGAGTCCCGGGACCAGCGCGGAATAGAGCGTGGCCCTTCCCGGCAGATGCTCCACTTCAGAAGGGTAGTTCACGACTCCGTCCATCAGGGAACCCCAATAGATGAGCCCTGCGCCGACGAACATCCATGTGCTCAGGTCCTTGTACTTCTGCTCACCGGTGTTGTTGTACTTGATCCTCATAGCGACTCCCGTTCCTGCCGTGGCCGCGAGACCTCCGTAGATGACGGGAAGTTTCCAGTAATCACGGTTGTAGATCTGCTGTCCTCCGATGAAGAGGGCCGAACCCGCGAATACGGTGCCGATCTTGCCTTCCTTCTTGTGGCTTATGCTCCGGAAGTAGTCCTTGAAGGAGAACATCACGTCGGAAGTGTCCCTGCCGAGGGTGTCGGCGTCGGAGACGTAACTCTGTGTGAAGGCGTCCTCCTTGAACTGCGCCTTGGCGCAGATGGACGGCAGAATCAGCCCGGCTATCAGGGCGACTATGAAAACATATGAGGGAAAGAGTTTCTGCATCAGGGCGCTTCCTAGAAATCCTTTTCATCCAATGCGGAAAGGAACTTCCGCATCTCCTCGTCTGAATCGAACCTGATGGTCATGGTTCCCTTTCCGGAAGAGGAACGTTTGAGGGATATGTTGTTGGAGAAGTACTTCCCGATGTGTTCGAGGACCTTGTAGTACTCGTCGGGGAGTTCCTGCTCGCCCGGACGCTTCTTCTCGGTTGCGTTCAGTTTGTGGATCTTCTCCTCGAGCTGGCGGACGGAAAGGTCATTCTTTATCACCAGGTCGCAGAGCTGCTCCTGGAGGACGGGGTCTTCAACTCCGAGAATCACCTTGGCGTGTCCTACGCTGAGAAGTCCGACCTTGAGGTCGTGCTGTACCTTTGCGGGAAGCTTGAGAAGACGGAGGTGGTTGGTCACCGACACCCTCTTCTTTCCGACCCTTTCCGCCATCTGCTCCTGGGTGAGGTTGCACTCCTCGATGAGCCTCTGGTAGCTCATGGCCACTTCGATGGGGTCGAGGTTCTCCCTCTGGATGTTCTCGACTATCGCCATCTCGAGCATGCCCTGGTCGTTGGCGTCGCGGATATATGCCGGGATCATGTCCATTCCGGCGGATTGGCAGGCGCGGAAACGCCTTTCGCCGCTGATGATCTGGTATCTTCCGTCACCCTTCTTCCTGACGGTGATGGGCTGGATGAGTCCGAAGGTGCGTATGGACTCCGTGAGCTCACTGAGGGCCTCCTTGTCGAAGGAGAGCCTGGGCTGGAAGGGGTTGGGGTCTATCATGTCCACAGGAATCCTCAGGATGTCCGCGGTGTCCTGCGGCTCCTTTGTCCCGACGATTTCCTTGTTGACGTATCCGACCGGCTTGCGCAGTCTTTCGATATCTCCTGCGGAATCCCCGAGGATGGCTCCCAGGCCTCTTCCCAGTCCGCGTGTCTGTTTACCTGATGGCATAGATGATTATCCTTACTTTACCGTTCTTTATTCGTCCTCGGCCGAATTGCGGTCAAGGACCTCCTTTGCGAGATTCATGTAGTTGGCCGTACCCGAGCAGGTGACGTCGTACATGATCACGGGCTTTCCGTGGCCGGGGGCCTCGGAAAGGCGGATGTTCCTCTGGATGATGGTCTTGAACACCATGTCACCGAAGTGCTCCCTGAGTTCGCCGACGACCTGTGAATGGACCTTGGTCCTACCGTCGAACATCGTCACCACGAATCCCTCGATGGAGAGGTTGGGGTTGACTCCGTCCTGCACCAGGCGAATCGTCTGCAGGAGTTTGCCAAGTCCTTCGAGGGCGAAGAATTCAGGCTGGACGGGGATGATAACGGAATCAGCCGCCGTGAGGGAGTTGACCGTAATGAGTCCCAGTGAAGGGGAGCAGTCGATGAATATGAAATCGTAGTCGTCCCTTATGGGGGCGAGGACATTCTTGAGGACGGATTCCCTTCCTTCGGTCTCGACCAGGTCGAATTCGGCTCCGACCAGGTTGATGTGGGAGGGGATCATCTGGAGGTTGTCGAGCTCCGTCTGTATGAGGGCGTCACGGATGTCGAGCTGGCCTATGAGGACCTCGTACAGGGTTCTCTTGCGCTTGTCATCCGGGTCGAAATTCAGACCCGAGGTCGTGTTCGCCTGAGGGTCGGCGTCGATGACGAGGACCTTCTTCTCGAGCACGGCGAGCGAAGCGGCGAGGTTTATGGCGGTGGTGGTCTTGCCCACTCCGCCCTTCTGGTTTGTTATGGCGATGACTTTACCCATGTCGTTCTGTCAGTTGTTGGGGGCATTCCGGGAGGTAGATTCCGAAGATGCCGTATAAAGCGCAAATTTAATCAAATTTCCGGGCAATGCCTACCGAAAGGGAACAAATGTTCCACAAATGTTCCACGCCTATGCATCAAATACCGTTCCACCGGAGGTGGAGGACTATGGAATGTGCACTTCGGGAATAACTCTTACGCCGGGTCGACATCAACATGGATGTGGCCTGTGTACTTCCTGTTTTTCTCGAATTCGGAAATCGCTCCGGAGATGGCGTCTTTCCTCGTCTGGAGGAAGCGGTCCTTCGGAAGAAGGATTCTGATGATGCGGATGAATTTGTCGGCGACCTTGTCGACGCTGGGAGTGTAAGGCCCTATCACGCAGACTCCTCCATTGCCCTGAGCGAAGAGTGAAGGGACCGTTCCCAAGGCAGCGGCGACTTCCTTCGCCAGAAGGGGAGAAAGGGTGCCGATGCGGTTTTCGCTGGAGTCCCTTACGACGATGTTCACGACCCTTGAGAAGGGCGGGTATCCGAAGTCCTTCCTTTCGGAAAGCATGGTACCGAGGAGGGATTTTCCCGGATCGGAGGCTCCGGCGATTTCCCCGTAGAGGGGATGGTCACCCTGGAGGGTCTGTATGATGAAATGACCCTTCTTGCCGCGGCGGCCGCATCGTCCCCTGAACTGTTCCAGGGTCTGCAGGGCCTTCTCGTCGGCCCGGTAATCCTGGAGCCCCAGAAGGGCGTCAGCCTGGATGACGGCTACGGTATCCACTCCCGCGAAATCGAACCCTTTCGTTATGATCTGGGTACCGACAAGAATGTCGGTTTTCCTGTTGTTGAAGTCCTCCAGGATCCGGTCCATCTGGTGGGCGCTTCTGACGGTATCGGCGTCTAGCCTGGAGACCCTTGCGCCGGGGAAAAGGGCGGACACTTCTTCCTCAATTTTCTGCGTTCCGCTTCCCACCTGGATAAGTGAGCCTCCGCATGAAGGGCACTTCCCGGAGTAGGGCTCCTTGTACCCGCAATAGTGGCACCTCAAGGAATTGTCCGCCAAGTGATAACTGAGCGCCACATTGCAGTGGGGACACATCCTTATCTTCCCGCATTCCGGGCACTGGACCATGGGGGAATAGGCCCTTCTGGAACGGAGTATGACGGCCTGTCCCCCTTCTTCGAGGGTAAGGCCAATCCTTCGGATCAGCCTCCGGGAGAAGGATCCTACCATCCCGTTTTTCTTGCGTTCGGCGATGGTGTCGATTATCTCCACGTCGGAGGGTGAACCCTCATAGTATCTTTCAGTGAGGGTGACGAGGGCGTATCTTCCGGTGTAGGCGTTCTGCAGCGAGTCCAGAGATGGTGTGGCCGACCCCAGGATGATGGGGCAGGAGTGGATTCTGGCGAGCATGACGGCCGTATCCCGGGTAGAGTATCTCGGGGCGGGGGATTCCTGCTTGTAGGAGGAGTCGTGCTCTTCGTCGACTATTACAAGGCCAAGGTCGGAGAAGGGCAGGAACAGCGAAGAGCGGGTTCCCAGGACGATGTACCTTCCGTGCCTGATTCTCGCGGCGGTATCCCTCTTGTGGGCTATCGTTTCTCCTGAATGGAAGGTGAGGAGAAGGTCCCCGAAAATTTCTCTGAGCCTTTCCTCTATCTGGTATCCCATGGCGATCTCGGGAACGAGGTACAGGACATTGCGGCCGCCGCGAAGAGCGTCCAGCGCCCTTGAAATGTAGATTTCGGTCTTGCCGGAACCTGTGACCCCGTAAAGGAGGACCGGCTTCCCTTTCGTGAAGGAGGCCGTTATCGAATCTTCGGCTTCTTTCTGGGCGGGGGTCAAAGTGAACGGCGCCTGGGGAATCTTGAGATCCTCCGGTACGGAGTCGCCTTTCCCTAAGGCGGAAAGTTCCTTTTCGAGGGAGGAAATTATCGAAGAGTATTTTTCCCTCGTCGAATCCTTCCTCGCCCTTTCGAGCATCGAGCGTGTCTTGGAAAGGCGCTCTTCCATCCGGGACCGGATCCTTTCGAGGGTAAGTTCAGCGTCGACTTTCATCGAAGGGTAGGCCCCCTTGTAGACTTCGCCCATGGAGCACATGTAATATGAGGACACGAATTCCCAGAGAGAGAGTTCTTCGGGGGTGATCTTCTCCAGAGTCTCGATCCCCTCGACGGGAAGGACCTTCGAAGGATCGGTGTCGGGCTTGACGTCGACGTCGAGAACCACTCCGATATAGAGCTTGCGGGCGAATTTCACCCTGACCCTGGAACCCCGTCCGATGCTGGAGAGCATTTCGCGGTTTATGCTGTAGCTGGGCAGAAAGGCAAGTTTCAGCGGAAGGAGCACACTTACGTATGCAAGTGCGCCTTCGGGGGACTGTATGAGGGAGGCTTCGCTCATCTGAAAGGGGTGCTGAACTAACGGAATGCTAAGTTACGGAAAAATCCTTAAGACCATATCCGCGCACCTGCCACCGGATGATGAAAATATATTTTTTGCTAGGACTGACGCATCAAAAAATCGGAAATAATTGATCCCCTTCATGCCGCGTGCCGTGAAAAATGAATGAAACATCGGAAAAGTCGCAATTTTCCGATGTTTTTTTTGGCGGTTTCGCGGGAAAGCCCTATCTTTGTAT
>JAFUFP010000078.1 GCA_017469845.1 Bacteroidales bacterium | reverse complement strand
GAAGGAATCTTTCCGCTCTCGTCGTAGAAGTGGATGAGTTTATAGCGGCTGTCGAAGATGCCGTCATGGCGGAGAACGTTGTGTTCGGCCGTATGGTCGTAAAAATGGTAATAAAGACTCTGCCGCCATTTCTTGGGAGTGGCTCCGTCTTTTTCAAGTACCGGAACGAGGGAAAGGCCGTACATGTTGTCCGGTTGGTCCACTCCGGCCAAATCCAGGAAGGTGGGACCGAAGTCCAGATTCTGGACGAGGGTGGATGATGAAGACGCGCCCTTGTTTCCGGGATAGTGGATGATGAGGGGAGTGCGGAATGATTCCTCATACATAAATCTCTTGTCGAACCATCCGTGCTCACCCATGTAGAATCCCTGATCGGAAGTGTAGATGACCATCGTGTTGTCCATAAGGCCATTCGCCTCGAGGTTGTCAAGAATCTCTCCGACCGAATCGTCCACTGACTTTATGACGCGGACGTAGTCCTTTATGTAGCGCTGGTACTTCCAGCGGACGATTTCGTCATGGGACATTTCGCTCTGGTGGGCGAAGAACCATTCGTTCTTCTTGGCGTAGGCTTCGTTCCATTTCGCTCTCTCTTCTTCGGTCATTGAGCTGAGGGCGTACTCCATCATCCGGGGGTTGTCATACTGGTGGGTTGACCCTTCGTAGCCGTAGAGCTTGAGGTCATAGATCATGGACATGTGCTCGTCTATTCTCATGCGCTGCTCCTGCATGGCCGCTCCACGGGTGGAGTAGTCGTCGTAGAAAGTCTCCGGCATGGGGAACTCCACGTCCTCGTAGAGGTCCAGGTACTTGAGATCCGGCATCCACGAACGGTGGGGAGCCTTATGGTGCACGTAAAGAAGGAATGGACGATCCTTGTCTCGGTTCTCGAGGAAATCGATGGCGTGGTCGGTTATGAGGTCAGTGGCGTAACCTTCTTCCCTAACATACTGTCCTTTGGTTTCGGGGGTTTTGAATACGGGGTTGTAGTATTCTCCCTGGTCACGTAGCATCCTGTAGTCATCAAAGCCCCTCGGCTCGCACTTCATGTGCCATTTGCCGTAGAAGGCGGTCTGGTAGCCGGCCTCGTGCATGAGTTCGGGAACGAAGGTGACGGTCGAGTCCATGACGTTGGAGAGCATCGTCTGGCCGTTCTGATGGCTGTATAGACCCGTCATCAGGCAAGCACGGCTCGGGGTGGAGAGGGAGTTCTCCACGTAGGCTCTGCCGAAGAGTATGCCCTGGGCGGCGAGACGGTCGATGTTCGGGGTCGGGGCAAGACGTGATAGGGGATGGCCGTAGGCGCTTATCGTCTGGAAGGAATGGTCATCGCACATTAGGTAAACGATGTTCATCCTTTTTGAAGGGTCTGCCTTCTTGGAGGTGCAACCTGTCATGGCGCCTATGGCTGCAAGACCGACCGAGCCGCAGTACATGGCTTTTTTGAGATTCGTTGTTTTTTTGTTCATGGTGTCATATCGGTTCGGTTTCTCCTTGTTGTCAATAATGTGGGGAAATACGTGATGTACAAACTTACAAAATTCCGTTCAATATGGGAAATTGTTGTATAAGCAGTATTTATGTTTTCTCTTTCAAGTGAGCCACTTTTATACTCTTTATTTGCACCTGGAAGAATTCTTGCGTATCATTGCCCGGTTTTCGTTTCGGAAGGGAAGTTTCCCTTTTGACATTGACCTTGTAGACTTATATGACTATGTTCGCTTCATCATCATCTTCTTCGTCGCGGAATCCCGCGAAGTACCTTTTCCCTATACTTTCGGGAACGTTTCTTCTTAGCGTCGGATTCCATGGAATTTATCCTCTCGTGGAAGAGAGCCTTTATTTTCCGGAGGAAGAGTCCTCCGGAGTGGATCTTCCCCACCTTCTTCGGAATCTCTACCTTTCCCTTCATTCCGTCCCGTTGTATTGCATATGGGAAGGAAGAATGGTGAGAGTCCTTTCCGTTCTCTTTGCTGTCCTCTCCTTCTTCCTTTTCGGAATGCTTTCCGAAGGGGAAGAGCATCTTTCCCTGGAGGATTATTCCGTCTCGAAGGAAAAGAAGCTTTCGGAACTAGCCCGGAGGCTTGATCCTGCGAATGCGACCGAGGGAGGATATGTCAGGCTTCTTCGTATCCTGCATATCCTTTGGCCCGCAGCCTTAGCCGCAGTTTTGCCGTCCGCTTCCTTTGTGCTCGGAAGTTTTGACGGCATCTGTGCGACAGCCCTCAGGTGGGTCGTTTTCTTCATTACATTATGGGCGGTGACAAGGCTAATACTTCATTGGGGAAGTGTCCTTCTCCGTAAGGGAAGATCCCTTTCCTTACGGGATGACGGAGAAGACCGCCTTTTGCAGTGCGAAGACAAGATCGAAAACCGCTATAGCGTCAATATCCCTATGAAGTATTCATACAAGGGATCCGAGCGGAAAGGATGGATCAATGTCATCAATCCTTTCAGGGCTACGATGATTCTCGGAACTCCGGGAGCGGGGAAGTCCTACTCCGTCTACGGACCCTTCATTAGCCAGATGGTTAGAAAAGGGTATTCGATGTTCGTCTACGACTACAAATACCCTGATCTTACTTCTAGAGTCATGGCTGAATTCTTCTCACTTCCGGAAGAAAGACGACCACGGGGAATGAAGATGTATTTCGTGGACTTTGACTCTCCGGAAAGATCACACCGGTTCAATCCCATCCATCCCCGGTATCTTCTGGATCCGGTGGACTCAACCGAGATGGCGGAAATCATCATGAAGAACGCAAGCCGGATGGATCCCAGCCATCAGGACTTCTTCTCCCTTTCCGCCCAGTGCTACATCGATCTTCTGATCTGGTTCCTCAAAGGCTACGAGGGAGGGATATATTGCACGTTTCCGCATTTCATTGAACTCATGGGACGGGACTACCGTCAGGTGCTCTCCATCATGGAAGATATTCCGGACCTGGCGGTGAAGCGCAACACTTTCCAGGACGCCATGAACGACAAGGCGTATCAGCAGCTCCAGGGACAGATCGCTTCGGCGAGGGTTCCGCTTGCGAGGTTCGATTCGAAGACTCTCTACTGGACTCTTTCCGGGGATGACTTTTCGCTTGACATCAATGACCCGTTAAAACCGAAGATCATCTGCGTTGGCAACAATCCTCTCCGCCAGTCAATATATGGAACGGCCCTTGCCCTTCTGACTTCGCAGCTTTTCAAGAAGATAAATGTCCCGGGTAAAAGGCATACGGCCATTCTGGTGGACGAGCTTCCGACCATCTACCTCAAAGGTCTTGACAACCTCATCGGAACGGCGAGGAGCAACCGCATCGCGGTTGTTCTGGGAGCGCAGGACCGCTCCCAGCTGGTGAGGGACTACGGCTCTCAGGAGTCCGATGTCATTATGGGAACCGTCGGAAACCTCTTCAGCGGTTCAGTCAGAGGAAGGACCGCAAGGGACCTTTCCCTCGCTTTCGGAAAGCATGAGGTGGAGATGAAATCAACTTCGAAAGGGGAGAAGGGAAGAAGAAGCGAGAACTTCTCTAGGCAGCTTCGTGATGTCATACCCGTACAGAAGATTGAATCCCTGTCGCAGGGATGTTTCTGCGGATACGTCACCGACAACAATGACCAGAGGATTGAGAGAAAGACTTTCTGCGGGGAACTGCTTCCTCCGCCGCCTCCCTCACTCAAGGCCAAGGTCCCTCCAATATATCCTATGGGAAGAGAGGCCCTTGAGGAAGCGATAGAGGAAAACTATTACAGGATAAAGGAGGATATCAACCGTATCCTGGAAGGAAAGGGGAGAATTTGAGGAAAGGGAAAGTGTGCGAGTCTCCGAAGGGGTGAGAGTTTGTGCTGGACCATAGTATATGGAACACAAGGAACACAATAATGACAAAACCCTTTCCGCATCTCACGACGGGGAAAGGGAAAACACTAGTCTGATACTTAATCTAATAGCATGAAACAAAGTAAAAACTGTGGAACGTACATCGTCTCACGACGATCGATTCGTCCCATGGATTTAGGCGTGGTCTGATTCGGGTATGCCTCCGTCTCCCGACGCTAAGCTATCCTGAAGCTATATACTGATCTAAGTAGATAGCCTGCGCCTTATCCGAAAAGAACTAAATACAAAACAAAAAAAGTGAAAAACGTTATCTGTGACTGTCTTTGAATCTTTGAATTGTCTTTGACTGTTCCGGAGTGAAAGACTTTTTCTCTTCCTCTCATCTTTCCTGTGCCTCTCTTATTGTCTCTCTTTCTCCGGAATCCATCGATGGATCTTAATTGTTGGAATGTTTGAAGTTTTTCCCTTCGTGGCGGAAGATCCGCCATTGGGCAGTTAGAAGATAGGCAAGTGGCGGGCCGATATTGTCTCCTTTACTTTGGCGGAGACCCCGTTGAAGTCTATGCGAAAGCCGCTACGGCTTTTGGTGAAAGCGTTGTGGGTGAAGTTTTGGTTCGAGTCATGGATTGAGATGTTTATCCTCTCGGAGAGAGAATCCACGGAAGAAGAGATTATCCCCATTGGGAATGGACACTCGGCTGATAATAGGACCGAGTCATGAGATGGGGCAGAGGTTGCCTTCTTGAAGAAAGGTTCCTCGTGCATCCTGGGAAGATCTCTTCTCGGGATCCGCCCATCGGGTAGAGAACAATAATGATTGTCCATTTTGTTTGAAAGTTTTTTTGTTGGGCAAAAGCCCTGGTTTAACTTGGCAGTACCTGCAATGGTCTATTCCTTCCGGAAGAAATACCCTGTGCTTCGCTGCGGTTTGTTTACGATGTTTCTCTTCCATGTGCACGAGGAAAGTGGAACCATCTTGGGAGGGAAGTGACCGCGGGTGGATGGACGGTGTTCCCGGTATGCGACGGCAAAGGTATGGAGAAAATCGAGCCGTGCAACACCTTCGAAGATGTTCTCGGAAATGACGCCCAGGAGTGAGGAAATAAGGGGCACAGAACGAAATGTGATTATATTGAGTAGGTGTGGAACGGAGGTAGGGTGTTGTAGGAGAGTGAGTTAGGTGTAGAAATGTATGGTGGGCGCGATTTTTCCAAATGTGCAAAAGGGTTACATTATGTTGACAT
>JAFUFP010000077.1 GCA_017469845.1 Bacteroidales bacterium | reverse complement strand
TGATGAGCATATACAATATCCAGACGGGAAACGGTTCGATGTTCATCAACCTCTGCCCTCCGAAGTATGGATACGATGAGATAGACGTCAAGTTCGATGATGAGGAAAGCGTACTTCTGGACTTTGTTACATCGGCTGAAAAGGTCGTTTCTGAGCCCGAGACGGCGTCCGAGGCGGAGACTGCTGAGAATGCAGAAACCGTGGGGACCATCGCATCCATCATAGCGAATCGTGCCATGGGCGAGTCCTCCCTTGATGCTTACAAGGCCCTGCTGCTTTCCGGATTCCTACGGACGGTGACAGGGGATGCCGAAGGACTTGCCCGAATCATGCCGGAGGCATTCTTCCTTAGGGCCAAAATAGCATTTGCGCAAGGTTCGGCCATCCCATCAGATAATCCCTATAAGTTGACAAAGGAGCGGGAGAACCTGCTGTCCATGCTTGGCAGTTCAGGAGCCCAAGATGCGGAACTTCTGGAGAAACTGTCGGCGATGCCGGCAGGAAGCATCACATTCAAAGTGGGGATGCTGCTTCTGGGCCTCAAGATATCTTCGGAATATGCTGACGAGGTCAAGGCCGACCGCGAGGATGTCCGAAGGAAAATATGTGAGATCCTCGGAGTGGCGGATGCATACCGCAGGATCGGTGAGGTGAAAGCTGGAAAGTACGGCCGCACGGAGACCCATGACATTGAGTTCAAGTCCTCCTACGTCTTCCGTAACGACGGTGAGGGTGCAGACCTTGACTATCAGGGCAGGGGACAGGTCTTCGAGGCAGTGTGCGGATTCCTCAATGCTGATGGCGGAACACTTTACCTGGGGGTCAATGATGCAGGAGAACCGATAGTTTCCCAGGATTACGGTCTGAACGCCGATATCAAGTACCTTACCGAGAACTACCAGACAGTTAACGCCCTCAGGTCGCGCCAGCTGGGACATCCGGTCATCAAAGCGGATACGATAGACCATTATGTGCTCTTCCTCAATGGTGAGAAGGAACTCTTCTTCAAGGAGTCACTCCTTGGAAATATCACGATTGAGGCGACAGAAGATGCGGACGCAATCCGCATCACGGTCCGCCCTGCGGAGTATGAGATAGCCTACCTATATTCAGACAAGCAGCACCAGGACGGCATAGCCTTCGTCCGGGACGGTGGACGGACTATCCCTATGAGTCCGGTCCAGAAGGAAAGGCGGCTCATGAGCCTCAAGAAAATAAGCAAGGAAATGGGGTTCGTCGTGACCATTCAGGAAGCCATTGACCAGCACCGGAAACTCATCTTTAAGAACTATGCAAGCGGAAACAGCGGAAAGGTCAAAGACAGGTTCGTCGTGCCGGTGAACCTTTTCTACAACGACGAGAACGTGTATTGCTATGACCTTGAATCGCGGAGTTACAAACAGTTCCGCCTGAAGAGGATATCATCCATCGAGACAGACATTGAAAACCCCGTGTATCCGCTACCCCTTACCGAGCCACGGCAGGCAGATGTGTTCCGCTGGCTTGATGAGGGAGTGCACAAGTACCATGTCAAGCTCAGGATGGATATAGCGGCGAAAAACTACCTTTTGGAGGAATACTCATGTGCAGAGAAACTGCCTAAAGATGAGTTGTATGAAGAAAGCAGGGACAAATGGATACTTGATACCCACTTGAACGGATTCGGTGCTGTAAGGCGTTTCTATCTTGGCCTTGCAGACAAGATAGAGATACTGGACACGGAAGACTCTGAGGCGTTGAAAAAGGATATTGCCGACTATGTGCGGGAGAATATCCTTTTGAATTAGAATCTTCAAGCTAGGAGACTTTCAACGACCGTTTCGTTGAACCCCTTTTCCCGGAGTGCACCGGCATCCCATTCCGGGTCCGACATTACGTCGAGAAGGAATCCGCGGATTTTTTCATCACTGGTGGTGCCGCTGAGTCCCGAACGAAGGGCCTTCAGGATAAGCGGTTCCCCGTTGCTGTCTTCCCGGTCATACAGAACTTCAGATGCGAGTGCCACGGCATCATCAATCCCTGCGTCCGGTCGCCTGTTACGGTCCGCCAGAATACCATCATAGTCGCCGTTTTCATAACCCTCAAGAAACCGGTCCCACATCAGGCCGAGAATTTCAGTCTGTTGTCCTGACAACCTGCGCCCGGAGATGTCTTCTTCCCACGGAAAATCTGGAATCGCGGCCTTGAGGTCATTCAATCCTAAGATTCCTTTTGGGCTGTCCGGATGAAACATGTATGTCGGTCGGAGGTTGACCTTCTTGGACGAATCACCTCCATTTTTTACAGGGAAAGGGTCACTTATGAAAAACCCTTTCATGACGACTCCACAGTTGCCCTTCCCCGTCTTTACCAGGAAGAAATTGTCACCGCTTCGAAGACCTTCGGATTCCTCCAACTTCCAGCTGAATCCCCCGTATTCTAGCTTCGGAAAATCCCTCTGGAAGTCGATAAGGCTGTATGGGGAAGCCTCGGGATTCCACTTTAAAATGAATGTGTTCATCGCTCTTTGTTAATTGCTGCAAAGGTATTCTGAAGAATTGACAAACATCGTCAATGTCATACCGCACGGTAAAAATTGCAGTACATATCAATCTTGTAAGACTTGATTTTTGTCAGCAGCCGGTCAGTATTACTCTCGGCGTTTAGTTTGTTGAACCGTTTTACGTCATACCAACAGTTTGGATTGTCAAATAACCTGCGATTAGTGCAGAGACAGTTTGTGATGGAACGATACAGGCTGCTGAGGGTGTCTACGGGGTAGCAGAATTCGCATAGCAGGGGATAGTCGTGTTCCCAGCTCACCACGATGAAAAGGGATACGGGGACATCCCCTCTGTCCGTCTGCTCCCAACCCACCTGTATCAGCGCAAATGAATATACGGATTCCGCCAGGTTCAAGGTCATGATTTCGGGGTGGAATGTGCCGTGTCGGTCATAGGTCAGGCATCGTTCCATCCAGTCACGGATATCTTCAAGAACCGGATAGGTATCGCTTACTTCGCAAAAAAATGTTCCATGGCCGTCAATCTCAACCGATACGGGCAGTTTCCCTCGCCCGGGCTTCCCGAGAGAAAAACTGATTTGGCGAATGTTGCCAGGATGCTTTGATGTGCTAGCCTTTGATAGAGCTTCTTGAATTGCCATAGACCACTTCTCCTGCGAAGGAAAGAAGCGGGACAACATAAAAAGAAGCGATTATGACATGATATGTCGACTGTATCTTCTTTTTTGGAACAGGTCACAATTGATAAGCCCGAAAGACGGGAGGTTATGGAAGTAATATTCGGGATTCAAATGATTTTCTACTCGGAGACCCTTTAGGGACGCCGCCGAAAAAAGAACGGATGTTTTCATCATCATATTTGGTTTATCGTTTTGTTATTGTGGTAGTTACTCACGATAAACAGCTCTATGTTGATTCCACGTAGCTGCTTTCAACCCACAAATCTAATATTGATAATTGACAGATATCGTCAACTTCTCGAAAGTGGAACCGACTATGACATAGCGAGAGAAACACTGATTATGAAGAAAATTCGTATCTTTGCAATGATGTTATTTTGAACATCAAAAAAGACATAGAATACAAGTTATTCGCTTATTGCAGGTGCTGTGCTAAACTTGGGAGGTTTAAGAATTCAAGTCACTTTGCAACGAGGGAATCAACCTCACTTTAGTGTGGGCGTTGATCCTTGTTGTTGACTTGAAGGTGTCCTCCCAGACCCAGCATGGCACAACAAGGGGAGTCCACACTTTTTTATGCAACAGTCTGAGCTAGACGCAGCCATCTTGAAAATACGGAATGAAGGATTCGATGAGTCGTTCATACATTTCTGTGCGAAGACATTCTCATCATATACTTATCCACCTGAAACTGTTGCTGCAGCCAGGATGCATGCTTTCTACCTCAGGCTCGCGTTGG
>JAFUFP010000076.1 GCA_017469845.1 Bacteroidales bacterium | reverse complement strand
TTACCGGAAATAACCTTACCCGGAGTAACTGTAACCTCAATGGCAAATAGGATTCGCCCCGGATGATTCGTGTCAGTCTCTATCGGAATGCGTGTAAAGCCTTCTGCCGGGTCTGTCGTAAGCTTATCCGACAGTGTTAATATACTATTTTTGTAGTCGATAGTAATCACTTTCCCCTTCAAGTCTTTAAGGCCGAAGATTCCATCGGCCTTATCACCAAGAATGACACGCAAATCAATGATAGGAACCATCATAGGAGAGTATTCCTTTCCATTCATCGAAATATTAACTCCGGAGAATATAAGCGTTGTTTTCTTAGCCTCATTTCCTGCTCCTCGCACCATGGCGTTTCCCATCTGTGCATATTTGATTCCACTTTCAGAAAGCCATGTGCTATCCAAATACACATCGGCGGAACCCGTATCGAAAACCAGCCGTGCGGGCTTTCCGTTCACCTCCGCATTCAGATAGATGTGATTGGAAATAAACTCAAAATTGTGTTCCTGAGCGTGGAGGAGAGCACCCAGAAGCAGAATAAAGAAAGTTGAGAATAAGTGTTTCATATCAGCATATGCTGGCAAATCCCGATTTATCAGCCACCAAGTTACGAAAAATTTGCAGAGATGAAGCCATGTACTCCTCTATCTCCAGTGTTTCAACTGGGACAAGTGGGTGTCATATAGTGCCCGCCGCTCACTTTCCGGTTGGTTCTCCGGATTCGGCATGTGATCGACCAGGAAGTCCAGCAGGGATTCCTTGCTCTTGTATGCGAACTTGCCATCAGCATAGCACCATTTGCAATAATCTTCATTGAGACAACCGTCCGCTTCACGGCTGATCATCGCATCATCCGATAGCGGCATTCCGCAGCACTGACAGTAAAGCGTCCGGGGCGAGCCCAAAAGCGTATTGATTGATACTCCGAATTCTCGGGACAATACTTTGAGCAACTCTGGATTGGGCTGCGTCATGCCGGTCTCCCAACGGCTTACAGCCTGTCTGGTAACGCCGATGCGCTCGGCCATCTGTTCCTGAGTCAGGTGGTTCTTTTCGCGCAGATTCCGTAAGATGTCTTTTACTTCCATTGTCTTATCGTCTTGGTTGATGGAGCAAAGTTACAATGTCTGAAAATACGTGTCAAGAAACAAGTTGTTGCTTTTTGCCGATGCTCTGACAACAATAGGGAATACGATGGTTTAAAAAAAGTTGCCTTTCCGATACAGCTTCACATCCCGCACCATTCAGCTTTTAATCACTTTTTCTACAATTGTTTCTTCCAGCCAGAAGCCGTTTTTCTCCAGCACCCGCACTGACGCCACGTTCTCTGGGAACACCTGGCCAATAATCCGATGTGGTAGCCGGTCCGACAGGAAAGTCCTGTCCACGGCATTGCACAGCGCCTTCAGCGCCGGCTTGTCAGATGTGCTCCATGTATGAAGGGTAATCGTCATCGATGTTCAGACTGAAAAATGGGAATTTAGAGTTGTACTTTGACTTCCCGATAACCGTCGCGCCGGCCGTTCTTCCTTTCGAGCATACCGTTTTGTTGCAATTTGACTGTTAAGCTTTTTGCTGTTCTTTCAGATTTTCTGTCCTTTCCCGGTAGACCGTGTGCCAAAAAATTCGGTTTCGTATGTCAAACTGTCCTTGTAACTTGTTGGCTAACAATAATAACCTGACACAAGGAGAACCGATAATGCCGAGGCTGCACTCGGCCGATGGATGATAAAACGTATATGTGACAATGGGGGCAGAACCGACGTCACTTCGGCGGTATTCAGTACTATCCGGTATAAGGCATGACACTCAAATGACAAAGCCCGGGAACAAATCCCCGGGCTTTGTCAGTATTTAACTGCGGATTATTTCGCGTCCATAGCCTGGCAAGCGGTTATCGCGACCATCTTGTAGATGTCGTCGACGGAACATCCGCGGCTGAGGTCATTGACCGGACGTGCGATACCTTGGAGAATGGGTCCTATGGCATCAGCCTCTCCAAGTCTCTGGATCAGTTTGTAAGCGATGTTTCCGACCTCGAGGCAAGGGAAGACAAGAACATTGGCATTACCGGCGATTTCTGAGCCGGGTGCTTTCTTCTTTCCGACAGAAGGCACGAGAGCGGCGTCAGCCTGGAGCTCTCCGTCTATCTTCAATGCGGGATCAAGTTCCTTTGCAAGGCCGGTGGCCTCAATCACCTTGTCCACGACCTCGTGCTTCGCACTTCCTTTGGTGGAGAACGAAAGCATGGCGACCCTCGGATCCGTGAATCCGGCTACGCTCTTCGCCGTCTGAGCGGTACACACGGCTATCTGCGCAAGCTGATTGGCGTCAGGCATAGGGGTAACGGCGACGTCACCGATTACGAGGACACCATTTTCACCGTACTGGGGAGTCTTCGTGATCATGAGCATCGCACCGCTGACGCAGGTGATGCCGGGAGCGCACTTTATGATCTGGAGAGCTGGGCGCAGAGTCTCACCTGTTGTCGACAGGGCGCCGCTGATCTGTCCGTCAGCATCTCCGCTCTTGATGATGAGACATCCGAAATAGAGGGGGTCAAGAACCTGTTCGCGGGCTTTTTCGATCGTCATGCCCTTTTTCTGGCGGAGCTGGAAAAGAAGCTGTGCATATTCCTCTGTCTTCTCGCTGGTAGCAGGATCGACAATTGTAGCCTTGCCGATATTCTTGAGACCAAGGCTGTCCGCGTATGAGAGGATCTCCTGTTTGTTGCCGATGAGGATGATGTCCGCAAGATCGTCAGCGAGAGCACGGTCCGCGGCTGTGATTGTTCTCTCTTCGAGAGATTCGGGGAGCACAATGCGCTGTTTGTTGGATTTCGCACGTGCGATGATGTTTTCGATAAGTGCCATATGATGTGAATAATTTGGTTCCGTGTTACAACTATGCGAAAGGCCATGGTTGAAATCGTACGTACGGCCTACCTTCACAGCCTCACTCCTTCTCCGAGTACAGATTGACAGGTCCGTAAGTCAGGATTGCCGATTATCAGGTATGACCGAAAGTACGTGTTTTCCGCTTCGCATTGCAAAGCTAACAATTTTTATTCATCTTTCAGATGCCGCGAATACGGTCCATACGCAAAAATCGCTGAGGTTGCCTGACGGAAGGAGAGGAAAAACTGATTTGAACGTCAGTACGGCATCTTATGGACAAGCGGAAGTGCCCCGTTCACGGAACCCGGGAAAGGAAACGGGAAATGAAAAGGCGGATCCTGAACGAAAAATGAGGCAATCCACTGTTCAAAATCATCCATAATCCGTAAATTTGACTCCGTGTCTGTAAATATCCGTTCCCCGGAATCAAGTGAAAGAATCACAGACCATCCATCACCATATGAAACACTCATTTCTGTTTGCATTCTCCGCACTCATTATGGCCGCTTGCGGCCCTAAGGGGGCGTACACGATCCCAGGGCAGGGATCATTTGACGCCCTGAAGTACACAACAACGGCCGACAGCACAGTGTTGTTTGCGAAGGAAGGCCTCCATTTCACCAAGGGCGAAGCGTCCGATCCGGTAATCCGCATCACGGACCAAACATTCCAGACCGTTGAGGGCTTCGGTGCTGCCGTTACCATCTCCTCCTGCTACAACCTATTGAAAATGAAGCAAGAAGACCGGACGGCTTTCCTTAAGGAACTCTTCGACCCCAAAGACGGAGTCGGATCTTCCCTCATCCGGCTGGCAATCGGCGGCTCGGATTTCTCCTGGGACTATGAACATCCTTGCGGCGGCAGGTTCACCTGGTGCGACGAAGAGGGAATGGAGCATTTCGCCCCACATGAACTGGATGTCAAATATGTCCTTCCGGTCCTCAAAGAAATCTATGCCATCAATCCCGATGTCAAGATCATCGGCTCTCCCTGGACGGCGCCGCGCTGGATGAAGCTGGATGTCGACCTTAAGGGCAGTCACTACAGCTGGACAGGTGGCAGGCTCAACCCCGCCTTCTACCGGGACTATGCGGACTATTTCGTCAGATGGATCCGATACTTCGAGAGTCAAGGTTTCCCTATCTACGGCATAACTCCGCAGAACGAGCCGCTCAACGCCGGAAACTCCATGTCCATGCTTATGTATTGGGAAGACACCCGCGACTTCGTCAAGACTGCCCTCGGTCCGGCGTTCGAGAAGGCCGGTCTGAAGACCAGGATCCTGATTTTTGACCACAATTACAATTACGACGGGATGCCGGACCAGGACGGCTATCCGCTGAAGGTCTTTGAGGACCCCGAAGCCGGCAAGTACATCGCAGGCTCCGCCTGGCATAATTACGGCGGCAGGGTGTCGGAACTTGACCGGATCATTGCAGCAGCTCCCGACAAGGAAATCTGGTTCACTGAAGCTTCCATCGGCACATGGAGTTACAGGTTCGACCGGTCGCTCCTGAACGATTACCGGGAAATTTTCCTGGGGACGTTGTCCCGTAACGGGAAAGGCGTCATCTTCTGGAACCTTATGCTGGACGAGAAACAAGGCCCTTACACGAATTTCAATGGCTCCTGCATGACGTGCTACGGTGCGGTCAATGTAGTTTCGGGCGATTATTCCCAAGTGAACCGGTATACCCAATGGTACAACATCGCTCACGCCTCGGTCGCGGTGCGGCCGGGCGCGATCCGGGTCGGAACGGAAGGTTCAGTGGAAGGACTGCAATGTCTGGTCTTCCGCAATCCGGACAGTTCCTTCGGTGCCTTGCTGCTCAATGGGGCAGAGGACTCCAAACAGTTAGTCCTGACATCCGGAGAGAATGATCTCCCCGTCGAGGTGCCGGCCCGTTCACTGGTATCCGTCCGTTGGAAGGATTGACGTTACATTATAGGGCTCAGCGCTTTTTGGCGGAAGCGAGTTCCAAAGCGACACCGAACATCAGGTGCACATGAGCGAGCGACCCTTCAACGTCCCAGTCAGGGATGTATTCATCATTCGGCTTATGGTACCAATAGTCGAACGGATACTTGTTGGGGTGAAGAGGGTCGACAAGGTCCTCGCCGGATTCTATGACAACTGCGGGGACACCCTTTTTCACGAAGTTGAAGTGGTCCGAACGGAAGAACCATCCGTCTGAATTGTCCTCATTGAAGGTCACGTAACGTCCTTGCCGCTGCGCTCCACGTACAATGTAGTCATCAAGAATGCTGTTCCCTCCACCAAGCACGACCACGTCATGGGTGAGGGGTTCGGGTGCGACGCTCTCGAAATTGATGCAGGCGAGAGTCTTTTCCATCGGAACCGCAGGGAAGTTGCAGTAATGTTCCGATCCGAAAAGGCCGCTTTCTTCCGAAGTGTAGAAAAGGAACAGAAGCGAGCGGTCAGGTCTACGGGAAAGTTTGACTGCCTGGGCTGCACACAGGAGGGTCGCGGCAACACCCGAAGCGTTATCTGCGGCGCCGTTATAGATGGTGTCTCCCCTCTCGTCCGGAGTTCCGATTCCCAAATGGTCCCAATGGCCGGAAATGACCACCGCTTCATCAGGAACGGTTCTTCCCGGAAGGATTCCGCCGATATTGAGGGAAGAGCGGATTTCATGGGAAACATCCATCCTGATATCCGCTGAAAGGTCCAGTTCAATGGGCTTGAAGCCGGGACGCTTCGCTGAAGCAACCGCCTCATCGAAATCAACTCCGGCACTTGAAAACAGCTTTCTGCAGCCTTCCTCGTGGATCCATCCGTTCATCGGGAGTCTGGAAGAATTACCTGTCGGGGAATCATAAAGGGCAAGGTTGGTTCCGACATGGTTGGCGCAGACGTTCCAGCCATATCCGGCGGCATCGGTTTGATGGATGACAAGACATGCGGCCGCTCCCCTTTTCGAGGCTTCCTCGAACTTGTAAGTCCACCTGCCGTAATAGGTCATGTTCTTTCCCCGGAAAAGGGATTCATCATAGAAACCGGGATCGTTCACCATCACAAGGACTATCTTCCCTTTGACATCGACCCCGTCGAAATCATTCCAGGAGAATTCCGGGGCATCGATTCCGAATCCGCAGAAAACGACTCCCGTTGAAGGAAGGTCCACCCTCCCTTCAGGACGTGCTGTCCACCCCACGAAATCTTCAGGACTGGCGAGCACTCCCCTTCCGGATTTTCCTTTGAATGCGATGCCTCCACCGTCAAAGGTGCTCTGCGTGGAGATAAGCCGGACCTCCTGGGAGTAACTTCCGCCAAATGCCGGCTCTATGCCAAGGCTGACAAGCCGGGAAATCAGATAACTTGTTGTGATTTCCTCATACGGGGACATGGGTTTACGGCCTCCGAACTCATCGGAAGATATTTTGGCGATCCAATTGCGGAACATCTCCTCCTCCTGCTGAGGGGGAATCGGAAGAGAATCATATCCTTTATTGCAGGCGCATAGGGCGATGGCGCACAGTATGACAACGGAAAATCTTTTCATATGGGAGGAATATTTCCATAAAGTTACGGACTTGACCTTGAAATATCAACACTGATTCTTCAAGAAAGGGTTGCCCCTATGCATATTGTCTTGGTATTGCCTTGGTATGGGCAATCGTAGAGAGGGATGCTTCAGGAATTGTAACCTGACAGAATGCCAAAAAAGCCCCGAAGCATTGCACTTACGTACAGGGCGGTGCTTTTGATGTGATTGAGCACGGTATCCCTGTTGAATCCCCCGTCGGGAAGGACAAAGTAATCGGAGGGAGAATGGCCGTAAGCCAGCGAGGCATACAGAAAAGAACCCACCAGCAGGAGACAGAACGCAAGGGCAGGAAGTCCCAACCACCGTAGCGCCCAATTCCCGCTCTCCGACCACCGGTTCCTGAACGCGATGTAGAAGGCCGGTGAGTGGATCCAGTCCATTCTTGATTCGATGAAACTTAGGCCGATTGCAGCAGACCCTATCCGGGATCCGCTCCAGTAGCGGCGAAGTACAGGAAGGGCCAATCCCCCGTACCGGAAGATTGACAGAAGCGACCTCCGCCCCGAAGAAGCTGATCTCCGGGGCGGAAAGCACTTTGTCAAACACTTTGTTCAGGAGGTTTTACTCCTTTTTGAGTTCCGTTGCGGGATTCGTCCTGGCTGCCCTCACCGTCTGCCAAAGAACGGTCACGAAGGCGATGAGAAGGGATATGAGGGCTGAAACGGGGAACACCCAGCCGTAACCTTCCGCCCGGTAAGAGAATCTTTCCATATACACCTCCGAGGCCCATACCGCCAGCGGTATGCCCACAATGCAGGACACACCAACCAGGATCATGTAGCTCCGCACGTTCCGGTAAGTTTCCTTCCGCACATCGGATCCGAAGACCTTCCTCACCGCTATCTGCCTGGTGTTCTCGTCAGCGAAGTATGTGCTCATGGCAAGAAGTCCCAGAAGCGAAATCAGCACAGAGAGAACGGCGAAGAGCTCGACAAGGCGGAGAGAACGCCTGACTTTCGACAGGGAGGTGCGGTTGATTTCATCCATGAAACCGTACCTCCAGGCGGGATCTTCGACTCCGGCTGTTTCCAACCTGTACTCCCGATAAGCCTTGAGGATCTGTTCCCCGTAGGAGGGATCTTCCCCGGTGGTGCCGATCAGAAGGCAATTCGACCAATTGAGGTCCTCAGTCCTCACCACGATGACCCCGCCGTTGGGGTTCTGTTCGCTCTCAGAGGCCGGGCGGGAAGGGAAATCGGCCACGATTCCGCCTATGTACTCGGGACGGGCTCCGTTCATGCTGATCCTGCGGGGGAAGACAGTCGAAGTGTCGGAAACCCCCGCCGCATTGAATGCGCTCCTGCTCATCCAGAGGGAATGTACCAAAGGATGGCCGAAATCCTCCTCGATTTCAAGTCCAAGAAGGGAGAAATATGTCGAATCGCAGATGATGACCGGCATGTCCACGTGGTGCTCTTCATCCACTCTGATACCCGTCGTCATGTTAATCATTCCGGGGATTCCGCGGCCGACACCGCTCCTTTCGACAAAGGGAAGACGGTCAACCTTGTCCTTGAAAAGCCTCATCTGGTCATAGTTCTGGGCGGAATACTCTATATAATAGAGGTTCTCGGTTGCCGCATGAGTCGGACGCGTAAGCATGTGGCGCATCTGGACCTCCATCACCAGTGCCAATGTAATAAGGAAGACCGAAAGGACGTTCTGGACAATGATGAACATTTTGCTCAGGACCATTTTGCTACGGCGCCTGAGCTTTCCCCTTATAACGTCGATGGGCTGGTAGGCCGAAGCCGCGAAAGCGGGAAGCAGTCCGCAGATGATACCGAGGACAAGGATGGCGAGAAGGTATGCCGCCACATAAAGCGGCGTCATCCTGAAGGAAATCATGACGGAAGTGTCAGCGAGGCCGAGCATGACTTCGTCCGGATCGGCTGTGGAGACGAGGCTGTTCACCATAGGCAGGAGAAGATAAGCCAGAAGTAGAGCGGCGGCGAAACACACGGCCGTGAATGCGACCGATTCGGCGATGTATTTCCAAAGGATATCGGCCTTGTCGGCACCCAGGAGCCTTCTTGTGGCCATCTCCTTGGCCCTCTTTCCTGTAAGCGCCAGCGAGAGATTCACGTAGTTGAATACGGCGGAAAGAAGCAGGAGAAGCACTACGGCGGTAAGGAGCCGGAGCATACTCGGGCTTCCGCTGCGGGTGAGCCCGTTGCTTCCCCCGTCGAAGAAGAAGGCTTCATCCATGCGGAAAGCCCGCCATGAATCAACCCTTTCCGCTCCCCAGGCGGAATCGTAGTTGCGGTGCAGAAGAGCCTTGACCTTGTCCTGGACGGAAGGGAGGTCGGCGTCATCCCTGACCCTGAACCATGTGGTGTAATTCCCTATACTGTTGAAGCTCTTGCTTTCGGAGGCGGCCCAGGTGTTCGACACGTTCGTTATGATGTCCGACGTCACGAAAAAGGTTCCGTCGAAATCCGCGAATACGCCTTTAACCGTGAGGAAAGAGTCGTCCACCTCGATGGTCTGCCCTATCGTGGCACCGATTTTCCTCGAGAAGGATTCACTCAGAAGGACGTCTTCCTTGCCGACAAAGTCGGACAGGTTCCCCTCCACCATGCGGTACTGGGGGAAAACCCTGAAAAAATCCGCATCCGCCTCGATGCCCTTTGACTGGACCCTCTCCTGGCCGACCTTCACGACCGGGTTCCAGAGGAGCGTAACGGTTGAAGCCGCCTCGACTTCGGGGATATTCATAAGTAGTTCCTCCTTGTCCCAATACGTAAGTCCCAGGAATTCCTCACTGCCCAGGACGAATGTCCTCTTCCAGGAGGGCGACTCGTGCGCCACCTGGTACTGCTGGACCACGAAGCTTCCGATCAGGATCACGAAAGCGAGGCTCACGGCCAGTCCCACCGCCTCGACGGCGGAGTAGAGCTTGTTTCGGGAAAGGAATTTGAGGTAACTGTTCATTCTACTCGTTCTTTAAGGATTCGACAGGATTGGCTTTTGCGATTCGGAGGCAGTTCCACACGACGACTCCAAGCACGATGGCAAGAACCAAAAGCGCGCCGCAGATGAAGTAAAGCGGACTGAGGGTCACCTTTTCGGCGAACTGCTGCAGCCACCTGTGCGCCACGAAGAAAGCTCCGATACAGGCGAGAACGGCCATTACGGCTGAGAGCCTCATGATGTCGAGGGCGAATATGCCCAGGATGTCACGGGTGGAGGCACCGTTTATCTTGCGGACAGCCATTTCCTTGCTGCGGCGAAGGCTCTCGTCCCTTATGAAGCCGATGAGGCCAAGAAGAGCGACAATCAGCGAGAACACTGCTCCGAGCGCCATGGTGTTGCGCATCTTGAGGCTGTCGTCATACGCGGCTCTCATCTGCTCTTCGTAGGAAACGATGTTGATTTCACGGCCTTCCAGGGCCTGTTCCAGGGCGGTGTCGACCTTCTCCAGGGATTCGGGCCTCACTTTGAACAACACGTTCGGCATCCAGGAAGTCATGGAACCGATTTCTCCGTAGAAAAGGGCGCTGGGACGGCCATCCACATCTTTGTAGTCACCGATAAGGTAAGACTTGTAGACTCCCGAAATCGTGAAGTATCTTCTTCCGGCGTCTTCGGAGAGGTCGTGACCGGTGATGAAGACCTGTTTGCCCACGGCCCCGTCACTCCAATCCGTAAACTCGGAGATCTTGCTGACGAACTTCTCATCAACGACGATTTCGGAAGAATCCCGGGGCGCGCGGCCCTCCAGGAACTCTATACCCATGAGGTCATAAAAGTCGCTCGAGCACTCATACTGGTCGGCGATATTGAAGAGTTCCCTTTCATCATCGGGCAAAGACACATTGTCTCCGTTGGAGCCCTCGAAAGGAAGGTTGTAGGTCGCTGCGACGCCTTCAACTTCAGGAAGAGAGCGCAGAGTCCCGACAGCGCGCACAAGAGCCTGACGGTCTCCGTCGAACATGCTGAAATAATACAGGTTGTCATAATCGTACCCCGTATCGGCGTTGGACACTTTACTGTATTGCCTTCCGATGATGAGCATCATCACCACCAGGAACACGTTGATGAGCACCTGCACCCCCAGAAGCCCCAGCTTCCAGTTCCGGGAGTTTTCGGTATAGTTCTTAAGCGCCGAATACACCGGAATCCGCTTGTACAGTTCCGAGGGAACCACGATGGAAATGACGAGCACGAAAAGAATCACCGCTACGATGGCGATTATGCTCTGCGGTATCAGCAACGTGGAAAAAGGTACTCCGAGAAGATTCTCCACGATACCACGGCCGGCGAAGATTATGACGGCGGAAAGGGCCAGCGAGAGGACGATGTGCAGCAGGGCTTCCTTCGACAGCATTCCGTAGATGTGCTTTCCTTCAGCGCCGTAGCACTTTCTTACACCCACTTCCCTGGAACGCTTCACCATCGAAGAGATTACGATGAGGATGTAGTTCAGCAAGCTGATCAGAAGAAGAAGTGCCGCCACGATCGACAGCAGGACCACCTGGGACTTGACCTCCGGGGCGGATGTGTGAATGGTGCTGAAAGGCTTCAAGAAGTACCTCAGGCTTGTACCCTGGGCCTCGATCTCCTCCAAAGGCTGATGTGATTCCTGCATCTTTCTGATGGCATCCGACAAAGCGGCGGGATCAACGCCTTCAGACAACTTCACATAACCCTTGTAGCGGTCATTGCCCAACCAGTTGTCAGTACTCTGCTTGCCGTAGGTGTCTATCGAAAGAAGGATGTCAAAGTCAAGGCTGCCGTTCTTGGGGAAGTCCTCGAAAACGCCCTCGACGGAGAGTTTCAGGCCTTCCATATCGGCATTGGCGATCTGTTGACCTATGGCTTCCTGCACTCCGCCAAGTTTCTCGGCGAAGCTGCGGCTCACCATCACCGTACCCCATTTCCCCAGCGCCTTTACCGGATCTCCCGCAAGAATCGGCCGGTCGAAGACCTTGAAAAAGCAGGTATCGGTACAGACGAGCGTGGCACTGAGCTTGTTGCCATCTTCGTCAAGGTAAGTGTCCCCGCTGAAAACTGACGTATAGCGGGTACCCTCTTCCACACCGGGAACTTCTTCCATGAATCCGACCGCAACGGCTCCGCTCACCTGGCCATAGTCTTCCTCACTACCCTGCTGGTTTATCCGGGTATTGATGATATACACCCGGTCTATGTCCTTGTAGAAGGAGTCGTAACTGAGTTCGAAGAACACCTTCGCGATGAGCACGATACCCACCGCAAGGCCGATGCCCAGCGACAATACCTTTATGACTATGTCGGAAAAGAGTTTCATTACAGTTCGTTCTTCACATCACTTACTATCTGTCCGTCGAAGAGGTCGATCGTGCGCTGGGCGCATGCGGCGTCCTTCTGGGAGTGGGTCACCATCACGATTGTAGTTCCCTCGGAGTTGAGCTCCTTGAGAAGGTCCATAACCTCCTTTCCGTTCTTGGAGTCGAGGTTACCGGTAGGCTCGTCCGCAAGGATGAGCTTCGGACCGGCTACGACGGCACGGGCGATCGCCACCCTCTGCTGCTGACCTCCGGAAAGCTGCTGCGGGAAGTGCTGGGCACGGTGGCTGATGGCCATGCGCTTCATTATCCCGGAGACCTTGGCTTTACGCTCCGAGGCCGATATGTTGAGGTAGCGGAGCGGAAGCTCTATGTTCTCGTAGACATTGAGTTCATCGATGAGGTTGAAGCTCTGGAACACGAAACCGATGTTCCCTTTACGGAACTTCGTGCGTTCCTTCTCCTTGAGGCCCGCCACTTCGGTCCCCAGGAGTTCATAGCTGCCGCTGGTGGGATTGTCCAGAAGGCCGAGGATATTGAGGAGCGTGGACTTTCCGCAGCCGGAAGGTCCCATGATGGCGACGAACTCGCCGTCCTTGATTTCAAAGGATACGCCGTTGAGGGCGGTGGTCTCGATTTCTTCCGTGCGGAAGATCTTCGTCAAAGAAGTGACTTTTATCATGATTCTGTAGATTTTATTCTGTCTTTCAATCGGTTGTCAATATTTCTAGAAAACCAGCACATCGCTGTCGCCGTAGGTGTCGTACCCGGAAGTGATCACCTTCTCACCGCTCTCAAGGCCTTCCAGCACCTCATAGTACTGGGGATTCTGACGGCCTATGCGGATTTCCCTCTTGATGGCCTTGTTGCCGTCCTTGCTCAGGACGTAGATCCATTTTCCGCCGGTTTTCTGGTAGAAGGTGCCGCGGGGAATGATGACGGCCTCTTCGGGTTGTCCGAGCTGCAGGTTCAGATAGTAGGTCTGACCGGAGCGGATGTTGTCCGGCTGTTCCCCGTCGAACTTGAAATCGGCCTTGAACTTTCCGTCACGGACTTCCGGATAGACTTTCCTTATGGAAGTTGAGTAGGTCTCCCCCTGACGCTCGAAAGTGGCCTCGAGTCCCGACACGACACGGTCGATGTAGTGTTCGTCGATCTGGGCTTCGACCTTGTACGTCCCCACCGAGTTTATCTGACCTATCTTGGTTCCGGCTGCGATGCTCTGTCCAAGGACGACGTCCAGAAGACCGAGTTCCCCGTCAATTGGGGCCTTCACCACAAGGTTATCCTTTCTTCGGCGGATCATCGACATATTGAGGAGCATGTTCTCCAGAGACTCTTCCATACGGTCTATCTGGGTGCCGCGGTAGAGGCTGTCCTGCTTTGAGCGCTCACGGATGAGGGAGTATTTCTGACGGGCGAGATTGTAGTCCTCCTCGGCCTTCAGGTAGTCTTCCTTCGCGATGAGCTTGTCTTCATAGAGGGCCTTCTGCTGCTCGTAGGCGCGACGGAGTCTCTCGACCTGGATGCCGTACTCAAGTTCATTCTGACGGACGTCCAGTTTCTGCTGCTCCATCTGGATCTGGGTATTTCGGAGGATATTCTCCTTCTCGGCCAGTTCGGCTTCTGAGTTGAGGATGGAAAGGTCGAGGTTGTCGTTGGAAAGGATGAGGATCGGATCCCCGGCCTTGACTCGGGAGCCTTCCTCGATGAGGATCTTCTCGACGATTCCGCCCTCCTGGGGGCTCAGCTGGATGGTAGTCATAGGCTGCACCCTTCCGCTTATCCGGATATAGTCATTGAATTCACCCACCTGGGCCGTTGACACGGTTATGCCGTCCCTGTCGACACGGAGGGTCTTGTTGTTGGGTCTCACTATCAGATAGATGATGAATGCGGCCAAAAGAGCCCCCATCCACCAGGGCAGCGCCTTTTTGGTGAACGCCACCCTCCATCCTGTTTTCTTCTCGATGATCTTATCCATGATTTTACTGATTTACGTATTCGGTACCATTATAATAACGTACGACCGCCTGTTTGATGAGATACTGGAAAAGGGAATTCATCTCATCGGCCTGGGCCTTGAGGAAATTGTCGCTCGCCTTCTGGAATTCGAGAGGGGAAATGAGCCCCTGCTCGAGTTTCTTGAGGTTGAGCGCATAGGCTTCGGACTGGACTTCTGCCTTCCTCTGGGCCTGGGCGAAGGCGGCGGCTGATCCGTCCCTGTCCTGGAGAGCCCTTCTCACTTCGCTTTCAACGTCCCTTCTCTTCTGGTCGAGCTGAGCGGAAGCCTTTTTGAGGGCGTTTCGTTTCCGGGAGATC
>JAFUFP010000013.1 GCA_017469845.1 Bacteroidales bacterium | reverse complement strand
GACGCTCAAGTCGGTGTATCAAGGCAGGGCTTGCCTTGTACTGTCTTTCATTATTATACATAGTCTCTTAGCTCAGTTGGTTAGAGCGCCACACTGATAATGTGGAGGTCGGCAGTTCAACTCTGCCAGGGACTACTGCTTTGGGGGTATAGCTCAGTTGGTAGAGCACCTGCTTTGCAAGCAGGGGGTCAAGAGTTCGAATCTCTTTATCTCCACTCAAATGGCCTCACAGGTGTCTGTGGGGCCTTTTTTCGTTTCAATGTGACAAAAAATGTGACATTTTTCGTCCTCAAGTAGGATTTGAACTCCACCTGTATCCACTCAAATCCACACAGCCTTAAAAGATAATTTTTCTTCTTTTTGACAATAAAATAAGAGGGCAACCCGTACTTTTGGGTCACTCTCTTTGTGTTTATTGTGTTTTCCGTCTTTTCCGCCTTTTGCTACCAGTCAAGGTCTAAGCATAATCCTATCGACCATGTGGAGAATTTCGGAAGAGCGTCCGTTTTAAGTATGTTCCCGGGTGCGAACTTGACATAGAAGTCAGGGAAATTCTCTATGCTCACCCCCATAAAGAAATCTACCGTCACGGGTTCCACGTTTACCTTTCCGTCATGCTCCTTGTGCTTTTTCCCGTCAAGGTGATATTTTGACGTGGTGTTGTATGACCTGTTGAAATTGATCATAGGGCCGGCCGTTATCCTGGTGCCGCTTTTTTTGTCCTTGACGCTGATAAGGGGGGAAAGTGTGAAAGAGCCGATTGTTATCATCGATTTTGTCTTGGTGGCATTTTCGGGAAGGCTTCCAAGTACAAGGTCCCCGTTTTCTCCCATATACCTGATGCCCGACTTGCTCTTGAACCTTTTTATGTTGTATCCTCCCGATATGCTGAAGGTCAGTCCGCCTCCCGCATTGTAGAAGGACATCTTCAGGATTGATGGGAATCCAACCTCGCTGTTCTTCCATGGGCTGAAGTCAAGATTTGAGGGCTCATTTATCGGGTACAGGAAACCTATCAGGGCCGTACCGCCAAGCTCAAGTTGTGAGCCTGCCCGTGGCGTTTGCTCCTTGCTGCTTGATTCTGACTCTTTTTTGTTCATCTTGTCCAAAAATGGAACAGAGACGCTGAAGTCCATCCTGTTCTCCATGCTGGAAATGTTCATATTGGCATCCTTGGAGATGTCTATTTCTGAATTGTACCGGAAATTCGGGTTGTTTTCGCTACCTAAAATAGTTATTCCCTGGTGTGCTTCGCTGTTTATCACGATGACCGAATCCGGTCTGTAGACTTTTACCGTGTCCGCAATCTGGGCCGAAGCGGCAAATCCTGCCGCAAGAAGGCCGATGGAAAGAAGTGTCCGTTTCATTTTGTACGTTGTTGTTACTGTTTCTTGCTGAATAATGCTCTCAACTCCGGAATTGACGCTTCTCCTTCCATATAGACTATCAGGAAGGCGTCCGTCACCGTCGTTTCATCTTTGATATAGGTGCTGTGTGAAGTCAGCTGCATGGCGAGGTAGCGGTTGATACCGTTCTCCCCTTCGAATCTCAGGAGAGCGTATTTCACGTTTCCTCCGGAAATCTCCAGTTCCTTGTCGGTAGCGTTGTTGGAATCCGCCATGACTGATTGGGATATCTCCCTGTATTCAGAGGGAGTGCAGCACAGCTTGATGCTGTGGAAAAGGTTGAGTTTGTATTCTTTCAGCCTTTCGCCTTTCACCACCGATGTCTCCAGTTTGTGTTTGTCCACCTTGCTTCCGTTCTCGAAAACCCATCCGGAATGCAGGCCCCCTTGGGCGGAGGCCATGATCTCCGGAATCGAGAGGAGAGACAGGATGAGTGCGATCATCAATGTACGTCTCATGGTGCCAGTTACTTATTCAATATATTATCTAGAATGCTGTCTATATCCGCTGAAGAGGATTCCGAGAAAATTCCTCCGAGAATCTCTTCCATGTTCTCCATCACTTTCTCCGTGTCGGTCACCTTTCTTCCATCGGCATATGATATGTAGTCCATGGCAGCCTCTTTTTTGGGTCGGAGGATGAAGATGACGGCGGCAACCGCTGCGGCCGCTGCGGCAATTCTTGCGATTGTGAAAACGTTTCTGCCGGAGAGGCTCCGATACTCAGAACTGCTGCTCCATTTTTCTTTCTTGACTGAGAAGAAACCCATCACAGCCCGTATTTCATCGAAGGATGGATCGTCCTTTCCCTCGTGAGTTATGAAAGATTTCAGCAGGAGTTCTTCCTCCTCGGATAACCCTGCGTTGAAATAGCGCTCAGCCATTCCGAGGAAGCGTTCTCTTTGCGTCGTATGATTGTTTTGTGTATTCATATCTTCCGTATCAATGATCTCCGTATTCATCCGGGTGACCCTTCCGGTATATTTCTCTGATCTTTGTCCTTGCCCTCGAAAGCTGCATCCTGACTGCCGCTGATTCCATGCCGAGGTCTTTCGCTATTTTCTCAAGGGTAACGCCCTCATATTCCTTTCTTTGGAGGATGAGTTTCTGAAGAGGTGTCAGTTCTTTTTCGATTATCTCCTCAACGGTTCCAAGGAGATTTTCCCTTTCCAGCGTTTCTTCATCCTGAGCGTCATCCGAAACTCCGATGTCTTCATCGAGTCGTTCGGACCGTTTCCTTCTGGTGCGGTTGAGACTTTCGTTCCTTACAGTCTTGCCCAGGAGCGCAGCCGCTTCCGCCGTGTTTTTTACCGGGTATCTTTTTACCCAAAGGCGGTAGAAGGCTTCCTGGAGGACATCCTCGGCTTCATCCGGATCATTGAGGATCCGGACGGCTTTCCGTCTCATCTTTTCCTTGAAGGAGGAAAAGGCTGATGTCAGTATGTCGGGTTCTTTTCGCAAGGCTTACGGGACGTCTTCTGTCAATATAAACACATGGGTGCACGAAATGTAACACAAAAAAATGGAAAAATCCGGAATCACACCTGCATGTGTTCCGGATTGTGAGTCGTTTGAGGGTCGGCAGGGAATGTGCGGTCTCCCCTTTATTCGTCGCCCTCTGTTTCCGTTCCAGCCTTTTCCGCTTCCTTCCTGGCCTTCTCTTCCGCTTTCTCAAGGTCTTTCTGAAGATCTGCCAATGCTTTCTCCTCAGCCTTTGCGGCCTTGTTTTCGGCCTTCTCCGCTTTTGCGGCCACCTTCATGGCCTCTTTCTCTTCTCTGAGGGCCTCTTTGTTCCGCACGGTTTCCTTCTTCAGCTGTGCGACTTTCTTCGGATCGGTGGTGATGAAGGTTTTCCCGTCATCAACCGGAGAAAGGCTAGGATAGTCCAGATCGTATGCCGCCGCCTGAGCCCGGTATGTCTTGAGACTGCATGAAGAGAGCCATGTCATGTATCCGCCGGTCAATCCGGCATCAAAAAGACCGCGGACCTGTTTCTCGATGTAGCTCGCATCATTGGGAATGCCTTCCTGATCGACGCTGCGCATCACGTGATAAGCCTGTATCCAGGTTCTCGCGACTGCCGGTGTGGCCGCTTTTTCCTGTTGGCCCTTTGTCTGTGTTCCCCATGCCTTCATCAGTCTGTAGGGTTGGTTCCATGGACGGGTAAGTCCGAAGGCCTTGTCCGCGAAATGGTCAGGATACGGCATTGCGCAGATCGCATCGGCGACGTTGGATATTGCGGGCCAATATTGGCCGTACGCCGTTGTGTAGCCTGGATTGGAACTTTCCCCGAATACATCCACCGAGACATAGACGCCCAAACGATGAAGTTCATCGCAGGCATAACGTACGAACCTCTGTATCACTTCAACTTTGCTTTCGGAGTATGCATTCTTGAAGTCGAGAAGGCCGTCGATTTTCGTCAGGCGGTCAGGGAAGCGCACATAGTCGAAATTTATTTCATCGAAACCGATTTTCCTGACGGCATCTTTGGCCAGTTCGACATTATACTGCCATACAAGGCGGCTGTACGGGCTTGGCCAATAGGATTTGGAGTGCTGGTATGGCTTCCCGTCCGCTTTGCTGCTCATGCAGGTCTCCGGATGGTCCTTCGCGAAGTAGTTGTCCTTGAAGCAGGTGATTCTGCCTATTACGTAATAACCCTTTGCATGGAGTTTTTCCACAGCTTGGCGGTAAAGTTCCTCCTTGGTTGAACCGGCACGTGAATAGCTTGTGGGGGAGAATTTTTTCATCGCCTCCGCTTTGAACCCTGGGGCTTCGTTGTCTTTGATGTCAATGACGAACGCATTGATGAGGGTACTGTCGGCAAGGGCGATGAAGTCGTCGATTCTTTTGAGCCCGGAGGGGGAGATGTTCAGATAAAGGGCGTTGCATGGATTCGGCATCTCATTGTCGGGAAAATGCGGCTTTTCATAGGGAGAAAAGTCACAATCCGTGGCCAATCCACCCTTGTAGGGATTCCGCACTTCGCGATGCTTTTCCATCATGAAATCATGGACCTTTTCAGCTTCCTCCTTCGAGGGCGTGAGGTATTTCCCGAAAATCCATCCTTCATTTTTCCCGTCATTCACCAGAAAACGTACGCCGGAGTTTTTCTCCGCATTTATATCGATGACTGACAAGGCGGTTCCCTTTTTGACCTGGGTGAGGATATGTGAAGTAAGGGTGTCGTCAATGAGAGGTACTGTAACGGTGGCGTAAAGAGTGTCTCGCTGAGCATCCTGATTGATGGCGGATGCGTTGGCATTAGTCTGGAAAAGGCCGGAAAACAATGCGGCTGCAAAAAGTGCTATGGGTATTCTCATGTGATAAGCGGCCGATTGGGATTTCGGCTCGGAAAACAAAGATAATCCGTTTGTCCCATGGTTGGCATATTCCCGTAAACTTTTTTCGGAATTGTCCGCTTTGAGAAGCGGATTGTGGAATTGAAAGGGGTTGTCCGGGTACAAAAATGGGAAGCTTTTCAAAAGCCTCCCATAAAGATCTTGCCGGAAATAAAGGGCTCTACAGTTCCTTGAACGGCAGGAGTTTTTCCATTTCCGTCTTCCAATGATCTTCCTCTTCGACCGATAATCTTTCAAGATCAATGGAAGCCTTGGCTCCTTTCATTTGGATCAGATCCTCCTTATAGTCGGTCACATAGTATGTGTCCGGCCCGAGAACGATTTTCCCTTTCTCCAATTCAGCGGACCAAGTGACGATCGCTGCATAATTGTAGTTGAAGTCTGTCCAATGATAGGACTCGGCCGTATTGTCTTTTTTGAAACAATATAGCGACAGTCCGGATCCTTCCCAGATTTCTTTTTCTCCGTTGGGCAGAATGGTATATGCGGGAGACAGTTTCCAGATCCCGCTAGTGATGTCTATCTTATCCCAATCAGCTTTGGTTATGGGTTTGGCGTCATTGGGAAGATCGGAGTGATTGTTCCTCTCACATCCGGAGAAGATCAGTGCCGAGATGGCGAGCAAGGCAGTGCAGAGTAATTTGGCGGGTTTCATAATTGATGAGTGTATTTGATGAATTGGACGTAATTGTGGTTGTTACAAATGTATAATCAAGAATAAGGAGTCACATACCGATATCTTGAAAATAAATGGCTAAATCTTCAATCTGTAGTGTTATGAGTTGGTAATTGGCGGAGTAGACAGGCATTTTCGCAATATATTGTTTTTCAAAATGCAAGAGTTCCCCCTACGGAACCGGAAAGCCGGAATCGCAAGAATAGGGTGGCGGAGTATCAGATTTGAGTTTTTGAGGGGAACGATGTAGGCTATTGACTGAGTAGCGAATAGTGGCAAGTCAGTGGTTCTTCGCACTTGCCGTGCCAATTGTGCATGCCGCCGCCCAAGCAGTTCCTGAACTGGGAACATGTGGCGCATGATCCTTTCTTAGCCCAGTTTCTGTCCCTGAACCTTCTGAATCCCCCGGTCCAGATTTCATAGAAGTTGTCTTGATATATGTTCCCTTCGCTGAAAGCGTCTCTGTCTATATTGGGACATGCATTTATTCTTCCGTCAATGAGAATGGATGCGATGTTGATTCCGGCGTGACAGAAAAACCTCGAATCCCTCACCTTTTCTTCCCATTTGCCAAGATACCCTTCGCAGCTGAAAGTTGTGACCATCTTTCCGGAAGGATTCTTCCTTTTTTCTGAGATGAACCTCATCAGACGGGTCATTTCTTCGGCGTCGAGAACCATCATCGGGTCAGAGGCGGCCCTTCCGATGGGTATGATGGTGAAAAGTCTCCATTGCTTGACTCCGAGGGATTGGAGGGTTGAATGGATATCCTCGAGATGGGAGATGTTGCGTTTGTTGACGCATGTCACTACGTCCGAGTTGAGCCCCTTTTGTGCGGATGCGATACGAATTGCCTCAATGGCTCTTTCGTAGCTGCCCTTATGGCCTCTCATCCAGTCGTGCGATTCTTTAAGTCCGTCCAGGCTTATGGTCAAAGCTCCCATACCGGCTCCCATGAGACGGTAGTGCATGCTCGCATCGTAAAAATATCCGTTTGAAACCATGCTCCATCCGAAACCGCGTTTCCGGATTTCACGGCCGATATCTTCTATGTCGGGACGGAGAAGCGGTTCGCCTCCGGTGAGAACGACGGTGAAACCTTCGGGCCTGTGGCCTTCCGGAATCGTATCCAAAGCCTTCAGGAAATCCTCCATCGGCATATCCTTTTCACCTCCGCCCATGGTGCAGTCGCTGCCGCAGTGGCGGCAGTGCAGATTGCATCTTGTGGTGCACTCCCAAAACAGGTAATTGAGTTCATGCACCCTTGTCTCGTTGTTACGGAAAAGGCGGAAAAGGCTTTCGTTCATGATGAAGGAGAACCGGAACTAGAGTCGAATTTCGTGGAAATTCTTCGAAAAGTCGTTGATGAGGGTGTCCTTGGCGGCTACTTCGCTACCCTCGAACTGGAATTCTATTCCGCTGTAGTTGGGATCAAGGCCATATACTTTGGCGAAACCCTGGGAATCCGTCTTTCCCACCTCGAACCATGAGGATTGTCCTTGCGGTTTTGTCTTGATGATGATATCGGGGATGGGATCGCCGGTCTTTTTGGAGACGACATGGAATGACATGTCCATGCCGTAATCTTCGGCGGGGCCTGTGCCGTAGCAGGCCTGGAAGATGAACAGCGCAGTGGCGAATGTAGCCCCTTTAAGAAGATTTCTTAACCATTTCATGGTCGGTAAGTTTTATTGTTGTCCTTGATTCGTGTCGCAAAGATAGTCGTTTTACGGCGAATGGGGATGATTCCGCCATAATATCTCCATCATTCTTGCTTCGGACCATAAATCGGCAAGAAGTGTCTTCCTTGCGTAGAAGAGAGCAAACTATTTGCTAAATTTGCTGAACAAACAGCATCGAAGGGGAATGATATCAATATACACACTTACTTCCGCTCTACATGACGAGAAGGCGGTCAGCGCCGTTACGGAGGAATTCTTGGGCGGACTGGGGATTGAATACGATCTCAAGGGTGAAGACTATTCTGATTACGGAAGTTCCGATCTCGACCTTATCTATGTGAGAACAGGCGGAACCGAAGGTGTTTTCAAACCTCTTCTCCCCAAGATAAAGCGGGCTTCCTCACAGCCCATTTATCTTCTTACTTCGGGGAAAAGCAACTCATTGGCGGCTTCACTTGAGATTCTGTCATATCTGAGGTCCAACAACCTCAAAGGAGAAATAATCCACGGTAGTCCCCGCCAAATCAAGGAAAGGGTGACCTTCCTTCTTGCCGTGGAAAAAGCGAGGAAAGAGCTTTCCGGAAAAAGGTACGGCGTGGTCGGTGCCCCTTCCGATTGGCTTATCGCCAGCGGGGCGGATTACGACGCCGTAAAGTCGAGACTCGGAATCGAACTTGTCGATATCCCGATGGAGGAACTTCTTTCCGAGATAGAATCAACATCACCTGACAGCCTTTCGGCGAGAATCGCCTGCGGAGAGCCTTTGTATGACGCCTCCCCGGAGGTGAAAGAGGCCGTTCCCGGTGCGTACAGGATATATACAGCTCTCAAAAGCATAGTGAAGCGTCATTCCCTTTCCGGCTTCACTCTCCGGTGTTTCGATCTTTTGTCAGCAGTCCGCAATACAGGATGTCTGGCACTCTCACTTCTGAACTCGGAAGGGATTGTCGCGGGTTGTGAGGGGGATGTGCCGGCGATGCTTTCGATGGCGATCTCCAAGGCCGTGACCGGCGTGAGCGGATTCCAGGCCAACCCCGCTTATATCGACACTGAAAGCGGAGAAATCCTTCTGGCACATTGTACCATTCCCCTCAACATGGTCAAACGATACAGTTTCGATACGCATTTCGAGTCCGGAATCGGAGTGGGCATACATGGTCATATGCAGGAAGGGGATGTGACCCTTTTCAAGATTTCCTCAGATGCGGGGAGATATTTCGTTGCGGAAGGGACGCTTCTCCGTAACCAGTACAAAGGGGACCTTTGCCGGACACAGATCGTTGTCAATGTCGGGCAGACGGAGTATTTCCTCAAAAATCCCATCGGCAATCATCACATCGTGATTCCCGGGCACGTGCGCACTGTAATCGAAGCTTTGTTGGCTTAGAGGCGGCGTTTTACCATAATGACTCAAGGTAATAACAAGCACATCGGCAATGGCTAATTTCAAATCTCTGGCAAAAGATACAGCTATATACGGACTGAGCAGCATAATAGGAAGGTTCCTCAATTATCTGCTCGTTCCCCTCTATACTCTCGTATTCACAGCGACAAGCGGCGGATACGGGGTGGTGACGAACCTCTATGCCTACACGGCATTGCTTCTGGTCATCCTGACCTACGGCATGGAAACCACCTTCTTCAGGTTCGCCAACAAGAGCGAGGAAGACCCGAAGATGGTCTTTTCCACAACGCTCCGCATGGTGTTCTGCACCTCCGTCGTCTTTGTTCTCCTCGTTCTCCTTTTCATAGATCCCATTTCACGCTGGATGGGTTATCCCGAGCATCCCGCCTGGATCTGGACGATGGCGATAACGGTCGCGATAGACGCTTTCCAGGCGATACTCTTTTCCTATCTCAGGTACAGCCAGCGTCCCTGGAAGTTCGCCGCCCTGAAGCTTCTTTTCATCGCCCTGAATATTTCCTTGAATCTGATATTCCTGCTTCTTCTTCCGAAACTGTACCAATCGAATCCTTCTCTCATCGGGAAGATTTACAACCCGGAAGTCGGAGTAGGCTACGTCTTCTACATAAATCTCTTCTGTACGGCATTCGTGACGTTCTTCTTCGCCAAGGAACTCAAGGGTATGGGGTACGGATTCGACAAGGCGTTGATGAAGAGGATGCTGTCGTACAGTTGGCCGATTCTGGTTCTCGGTATCGCCGGTATCCTCAACCAGACGGCTGACAAGATCCTCTTCCCGAAGATCTACAAAGGTGAAGACGCCACAGTGCAGCTCGGCCTCTATGGGGCCGCTACCAAGATAGCGATGATCATGGCAATGATCACGCAGGCTTTCAGGTATGCGTATGAACCCTTCGTCTTCGGCAACGCCAAGGAGAAAGACAGCAAGATCATGTATGCTTCCGGAATGAAGTATTTCATAATTTTCACCCTTCTGGCCTTCCTTGCCGTCATGGGTTATCTCGATATCCTGAAATACCTTCTCCGAAACCGTGACTACTGGGAGGGACTTAAAGTGGTTCCCATCGTCATGGTCGCGGAAATCATGATGGGAGTTTATTTCAACCTCTCATTCTGGTACAAGCTTATCGACAAGACCATCTGGGGGGCGATTTTCTCCGGAGCGGGTTGTGCTGTACTCCTTGCGGTGAATTTCATCTTTGTCCCCAAGATGAGCTATATGGCTTGCGCATGGGCGGGAGTGGCCGGATACGGAACGGCGATGCTTTTGTCGTATTTCGTGGGACAGAAGTATTACAAGATCGACTACCCGATGAAGGATATCGCTCTTTATACCGCTTTGGCGGCAGTGCTGTATGTCGGGATATTCTTTGTCAGCAAGAGCGGTCTTCCCATTTGGGCGAGGTTGGGTATCAACACGGTCATCATCCTTGTCTATATGGCGTATATAGTCAAGAAGGATCTTCCCCTGTCGGGGCTTCCCGTAGTCGGGAAATATTTCAGAAAAAGATAGGAGCCGAAATGTCTAATCCTGGCCGATATTCTCGAAGGTGAAGCTTTTCCACGGGAAGTCGGCCTTTTTTCCGTTGTAGATCACATCGTAGATGTGCATTATGAGAGGGAAGTCTTCCCTTTTCACTTCGCCTTTGTCCATCTTTATGGAAAGTCCTTCCGCAAGACTCTTCACTGCGGCTACGGACTCGAGGGTCATGCCGTCGAGCACCTCGATCGCTTCCCTGTAAGGGAGACCTTCTCCGAGAAGAATTCCGAGTTTTCTGGTCCTTCCTCCCATCACGGTGACATAGAGGTCCCCGATTCCCATCGCTATGGATTCATCATCGGCGTTCACCATATGGAGAATGCGGGTCATTTCTCTGGAGGCCTGGAAGAAAGCGGCCGCCTGTGCGTTGACGTTCGACCCTTCGGTCGCCCTCTTACGGTTACCCTGTCCGATCGCCATTGCGGGGGCAAGGGCGTATGCGTTCTTTATGGCGACTGCGTATTCGAGGCCGATTGTGTCGTGGGTGAGTGAAACGTGAAGATACGGCGTCGACAGCGCTTTTTTCATCATTCTGAGAACTTCGTCATCCGGGCCACAGAATGTCGTCATCGTATGGTCGTGAGCCATGATTTCCCCGGCGGTTCCGGGGCCACCCAACATGTATATGTCGCGATGGATGCCACGCTTGGAGAGTTCCTCGTCCCAATGCTCGGGGAAAGAAAGGATGGTTCCGTCGGGTTTCGTGACAAGGCCTTTCACAACTGAAAGTATGGGAATTGACGGATCAAGTACGGAGAGAACGTTGTCCAGGAACCATTGGGCGCCATATGAAGATATTCCTCCGATGACGAAGTCAACTCCCTCCATCGCTTCCTGCAGCTGTTCGAAGTAGTAGAATTCAACGCCATGCGGGAAAGGGCGGTCCAGACGGGAATGTTTCCCGAATTGTTTGCATTCCGTGATCAGATCCTTGTCGAACGGTGTTCCCACCATTCTTACCTTGTTGCTGTTTTCGGCGAGAGGGAAGGCTATAGCCGATCCCATGACTCCAACTCCTATGACTACGACTGTTCTTGCCATTTGTTTCTTCGATGAACTGAGAACATATCTTGGCGATATGTGATGATGGTGCAAAGTTACTGCTTTATCAAAAAGAAAAAAGCGGTAAGGCTGATGTTTTTGTGAACTTGCCGGGGAAGGGGATGGGGTCCGGGCACATGAAAGTTTGTCCTTGTCGGGTGGCCGTCATGTTCCGGTTGCATCGGATGTCGTATCCGGAAGATTAGCGATAGAGCCCGAATATTGGTCCAAAAGGGCAAAAGCGTTAGCAAGTTGCGGAAATTGCTTATCTTTGCAGGATTTTTGTAAAAATCAGAATAGGATGGAGAAGATTTCGTGGTTCTACAAGACATACAAGTCCTACATAAGGTTTATGGTCAATAGCCTATATTATAAGGATGTCCAATATATAGGCCTGGAAAATGTTCCGAAGGCTGGAACTCCCCTTATGATTGTGGCTGACCATCAGAACAGTCTGAATGACGCACTCGGTATAATGCTTTCGATGGATGACAGGAAGGTTCATTTCATCGCCAGGGCTGATATTTTCCACGTCCACCCCATCATCACCAAGTTTCTCTACAGCATCGGACTTCTCCCGGCTTTCAGAATCGCGTTCGAAGGTGAGGAGGCACTTCACGGGAATGACACCACCTTCGAGGTGTCTGAGCAGAGGCTTCTCGACGGAAAGACTGTCGCCCTTTATCCTGAAGCCGGTCATCAGGACCATCATTGGCTGGGAAGGTTTACCTATGGATACACCAGGATGGCGTTTGAAGCCGCCGAGAGGGGAAACTTCGAGAAGGAGATCTTCATTCTTCCCTCCTGCAACCATTATGATGAGTATCAGGGCTTGAGGAATTCCATGCTGATCCATTACGGAACGCCCATATCCTTGGCCCCTTACTACGAACTCTACAAGACCAAACCCAGAACCGCACAGCGTCAGGTGAACGCCCTTGTCCGTGAACAGATCAAGAGCATGATGCTGAACGTGGAGGATGAGGCCAACTACAAGTCGATAGATTTCCTGAGAATGGGAAAGTTCGGGACGGATTGGGCGAACGACCACGGATTCAATCCGGAATTCCTTCCTTCGAAGTTGGAATCAGACAAGAATCTTGTCGCCACCATAGAAGAGAAGAAAGAAAAAGCACAGCCCGTTCTCGATAAGACTTCCTCTCTCCTTGGGAAGATGAATTCCGCCAAGGTTACGGAAAAGGATATCCTCGATCCTCCCTCCCGTTTCGAAATCTTCGAAGATGCGCTTCTTCTGATTCTTCTTTTCCCGATTGCCGTATGCTGCCTTTGGCCCTTCCTTCCCTGTTGGCTCATTCCGAGGCATTTCATCAAGAAGGTTGGTGACCGCATGCTTGAAGGAACGTTTGTCATCGCACTCAATGTGCTTCTGATAGTTCCGATATGTGCGATAATTTCCTTGGTTGTGTTGTGGGCATGCGGATGGCCGATAAGGGGTGCCGCATATGCCCTGCTGACCCCGTTCCTTTGCCTGTTCGAGTGGGCTTACTACAAGATTTGGGTAAGGTTCAGGGACAAGATCCGTTACCGTAGGGCTATGCGCAGCGGCCTTGCGGGAGAAATGGAACCCGAGTATGCCGACATACTCTCGGAAATGAAAGACGCCCTTTCCGCATAAGGATGGAAGTGGCCGTCAAATGAAGTTGATATTAGGAAAAAATGATGGATAAAGTAAACAGAGTAGTTATTACCGGAATGGGAATCTGGTCTTGTCTGGGATATTCTCTCGACGAGGTCCGGGATTCACTTTTTGAAGGGAAAAGCGGTATCATATTCGATCCCGTGAGAAAGGAGATGGGATTCCGGTCAGCGTTGACGGGGTATGTCAAGCAGCCCCAGCTCAAGGGAGAGCTTCCCCGTTCGGTGAGGGTATTCATGCCCGAACAGGCGCAGTACGCCTATTGCGCCACCCGTGATGCGCTCGCCGATGCCGGCATTACGGAAGAATATATCGCGAATCATGAAGTCGGACTCCTTTACGGAAACGATTCTTCGGCTCTTCCTGTTGTACAGGCCGTCGATACGATGAGGGCCAAAAAGGATACGACTCTCTGCGGTTCGGGCGCGATTTTCCAGTCGATGAATTCCACTGTCACGATGAATCTTGACTGCATCTTCAAGCTCAAGGGTATCAACCTCACAATTTCCGGTGCATGCGCCAGCGGCTCCCATGCCATTGGTCTCGGTGCCCTTTTGATCCAGAACGGACTTCAGGAGATGGTCGTATGCGGAGGTGCCCAGGAAGTGAACCCCTTCGCCGTCGGTTCATTCGACGGGATTTCGGCATTCTCCACAAGAGAAGACGATCCCACGAAGGCCAGCCGTCCCTTTGACCGTGACCGTGACGGTCTTGTCCCCAGCGGTGGAGCGGCGACCGTTATTCTGGAAAGCTATGAGTCAGCCGTAAGAAGGGGTGCGAAGATATACGGTGAGGTTTTGGGGTACGGTTTCTCGGGCAACGGTGATCATATCTCATCCCCGAATGTGGACGGTCCCAAACGTTCTCTGGAGATGGCTATCCGCCGGGCCGGAATATCGATCGACGAGATAGGTTACATCAATGCCCATGCGACTTCAACCCACGTGGGTGACACCAATGAGGCGAAGGCGATATATGCCGTTATCGGTGACAGGAAGATTGAGGTCACGAGCACCAAATCCCAGACCGGACACGAGATGTGGATGGCCGGAGCGTCGGAGGTCATATATTCCATGCTGATGATGAAGGGCGGATTCATCGCACCGAACATCAACTTCTGCAATCCGGATGAAGATTCAGCCAAACTTCTCATTCCCTCACAGAGGGTCATGAAGAACTTCGACGTTTTCCTCTCGAACAGTTTCGGATTCGGAGGAACCAATTCTACGCTCATTGTCAAGAATTTGTAGTTAGTTAGTAATAGTTAAGTCAGTAATTGAAATGGAAAGAAGTGAACTTGTGAAGATGATAAACTCCGCCCTTGCGGAGGAATTCGAGATCGAAGAAAGCGAAATCACCCCTTCGGGCAGCATCAAGGATACTCTTGAGCTTGACAGCCTGAGTCTTGTTGACCTCATCGCCCTGATGGAGCAGAAGACCGGAGTCAAGATTCCCGGATCCGATGTCACCAAGATTCTCACTTTCGACGCTCTTTACGACTATATAGCCGAGCGCATGTAATCATCTCCCTTATGGACGGCCGCCTCAATAAGATATTTTCTTCTCCGGAACTCTCTTCGGAGAAGATGTTTCTTCTCATTCCCCAAAGGCCGCCGATGATGATGGTGGATTCTTTCTACGGGATGGAAGGGGACGAGGCTTATTGCGGGCTCACCGTCAGGGATGATTGTGTGTTCTGCATAGGAGGATTTCTTATTGAACCCGGCATAATCGAACATTCCGCGCAAAGCGTGGCCGCTATGGCCGGGTACCGGAATTTCCGCGACAACCTCCCTCCCGAAATCGGTTACATCGGAGAAATAAAGTCATTCAGCATTTCCAGGCTTCCCAGTGTCGGGGAACAGCTGCATACGGTCGTCAAGGAGGACGCATCCGTTCTCGGAACGACCCTCGCCTCGGTGACCGTGTTCGTGGAGGAAGAGAAGATTGCGGAAGGGAAAATCAAATTCAGTCTTCAGGGCGGCAATGGCAACTGATATAAGCGTGACGGTGACCGTCAAGGTCAGATTTTCGGAGCTGGACCCCTTGGGTGTTGTCTGGCACGGGAATTATGTCAAGTATCTGGAGGATGCCAGGGAAGAGTTCGGCCGAAAGTGGGGACTTGAATATATGACCATCTTCTCCGCCGGATATTACGCCCCTGTTTTTGACATGAAGATGCGCTTCATGCAACCGGCAAGGGTGGATGATGTCCTTGAGGTGGAGTGCTCTTATCGTCCCGCGGTCGGGGCGAAACTGTGTTTTGATTATACCGTCAGGCGGAAAAGTGATTCGGCAGTAATCCTCACCGCCTCTTCAATCCAATTGTTTACCTCCGTTTCGGGGGAGTTCGAACCTTCGGAGCCCGAGTTCTTTTCCCGCTGGAAGAATAGTCTCCCTAAGGGGAATGATTCGGGGAGCGAACCTTTATCCGATTAAAGAAAGGAAAGTCTATGCATAAGATATTCATTCCGATTTACCGCTATTTCAAGGATCACAAGGCGATGATGTGGATCCTTATGCTGTCGTCATTCCTTCTTTTCGCCTTCTTCGCCATGAAGGTCCAGTACGAGGAGGATATCACGAAGCTTCTTCCCTCGTCCAATCACACCGACAGCGAATTGGCTTTCTCCTCTCTGAAGGTCAAGGACAAGGTGTTCATACAGATCACCTCCGCTGATGCCTCATCTCCGCTGGACACATACACTCTCGGCGGATATGCCGATGAGTTCATCGATGGCCTGATGGTGAGGGACTCTTCATCAAAATGCATCGCCAATGTCCTTTACAGGATAGATGACGATCTTCCTCTGATGGCGATCGACTACGCCATGAACCACGTTCCCTCGTTTGTCGACGAATCAAGTTACGACTCCTTCGACAAGGCGATAGCGGGCGTGGATGAAGCTATGGAGAGGAACTATTCCCGCATCATGTCCGACATGACGGGAAGCGTGACACAGATGGTGTCCACCGATCCCCTTGAACTCCGCAATGTCCTTCTTGACAATATCCTGTCGGACATGGGGCAGGAGATTCCTTCAGGGGAAGTCGATTTCCGCTCGATGCTTTCGAGTGCCGGAGCCGGATATTCGCTGATCGATTCCCATCTTTTCTCTCCGGACAGCACGGTGGCCCTCATATTCGTTTCACCGGATTTCGCGTATTTCAACTCCCAGGCGGCGACCGTACTGGTCAATGAGATCGAAGAGGAGGTGGAGTCCTTCAACGCTTCACATCCCGATGCCAAGGTGCTTGTGCACGGCGCTCCGGTGAGGTCCGAAGGGAACTCCCACGCCATCAAGATGGACCTTGTCTACACTGTCGGAGCTTCCCTCCTGATAATACTCCTGGCGATTTTCATAAGCTTCGGCGGATGGAAGATAATCTGGCAGAACCTTCTTCCGGTCATTTATGGCGCGGTATTCGCCCTCGCCTGCATGTACTGGATAAAGGGCGGCATGTCCCTGATGGCTTTGGGCCTTGGTGCGATAGTCCTCGGGGTGGCCCTGAGTTACTGCCTGCACGTTGTGATCCATCACCGGTTTGTGGGCGATGTGGAGAAGATGCTTGAAGATGAGTCCACGCCCGTGTGCCTGGGTTGCATAACGACCGTCGGAGCCTTCCTCGGCCTTCTTCTGACGAAGAGTGAACTTTTGAGGGACTTCGGAGCTTTCGCTTCACTGGCCCTTGTGGGTAATACCCTCTTCGCCCTTGTCTTCCTTCCCCATTTCCTGAGGAACGGGGAGACAAAGAAGAACGAAAAGGTGTTCTCCCTAATGAACAAGGTCAACTCCTACCCGTATGACCGCAAACCCGTCCTTCTTGTCCTGATGACGGCTTTGGTCGTGGTAGGGTTCATCTTCTCCCCGAAGGTGCAATTCGATTCCAACCTCAAGAACATCGGTTACGAATCCGTTCCTTTCAAGGAATCCGAAGCCCTGTATGCCGATAAGGTCAACGGAGGGAAGATGCAGAGGTACTATGCCTCAGCAGCTCCCACCCTGGACGAGGCGCTGGAGGGGAACAAAAGGATAGTCGCCGCATTGGATTCCTTGAAGAGGGCTGGCGTGTCTGAGGGCACATCGCCTCTTCTTTCCGTTCTGTTCGTCCCGAGCGGGGTCCAGGAAAACAGGATAGACGCATGGAACCAGTATTGGACACCGGAAAAGGTCGATTATGCATGGAGGGAGATATCCCGGAGCGCAAGGAAGGTTGGACTGGATCCGGAGATGTTCGCTCCTTTCAGGGCAATGGTAACCGCCCCCTATTATGCCGAATCTCTGTACGACTCCGGAATATTGCCGGAAGGCCTTCTGTGCAACTTCATTGAAGAGTCGGAAGGACGTTTCCTCGTCTTCAACTCGGTGAAGATGGATTCATCCGAGAAGGGCGCCGTCGACAAAGCGGTCGCTTCGCTTCCTCATGCTGTTGTGATAGATCCGCTTTTCTACACTTCGGACATGATACAGATTGTCCATGAGGACTTCAACCTGACCCTTTCGATTTCCTCGATATTCGTCCTCATTGTGCTGCTGCTGTCGTTCCTCAACCTGTGGAGCGCACTTCTGGCATTCCTCCCGATGTTCCTCAGCTGGTATGTCGTGCAGGGACTCATGGCGATTTTCGGACTGCAGTTCAACCTGATAAACATAGTCATATCGACGTTCGTGTTCGGAATCGGTGTCGACTACAGCATATTCGTGATGCGGGGACTTCTTGCCGAGGCCCGCGGAGAAGGCAGCGACCTTCTTGATTATCACAAGGCGGCGATAGTTTTCTCGGCCTTTGTCCTTGTGGTGGTAGTAGTGTCCCTTCTCTTCGCGGTTCATCCCGCCATCAGTTCAATAGGAGTCTGTACAATCATAGGAATGGCGTCCACCATTCTCATCACCTATACTCTCCAGCCGTTTGTTTTCAGGATGCTTCTCAAGGTCCCTTTCATCCGCAAGTCTTTCAAAGTGAAGAGTGACGCCGAATAACATGCAGGGAAAGGGCTCAGTAATAATCATAGGTTCAGGGCTTGGCGGCTTGCAGTGCGGAGTCGTTCTGAGCCGTCACGGCTACAAGGTGACTGTTCTGGAAAAGCATTTCACTCCCGGCGGCTGCCTCCAGACATTCGTAAGGGGCAAGGCCGGAGAGGGCCGTGTCCGGTTCGACTGCGGCTTCCACTATGTGGGGTCAGTCGGTAAGGGTGAACCCCTGGGCATAATGCTGGAGTATTACGGCCTTGGGAATCTCCCATGGAAACGTCTTGACGAAGACTGTTTCGACGAGATCTGTTTTGTGGACGGAAGCAAAGGAACTTTTTCTTATCCGTATGCGATGGGCTTCCGCAATTTCTCCGAAAAGCTGTCGGAGTTTTTCCCTGCGTCGAAGCACGAGTTGGAAGAATTCGTTTCTGTGATCGAGAATGTCTGTGACCATACTTTCTCGTCTTTCGGTCCCGGAGGATTCAACCCTTATTTTTCGCGCAGCGCCAAGGAGTTCCTGGAGGAGACCATTTCCGATCCCCAGCTGAGGAAGGTCCTTTCCGGACCATCCCTCAAGATGGAACTCTCCCCGAATCTTCCCCTCTACATCTATTCCCAGATCTTCGGGTCGTTCATAAGGAGCGCCTATCGTCTGGACGGGGGTGGGGAGACTCTTATCAACCCTCTTTGTGACATTATCCGCTCACAGGGTGGGGAGGTCCTTCTGGGAAAAGAGGTCGTGTCGATCGATTGCTCCGAAGGAAGGGCTGTAGGGGTTACTCTCGCGGACGGGACATCGTACAAGGCCGATTACGTCATATCGGATGCTCATCCTTCAGTCACCATGGAAATGGTCGGAGAAGAGGGTAAACTCCGCGGAGTCTACCGCAGGAGAATTTCTTCACTGTCGAACACATACGGAGTCTTTACGGCCAACATCCGTTTGAAGAAGAACGCGATCCCGTATCTGAACCGCAACGTCTTCATCCACCGTCAGGATGCCGACCTTTGGAATCCCGATCCGTCGAAGACTGAAAGCCTCATGGTACACTTCTATCCCGAGGACGGGCGATACGCTTCCCGTATGGACGTGATGACCCCGATGGATTTCGCGGGACTTTCCCGGTGGAAAGACCTTCCCGAGCATCGGAGGGGAGAGAAGTACGAGGCGGCGAAAAAAGCGAAATGGGCAGAATGCCTGTCCCTCTTGGAGTCAAGATTCCCCGGAATAGGAGATTGCATAGAAGACGTGTATACGAGCACGCCTTTGACATGGCTCTCATACATAGGTACTCCCGAGGGCTCCGCTTACGGAGTGAGGAAGAATTCGGAGAATGTGCTCGCCACGGTGATCTCCGCGAAGACTCCCGTAGAGCATCTTTACCTCACCGGCCAGAGCCTCAATCTTCATGGAATCTTGGGCGTTTCGATGAGTTCAATCCTCACGTGCGGAGAAATTCTGGGATTGGAGACCCTCCGGAAGGAGATATTGCACGTCTGATTGTTGTATTTATCACGCAGATGCACGATAATTGCAGTATAGTATCTGATACTCCGGTACCGGACCGTATCCGGATTGGAGGAAAGCAAATCAAAAATCAATGAAAGTAGCACTTGTTACCGGCGGAAGCCGCGGAATAGGAAGGGCGATATGCCTCAAACTGGCATCCATGGGATACCACGTCATCATCAATTATGTGTCCAATGATGCGGCTGCGGAAAGCACCCTCAAGGAGATTGAAAATGCCGGCGGTACCGGTGAAACGATGAAGTTCGATGTCGCTGACCAGGCGAAATCCCTCGAATGCATCACCGCATGGCAGGACTCCCATCCCGGCGAATATGTCGAGCTGCTCGTAAACAATGCCGGAATCCGCAGGGACAGCCTTTTGCTTTGGCTTGAAAAGGATGAATGGTATAACGTCATCGGGACGAACCTCAACGGATTCTATAACGTCACCAGGCCCCTTCTCCAGCCCATGGTAGTGAAGCGTCACGGAAGGATCATAAACGTCGCTTCCCTTTCCGGCCTCAAGGGCCTTCCCGGTCAGACGAATTATTCCGCGGCCAAGGGAGGACTCATCGCTGCCACGAGGGCTCTTGCCCAGGAAGTGGCCCCCCGTGGTATTACGGTCAATGCCGTGGCTCCCGGATTCATAGAAACCGAGATGGTCGAGGGTCTGGATGAGGCTTCACTGAAGAAGGATATTCCGGCCAAGCGTTTCGGCAAGCCCGAGGAGGTGGCTTCACTTGTCGCTTTCCTCTCCGGTGACGATGCTTCTTATATCACCGGTCAGGTGATTTCAATAAACGGAGGATTGTATTGATCAGATAAACGAACGATATACCGAATGAAAAAGACATTGGCGATAATAGCATCCGCTCTCGTGCTTCTATTGGGAAGCCATGCATATGCCCAGGATGCGATTCTTCAGAAAATTGAGAAGGCCGGTTCAGCTTTCACGACAATAGAGGCCGCCTTCACACAGACCAGAACCATCAAGGCTTCCGGCAACACCACCACTTCCAAGGGCAATCTTTTCGTGAACGCTCCCGGACAATTGGCGATGAACTATTCCCAGCCTGCAGGGGAAGTGCTTATCATCAACGGTGACATGATCCACATGAACCGAGCCGGAAAGGCTACGACCTATGATTCCGCGAAGGTTTCTTCCATGAGGACCCTCCGCAACACCCTTATGGATTGCATAACCGGCAAGACCTCCAAGGTGGCATCCGACAATGACGCTTCGATGACCGTGTCGGATACCAAAGACGGTTATCTTGTGACCATCAAGGCCAACAACGCCGCTCCTAGGGGTTATTCCTCCATCTCGCTCCTTTACAGGAAGAGTGACTGTGTCGTCATCAAGATGATTCTTGATGAGTTCGCCGGGATAAGGACCGTTTACGACATGAGCGGAGTGAAACTCGGTACGTCCGTCGACCAGTCAAAATTCAAGATCCCGGGCAGATAAAGTCAAACTCATACCATGAGACGGCTCTTTCTCATACTTGCCGCTGTGTTGCTTCTTTCTTCCGGAGCTTCAGCTGCGGTATGTCCTGATATCATCATTCCGAAACCTGTCGGGTATGAAGTATTTGAGGGAGAGTACATCCTGAAAGGGGACGGTTCCGACATAAGGGTCCATTCCGCTGACCGGAACTTCCTTAGGGAGTTGAAGGCCCTTTCCCTTAAGGACTTCGCTTACAATGAGGCGTACAGACTCATAGTCGGGAAAAGGGGAGTGGACATTTACTGTACAGGGGATGTCGGTGAATACAGGGCCCGGCAGAGCCTTTCGTATATGGCCTCGTTTTCGGATACCCTGTCATTCTGCTCGATTGTCGATTATCCCAGGTTCGCCCACCGGGGCATCATGCTCGACATAAGCCGTAACTTCCGTGACAAGGATTTCATTCTCCGTCAGATCGATGTTCTCGACATGCTGAAGATGAATTCCCTTCATCTTCACCTTGCCGATGATGCCGGCTGGAGAGTGGAGATTTCGTCTTACCCGCGTCTTACCGGATACGCCGCATGGAGGAAGGGAAAGGAGTGGACCGAGTGGCGTTCTTCGGGTAAGCACTATGCCGAGCAGGGATCCCCTGAGGCTACGGGAGGATTTCTCACGAAGGAGGAGGTCGCCGAAATTGTCTCTTATGCCCGAAAGAAGAACATCAATATCATTCCCGAAATAGAGATGCCCGGTCATAGTGCCGAACTCCTTGCCGCCTATCCCGAGGTAGCCTGTCTTTCGGCTGACGGTAAAGAGAAGGTGTTTTCTTCCGACGTGTGTCCCGGCAATGAAGAAACTTTCCGCATTCTGGAAGGTATCCTCGATGAAATCATCGAGATGTTCCCTTCAACTTACATCCATATAGGTGGAGACGAGGCTTCGAAGAGTTCTTGGAAGGAGTGCCCTTTGTGCCGCAAAAGGATGGAGGAGGAGCATCTTGACGGAGTTGACGGCCTTCAGAGTTATCTCGTCCATAGGATAGAGGATTACCTGGAATCCAAGGGGCGCCATCTTCTGGGATGGGATGAGATAATGCAGGGAGGATTGGCACCTTCCGCGACTGTCATGTCGTGGAGGGGAACGGCGAACGGAATTGAAGCTGCTGCGATGGGCCATGATGTCATCATGTCCCCGAATACGTATTGCTATATCGATTATTACCAGGACGCTCCGCTTTATTCACCTTTGGCCATCGGAGGATATATCCCCTTGACAAGGATCTATTCCTATGACCCTCTCGAAGGAGTTCCCGAAGAACATTTTGACCATATTCTCGGAGTTCAGGCCAACCTTTGGACAGAGTTCGTCCCGACGGAAGAGCATGTCGAATACATGCTTTATCCCAGAACCTTCGCCGTCGCGGAAATCGGTTGGACACCCCAAACTGAAAGGGAGTTCACCTCCTTCCGGGGACGTTCCGTTCGGCTCGTGGAGCAGCTCAAGGACAAGGGATATCATCCTTTCGACCTTGCGAATGAATACGGAGACCGTCCGGAGTCTTATGTGAAAGTGGACCATCTCGCGAGGGGGTGCGAAGTCAAGTACTCCAAACCCTACAGCAGGACTTATTCCGCTGACGGGGAGACTGCCCTCACAGACGGGAAACAGGGGGGATGGGCTTATTCGAAGAGCGATTGGCAGGGATTCAACGGAGATATGGATGTCACTATAGATTTGGGAAAGGTTCAACCGCTCCACTATGTGGGAGCATGGTTCTATTCCTGCTACACCAATTGGATCACATTCCCGGAAAGAACCGAGGTATGGGTGTCCGAAGACGGGGAGAATTTCACCTTGGCTTCTACCGTTACGTGCCAGATAAAGGAGGGCAGGGAATCGGGAACGATGTACAGCCTCTTCGGTGCACCGGTGGATGTTACCGCCCGTTATGTCAGGATGCTGGCGGTTCTCGGAACCCAGCCCCAACACGGATTCGTGTTCACTGATGAAATTGTCGTCAAATAAAGCACATTCAAAACTTTAAACATATGCAAAAGAATCAGGACTACAAAAATGCCGCTTTGGCGGCTTTGAAAGGCAATTGGGCTCCTTCCCTTATCGCCACGGTCGTTTTCTTCGTTGTGACCCTGGTGTTGTCGAGCCCGTCAGCATTCATGGACCCCGTGAACAATCCGGGATTGTATTTCGGCATATTCGGGGGAACGACTCTACTGACGTTTCTTGTGGCCGTACCTTTGCAGGTGGGATACTACAACACTTTCAAGGAATTGTACGTAAGCGGTGACAACGCCCTTACGGACAACATGTTCCGCTTCGGTTTCAAAAAGTACCTGAAAATGCTGCTGACTTATCTGCTGGTTGGTCTTCTGGTATTGGTGGGAATGATATGTCTCGTCATCCCCGGCATTATCCTGGGTTATGCCTATGTTCTCGTCCCTTATCTCCTGGTTGATGAGCCGGATCTTTCCATTACCGACACGCTCAAAAAGAGCCGTATCATGATGAAGGGACACAAATTCGATGTCTTCTATCTTGAACTCAGTTTCATAGGATGGGCGATATTGGGTATATTCACGCTCGGCATCGGCTATCTGTGGCTCATGCCTTATATGGTAACTTCGGTCGGAGTTTTCTACAGGGACATCGCTGATGGAACTGTCGGGAAGCCGTGGACTCCTGAAGGTACGGCAGTACCCCCGGCACCTTCTTCGGAGAAGGACTATATGCCCGGAGCATCAGCTGAGTGATAAGGAAAGGCCCCGAGGCCCGCATTTTCCTGTGAAAGTGATTTCACGGGCGAGAAAACAAAATTCCCCGGTAAGTGAAGAACGCTGACCGGGGAATATTCTATTGTACTGGCTTCGGCGGAGAACTCTATACCAGTCCTTCCGGAATTCTCATGCGGATATACCTTTTCTTCTCGTCCATTTCGAGAATGAGGTCCTCGTGCAGAGGAATCATCGCCTGCCCTGAAGCGGTCTCCACGTAAATGCAGGGATTTCCGGGAATGTCTTCAAAGTCGGTGACTTCTCCCGCCTTGGTTCCGTCCTCGTCAAGAAGGGTCCAACCGACGAGCCCTTCAAGGCTTTCCTCTTCCTCATACCCGTAGATGTCGTCTTCTCCGTAGACGGGACGTCCGACGACCTCTTCTGCGTCTTCCAGATTCCTCATGCCGGTAAGGCGCACGATGGCTTTTGACGAACCTTTCTTTGCGAATGATTCAATGAAGAAAGGAACCGGAAGTCCATCAAAATAGATGAACACCGGTTCCTGTAAGTCGATATCCTCAGGTACGAAGTCACGGAAACCCATTACGATTTCCCCTTCGGTACCGTTGGATTTCAGTACCTGGGCTATCTGAAGCAGACCTTTTGACTCTGCGTCAGACATCTCTCAATTAGGCCTCAGGGGTTTCAGTTGCCTCAGCAGCAGCGGCGGCAGCCTCTTCGGCGGCCTTGCGTGCAGCCTCTTCAGCCTCAGCCTTGCGTGCGGCGATAGCCTCTGCGCGGGTCTTGTTGACCTTTGCCTCAGCCTCGGCGGCAGCCTTAGCCTTGTCAGCGGCAGCCTTTGTCAGGCCCTGCTTCTTGGCCTCGATCTTGGCATCCCTCTGAGCCTTCCAGGCATCATACTTCTGGTCAGCCTGCTCCTGGGTGAGTGCGCCCTTGGCTACGCCACCGTCAAGATGGTTGCGGAGGAGAACACCTGTATAGGAGAGGATACGACGTGTGGTGGGAGTGGGCTGGGCACCTACCTTGAGCCAAGCAAGAGCACGCTCCTCGTTGAGGATGATGGTTGCAGGGTTGGTGTTGGGGTTGTAGGAGCCGAGCTGCTCGATGTAGCGACCGTCACGCGGTGCGCGGGAATCAGCCACAACAATGTGGAAGAATGCGAAATTCTTCTTACCGTGGCGCTGGAGACGAATTTTAACAGCCATTGTTGAATCTGTTTTTGAATGTTTGTTGAAAATGCGGGGTCTTCCTACCCGAGGAAGATGTCTTCCGCACTACCCATCTCGTGGATAGCGCTGCAAAGTTAGGAAGAAAAACTTGAAAATCATTGGAATCGGATACGACAGGAGGTCTTTTTTGTCTCGGAAATGTGAAAAAAGTTTGATTTCGGGGTTGATTTTTCCTTCAGTTTGTTTGGAGAAAAGAAAATTGTGCGTATCTTTGCAATCCCAAAACAAAAACGCGGTAGTGGCGGAATGGTAGACGCGCTACTTTGAGGGGGTAGTGCCCGTTGGGGTGTGTGAGTTCGAGTCTCACCTACCGCACGAAATCGGCTTCAGAGATATTCTGAGGCCGATTTTCTGTTATTGTTGGCTCCAATTTGGGCTTTTTTTCATTCGGTCGAGGAGATATTAGGGAAAGATTGGAGTAGCTGATACGATTGAAGAGTATCTCTGACGGGAGCATCCAATCTTCAGCCACAACCAATTCGGCGGACGACCGCCGAATCTCCTTTATGCTATCATTCAGCATATTACGTGATTCTATAGGAAGACTCATAAGGTGTTTTGCTACCTCATAGCCAAGGGTTGACCGGGCAGAATACCGGTGCACATCGCCAATCATCCCACAATATATTTACCGAAAGGCAGCAAAGAAACCAGCTTCGTGAAAATGAATGCCGTAATGTAGGTGCAGAATGCGGTAAGCAGGATTGATGCCGGAACCGGCATAACCGATGAGAATATTCCGCAGTAGAAATTCAGGATCAGCAGATGCACAAGGTACATCCCGTAGCTGAGTTTCGATATTTCCTTCACAAGGCTGTAGAACCATCCGCTGTCCTTCGTTATCTTCAGCATAAGGATGAATGTCGCGGCGTTCATCAGAGCGATGATGGTTGAAGTGTGTATGAACGGAAGCTCCGTTTCAGGGACTGTAACACAGTCTGGGGCCCTGAAGTAGAATATCGCGACAGTCGACAGGATTCCCGCGATGATGACAGGGATACATACAGCCGCTGTTTTTCCAACGGAAAGGTTCTTCGGTTCAACATACTTTTTGATATAGTGAGCGAGTACCATGTATCCGATATATCCGGAGAAGTTGCAGAACATCCCGAAGGCGTTCCAATAGGATTCTCCGTAAAGCTCTGGTTTGAAGAGGTTGAAATAGGAGAATAGGGTAGTGAAAAGCCAAATCCCGAGGAAGGCCTCTTCTCCCTTTTTGGAGACTGTCTCAAGCCAGGGGGAAAGCACCGGCATGAAAAGGTACATGCCCAGGAGTGCATAGATGAACCACATGTGGCCACCGGATTCCGGGAAGTTGAAAAGGATGTCGAAGAATCCCCGGCCCACATTGCCTTTCGGGATATACTCGAAAAGCATATATATGACAAGCCAGACGAGGAAAGGGACCACAACCCTTTCGAACCTTCGTTTGAAGAACTTTTCGGAGGGTACTTTGAGAGGCAGAAGCAGATAGGAGGAAATTAGGAAAAAGATGGGAACCGTCGCCATCCTGCTGAATCCGTCCAATATCGAAATCCACACCAGATTGTGATGGGAGGCTATGTCAACCATACCGTCGGCGCCCATGTAGAACGGCTCGTTCGAGTGGGTAAGTATCACCATCAGGCAGGCGAACGCCCTCATGTAATCAAGGCTTGCGATTCTCTCTTTCATGTCTTCTTTTCTCTTCTTGTGTTACGGGACGACAAAGATACTGCTTGTGAAGCGAAAAAGAAACCACAGGAAAACATTGGATTGTTCCTGTGGCGCAACTGTCATATGTTATTCTTGTCGGGCCTGAGATGTCCCGCTATCGCTAAAGGAACAGCATACCGATTTTGAACGTGATGAAGGCGCATATCCATGCCACCACCATCGTGTATGTGATGCATGCGATGGCCCACTTCCATTTTCCGGTCTCGTTCTTGATGGCGACGAATGTCGCTATGCACGGGAAATACAGCAGGATGAAGACCATGAAAGCGAGTGCGGCCGGCCACTGGATCGCTTGGGAGAGCGCCGCCTGCAGCGCGGTGTCTTCGGAAAGGTCTTCCCCTTCGGATATCTTCGCTCCCTGGGAATACATCACGCCGAGGGTGCTCACGACAAGTTCCTTCGCGGCCACTCCGGTAAGGAGACTGACATCCATCTTCCATGTGAATCCGAGAGGGTTGAGGACAGGTGCGACAGCCTGCCCGAGCTTTCCGATGTAGGAGTCGGATTGCTGCTGTTCGTAAAGGTCGTTGATCTGCAGCTCGAGGGCTTCTTTCTCCGCGATCTCTTCGGGATTCCCGGAGACCATTCCGCTGTATGAATCCGCATAAAGGTTTTGGGCGTCGATGAGCTTCTGGCTGCGGGGGAAGTATCCGAGGAACCATATGACTATGGAGCAGATGAGAATCGTGGTCGCCATCTTCTGGAGATACTGACGTCCCTTTTCCCAGGTATGCCTCCATATGGCCTTCGCCGTCGGAACCCTGTAAGGAGGAAGCTCCATGACGAAAGGAAGGTCGTCGTCCTTGACGAATTTGCTCAAAACCAGAGCCGACAATATGGCGAGGACCACTCCGAGAACATATATTCCGAGAAGTGCCAAAGCCGCATGTTTGGGGAAGAACGCGCCCGCAAGAAGTATGAATATCGGAAGCCTTCCGGCGCAGGACATGAACGGGATTATGGCTATGGTGATAAGCCGGCTTTTCCTGCTTTCAATTGTCCTTGTCGCCATGATGGCCGGAACATTGCACCCGAATCCCATCACCATCGGTATGAAGCTTTTTCCATGGAGGCCGATCCGGTGCATCAGCTTGTCAACAATGAAGGCGGCCCTGGCCATATATCCCGAATCCTCCATTATCGAGATGAAAAAATACAATATGAGGATATTGGGGAGGAAGACGAGTACACTGCCCACTCCGGCGATTATTCCGTTGACGACCAAATCCTTGAGCCATCCGTCCACCATGAACGTCGACACGAAGTCCCCGAACTTGCCGACGAGCCAATCTATCCACTCCATCGGATAGTTCCCGAGCGAGAAGGTCGCCTTGAACATTATGTAGAGAAGGACGATGAATATCGGGAATGCGAGCCATTTGTTGGTGACGATCGCATCGATCTTGTCCGTTATCGTCCTTTTGGAGCGGTTCTCGGCATGCTGGCGGTAAGTCTCCGATAGGGCTCCCTGGATGAAAGCGTACTTGGCGTCAACGATGGCGGATTCCGTGTTGGTGTGAAGAAGGGATTCGATCCTTTCCTGCTCTTCTTTCCTTGCGGAAGCGATGGCATTCTTGTTGGGAAGGGTTGAGATCACCTTTTCGATGTCGCTGTCGTTCTCCAGGTATTTGATCGAGAGGTATCTCGTGGAGTAGTGCGAGCGAATGTCCCGGTTCTCCTGGATGAGCAGCTTGATGCGGTCGATGCTTTTCTCAAGTTCGGGACCGTGGTTTATGTGAATATGGCGCGCGAGCTGGGGATCGCTTTGCGTGTAGGTTTTGATGACAGTGTCGAACAGCTCGTTCACGCCCCTTCCGTCACGGCTGACGGTCGGGCATATCGGAATACCCAAGAGCCAACCGAGTTGCTTGATGTCCACTTCATCGCCTTTGGCTTCCAGTTCATCGTACATGTTGAGGGCCATCACTGTCCTGAGGTTCATGTCGATGACCTGCGTGGTGAGATACAGGTTCCTTTCTATATTGGAGGCGTCCACGACATTGATGACGACATCAGGGACGTTCTCGATGAGGTTCTTCCTCACGTAAAGTTCCTCGGGGGAATAAGCCGAAAGGGAATATGTTCCGGGGAGATCCACCAGGACGAACTTGTATCCTCCGTAGGAGAATCTTCCCTCTTTGGCGTCCACCGTGACTCCGCTGTAGTTGCCCACGTGCTCGTGACTTCCGGAAGCGATGTTGAAAAGCGATGTCTTGCCGCAGTTCGGATTACCGACGAGGGCGACCCTGATTTCATGACTCTTCTCCGCGGCGAGTTCACCCATTTCACGTTTGATCAGCTGCTCTTCGTCGCTTTCCAGCCTCTCCTGGGCATGCTCGACGGCGATGTGTTCAAGGGCTTCCTTTTCGCTGACGACTTCAATCATGGACGCTTCTTCCCTTCGGAGGGAGAGTTTGTATCCCAGGATTTCGTATTCGATAGGATCCTTGAGAGGGGCATTGAGAATGACCGTGACGGTCTTTCCCGCAATGAAGCCCATTTCGATGAGCCTTTTGCGGAAACTTCCGTGTCCGTTTACTTTGGCGATTACGGCCTTCGATCCGGTCTGGAGTTCTGATAGAATCATGGTGAATAGCTTTCTGGTCGGGACCTTTGATCCCTTGTCGGTAAATTTGCGGGCAAATTTAAGGGGTTCTGTCCGGCCTTTCAATACTCAGTTGTGGTTATATGTCATCGTGGCCGTCACTAGTAGTAGGGATTTTGTTGGAATGATGCAAGCAAAAAAGGTCAAATGAGGCGCTTCTCGGGCTTTCACGAAGTGAAGAAAACGAAAAGATGCCGGAATGACTTTTTCCATCGTAGGGTATCGCTTCGGATGGTCCGATTGAGAATTATTCATATATTTACGGCAACAAACGGGACTGCGTGGTGTGGAATATCACCTCGGAGTCCCCGAAGCTGATAACCAATTATTTTCTTTGCGATATGACAGAAGTGAATTCGCGATATGCCGTGGGCGTGGACGTGGGCGGAAGCCACGTAAGTTCAGCGGTCGTTGATTTGGAAAAAGGCGTCATCGTTGGTGAACCGCTTACGACCCCTGTTGATCATACCTGCTCCGCGGAAGAAATGTTTTCCGCCTGGACAAAGAATCTGAGGGAACTCATATCTTCTTCCGGGCTTCCCGTAAGAAAGATCGGAATGGCCTTCCCGGGTCCGTTCGACTATGAGAGGGGCATTTCCCACATGGAACACAAGTTCGTTTCGATAAAGGAACTGGTCGTTGGGGATATTCTGCAGGCCAGGCTGCTGGATTTCCCGGGACTTGAGTTCAAGTACGTGAATGATGCCGGAGCTTTCGCTCTTGGAGAAAGCTGCTACGGGGCCGCCAAGGGCGTTGAGAAAGTCCTGGTGCTTACTCTCGGAACGGGTCTTGGTTCGGGCTTTGTGGAGAATAACCGGATAGTGAGGGAAGGGGATACCGTACCTCCCGGAGGTGAAGTGTGGAATCTCCCTTGGGGAGAAGACATCGCGGACAGCGCCTTTTCCACCCGTTGGATAGTCGGAAAATATGCCTCTCTATCGGGTAAGGTCGTTGCCGGAGCCAAGGAGGTGGCATTGGCTTTCGATACTGACCCCTTTGCACGTGAAGTGTTCACCGAGTTCGGTGCCGGTCTGGCCAAATTCACCGCTCCTCTTCTCGAGAAGTTCGGGGCTCATGACATTATCCTCGGAGGAAACATCTCCAGGAATCTGGACAAGTTCCTTCCGGCGATGATGAGGGTTTACGGCCAGAAAGGGATGGATGTGCATGTCCAGGCCTCGTCACTTCTTGACAAGGCGGCCATGCTCGGTGCCGCGTCACTGTTCGCTTAGATAGACGTTTTTTTCTTGAGATTTTTGTGTGAAGGGTGTTTCTCCAGATCGGGAAGCTCCCTTCTTCTTCTGTCGTAGTATTCCTTGCGGGCGGGATTCTCGGGGAACCATCCGCGGAGAACCCTCATCTCCTGCGAGAATATTTCATGTATGCCCCAGAAACAGGAGAAAGCTCCGGCGCCAAGGATTGTCGATCCGATGCTGCCTTTTATGAAAAGGGAAAGAACCGCCAGGAGGAGTCCTGCGAGAAACAGAACCCACCAGCTTTTCTTGCCCCAATAATATTCCATCTTGATGACTATGGGATGGCAGATGCCGATAATGAGAAATACGGCCGCTCCTACTATTATTCCTGTATAATTCATGTCTTATGTCGGATGTGCCTTCTACACTATTCGAAGGCGTTGAGATCTATCAGATTATTCAGGAGAGCGTAAACGGTAAGTCCGGCAACGGTCTTGATGCCGGTCTTCCTGGTTATGTTCTTCCTGTGGGTTATTACTGTGTAAATTGAGATGTTGAAAGCGTCGGCGATTTCTTTGTTGAGCATGCCCTTGGCCACGCATACGAGAATCTCCTTTTCCCTCTGTGAGAGGTCTTCGCCTTCCGTCTTCGATGCGTCCTGCCTCGGCTCCAGTGCTGCCCGCATTTTCTTTATTATGGCCGCGGGTTCGTCAAAAGGACCGATCACATCGTCGAACTGTTTCATCGCCTCATCGCTCAAAGGGTAAGAGGTGAACGCTATGACCGCAGCGCTGGAATGCTCGGCGAGGATGCTCCGGATATTCGCCCTGGATTCATAATCGAACACAATCGGGTCGATTATGATGATGTCGGCGTCCATGTTGCGGAGCCTTGTCTCACTGCTGCGGGAAAGGTCCGTAAGGATTCCCAGGGTCTCGAATTCTCCCATGTCCGAGAGGATGCTTTCAAGACCGCGGGCAAGGATGATTGAGGGTATTATGAACAGTGCCTTCTTGCTATTGCTCCTCATGATATTCAAGCCTGTTTACAACCGGGACGAGGATTCCGTCTTCAATGATGGTATGCTTTGCAAGATCGTTTTCGAAAGAATAGAGGTTCATCAGCACATTGTTGATCTGTTGACCGTCGCATTCCTGGGGAAGGTATTTCATGACGATGTTCTTCAGATCTCCCAGCTTCTCGTCAACGTTGCTGTGGTTCTCCTCGTACTGATTGATTGTGAATCCTTCCTCTTCAGTATGATTGAGCACACGCCCCACATACGGGAATACGACATCCTCCTCATACTGGAAGTGCTTGGAGAGTTCTTCCTTGTATTCGGAGAAGAACTTCCAGATGATGGCCTTGTGCTTTTCTCCGCAAGGCTCCATCATCCTTTCGATGGAGTCCGCAAGGGTCTTCATCGTGACATTCATGTAGTATGAGTGACTCTGGTGCAGGTACTTCACGATATCATTGACGTCGACCTTCTTCAGGGACTCCTTCGATGGCATGTAGCCGTCGATGGAGTATACTCCGCAGATGAGCAGGAACGTGTCCGGATCCACGGAATTCTTCCTGCAGGCTTCTTCGACGGTCTCGTCTCCGAAACCGAATCTGAGCCCCATCCTCGAGAAGACTCCAAGGAGATTGAAGTCAATGTCTATGAGGTCCGCAAGTTTCATTGATGCGGAGAAAGTGTGTCTGTCTGAACTTCTTGTTGTCATAAAACGTTGGCTTGTTTGGGGAATGATTCCTTCTTCATATTGCCGAAAGTGCCGCAAATATACGGATTATCCTCCGTAATCCTATCATGGTACTCACCTGAAGGGCAGGAGAAAACGCTCTTTCGGAAGAATTACGCTCCCGCGCTTCACAGCGCAGGAGCGTCTACAACAATTAAAAGGATCTTAAACTTTCTAACTATATGGCCAATACTTTCCGGTTTGCGAAGAAACCTTCAGTGTATTTTTCTTTCCGATTGCAAAGTTGGTGCTTTTTTGGAGGGACGACAATACTGAAAAGTTGGTATTCCGCATCTTGACGGATACCAACTTATGGTGTTTTTGGCTTTCCGGATGGCTTTCCGACCCTTTTCGGAAGGGCTGTCCGGGGGTATCAGGAATACTTCTTCGGGTATCTCAGGAGAATGGAGATCATCGCAACTCCGAACAATACGAACGGGTAGTATAGGTATTCTATGATGGAAGCGGATGAAATCCCCGCCAGTCCGCTTGCCATGAGCAGTTGTGCACCGTAGGGTATAATTCCCTGGACTATGCATGAGAAAGTGTCCAGGATACTGGCGGATTTCCTGGGATCGACACCGAACTTGCCGCTTATGTCTTTCGCAATCTGCCCGGTGGTGATGATGGCGATGGTGTTGTTGGCGGTACAGAGGTTCGACAGGCTCACAAGGCCTGCGATACTGAATTCAGCACCTCTTTTGCCGCGTATTCCTCCGGTGAGCCCCGAAATTATGAAATCCAGTCCACCGTTTTCCCTGATGATTTCCAGCATGCCTCCTGCCAGCATCGTTACGATGATAAGGTCACCCATTCCGGCGATTCCGCTGCCGGTGGATTCGAGAAAGGATATCCATGTGAGGTCTCCACTGCAGAACCCAATCACGGCGTTCATGACGATGCCGATGAAAAGTACCGCGAGGACGTTCACTCCCGAAAGCGCGAGAATGATTATGGAAAGGTACGGCATCAGCTTTATGACGCTGATTTCACCTATCTCGGGGGCTGAATCAACTCCTAAACCCATGAAGACATAAATTGCGGCGACAATGACGGCCGAAGGCCCGGCGATCCAGATATTGGCTTTGAATTTGTCCGACATCGTGCACCCTTGGCTTTTCGTCGCGGCAATCGTCGTGTCAGAGATGAATGAAAGATTGTCTCCGAAGAAGGCACCTCCCACGATTATGGCCGTTATCATCGGGGTCGAGAGCCCGGTTTGGGTGGCGATGCCTGTTGCGATGGGCACCAACGCTACAATCGTTCCGACTGAAGTTCCGATGGACATCGAAATGAAGCAGGCGGCAAGGAACAGCCCCGCGAGAATGAGTTTCCCGGGGAGTATCATGAGAGTCAGATTCACGGTGGCTTCGATCGAGCCGATGGCTTTGGCGGTTGATGCGAATGCTCCGGCCAGAACGAAAATCCATATCATCAGAAGGACGTTGGGATTTCCTGCGCCCTTTGAGAAAGTGCTGATTCTTTCCTCCAATGTTCCCTTCGATATGATGACGGAATATAGGGATGAAATCAGGAAGGCTGCTGCGACAGGTACCTTGTAAAAGTCCTTCGCTATAATCGATGAAACGAGATATACAGCCAGAAATACGATCAGAGGGCTGAGCGCAAGCCAGCCGCCGAGCGTTCTTTTTTTGTCAGATGGGGAGGAATCTGTACTCATCGGGGAATCAATTGGAGTCCGTATAGGCGGCAAAGATACATAAAAAGTGTAATTTTGCCGAAGAGAAATCCGTTCATCAATGATGCATAAACAGGATATCACCCAATTGCCTATATCAAGGGAAGAAGCGCGCATTCTTCTCCACGCCTGTTGTGCCCCATGTTCGGGCGCCATAGTAGAGGCGCTGGTGAAGGAAGGATTCACGCCCGCGGTTTTCTTCAGCAATTCCAACATCGTTCCCGCATCGGAATATGAACTCCGACGGGAAGAATGCAGGCGTTACTGCGCTCAATATGGCCTTGAGTTCATTGAAGACGAATACTCGCATTCTGACTGGAGGACCGTTACGGTTGGCCACGAGAACGATCCCGAGAGGGGAGAAAGATGTTACCAGTGTTTCCGGTACCGGCTTATGCGGGCTGCAAAGTATGCTTCAAACAACGGATACAATGTACTTGCGACCACCTTGGCTTCTTCCCGCTGGAAGGATCTCTCTCAAGTCAATATGGCCGGAGAATGGGCATGCGGGCTTTTCCCAGGCGTGAAATGGTGGCCACGCAATTGGCGCAAAGGAGGTCTTCAGCAGCGTCGCTCCGAAATCATCCGCGAACAGAACTTCTACAATCAGAATTACTGCGGATGTGAATTCAGCCTCGCTTCCCGTCCCTCCGTTGCCCGAGCCGAATGTGAAATCAACAATCTCTGAAACAATGTCCGGAAAGAATGTTACCGTCAGGATATCTATGATTGTCGTCCTGTCACTTTTATGCCTTTTGTCCTCCGCCCAGAATCTTACCGTGGCCTCTTTCAACATACGTTACGAAAATGACGGGGATTACAGCCGGGGAAACGGTTGGGATGCACGCTGCCCGTGGATTTGTTCGTTCCTCAGTTTCGAAAGTCCTGACATCTTCGGCAGTCAGGAGGTGCTGAAAGATCAGCTTTCCGACATGCTTTCCCTTCTTCCCGAATATGATGCAGTCGGTGTCGGTAGGGATGACGGGGTTGATGCGGGGGAGTTCGAGCCGGTTTTCTATAAGCGTGAGAGGTTCCGTCTACTGGACAAAGGATGGTTCTGGCTCTCGGAGGACCCTTCGAAACCTGCCCTCGGTTGGGATGCCGCCTGCATCAGAATATGTACCTATGTGCACCTTAAGGACAGGAATACGAAGAAAAAGATCTGGTTCTTCAACCTTCATATGGATCATGTCGGCGTAACCGCCAGGGCTGAGAGCGCCAAACTGATCGTCTCGAAAATAAAGGAACTCACAAAGTCGGGCGAAAAGGTGTTCGTTACCGGGGATTTCAATGTCGACCAGACCAATGACATCTTCCCGACATTCACTTCGTCAGGAGTGCTGAGTGATTCTTATGAAAAGGCTGAGCAGCGTTACGCTCCAAACGGAACGGTGAACTCTTTCGATCCGAATCTGTTCTCATCCAGCAGGATTGACCATATCTTCGTCAGCCCTTCCATCCGGGTGCTCAATTACGGAGTCTTCACGGAGACTTACCGTGCTCCGATAGAGCTCGGTTCTTCGCAAGGGGAAAAAAGATTCGATTTCCCTGAGGAAATCAGCTTCCAGAAAAACATAGCGAAGACCCTTTCGGATCATTTCCCCGTAATAATAAAGGTATATCTATAGGGGAGAATTCTTTTGGAATCGTTCCCTCCGGGACAAAAACGAAGAGGCGGGCCTAAAAAAGGTCCGTCTCCTGTATTGAAGGGTCACTGCTCAGATAGTCGAAGCTGTGGCCATGACAAGTCCATGTGAAAAGAGTACCGCCCCCGTTCTTCAGTGTGAAAGCTTGCCGGAAAATCCTTCCTCCGCCGAGCCCTTTTCCTTGGGAGACAATCTCCCCGATGGGCTTCCATGCCCCGAGGGTGTATTCCAATACGAAGAAGGCGATACCTTCGCTTCCGTCCTTGACAGCGATGAGGAACTCAGGGTATCCGTCATCCGTGAAGTCATGGATCCCGATCATGTAGCTGGTTGCGGGTTTTTCCGAGTCGGAAAAGCCGACCCTCGGGTAATCGAAACCTGCCTTTGAAGGCATCTGCAGCCTTCCTTCTGAAAATACCAGGCTTCTGTTACCTCCCTCTTCTTCAACAGCTACGTGGGTGCTGCCGTTGAAATTGAGACAGACGGCCGTGAAGGACTTTTCGGCAGAAGAGAAACGGAGGCTGACTCCGCTGTCCTTGTTTTCTTCATATGAGAAAGTTACGAAACTGTCCATCCCTTTGATGAATTCCTCATTCGGGGAAATGGCTCCGACAGTGGAGGCCTTCACGTTCTTTCCGAACAGTTCACTGATTCCGGAATCTTTCCCGGCAGTTTCTTCGGAAGGGGAAAGGGACTGTCTTATGCCCGGTTCGTACAGTATGAGTGCGGCTGCGACCAGAATGACTATCAGCGAGATTATGGGGAATTTCTTTTTCATGGCGGGTGACATTGAAGCGATTGCGGCAAATATAAACAAAAAGCCGCTATATGTCCTCAAGTCCAGGAAAAGAAAGAAAATTTCACTTTTTTCGCATTTCCTATTGCAATTGAACAAAACCTTACTATCTTTGCAGTGTATTAATAAACTAATACACCATAACAATACAAATAGTGACGCATAAATCACCCCTCAAGGGGCACAGAATCATGAAATCGATATCTACATTGAAAAACGAGGCCAAAGAGGCTCTCCGCGGAAATTGGGGCAGCGCCGCAATCGTTTCCGTATTGGTGTTCTTCGTTCTGGGATGCACGAGCGCGGCTCCCGGCATAGGGTACTTTTTCCTGGCACTTCCGATAGAGTTCGGATTCATAACGTCGTTCCGCAAACTTCTCCAGGGCGACGCCCTTCTGGTGGATAATCTCTTCTCCTCTTCTTTCGAGAACTATCTTCATAAGGTGGGGACAGGAGTCCTTCGCTGGGTGTATGTCTTCCTGTTCACATTGCTTCTGATCATCCCCGGAATCATCAAGTCCCTCTCTTATGAAATGGTCCCTTTCCTTATAGAAGACAATCCCGACCTTTCCGCTGAAGACACTCTCCGGCTTTCTTCCGATATGATGAGGGGTCACAAGATGGACCTTTTCTTCCTGTATCTGAGTTTCGCGGGCTGGTGGTTCCTTTGCCTTTTCACGATGGGAATCGGATACTTCTTCCTGAGACCTTATGTGCGCACTACAGTGGCCGCATTCTATGAGGATCTCAAGGCCAATTACAACGCTGACTCGTATCAGAGGTAAAGCCGATTGTTTGGCAAGGGAATTGTTATGTATTTGCCGTGTCCCGGAGAGGACATCTATGCGAACTGAATGCTATTGACATATGCTGATTCAACTCGAAGACATCAACAAGACATACGATAACGGCCAGCCGCTCCATGTGCTGAAAGGCGTGAACCTTTCCATCGAAGAAGGGGAGTTCGTTTCCATCATGGGAGCGTCGGGATCCGGCAAATCCACTCTTCTCAATATTTTGGGTATTCTTGATACGTACGATTCGGGGAATTATTACCTCGGAGGTACCCTAATCAAGGACCTTTCGGAGACCCAGGCCGCCGATTACCGCAACCGGATGATCGGATTCATTTTCCAGTCCTACAATCTGATCGGATTCAAAACAGCGGTCGAGAATGTCGAACTCCCTCTTTTCTATCAGGGAGTACCCAGACGCCGACGTCACGAAATGGCGATGGATTATCTGGACAAGCTCGGTCTCAAGGATTGGGCAGGCCATTATCCCAACGAGATGTCGGGAGGACAGAAGCAGAGGGTAGCAATAGCCAGGGCTCTCATCACAAAGCCCAAGATCATCCTCGCTGACGAACCGACCGGAGCTTTGGACTCCAAGACCAGCGTTGACATAATGAATCTCCTCTCCACCCTGAACAGGGAGGAAAAGATGACGATCATCGTGGTGACCCACGAAAGCGGTGTGGCCAATGTCACCAACAAGATAGTCCACATCAGGGACGGCGTCATCGGGGAAATCGAGCAGAACATAAGGCACGACTCCTCTCCTTTCGGAGCGGACGGAATCATGAAGTAAAGGATATCCCCGGAGATGCGCGACACTTTTCATGAAATATTCTCGACACTGAGGCAGAACAAGCTGCGGACGGCCTTGACGGGCTTTTCCGTAGCCTGGGGAATATTCCTTCTCATCGCTCTTTTGGGTGCGGGCAACGGAGTGCTCAATGCGCTTCTGGGCAATACCGGGATGATGGATACCTCCATGTCGATGAGCTCGGGATATACCGACAAGGCTTACGCCGGATATCAGAAAGGAAGATACATTTCGTTCAATTCCAAGGATGTTGACATCCTGCATGATGAGTCCATTTTCGAAATGGTCGACGACGTCAGTCCAACCCTCTCCCAGTTCGACTCCCTTTACGTGGGGGACTATTATACGAACTGCTATATGACCGGTGCCTATCCGGTACTGAAGGACATCAACAAGATTGAGATGGTTTCCGGCCGGTTCCTCAACTCCACCGACATCAAAGAAAACCGCAAGTCGATCGTGATCGGTTCCCTCGATGCGGAGTCTATCCTCGGTAAAGGCAATAATGTTTCTTCCCTTGTCGGTACATGGGTCAGACTGGGCCAATTCTCCTACAAGGTTGTCGGAATCTTCAAGTCCGACGAAAGCATGGGAGCGTCCTATGCCACGGTTTACGTCCCGTTCACAACGCTCAGTACGATATATATGAAGGGGAACGACATCCCACGGATTCTGTTTTCTTTCCATGGAATGGAAACCGAAGAGGAGAGTGACGCTTTTGAGGCCAAGTATTTGAAGTTCGTGAACAACAATCATTTCACGGCGCCCGATGATACGGGAACAGTGTATTTTTGGAACCGTCTCCAATCAAGCCGTCAGATAGGTAAGGTGGTGAAGATCATCCGTACCGCTCTTTGGATATTGGGCCTTCTTTGTCTTATAAGCGGGATTGTAGGAATATCGAACATCATGCTGATAACGGTCAAGGAGAGGACGCATGAGTTCGGTATCAGGAAAGCCATCGGGGCGAAGCCCGCCTCCATCATGAAACTCATCATAACGGAAAGCGTCGTCATCACGGCCTTCTTCGGCTATCTGGGAATGATACTTGGCCTTGTCGCGAACCAGGTCATGGACGTGACCATGTCCGACAAGCCGATTGATGCCGGAATCGCGCAGGTGACGATGTTCGTGAATCCGTATGTCGGAGTCGATGTCGCGGTGAAGGCCACCATCCTCCTTATAGTTGCCGGAACCCTCGCGGGAATGATCCCCGCTTGGAAAGCCAGCAAAGTCAAACCGATTGAAGCGTTGAGGGCCGAACGATGAAAGGATTGATGAAATACTTTGACGTCGACCGTTTTCGGGAGATATACCAGACCCTTGTCCGCAACAGGAGCCGTACGATTCTGACCGGTTTCGGAGTATTCTGGGGAATATTCATGCTCCTTTTCATGATGGGCGGAGGCCAGGGAGTTAAGGATATGATACAGGTCGAACTCCAGGGATTCGCGACCAACTCCGGATTCATCGTGCCCATGGAGACATCCGTTCCCTATATGGGGTTCAAGAGCGGAAGGACGTGGACGGCAACCTTGGACGACATCGAACATCTCCGCAGCAACATTCCCGAAATCGCTACCGTCACCGGTAACCTTTCCGTATGGGGAGGGACCGCCACTTATGAAGAAAAGACATCTTCCTGCCAGGGCAGGGGAGTTTCGCCGGACTATGTCAATATAGAGCAGCCAGTCCTCAAGTACGGCCGTTACATAAATGCAGTCGACATGGCCCAGGAAAGGAAGGTCTGTGTCATCGGAAAGAGGGTGTACAATGACCTTTTCGAAGATGGAGAAGACCCATGCGGGAAGTTCATCCAGATGCAGGGAACATATTTCCAGGTGGTGGGGGTCGACTTCTCCAGCGGGAATGTCAGCATAAACGGCTCCGCCGACGAGTCCGTCACGATACCGATGACCGTTCTCCAGAGACTGTACAACAGGGGCAAGACCATAGACCTGATATGCATAGTGGCGAAACCGGGATGCAAGATAAAGGACATCCTCGCAAAGGCTACTCCGATACTTGCCAAGGAGCATTATTTCTCCCCGGATGACCCCAAAGCTCTTTATAACGTGAATCTTGAGGAATTGTTCAGCATCATGGACAATCTCTTCAAGGGTGTGAGCCTTCTGATATGGGTCGTCGGCTTCGGGACACTGCTCGCAGCGGCCATCGGGGTGTCGAACATCATGATGGTTACGGTCAAGGAAAGGACCACCGAAATCGGTATCCGCCGCGCCATAGGTGCTACTCCGTCAATGATCCTCTCGCAGATCATGCTCGAGAGCGTCATCCTTACAATCGTGTCCGGAATGATGGGAATACTCCTGGCGGTAGGCTCCCTGTCGATAGCGGAAAACGTGGCCAGTGCATCGGCCGGTGTTCCGATCGGCTTCCAACTGAGCTTCGGTACGGCGGTTCTGGGTCTCATCATACTGATGGTGCTGGGCCTGCTGGCCGGCCTCGCCCCAGCCATAAGGGCGATGGACATAAAACCCGTTGACGCAATGCGCGAAGAATAATGATCTCCAAATAAAAAGAAAACAGAAATACGTCATATGAAAAAGTTGAAAACCATCATCGTAGTATCCCTTCTGGCGATACTCTTCCTCGGGACTTTCGTCTATCTGTACCGCAGATCCAAACCTAAGGAGGTGCATTACGAAGTGCTTGCCCCTTCCGTGAAAGATGTCCAGAGGACAGCGGTCGTCACCGGTAAGATCATTCCCCGCAATGAGGTCAACGTCAAACCTCAGATCAGCGGAATCATTTCCGAGATCTACAAGGAAGCCGGACAGCAGGTCACTGAAGGTGAAGTCATAGCCAAAGTGAAGGTCATTCCCGAGATGAGTTCGCTCAGTTCCGCCCAGAGCCGTCTCAGGCTTGCCGAACTCAATCTCAAGCAGGCGCAGACCAACTACGACAGGGAAAAAGCCCTTTATGACAAACAGCTCGTCAGTGCCGATGAGTATGACCAGATCCGCCAGGCTCTTGCCCAGGCGAAGGAAGAGTATGCCGCAGCCGAAGAGTCCCTTGAGGTCGTAAGGGACGGAGTCTCCAAGAGGAACGCCTCTTCCAGCTCCACTCTCATCCGCTCAACCATATCGGGCCTCATCCTCGATGTGCCGGTGAAGGTGGGAAACTCGGTCATCCTGAGCAACACGTTCAATGACGGAACCACGATCGCGACCGTGGCGAACATGAATGATCTGATTTTCGACGGCAACGTCGACGAAACCGAAGTCGGTAGGCTGACCGAAGGCATGCCCGTCGTCATCAAGATCGGGGCATTGCAGGACTACTCTTTCGACGCTACCCTGGAGTACATTTCTCCGAAAGCGACTCAAAGCAACGGAGCCAACCAGTTCGAGATAAAGGCGGCCGTGGCCGTTCCTTCGGACGCCATGATCCGTTCCGGTTACAGTGCCAATGCCGAAATCGTCCTTCAGAAGGTGGAAGGGGTTCTCACCGTCCCGGAAAGCGCCGTGGTGTTTGAGGGTGATTCCACCTATGTCATGCTTGTCAATGGCAAGGAGTACACGAAGAAGACCATCGTGACCGGACTAAGTGACGGTGTGAACATCGAAGTGAAGAGCGGGCTGACGGAAAATGATCGTGTCCGCGGAAACCAGATAATCGAATAAGGGTATCGTTATGAGACTTTTCAGCAAAATGACGGTTTCCGCTCTTGCCGGAATCCTTCTTTCCGTCCCGTCCGTGGATGCTCAGACCCCTTGGACCCTCAGGGAATGTATCCGTTACGCCCTTGAGCATAACATCACGATCCAACAGCGCCAGATCAGTGTCCAACAAAGCGAGATTGAGCTCAATACAGCTGAGAACAGCCGTCTCCCCGGTGTGAGTTCGGGCGTATCGCAGAACTTCTCTTTCGGTAGGGGACTGACCGCCGACAACACCTACGCCAATACAAACACCACGAGCACCGGCTTCAACCTTGGAGTTGACGTACCGGTATTCCAGGGCTTCTCCATCAAGAACAATATCCTTATGGGCAAGCTCAATCTCGAAGCTGCCACACGGGATCTGGAGAAAGCCAAGGATGACATTCGTGTATCTGTAGCCCAGGCATATGTCCAGATTCTCTACAATATGGAGATTCTTGATGTGGCGACATCACAGATAGAGATAGATTCGCTTCAGGTCGTAAGACTCGAGGAGATGCTGAAGAACGGCAAGGTCAGCGCTGCGGAGGTGGCCCAGCAGAAAGCTTCACTCGCGCAATCCAAACTGCAGAAGACCCAAGCCAACAACAATCTCAAGCTTTCTCTTCTTGATTTGGCGCAGCTTCTGGAACTTCCGTCTCCGGAAGGGTTCATGATAGTGAGACCGTCCCCTTCTTCAATGGAACCGAGACTTCTTGAGAGCGCGGAGAGCATTTATGCGGACGCTGTTCAGGCAAAGCCTGCGATAAAGGCCGAAGAAACACGTCTGGAAGTGGCATCCACCAGGATAAACATGGCCAAGAACGGGGTGTTGCCCACAATCGCTCTCAGCGGTGGGGTAGGAACCAATTATTACACCTCTTCCAAGATGCCTTCCAGTTCCTTCTCTTCGCAGATAAAGAACAATTTCAGCCAGTTCCTGGGGCTTTCCCTCAGCGTGCCGATATTCAGCCGTTTCCAGAACCGGAACAATATCCGCACCGCAAATCTCAATTACAGGACGCAGGAACTTCAGTTGGAGAATACTAAGAAGTCCCTTTTCAAGGAGATACAGCAGGCTTACTACAATGCCCTCGCTTCACAGGAGAAGTATTTCAGCAGCTCCCAGGTGCTGGAAAGTTCCCGTCAGGCCTTTGAGCTTGTGAGCGCGAAGTATGAAAACGGCAAGGCCAACATAACGGAGTTCAATGAGTCGAAGAACAATTACATGAAAGCCCAGTCGGATTTCGTGCAAGCGCAGTATGAGAACCTGTTCCAGACGAGGATACTTGATTTCTACAAGGGAATGGAGATAGATTTCTGAGAAACCTGGGCTTTCTCAAAGCGAGAGTCAAATGTAAAGCCGCTGCCATTTTGTATGCCTATCGGCATATGGATGGTGGCGGCTTTTCCCTTTTTCCCTTTTGCAGTTTCGGAATCTGTTCGATGGTTACCGGAAGGTCGGAGTTATTTTTGCGGTAATGAAATATGATTTGTCTATTTGGGTATAAGATAGAATTTTAGGGAGAAGGACTCTTCGTATTGTCATTCTCCCCATAAGCAAATACTGAAGATTTCCTTCGGTGTGCGCTATTCCCCGTCGGGAACTATTGCGTTCTTGTCGTACTTGTGGACCTTGACCGACCCTGACAGAATGTTGTATCCGTTTTCGGCGAGGCTTGCGAGGGCATGCTCTCCGGCGAACACTTCAACCGGGGCGATGAAGGAGACCCTTTCCGCGATACCGGAACAGATGTCGGGAATGAAAGCGTTGTTTCCGGTCAGGAGGATAGCGTCGACCTTGCCCCCCACCGTGGCGGAAATGCCCGCGATGTATTTGGCGACGTTAAGGCAGAAGGCCTTCAGGAATACCTGGCAGTCTTCCTCACCTTCGGCCGCTCTGCGTGAAAGCTCCTCCATGTCGTTCGTGCCGAAATAAGCTACGGCTCCGCCTCCTCCAAGGATCTTCTTTTTGATGTCAGACTCGGAGTATTTGCCACTGAAACACATCTCTATGAGAGGGAAGGCGGGGCATGTACCGGCCCTTTCCTGGGTGAAGGGTCCATCACCGCCAAGACCGTTGTTGGTGTCGATGACTTCACCGTTTTTGTGGAGAGTGACGGTGATTCCGTTGCCCAGGTGAGCCACGATGACCGTGACGTCATTTTCTTCGTGACCATGCTTCCT
>JAFUFP010000075.1 GCA_017469845.1 Bacteroidales bacterium | reverse complement strand
TTCCGCCTCACTCCTGAAGGATATTTCAGAAACGGAGGCGTAGACGTCATGGCCTTCTATGACTTCTACCCCGAAGGACACCAAAGCGGTGTCAGTATCCTTATGAACGGACAGAGGATCGCCACCAACGGCGACATCCGCTTCGAAGCGACTCCGGGACAGTGGCAGCCCGTTCCCCGGCAACTCTCCAGGGCCCTGGGGACCGATGAGATTACGGCGACCCTAGTCTATCCGGACTCGAGCCGGCATCTGACGGGATTCAACCCGATGGTTTATCCCGAGGCCAATCTCCGTTACACCGTGACGACTAGAGCTGTGGGAAACCATATCGAAGTCACAGTCGATCTCGACACTCCCATTCCGGATTATCTCATCGGGAAGGCCGGTTTCAACCTGGAGTTCTTCCCCGGTCATCTTTTCGGCAAACCCTGGATGATGGATGAGGCCTCCGGCGTTTATCCCCGTCAACCCAACGGTCCGATTGAATACACGGAACCCAACTACAGGTATACGGGGCATTACCATGAGGATGGGAAGTCCGAGATGGACCTTGATTTCTACCTCGGAGACACCAAGGAATACAATCCCGTCATAGCCGACGACATCATAGCCGCTCCTTATGCAGTGGGAAGAAAGTTCACTTCCCGCCCCGATGACCCTTATTCCCGCATCACGGTGGAGACACTGACTGAGGACCTCAAACTCTATGACGGCCGCCTCAATCACAATAACGGCTGGTTCGTCCTCCGCTCCGAAATTCCCGCCGGAGCCACCAAGGGAGCCGTCAAGTGGATAATAACCCCTTCCGTCGTGAAGGGATGGAAATATTCTCCTGTCATACAGACTTCGCAGGTCGGGTATCATCCTTCGCAGCCTAAAGTCGCCGTTCTGGAACTTGACGCGAGCGATGAGACCGATTCCGAGGCCGTAATCTACAGGATAGAGTCCGACGGGCCTAAGGCGGTTAAGAGCGTTTCTCCGAAGAAGTGGGGAAAGTTCCTCCGCTACCTCTACGCGGAAGTGGATTTCTCTTCTGTTACGGATCCGGGACTCTATCAGATCAGATACAAGGATTCATCTTCGTCGATATTCCGTATCGGTACCGACATATATGACAGGGGAGTATGGCAGCCGGTTGTGGAGTATTTCCTCCCGAACCAGATGTGCCACATGAGGGTGAACGAAAAGTACAGGGTCTGGCATGACGCATGCCATATGGATGACGCCCTTATGGCGGCGAACCGTAACGGCTTCGACGGATACGACCAGCTTCCCGGCCTTTCCCCGTATAAGGAAGGGGAGAAGGTTCCCGGCGTTGCCGTCGGAGGATGGCACGATGCGGGGGATCTTGACCTTCGGGTCGAATCCCAGAGCGGGGAATCCTATATCCTCTCCATGGCCTACGAGCAGTTCGCTCCCGAAATCGACGTCACCGCCATTGACCAGCATCGCCATGTCACCGAAATCCACCAGTCCGACGGGCGGAACGATATCCTCCAGCAGATAGAGAACGGAGCCCTTTCCGTTGTGTCGGCCTACAAGGCCCTGGGCCGTCCCTATAGGGGAATAATCTGCAGCCACCTCCGTCAGTACGTGATTTTGGGGGATGCCGCTGCGCAGACCGACGGAGTTAAAGGGAATTCCGACGACAGGTGGATCTACACGGAGGACAATCCGGGAAGGGATCTTGAGACAGCCGCCTCGATGGCCGGCACGGCAAGGGTGCTCCGCTCTTTCAACGACACATTGGCCGCTTCATGCCTTCATATGGCAGAGACCCTTTTCCGTCAGCACTCCTCCGATCCGAAGAACGCTTCTTCGGCCCTTCATGCCGCGGCTGAACTATACCTCACGACGACAGATCCCGACTTCAAGAATTTCATCCTTTCACATGAAGCGGAAGTGCTCCGTTCAGTTGACCGGTCCGGATGGTACTTGAGCTCAATAGCCAAAATGTGGGAAGAGAGCGGAAACCGCCGTGAAAAAGCTTTCGCCGCGGCATTCCGGAATGCTCTCTCCCAGTATAAGAGCCGACTTGATGAGACCGTCCGTCAGAATCCCTACGGAGTTCCCTACAGCCCTTCTATCTGGGGAGCCGGATGGGATGTCCAGCGTTTCGGATACCAGCATTACTTCCTTGTAAAGTCATATCCGGATATCTTCGACGGGGAGCCCGTATTCAATTCGCTGAACTTCGTTCTGGGTTGCCATCCGGGAAGCAACACCGCTTCCTTCGCTTCAGGAGTTGGCGCCATTTCGGCGACCACCGCTTACGGAACCACGAGGGCGGACTGGTCCTACATCCCCGGCGGGGTGATTTCCGGAACGGCGATAATAAGGCCCGATTTCCCCGAACTTCTCGATTTTCCGTATCTATGGCAGCAGACTGAGTATGTGATGGGAGGAGGCTCTTCCCACTACATGTTCCTCGTTCTCGCGGCCAAAGATCTCCTCGATTGACCCTCGGAGGCTCATCTCTTTCGTGGCGGCCTCGGATCCGATGACATTGCGGTCTCCCTTCTTTGAGGGGAGGCCTTTTTTGTCCGCCCTTCCCGCCTAAGGGGAAAGATTCATGTACGGCTTTATCAGGGAGAGAACCTTTCTCCTCGCGAATCCGTATGACAGTCCTTTGCTCAGAATCTCGGTGGCCTGGAGGTAGACTTCACGGGGAATGGGATGGAATTCGTAGAAGGAACCGTTCTTGTCTGTCGCCATCAGGAATTCCGCGACCCGTTCCCGATCAGTTCTCAGGATGTGCCAACGGACCTTGTATATCCCGCGGTATCCTTCCCTGCACTCGACCGCCTCCAAAACTTCCAAAAGAATTGGATCCATGCGGAGAGGCCTTCTCCACTGGAAGAATGTGTCGTTCCCGGAGTAACTCATACCTTATTTTTTCGGCAAAAATCACCATCCGGTCCGATTTTTCAAAATCCTTGTAAGACTTTCAACGATTTGGTCGTGATCAGAATGGGCAGTATGTTTGCCGAAAAAAAACTATGAGCACGATATTTTTCACGGCTGATCTGCATTTCGGTCATCCGAACATACTGAAGCACAGCCCGGCTCGTCCTTTTTCGGACACTTTCGACATAGTCGCCCACGACGAATGGCTCCTTGACCTTTGGCGTAGCACGGTGAACAAGAAGGATATGGTATATATCCTTGGTGACCTCACTTTCCTGAAAAGCGAAGACGCCCGTCATCTTCTGGAAAAGCTCCCCGGCATGAAATTCCTCATCGAGGGGAATCATGACGGATCGGTCAGGGCGTACAGGAACTATTTCAAGGAAGTGTACCAGATAAAGAATATGCTCTTCCGTCCTTCTGCCTATCCCTTCCTTGGGGAGAACATGAGGGTTGTGATGTGTCATTATCCCATGGTCACCTGGCAGCATAAACCAAGAGGAGCGGTGATGCTACACGGCCATTGCCACGGAAAACTTGACGGGTACAACGCCCAGTCGATGGATCTTCGTTTCGATGTCGGGATTGACGGGAATCTCGCCCGATACCGTTTCCTCACTTTGGAAGACATCTACAACGCCGCCATGACGAAAGTTACGGGATACGGATGCTCTTCGTTCGAGGAGTATGCGATGAACAATTACCGGCCTGAAGTGAGGTAAGGCCGACGCTCCTTTCCGGCCTTTGTTAAAATGCCCTTTTTTCAGTAACTTCGCATTCGGAATCAATCTTCTTTCCCGATTCCTTCCCTTGTCCTTTTTCCGGATAGGGAATTGCTTATCTGTCAATTTTAAGAGTGCAGTTATGAAAAAACGCCTTTTCTTTGATATGGACAATGTCCTGGTGGATTTCGGTTCAGGCATAGCCAAACTTGATGAGGAAACTGTTCGTGCGTACAAAGACATCGATGAAGTTCCCGGCATCTTCTCTCTGATGGATCCCGTTCCCGGGGCAATCGAAGCCGTCCACATCCTGAAGGATAAATTCGATGTGTACATCCTTTCAACGGCCCCATGGAACAACCCTTCCGCCTGGGCCGACAAAGTCTCGTGGGTTACGAAGTACCTGGACGACGTCTTCCACAAGCGCCTCATAATTACGCACCGGAAGGATTTACTGATAGGGGACTTTCTCATCGATGACCGTCACAAACACGGGGCGCAGGAGTTCCACGGGGAATGGATCCAATTCGGAAGCGAAAAGTTCCCTACTTGGGATTCCGTCATAGAATATCTTCTTTCCAAGGCCTGACCTTATTTGGGCGATGACGGCTGTGGGCTTATTTGCCGCATATGACAAAAAGCGCTAAATTCGCCCCCTCAAACATCGGAGACATGACAATCGAACAGTTCAGAGCCCATATGAGGGATCGTCTTCCTGTCGAAAACGGATCGGAAGCCCACCTTCTCATGCATTCGCTTTCACAGGAAGCGCTCAGGATTACCGCCGAAATCAACGGCAGTTACCATGAACCGGAGGAACTCCACCGCCTTCTTGTCCGCCTTTGGGGGCATGAATTTCCCTCTTCTGTCGGAATGTTCCCTCCCTTTCATACGGACTGTGGAAAGAATACCTGGGTAGGTGAGCGCTCGTTCATAAACATGGGGTGCAAGTTCCAGGACCAGGGAGGCATCTTCATAGGGGAAGATTGCCTTATCGGCCATAACGCCACCCTCTGCACGATAAACCATGCCTTCGATCCGGACCATCGCGGCGACATGACTTTCGCTCCCATACGTATATGTGACAAAGTCTGGCTCGGTGCCAATGTCACAATTCTTCAGGGCGTGACCGTCGGGGAAGGGGCCATCGTAGCCGCCGGAGCCGTGGTGACAAAAGACGTTCCTCCCATGACGGTTGTCGGAGGAGTGCCGGCCAAAGTTCTCAAGAAAATAGAAGTCTAGTTCCCGTATCATACGGAGGAGGGGACACTTTCCTCCGGAAGTGACAATACTGCTTCAGCCTCATTCGAAGAAACGGCTTGAGGCCAAAGATGTAATCATATTACCTTGGGAAAATGTTAAGACAGGGAGTCCCGAAAAAATGGAAATGAGAAGTTCTGCAGGCAGATTCAAGGAACTGATGAAAAGGATCGGTTAAAACATGCCGGCTCCGAAATCGTTCCAAAAACTTCTTGTATGAGTTTCCTTTTTGATCTCCTTCCTGACGGATGTTGACCCCCACTCCAATGCTTTCCATATAAGGTAAATGACGATCACGAAGAGGAACACATCCCAAAAGGTGAGCATCCCGAGGATATCTCCGAGGATCTTCCAAAAAGTTTCCATTATGAGCAACGTTTTCATGGCCTTTTATGGTTTAATCAATCAAAAGCAAAAAACATGCCCGGTTCTACAATATCAATAACGTTTGCCGTCAACGGGAAGGAAACCATTCTCGACCTGACAAAAGGAGTTGATGGAATACGCAAAGCCATGGAGGCCACCGTGACCGAGGCCGACCTGCTCCAGAAAAAGGTCATAAAGCCTTTTCAGCGGTTTTCCCCGTGCATCCTTACCGATGAGCGGTATTCGGAAGGGGACATGCCGGTTGAGCGCTTGAAGTATCTCCCGAAAAATGATTGCGTGGGGAAATTGAGGCTGTAGGCGATCTGCTCTATGGTGTCAGTCGTGGACCCGAGCTGCGCCTTTGCGTCCAGAATAACATAACTTTCGATCAGTTCCAGCGGCCCTCGGCCGCTTGTTTTCTTTATGACGGCGGAAAGGTACTTCGCCGTCATGTTCATCTCCCCTGCATAGAAGGCGACGTCCCTGTGCTTTCTGTAGTTCCGCTTCACAAGGGAGAGGAACTGCCCTACGGTGTCTGAACCTCTGCTCTCGACTTCTTCCGAGAAGGCGTCCCTATGGATGAACCATCCCATCATGAGGAAAAACAGCTTGGTAAGCAGGCGGAGGGCTTCCTCCGTGTTGGGGTTTTCGTCCTTGTATTCCAGCATGGAGTGGCACATGCTGAAGTAGTTGCCGATGGATTCAGCGGCCCTATCGTCCAACTGGATGTAAGGATTACGCTCAATGGCTTCGTAGAACTTGTAGCTGTCGCCGATATCGAGGCTCCGTAGGAATTTTGAGGACATGAAGATGTGGGTTCCCGAGAAATCTTCACTCACGGAAAGAGATTCCACGATGTGTCCGGAAAGCACGACCAGCATCCCTCCCGGCCTCAAGGAATAGGGGGTGAAGTTGACTGTCCCTTCCGCCTGGCCCCGGCTGCAGAATATGGCCGCGACCCTGTCCATCTTGTAGGGCTTCCGGTCAAGGTAGGTGTATGAAGGATTGTCGAGGATCACGAAGTCCTCACCGAAGTGGCTGAACCTCTCCGTACGCTCGAGGCTCAGATTCCCCTCCGGCATGTTCCCGAAAAGAGTATTCCCTTCTGATGGCATGTCTGCAGTTTTTTTGCAAAATAAGTGAAATTTCGGGAAAATGTGACAATAAATAGGGAAAAATTGGCCTTTTGATGGCATTAAAGTGGCAATATTCGGGAATTGTGAACTATAAAATGAATCTGACATGAAAAAGAGAATCTATCTTGTTACGGGTGCGGCAGGATTCCTGGGAGGAACAGTTTGCCGCCAATTGGTCGAAAGGGGTGAAACTGTCCGGGCGCTTGTGCTCCCCGGAGACAAGGCCATGAAATATGTCCCCGAAGAAGCGCAGATCGTGGAAGGCAATCTTACCGACATCCCTTCCCTTGAAAGGTTCTTCGATGTTCCGGACGATACTGAGTTCATCGTCCTTCATATAGCCAGCATCGTTACCGTCAATCCCGAATACAACCCCAAGGTCTACGACGTCAATGTCGGAGGCACCCTCAATATATTGGACCAGTGCAGGAAGCGGAAGAATTTCCTGAAGATGGTTTACTGTTCTTCCACCGGCTGCATTCCCGAACTCCCCAAAGGAAAGGCGATAAAGGAAGTTGACCACTTCTCTCCCGAAGGGCTCCGTGACTGCTACAGCAAGTCAAAGGCCCTCGTCACCCAGGCAGTCCTTGATGCCGCGGCTGAGGGATTGAACGCATGCGTGGTTTTCCCTTCCGGCATCCTCGGACCGGAGGATTTCGCGGTGGGACACACCACCAAGGTCCTGGCCCAGATCATAAACGGAGAGATGGAAGCCGCCATCGACGGATCGTTCAACCTCTGTGATGTCCGTGATCTTGCGGGCGGAGTCATAGCTGCCGCCGACAGGGGAAGGAGCGGGGAGTGCTACATCCTCGGCAACGAGGCCATATCGTTCAAGAAGTTCGCTAAGGCGATATCCAGTGAGAGTTGCTGCGCCCCTATGCATTTCTTCCTCCCGGGGTGGATGGCATACTCCCTTGCATTCCTCATGGAAAAATTCTCCCCGATGGGCGGAAAACCCAAGATGACGACTTTCGCCGTCTGGAATCTTATGAGAAACAACTGTTTCGATTCCTCGAAGGCCAAGAAGGAGTTGGGCTACAGTACACGTCCCTACAGTGAGACTATCCATGACGAAATCCTCTGGATGAAAAGCGTGGGGCTCATCCCGGCATAAGTTGCCAAATCGGCGTTTGACTCTTCTCTGAAGGGTGATACCATTTGCGGGTGCTGATATTTTTCTATCTTTGCGTTGGGGCGTTTTCCGTCCCTTACCGGAGACAGGAAAAGTCTTCAGCCCGCATTTTTTAATACAATCATTCCACTCATGGGAAAGAAAATAGTCGTTGTGAATGCCGGTCCGAGAAAGGGCTGGAATACCGATACCCTCATCTCGGAAGCCGCTAAAGGCGCTGAATCCGAAGGTGCCGAAATCATAAGATTCGACCTTTTCCGCCTGGAAAAGTACACCGGATGCATCTCCTGCTTCGGATGCAAGAAAGAAAGGAACAAAGGCCGCTGCATCTGCCGTGACGGACTCACTCCAGTTCTCGATGCGATAAGGGAGGCGGACGGTCTCATCATAGGTTCCCCCAACTACCTTTCGGAGATGACTTCTTCCTTCAGGGCTCTTTACGAGAGGCTGATTTTCCAGAACCTGACGTACAACCGGGAAACCCCCTGCTGCAACCTTCATCCGATACCCGTTCTTCTCATTATGACGAGTAACGCTCCCGACGGGATGTATGGAACCTTGGTGGAGAATTACCGCCAGACCCTCAGCCGCTTCGTAGGCCCTGCGAAGGCTTTCGTCAGCGGAGACACTCTCCAGCTCAAGGACTACTCCAAGACCGACTGGCCATGGAGCATGTTCGACCCCGAGTCGAAAAAGGTTCGTCACGATACAGTTTTCCCCGAGCACTGCAAGGAAGTCTTCGCCTTGGGAGCTCAGATGGTGAAGTAGTCACCCCAAAATATTAAGCCGCCATATGATAAAGATGTTCGTAATGAAGACCTGCCCGTACTGCGAGTACGTTGAAAAGCAGGTCAAGGGTGATCCCCGTTTCGAGGTTATCGATATCGGAGAACATGTGCACAATCTTCAGCAGTTCATCGACCTTCGGGACCATGATCCCGCTTTCGACGAGGCGAAGGCAACAGGAGACATAGGTGTCCCGTGCTATGTTCTGGAAGACGGTACGGTTACCCTTTACTCAAAGGATGTTGGACTTGAGCCGATGCCTGAGGGTTACGGCGCTTCCTGCAGCCTTGACGGGAAGGGGTGTTGATTCTCTTCTCCTGTTTTTTTACCGGAAATACATCCCATGACTGATGGCCACAGCCTTGGGAACATTATACGAAAACAGCCGTCTTCTTTCGGAGGACGGCTGTTCGCGTGAAAAGTTCGGGGTCATTTCTTGCCTTTGATCAGATTCCAGACCCAAAGAAGAACCACGGCTCCGATGACGGCGCAAACGATCTGGCCGTACCACTGTGACCAGAAGGATCCGTCAGCTCCCAGAAGGCCGAGAAGCCATCCGCCGACTACACCGCCCAGAAGGCCGATGATGATGTTCCAGAGGAGGCCGCCCTTGTCTTTGATCACAAAGAAGCCTGCCAGCCATCCTGCGATGGCTCCGAAAAGCAAAGTGATGAGTATGTTCATAGACATAAAGTTATTTAACGGAAACAAATTTAGAAAACTTTTCCTTTGATGCAAGCACCTTTGTGTCAGTACTTGGCGGATTGAAAACGGAAGGGTTGCGCTTTTCCCTTCCAAAACGTCCCTTCAGATGTCCTCGTGGCGGTTTTGCTGAATTTTCAAGTATTCCCGAAAAGTGGCATTTCCCCTTTTTTGTGAAGGTGAGTGAGGGAAAAAAGCGGTTCTACTGAACAAATGTACTTTAGTTCAACCCTTTCGGGGAAGCAAATTGCAAAAGTCGCTTGTGGTTCTTAACTTTGCACTGCTGAAAGGGGGAGGGCTCCGGAGTTGCCTTCCGAAGGTTTCCGTGGGTTGGACCATCCTTCTTTCAAATTCAGACAATAAGGATCAAAACAATAATGGTCATAAAAGAAATCGAGGTCAAATCCGTCCTCTCCAAATCCAATCTTCCCGTTTCCGACTACGCCGTCAACCCGTACGTGGGCTGCCTTCATGCCTGCAAATACTGTTACGCTTCTTTCATGAAGCGCTTTACTCTTCATCCCGAGCCCTGGGGAACCTTCCTCGACGTGAAGACCTGGCCGGAAGTGAAGGATCCGTCCAAGTACAGGGGAAAGGAACTGTTCCTGAGCTCCGTGACAGACCCTTACCAGCCCCATGAGGCGAAGTACAAGCGTACCCGTGCGATTCTGGAGCAGATGAAGGGGAGCGGATGCCGCATAAGCATATCCACCAAGAGCGACCTGATCCTCAGGGACCTTGACCTTATAAAGACTTTCCCGGGAGCCAGGGTATCCTGGTCGATAAACACTCTGGACGAAGATTTCCGGAAGGAAATGGACAAAGGCGTCAGCATCGAAAGAAGGCTCGAGGCCATGCGTCAGTTTTATGAGGCAGGAATTGAGACAACCTGTTTCATTTCCCCGATTTTCCCCGGAATCACAGATGTCAAGGCAATCATCGATAGGGCCAAGCACCAGTGCAATCTGGTCTGGCTCGAGAACCTTAATCTGAGAGGAGACTACCGTCCCGTCATCATTGACTGGATCCATGAAAACCGTCCGGATCTCGATGGCCTTTATCAGAACATCTATTCGAAAAAGGACATGTCCTATTGGACAGAGCTTGATGCGGAGCTCCGTCATTACGCCGCTTCAGAGGGTATGAAGTACGTAAGGGACGATGATTCGGTCCGGAGCGGCTTCGGAGAGCTTCCGGTCATCGCAAATTACTTCTTTCACGAGCAGGTCAGAAAATCCGCCAAGAAGTAATTCTCCGATGTCAGATCTCAAGTCCTGGAATCCATGGCACGGCTGTCGCAAATTCAGCGAGGGCTGTGCCAATTGCTATATGTTCGCCCTCGACAGGGCGCACGGGGTTCCGGGGCAGTCCGGTGAAATAGTGAGGACGAAGAGTTTCTCAAAGCCCCTCGAAAGGGACCGCAAAGGGTACTTCAAAATTCCGGCGGGGTATCTTCTCCGCGTGAACATGACTTCGGACACCTTCCTTGAGGAAGCCGATCAGTGGCGGGATGAAATGTGGCGTATAATCCGCTACCGCTCGGATGTCCGCTTCTACATCCTTACAAAACGGGCCCGAAGGATGGCCGAGAACCTCCCGGGGGATTGGGGCGAAGGGTACGACAATGTCCAGCTCAACATAACGTGCGAGAATCAGCGCGCCTTCGATGAACGTTGGCCCGTTCTCAGGGATATCCCCGCCCGCCACAAGGGAATGAACCTTTCTCCGCTGATCGGTCCCATCGACGTTTCAAGAGCGGACAGAAACGAATGAGATGCCGTCCTTTCGGGGCGGCATCTCGCATCAATAGTTAAAGGTTGAGGCTATTTGCACTCAAGCAGTTTTACGGGACCCATAAGACCGGCTTCCTTGAGAGGATAGTCGGCGGGGTAGATGGACTGTACGCCGGGAGTTGTGCAGATGCGCTCGGGAGCGTTCGGCTGGTTGTCTCCCACAAGGCGGTTGATCCAGAGGTCGGCGACCTTGATTTCAAGGGTGTTCTCTCCTTCCTTGAGGGCGTCGGTGACGTCGACTGTCCATGGAGCCTTCCATGCTGTTCCGCAGAATTGTCCGTTCACATAGACTTCAGCGATGTTCTTCACCTTGCCAAGGTCAATCACTGCGCGGCCGTCGATCTTGCCGGCATTGATGGTGTTGCAGTAGGTGGCTACACCTGAGAAGTACTTGATGCCGAATACGTCAGACTCGGAGAGGGATTTGAGCTCATCGAAAGTGGCCTCAGCGGGAGCGCCCCTGTTTTCCTGGAACTTGACCTTCCAGGGAGCGCTTACGGTGAGGATCTCCTTCTGGGAAGGAACGGGAGTGGTGAATGAAGCTTCACCCTTGCCGGAGAAGACTACGAACACAGCATCGTTAGGTACAAGGTGAAGATCAACTTCAGTGAGTTCACCCTTTGCACGGTAGGAAACTTCCTCCATCTTTCCGGTCTCTGCATGCCATACGGTAGGCTTCTTTCCGCTGACTCTGAAGGTGAGGGTGACATCTCCGCCCTCGGATAGAGGCTTGTTGATCCAGTAGACCTGGGCTTCGCCGCAGTCACGGTGCAGATAACGGAAACTGTTGTCGATGTTGACATCGGGAGTGACGCCGATTTCCTTGAGGACGGCGAGCATGTCTGTTGACTCGTGGACATTGGCCCTGCCACTGTCCCAGATGTCCTTTACGAGGGCGTCGAACTCAGCGGGATCGTCATTGAGTGAAGCGGCGTGGGAAGGACGGACTCCGCCAAGCTGTGCGCCGGCCTTAACGAGGGAGGCGATCTTCCTCAGGACGTCAGTTGACATGTAGTCGACGTTGCGGTCCATCCAGAGGAGACGGTACTGCGTCTTTCCGGTCTTCGCCATGAGGCCTCCGTCCTTGGTGGCGAGGATCTCGTCCTTGAGGGCTGTGGGGTTGCAGTAGTCCCACTGGTATCCTGCGGGAACTCCGCTTCCGCGGCCGAACTGGGCCGTCACGTTGGAGTCTTCCCCGTAATAGTAAAGAACGTCAGCGACGTTCAATCCGGCTGCGAGGAGGTAACTCGTGCGGGAAATGTAGTCAACCCATGCTCCGGCCATCTCAGCCCAAGTCTCATGACGGTTGAACCACTGTCCGATGATTCCGCCCATTCCGATTCCGGGGACGGTCTCCCTTGCCTGGTGAGCGCTAAGGTGGACATAGAAGCGGTTTACTCCGCTTGCGAGTTCCTGGTCGGCGGTCTCCTTGAGGTCTTCGGGAGCGTACTGGTACTGGAGCTGGTCACCCCAGGTGGTCATGGATTCGGCGGCCACATAGTTCTGGCCGTAGATATGGGCCACGGAAGCGGATTCCCTGAGGTCGGCCTCCTGGTTCACACGGTTGATCTTTCCGTCCGGACCCTTGGGAAGCCAGGGGGATTCAACCCACATGGCGCCCATAGGAACGCTGGCGGTACGCTTGACGTCCATTCCGTCGACGACATATGCCCTGCCGCCTTCATGGGACTCGTAGTATCCTCCCACCATGCCGTAGTCGTTGCGGATGATGTCGGTGAGAAGGTCGTAGCTTCCGGCGATGAGGTCGCCGATAGTCTGCCTCCAGTCATGGAGGAAGCGCTCGCTTTCGTCAGCCGAGCAGAGGATTTCTCCGGTGAGGACAGGCATCCATGAGAGCATGTCGTAGCCGCGGAGCCTCTTGAAGCTTTCGAGCATGGCGGGGGTCCAGTTCTCGTTGTCGGCCTCGAAGCTGTCGGTCAGAAGGTACTGGATACCCTTGCTTCCCAGAAATCCCTTCGTTGCGTCACGGTAGGTGTCGAGATACACGTGGATGAAGCGTGAGAACGCTTCGGGATCCATCTTGTCGACTTCAAGACCGAGGGCCTCGTCGGAAGCGGGATGGTTGGTCTCTCCGGTTATGGACCAGGCGAAACGGTACACTCTCCATCTTCCTTCGGGAGCATCCCAGCGCAGACGTCCCGATGCGTCAACCTTGTCGGAGATGTCAATAACGTCAGAAAGGGTAGGGAAGGCTTCCGTTGCGGAAGTCTTTGTGGCTGAAGCCATCAGGTTGTTGGCTGCTGTGAAGCCGGCCTTGTCTTCAGCACGGTCGATACGGCTTGAAGGCCATACGATGAATTCGGAAATCTTGGTGCCTGCGGGAGCGGGAGCCGCAGCGGGACGGCCCATTCCCATTCCCATTCCGCCGCCCATGGGACGGGGCTGGGGATTGCGGACTGTGAGACGGAAGAATTTCGCGGTGGTCTCGGGAACGGACATCGTGGTTTGTGCGGCGCTTCCTCCGCGGACATCACATACCTTCGTCCAGGTCTTTCCGTCCTGGCTGCATTCAAGGGCGTTCGTCGCAGGGGCTCCGCCTCCCATTCCGGGATAGCCGCCGCCACCTCCGACTCCGACCACGGTCAGCGAACGTACGGTCACCTGCTGGGGGAATTCATACTGGATCCATGCGAAGCCTTCTTTTCCGGGAGGGAGGATGGCTCCGTTGATGACGTCATTGTCGGTGAGCATCGAAAGGGTGAAGTCTCCGCCGCTTGCGGTAAGCTTGGCGTCCTGGGGAGAAGCTGTCCCTTCGGGGAGTTTGACGGCGAGGACGGCGATTTCACCGCCGGTCTCGGGGGCGTTGGCGTCGAAGCTGCGGCCTGCGGGGGCACCGTTCTGGAAAGCACCGACTTTCTTGAACGAAGGAGGAAGCTGGATGTCGACGGCACCGCCGCTCACTTCAGCCGTTCTCCAGACGAGCTTCTTCATGTTCTCCTCGGGTTTCACCCAAGGACCTGCCGTGGCGCTGAATCCGGCGCAGGAGGGGACTCCCATCTCAAGGTCGAGGGAGTCGGCTAGACGTGCCGCGAAATAGAGCCTGTCTTTCCAGACGTCGCTCATGTAAACCGCGTCACCCTGGCTGCCGCCGAGGTTGAACTGGTGGAATCCGGCGATGCCTATTCTTTTGAACCAGTCGAAGTCGGCCCTGATTCCGGACTCGGTGACGTCATTTCCCATCCAGTGCCACCAGACTCGGACACGGGACTCTTTGGGAGGGTTCTGGAACCCCGAACGGAGTTCGTCGATTGAAACTTTGCGTGCGCTCTGACCCTTGTCTCCGCATGATGATACGGCTGCGGCCAGGGAAAGCGCGGCAAAAAGAATGATCGATTTTCTTTTCATATGATTGGAATTAGTTTTGCCTTTTTACCCGAAGCAAAATTAAATATTCCATCAAGAAAAGACCTTTCACAATCTTCATTTCATTTGTCGAAATATTCATTTCGACATCGTCCGCATCGGGATGAGAAATGGAAAGATTGTGTCTAAGAGGCTGTACTATAATGTGAAAGGGGTATTGTTCTACTGAAGGCTCCTTTCCATGAACTCCATCATCGCCCCGTTGACGGAGCGGGATTCCTCAAGAAGGGGAGAGATGACGTTGTGGACATGACCGACCTTCATTTCCTTGGAATCGATGTCCATGAAATCGGTCTTTCTTCCGGGGGAATCGCAGTCGGACTTCAGAAGAAGCGACTGCTGACGGATGAAGTCGTTCCTGCAAGTTGAGATGAAAAGAGGACCTTGGTAACTTCCGAGAAAAGTTCTCGGTGATACCGAATCCAGATACTCCTTGTCTTCGTACCGGGGGCCGATGAACCACGAAAGCGCGCCTTTCGAAAAGCCTTTTCCGGAGGCGAAGGAAGCGAAGTCATATGCGGGGCAGTTCAGAAGCACTCCCCGGGGCTTGAAGACTTCGGGACGGATAGGTACCGTTGGGTCAGATGCCCCTTCCGCCATATAAAGGGCGAGATGACCTCCGGCCGAATCGCCGGTAAGGAACATCCTTCCGGAATTGAGACGCAACCTTTCGGCGTTCCCCGCCAGGAAGTCAAGGGCTGCCGCGCAGTCCTTCAGTTCGTCGGAAATGTCCGTCACTCCGTCATTGACCCTGTATTCCACAAGAACCACGTCGTAGCCTTCCCGGAGGAAAACGGATGCGAAGCGGCGGTTGTTCTCACGTTTTCCCGCAACGTAGAACCCTCCGTGGATGTCGATAAGGACGGCGTCCTTGCGTATTCCCTCGGGAGCATAGTAGATGTCCAGAACCTGAGAAGGCGTTCCGTCCGTGACGTAGGGGAGGGAAAGCGATTTTTCAAGGGAGTCGGCGTAAGCGGGGTCAGTAGATACTTTGTTGCTTCCCTTTACCACCATCTTGAGCATCGGGCGGGTTATCTTGAGGCTGCAGCCGCTGATTCCCAGAAGAAGGGTCACGGCGGCAAGAGAAAGAAGAATTCGTTTCATGACGGAGTTGTGTATGGTCCTGGAGGAAAAAAACAGGATGGGGAAAATTCAAAAAAAGAAGACTCCGGTAGGCATGTAGCTTCACCGGAGTCTTTGGGGTCATTTCTTCCGGAAAATCATCGGATGGAATTCCACTCGACCTTGCCCACTTCCGGAGCGACTTCTTCGAGTGAAGGACGCCAAAGGGCCACACCGAAATGGAGGAAGGATTTGATGTAGTAGTCCTTTCCCATCTCTACCTTCAGGGTGAGGGACTCCCTGGACTCGGTCTTTCCCCAGATCTCGTATGTTCCCGGCTTGTCGATTTTTACGAAGGTCTTGGTCTTGTTCTTAGAGCGGTAGACGACATCGTCACCGATGTGAACGTCGTAAGGCGTGGCGGCGAAGTTGCCGGGCCTGTAGAAATATATCACAGCATAATCGGGGTGTGATGCCGGAATTGAGTCGGCTGAAGCGCCGCCGACGATTTTGGGAGAGCATCCGCAAAGGGTCATCACGATGAGTGAAAGTGCGAACAAAAGCTTTTTCATCATTTCTTGGTTTTGAATTGTTGTTTACGCAAATGTAATGCTTTTCGTCAAAAAAATATCGTTCTGGAGCCCTGGATTGACGTAAATAGGTCATCCGCGCTTTATCCGCCTTGTCAACCGCCACCGAAAGAGGACTCTTCTTCCGCTGTGAATAAAATATTTGCTATATTCGGCATCTGAAGATACAATGGAAAGAAAATGAAAAAGCCCCTCATAAGCCGATCGACGCTGAAGAATTTTGTGATGACGCTGGCCGCCACGACGGTGTCCATCATCCTCACGTTCGGAACAACCGCCATCGTTGACCGCAAAAAGCTGAATTCCTCCCGCCGGGAAATGGCGCTCATGCTTCTTTACGACATGAAGGAAAGCCTCACCGCGATGGAGGGTTGCGAAGACAACATCAATGCGTTTTTCACCAAACAGGTGGACATCGTCGCCAATCCGGAAAAGTTCCCCGGCAGCTGGGCCGAACTCATGTCGAGCTATCCGGTTTTCGAATACAGCACCACCACCGAGAACATATTCCGCTCCAACATCGAAACCATCAGCACCATCGGAAACATCCTCTTTGTCCAGAACGTCTCATCCTTCTATGACAACAGGGCGAGATTCAGGGAGGAGGTCGTTGACGACTTCCTGGGCTATGCCGAGACTGCGATCGAAGATTACGACGCCCTGGCGAATTTCGACTCGTCGACCTATCAGTTCCTCTGCGAGTCTTTCATAAGGGCGCTGAAACTCTATTTCGAGCAGTGCAAACTGATGATGAAACTGGACGACGGGGACCTTGACAAGTTCAACGGTTATATGACGAAAATCCAAGAGGCGACTGAGAATATGCAGGACGATTACGATGTCCAGGATGTCATCCGTAAGATGGAGGAAAGGCGTCAGCAGCTCTACAACGCCCGTCAGGAGGGCCGCCGGAAACTCTGACGCTCATCTCCGGGGGCATTGCTCACAAACGCTCCGACCAAGGAGAATGATAAAACCGCATCCCACAAAGACTTGAGAATCGGGATGCGGTTATTTTCTATCGCAGAAATTGCCGAATGAAGCAGTCTATCCGGGAGGATATCCTTCCCCTTAACCCTTCGCGAATTCCTTCAAGGCATCTTCGTCCAGACGCTGGACGGTCCATTCCGATAGGGGATGGGCACCGATCGAACGGTACACCTTGAGGGCGGGGGCGTTCCAGTCAAGGCAGATCCACTCCATCCTTCCGCAGTCCCTTTCGACGGCCTGGCGGGCTACGTACCTAAGGAGAGCCTTGCCGTATCCCAGTCCTCTCTTTTCGGGAATGACGAAAAGATCCTCAAGGTACATGCCTTTTCTTCCGACGAAGGTGGAGAAGTTGTGGAAGAAGAGGGCGAACCCCACCACAACCCCGTCTTCCTCTCCGAAGACCACTTCCGCGTCTTTCTTCACGAACAGTGAATCATGCAGGGTCTTCTCGTCGGTTATGACGTCATTCTCGCATTTTTCGTAAACGGCGAGCCTTTTTATGAGTTCGAGGACTTTGCCGGCCTCATCGGGCCTTGCTGGCCTGATTGTGAAAGATTTATCCGTACCCATAATTTCGGGGAAAAGGGCTTTACCCATCAGTTCTACTTCTTTCTTCCGGCTTCCGTTGCAAGCGGGGAAGACCGGATGGCCAAAATTACGAAAAATATCGCCGTTTCACATGCTCTGCCACTCCAAAGGAGCGGAATTCACACTCCCGCCTCTCTTCCCCTGAATTTTGAAGGGGAAAGACCGGTCACCCTTTTGAAATATTTCCCGAAAAAAGACTGTGACGGGAAACCGAGGTTTTCGCTGATCTCCCGGACAGGGATGTCCGAGGACAGAAGCCTGGCCTGGGCGTCGAGGATGACGCACTTGTCGATCCAGTCCGTGGCGTTGATGCCGGTTTGGTCTTTTATGTGGCGTGAAAGGTATTTGGGATTCCTGTCGAGGGCGGAGGCGTAGTAATCCAGCGAGCGGTGCTCCCTGTAATTGTTTTCGACGAGGGAGAGAAACTGCTCCGTCAGTTTGTCGTATCTCATTTCGGGGGAGGAAGTGTCCCTGTCCTTGAGCATAGACAGCTCGCTCCAGTCGATAGGCGCCTACGGCTTCGCAGGTTGCGAGGGGGTCGAGTCCATCTCATGCAAGACCGCCACTCCTCCTTCATGCCCGGCAAACACCTTTGACGGAATTGATTATGCGGTCCCTGTGACCGTACCGATGGCGAGTGTGAACGCTTACAGATCGGCAACCGGTTGGAACAATTTCATAAACTATGACGGAAAGAATTGATTGATGCTTTCTTCATGAAAAAATGGCTCCGGTATTTTTCGGGGCCTTTTTGTCACATATTCTCCGGTGAGACAAACTCCTGAACCGGAATGCTAAAAGGGCTCTTTCCTGAATTGGCGGGGACTCACTCCCGTCATACGGGAAAAGAACTTGCTGAATGAGGGCACGTCCGCGAAATGCAGCGCTCCCGCAATCTGCTCGGCGTCCATTCTTGTTGACCGCAGAAGTGATTTCGCTTCACTGACAAGAAGAAGGTTTATGTGGTCGACTACCGTTCTTCCGGACATTTTCTTGACCACCCTCGAAAGATAGATAGGAGTGATGCCCAATTCCCCGGCATAGAAGGGTATGTCGTGATGAAGGGCGAAGTTGACCGGGAGAAGTTTCAAAAAAGCTATGTACAGGTCCTTCATCCTTGCGCTTTTCTCCGCTTCATCCTCGGAAATGTCCTCGAAGTTCTTCAGTTCATACAGGAAAACCGTATACAGGTGCTTGACGATCTCTTCCTTGCATTTGTTCGTTGAGATGCAGTAATCACGGATTTTCTCCATGACGGAAAGGATGGAGGATGCGTTCAAGAGAGGGAGATGGAGCTTCGGCTCATGCAGATCCACGACCGGCCGGAAAACGATGCGCACGAAATCCGTCTCCGAACCGATCTCGATGCTCAACTGCTCATCGGCCAGAAGGCATATTCCCCTGTAATCCTCGGACGAAGAGATGATCGACACCGGAAGTCCCGGGAGGTAGATGTACAGGTCACCGGGAACGAGGGTGATCTCGTCTCCCAGGTACCGGATGCTGAGCCACCCGTTCAGGACAAGCGTGAATGTGTATGCCGAAATGAACCCTTGGGTCCTGTTGGCGCGGAATGTCGTTTCGGCGTCGGTGTCGTTGCAGATGATTTTTCCGTCCCATCCTTCATAGGGCGGATTGCCGTGCATCTTGAGCCAAGCTTCCTCGAGGTTGTACATGGAATAATATTTTTCGGCAAAAATACACAAAAATGGGGAATTTGTTTTGTTTGAGACAAGTTGTGTTTTGTTGCGGATAATCATTAATCCACCTCTTATCCGTATCTTTGCGGAACACTGAAACAATAACGATAACGATAACGTCATGGAAGCAGTAAACAAAGTATTCGAATTCCTGCAGAACGCGGGAACTTTCTATCTCGCCACCGTCGAAGGCGACCAGCCTCGTGTACGCCCCTACGGAGCGATGATGATTTTTGAAGGAAAGATCTACATAATGGCCTTCGGGAAAACCAACGCCACTCTCCAGATCGCGGCCAATCCCAAGGCTGAAATCTGCGCATTCAAGGGCCAGACCCTCCGAATCGAGTGCAAGCTCACGGAAGACAGCCGTCCCGAAACGCAGAAAGCCCTCATCGAAAAGATGCCTGTCCTCAAACCCGCTCTCGGAGAGAACGGAGAAAACGGTGTGATGTACTATCTTTCGGACGCCACCGCCACCTTCTTCAAGATGATGGAACCCGTTGAAACCGTAAAATTCTAAATTCCGCTTATCATGAAAGAACAAGTGCTCAAAGCCATGCGTGAAGCAGGCAAACCCGTATCCGCAGGTGATGTGACCAAGGCCCTCGGTGCCGACCGCAAGGAAGTCTACAAGGCTTTCGCCGAGCTCAAGAAGGAAGGAGCGATAGTTTCTCCCGTCCGCTGCAAGTGGGAACCCGCCAAATAAGAGTACCTATGGCGAAGTACAAATGTCCTTGCAAGTACGTCTATGATCCCGAGAAGGGGGATCCCAAGGGAGGAATTCCCGCCGGTACCCCTTTTGAGGAGCTTCCCGATTCTTGGAGATGCCCCCGCTGCAAGCGCAAGAAGGAAAAGTTCACGGTAATCACCGAATAATTTCATATATGATAATCAAAGCAGTCAAATTCAGAACTGACGGGTTCTATACCCAGCCTTTCGCCTTCGGCGGTGAAGACGGGGTAGGGAACTACGATCCCGATATCCGCTACCGCGGAAGCCTTCAGAACTACATAATCGATACCGGAAAGGAGGTCATCCTCGTTGACACCGGTCTTCCCGCCGGGACTCCGGAAGAAGCACCTGACGAGAAGTCCGTGGTATATACCGGAAAGGACATCTGTTCCTACATGGAGGCTTTCTCCGCCCTCGGATACAAACCCGAGCAGGTGACGAAGATTCTTCTCACCCATAGGCACTCGGACCATTCGGGAGAACTCCGTTCATTCCCGAACGCGAAGATCTACGTCGGAGCCGATGAAACCGATGCCGCTGAGCTCAAGGACATTCCCAATCTCGTTCCGGTGACTTATACCGACGGGCCGTATTACAATTTCCCGGAATCACAGAAGATCTGCGAGGGAGTGACATTCATTAAGGCCAAAGGCCACACGAAGGGCAACAGCCTCATCGTCGCCGAAAGCGATGGACTTTTCTACATGTTCGAGGCTGACATCACATATGTCGACGAGGCCCTTTACGAGAACAAGCTCTCGGTAGTGTATGATGACCTTCCCGCCGCAAGGGAGACTATGGACAGGGTCCGTGAGTTCGTGAGGAACCATCCCACCGTCTATATGGGAACCCACACTCCCCAGGGTTACGAGAATCTTGAAGCCAAACGTGTGATGGATCTTGACAATCCCGTTCCCACCGTTCTGGCCGAGGTTGACTTCTCGGAGAAAAAGGCTTCCGGAAAATACGTCTGCAGCATCTGCGGCTATGTCTATGATCCCGCCGAGCATGACGGCGTCGCGTTCGAGGATCTTCCCGAAGACTGGAAGTGCCCCCGCTGCCGTCAGGGAAAGGCAAAGTTCAGCAAAGCATAATCATCATAGATACAAATCTTTAAAAATTCAATTAATCATGACTAAAGAAGAAGCATTGAAGAAATTCGCCATGTACGGCGCCGCTTGGTTCGGAAACAGCAAACAGCATTTCGCATTCTCGGCTTATGACCGTCTCCAGGGTTGGAACAAACTCGCCGACAAATGGAAAGAGGAAGCTGAAGAGGAATGGGAAGAGGCCGAAGAGGTCCTCAACCGCCTTGTCCAACTGGGTTGCAAACCCGCTGAACTCCAGGAACTGATGAAGACCATGGAATTCCCCTTCTACGATGATCCCAAGCAGCAGATCGAAACCGATTTCGCTCCCGACGCAGTGAAGGAACTCAGTGAACTCGCCCAGGCTTTCGCCGACGACTATCCCACCCAGAAGCTCATCCAGAAATGGATCGACGGTGAGACCGAGCACATGGCATGGGAGGCTCAGTACCTTTATCTCATCGAGAAACTCGGTTACGAGAATTTCCTCATTTCGATGATGTAATATCCCATTACATACGGAGTGTGGACTTTCCCCACGTTCCGACGGAAAAAACGAATCCCCGGCATCCGCAAGGATTGTCGGGGATCGCTTTATTTATCGCTCCATTCTCTTTGGAGAGAAGGCGGGAGAATCATTTCCGGGGGCTTCTGGTACAAGGTTTACGGAAAGTATCTTATGACGCTCGATCTCGACAAAGAAAACCTTGGCCGCAATTTCACGGGCATTTTCGGAGATGCCGATCCCATATGGTTCGCACTTACGGGGTTCAAGGCCGATGACGACGGACGGCTGTGGAACATCGGCAGAAAGAGTGTCCTCTGGACATCTACACCCGATCTGGACAAAAGTGACCCCGAAGCTTTAAGCATGGCCTTCGGGTTGTCCCTTGAGCGGTACTTTGATGATATCATGGTGTTCACGGCCGAAGATTGTTGCCGTGCTGTCGGATTCTCCGTCCGGTGCGTTCTGGAATAGGTGACATTCCTCTCCATTTTCCCTTACCGGGATTGTGGTCCGCTTCAGTGATGTCCATTGCCTCTTTCTTTGTCTGAAAGATAGGAAATAAGAGGACCAATGCTTACCTTTGCGTCGCTGAAATTGTAAACCTTTATGAAAAAGTTATTTATTGTTTTTACTGCGCTTTTGGCGTTGGCCGCATGCTCCGGAAACAAACCTTCCCGGCATCAGAGTGTCAGCGCTCTGTCCGATTGCGATGTCACCCTGAGCGGCATTCATTTCACGAAATCCATCAACGGTGCGGAAACCAGAGTCTCAGAAGCTGACGGCGTCATCACTTTCCGTGCCCTTCCGAATGCGGATTATTTCAAAGATCCCAATGACGGAAAGATTTCACAGGACGACGCGGCCATCCTGCTGACTGAGGTGGACAACACCAAGCCCTTCACCATGACGGCCAAGGTGACTTCCGGATTCCTTTCGGAAGGTGGACTTTACAACGCGGGAACGTTCTTCGTCTATGCCAATGAGGACCTGTGGCAGAAACTCTGCTTCGAGCAGGGAGACCACGGTGAACACCGCATCGTAAGCGTAAGGACCGTAGGCACCAGCGATGACAACAACCATGATGTCGTGGATCCCGCGACGTCGGTGTATTTCAAGATAAGCAGTGACACCCATGCGATCGCGAGCTATTTCTCGCTCGACGGAAGCAACTGGCAGATGGTGCGTATCTACCGGAATGAATATCCCGCCAAGCTGTACATCGGCATAAGCAGTCAGGCTCCCCAATCGGAGGAATGCGTCTCGACATTCGAGGGACTTTCCCTCACGACTGACAATGTGGGCGACTTCAGGATGGGGGACTGACGGAGACCCTCATACCGGTATCAAGACCTCATAGATCCATTTTTCGTGTAACAATGACTGACCTTGGGAGGATGATTCCTTCCGGGTCAGTGTTTTTTTTCCCTGAACTCTTTCGGAACCTGCCGCATTTTCCTATGACGGGGAATCAATCCCGGGGGTCAAAAAAACGGATCTCCATCCTTGAGGGAAGAAGATCCGTCGTGTCAATGATTCCCGGTGATTGCCGCTACCTTGGAGGTCACTTCTCAAGAAGAACGGCGTTCACCTTCTCAAGGGTTTTTGAATTCTTCTCTTCGATGGTGGCGGTTTCAAGAATGTTCCTCGAATTGCTGCCTATGCATATCTGGTAGCTTCCTTTTTCCAGAATCCAGCTGTGCGTCCCTTCATCGAAATACGAGAGGTCCCTTTCCGTGAAGGACATTCTCACTGTCGTTTTCTCTCCGGGTGACAGGAGGGGAGTCTTTCCGAAGCATACGAGCTGCCTGACGGGTCTGTCCACGGAGCTCGATGAAAGTGAATAGTAGGCCTGAACAACTTCTTTGCCGGGAACGCTTCCGGTATTGGTGACTTCCACCGACAGGGAGTATTTCCCGTCGGAAGATTTGCTGACCTTCGGACTTCCGTATGAGAAGGTCGTGTAGCTCAGTCCGTATCCGAACGGATAGGAGACCCTTGTCCCGCGGGTGTCGAAATGGCGGTATCCGACGTAGATCCCTTCGTCGTAATTCACGAAATGCACATTCTTCCTTTCGGGTCTGGGGATTTTGGGATAGTTGCCCATCGCAAGGGGACCGGTGTAGTCGTAGGGGAAGTTGTCATAGGTCGGGGTGTCGAAATAATCCGCGGGGAATGTCATCGGAAGTCTTCCCGAAGGGTTGACCTTGCCGGTAAGGATGTCGGCCACGCTGTTGCCCCCTTCCTGGCCGGGTAACCAGCTGAGAAGTATGGCGTCGGCGTTCTCTTTCCACGAAGCGGTCTCGACAACTCCGCTGATGTTGAGGATCACGATGACCTTCTTGCCCTTGCCGTGGAAGGCGGAGGACACCATCCTTATCATATTGGACTCGGCGGTGGTGAGGTTGAAGTCGTTCCACACGTGCCTGTCCGCACCTTCTCCGCAGTTCCTTCCGATTGTGATGATCGCCATGTCTGCCCTGTCCGAACTGCCTTCTATATATTCAGCATCCGGCAGGAAATCCTGTAGGGACCCTCTTCCGAGGGCGGAAGACTGCATGAGGGCGAGGGAAGCGTCCCTCTTTTCGATGTACATTTCCTTAAGGGGAGCGTCAACCTCGAGGCCCGCGCCTTCGAGACCGTCGAGAAGATTCACCACGTACGCCTTGTTGACATTTCCGCTGCCTGTTCCGCCCGCAATGAAATCATATGACGAGATGCCGAAAAGGGCGACTTTCCTATTGCCGCCCTGAAGGGGGAGTGTGCCGCCTTCGTTCTTGAGGAGCACCTGGCATTCGGCGGCGATCTGTCTGGCCGTCAGAGCGTTCTTTTCAAGCGGTGGATTGTCCGAATACTGAAGCCCCTTGTATCTCGGTGTCCATGTGATGTAGCGCAGAATCCTGTATACGCAGTCGTCGAGGTCTTTGAGGGAAAGTTTCCCGTCATTGACCGCTTTTATCACCTCCTGGTATTGGGGCTCGGATCCTGGGGTGAGAAGGTCATTGCCCGCCCAAATCTCTTTCGCGGAATCCCTCCATCCCGGGGATGCCCAGTCGCACATGACGATGCCCTCGAAGCCCCATTCATCACGGAGAATGGTAGTGAGAAGGTCCCTGCTCTCCATGCACTGCTGCCCGTTTATCATGTTGTAGGCGCTCATGACTGTCCAAGGTTTGGATTCCTTGACGGCGATTTCGAAGCCGCGAAGGTACACTTCCCTCAGTGCCCTTTCGGAAATCCTTACGTCAACGTCCTTCCTGTTAGTCTCCTGGTTGTTGACGGCAAAGTGCTTGACCGATGTCCCTACTCCGTTGGACTGTACTCCCGACACATAGGCCGCGGCCATCTTCCCGCTCAGAAGAGGATCTTCCGAGTAGTACTCGAAATTGCGTCCGCAAAGTGGGTCCCTCATAAGGTTGAGTCCAGGTGCGAGAAGAACGTCGACTCCGTATTCCCTCACTTCGCTTCCGATGGCGGATCCGACCTCACGGACGAGATCAGTGTCCCAACTGCTGGCGATTGCCGTTCCCACGGGGAATCCCGTACAATAATAGGTCTTGTCGGTTCCTTGCCTTAGCGGAGAGATCCTGAGCCCGGCAGGACCGTCCGCAAGAACCGTGGCCGGTATGCCCAATCTGGGAACCGGGACTGTGTTTCCGGCGCTGCCAGGGACGTATTTTTGTGAATTCCCGTAACCGGTGAAGACGGTGTTGCCGCCGCCGATGACGAGCGACACCTTCTCTTCGAGTGTCATGCGGGAGAGAATCTCCTTCTCGTTGCCCCTCTTCAGAACAAGATCCGGACTTTGTGCGAAAGAATTCAATGAGATGGCGACAAATAATGCCGAGAGGATTGTTTTTGTGGTCATGGTGATCTCTTTATTCGTTTGGGTGGGGAAGAGCGGGCCCCTTACCCACAAAGATGACGAATTGTCACGAGAAAGACAAGCCGATCCGATGATGGAAAGTCGGTTTTTGATAAGGGCGGTCAAAAGAGTACTGCCGCTCCTATTCCGGAGGGAAACGGCAATGGGGCCGAATTACGGATCGAAGGATGCGGAATTCGGGAACAATTCGGGGCAAAAACTTGCCGAATCACGGCATTTGGCTATCTTTGGAAGTCCAAACACAAGTAACTCATGGAAGAGCACATATCGAGAGAAGCTGCACTTGAGCTTCTGAAAAAATACAATAAGGAACCTTTCCATCTTCATCATGCCCTGACGGTCGAGGCCGTGATGCGCTGGTATGCCAAGCAGCTGGGCTATGCCGACGAGGAGGATTTCTGGGGACTCGTGGGACTTCTCCACGACATCGATTTCGAGATGTATCCCGAGGAACATTGCATCAAAGCTCCGGAACTTCTTCGTGAGGCGGGTGTCGGTGAACAGATGATCCACGCCATATGCAGCCATGCCTACGGGATGCACGTGGACATAAAACCTGAGCACATCATGGAGAAAGTCCTTTTCGCGACCGATGAACTCACCGGACTCGTCGGAGCGGTCGCTCTGATGAGGCCCTCGAAAAGCGTCCAGGACATGGAACTCAAGTCGCTAAAGAAGAAGTACAAGGTGAAGGCGTTCGCGGCAGGATGCTCCAGGGAAGTAATCGAGAAGGGCGCCGAAATGCTCGGATGGCCTCTTGACGAAGTGCTGCAGAAGACCCTGGACGCCATGAAGGATAGCGAGGCGAAGGTGGAGAAGGAGAGCGCTTCGCTGCAATCGTAAAAGGACCTTCCTTTGGCTGACTTCGATTCTTTGATTCGAAAATGAACGTGGAATCCATCGATATCCAGAACATGTGTTCCCATCTTCGGAAAAAGCTTTTCGAAGATGACGGGATATACCATGACATATGGATCGCCATCGGGAACGATCCGCTCCTTTCGGCCGTTGTCCGCTCACGTCAGCTTCACATCTACCGAGACGGAAAGAAAGTGCTGGTACTTGCCGGAAAAGCGGCGCCAAAGGTCATAAGAGAGGACTTTCTGTCATGGTTGTTGCCTGATGGAACCAAAGGATCGGCACAAGACAAACAGGTATGAAACTCAAGAAAAGAAAACTCAAATTCGCGGCCATTTCCGGTCTTTGCTTATTCGTACTCCTGGTCATTCTGGTTGACGTGGTCCTCAAGTTCCCGAGGGTGGTTGACTTTTTCGGATCATATGCTTTGACCGAAACTGTGCTCATTCTGTCAATAGTTATTCCTACAGTGGCGGTCTATTGTTTCACGAAGGAGTAGTGACTGCGCGAATTCCTACGTCCAATTCCTTAAAGCATCCGGGCAAATGGAATTATAGAGGCGATGCCGTAATCTCTTTTTGCGGGCGAATAACCTGACTGTTCCTCAAAGAATAGCCCCGGCTGTCACATGATGGATTGCCGGGGTACTGTTATACCGATAAATTGGAATTTAGTTCAATGCCTCGTAAGCCATGACGCAACCCATAAAACGAAATCGTCAATGTTTCTGGTCAAGGTCTTGTGGTAGGCACAGTCAATCGTCACGTCTGGAGCGATGCCATTCGCATCAATGCCTGTCTCAGGCAAGCCAAGTGAACATGTAAGTGGAACACGGAACTTATAGCCAGTCTTGGGAAGGGTGACAGTTCCAGCATTGGCAAAGTCGAGACATCCAAGACTATTCTCCTTGCCGAATATGGTCACCCGGTTGCTGACCCTTTGCAAGATGAGGATGAACTCCTCCGCTGAACTGGCCGTATTGTTGTCAATGATGACAGCCGCCCTTCTGGGCAGGTTTGAGACATTGTCGTAATGTACGATGTGTGGCTCAAACAGTATCGGATACTCATCCTCCGAATTCTCGCTTGCATCCAGATGCTTCTGCCAATACTTGTCATGCTTCATCGTCCTGCGGAAATAGTCAATATTAGCAGGTGTATTGCGGATAACCACTCCATTATAATAGCCGTCGTGATCATAAAGCAATTCTATGAACGCGTCAGATGTACCCGCAGCGCCGCCCTTGTTACCTCGGAGGTCAAGGATAAGATTCTCGCATTTCGATTTACGATACATTCGGATGGCTTTCTTTATCCATCGCCTTCTCTGTGCTGGCCATATGCAGCTGGTGTAGCGTATCAGGAATGACTTGTCGTCCACCTTGGCAAACATGTCCTGGGGACTGTATTCCATGAATGCGGAATAATTAATCGGGCCACACATGTATTTGTCCTGTGCTCCGCAGTAGTCGTGCAGATGATAGTCTTTGAACCAAGCAAGATAGCACCCGAAAGCATCTTCAAGGCAGGATGCGCCGTCGGTTATCGCAGACCGTACCGAGTCCCTAACATGCTCATAGGACGGCCTTGTTTCCGCTGTTACTTTAATACCGAAACCTGAATATATCTTCTCCACAGTCCGGACGCCGTAGTCAAAGTCAGACAGATAATCATCAATTGACACCTGCGCATAGATCGGCAGCCAGGAGAGTAGAAAGAATATGAGCAGATAGTTCTTCAACTGATAAATCTCGATTTTTGGGAGTCAATAGTCCGATGAATTCGAATTTATCGATTATATACCCTGATTAATGAAAGAATCAAGGGCCTTTGCAACATCCTTGGAGGAGGGCCTTTCTGCGTTTATATCGACCAGATCTCCGTCAGCATCGAAGATAATATATCGAGGGATTGAATCCAGACGCAGTTCTTTAAGGAAGGGGTGATTGAGATCCAGAATCCGGTAAGAAGATAGCATTGTTTCAGCCTCCTCATTGATGGCTTCCAGCCATGCATTTCTGTTTGTATCTGTGGAAAGGAACAGGAATGTGATGCCTTGTCCGGAGAACTGTTTCTGGAGCTGACGTGATGACGGCATCTCAGCCCTGCAAGGCGCGCACCATGATGCCCAGAAATCAACATAGACAACGCTGCCCTTGCTCTGCTCAATAATTGCCTTCAACGTCGTCTTTTGACCATCCTTATCTTCAATTGGCAGGTTGAAACTGGAATCAGATACTGTAACTGGTATGGAATTTACTTTCTGGACATACGAAGAATCCCCAGTAATGCTAACATAGCGCGAAGTATAACTGTCAACAATATCCGCAGGATAAAGATGCCAACCGTCCTCCCCACTTATAATTTGATTCAGAAGCCGTTTCAAAATCCCTTTCTTGGCCAGGGCTGTTGAAAGCGTGTCTTCAGCCATCTTGTCAAAACGCGCTAAAATTTTGTGTCCAGGACAATACTCCTGCGCCCGGACATAGTTTGAGATATAATGGAGGAGGCTGTCGGACTGGACACATTCCTCTGGAGAAAACCGCTCATCCGGGACAAAACGCGTTCTTAAATACCTGGCATAAATGGCATCAATCCGACTTACATTCTCCAAGGAGTCTATCTTCCTTATGAAAGAGGCCAAGTACTCGTCATAAACGTAGGATAACGAATCCAGATTCACGTATCTGTCCTTGAAAGCTTCCTTTAGGCTGGGATACCTGGATTGATTATTCTTATCCTTGAAATATCTGTATGGCACGGTAAATTGTTGGTTATTCAAAACAGTTTCAATAAAATAACCTCTTGACTGAATGGCATCCGTAGAAGTATATGGTAGATTGTAGATTTCAGTATAATCTCCGAATACCAAACTGGTAAGCAAGGGTCTTTGCTGCTGATTATAACTAACCAAGACAGTATCACCGGCTTTTAGTAAAAATGTGTCGAATTCTATGGCTTGATACAGATGCATCACTTCGGCGTAACCGTGGAAAGTCGGAATAACTAACGTGTCCTGTCCAAGACTACGCGGTATGTATTGGGCCAACTCGCCTGTCCGGTCTATATAGGAAATCGTTGAATACGCCACCTGTGAGAGATGACTGTTAAAACGGGTTGTGGATGTCTGGACTGGGCAATTGTCCAGGATTAAGACAACACTATCGGGAAAAATAGCCTCGTCCTGCTTGCAAGAGCAAAATAAACCAAGAATGGCTAATAATACTAATTCTCTTTTCATTGACCTTAAAACTGGCAGTATGATCTAAATTCCGATTTTTGGGAGTCAATAGTCCGATGAATTTCGATTTATCGAACGCAATTTACGCATTCCCCATGAAAACTCAATAAAGCTCCGGTAACAAATACGATGCTGCCGGAGCTTGTTTATGCCGATAAATTGGAATTTAGCGTCCGAATCTCTTTTTCATGATGGCGAACATGTCTTTGTAGCGGAGGCCAATCATTCCCATGAGGGAGCGCTGCATGCAGGCAAAGCAGGCAATAAAGACAAAGGGACCGAAGGTATAGTCGTACCATGCTCCCAGATGG
>JAFUFP010000012.1 GCA_017469845.1 Bacteroidales bacterium | reverse complement strand
TCACCGCCAAGACCGTTGTTGGTGTCGATGACTTCACCGTTTTTGTGGAGAGTGACGGTGATTCCGTTGCCCAGGTGAGCCACGATGACCGTGACGTCATTTTCTTCGTGACCATGCTTTCTGAGATACTGCTTTACGGTCGCTCTTGAATTGAGAGCATGGAAAAAAGCTCTTCTGGGGAACTCCGGCAATCCTCCGATTCTGCATTCCGGCAGCATTTCATCCGCCATGGGAGGATCCGCGATATATGCTTGGCACATGCCGAAGGGAGAATCGATTTTCTGATCGTTTCTCACCTCGTTGACCATATAGGCGAGTTCGTCTGCGACGACTGCGCTGAGGTTGCACGCATGGACGCCGTCACGGCACGTCAGGAGAACATCCCTCATGTCGCGGTTCACTTTGTACACGCCGGTCCTCACGGGGGCGAAAAGTCCTCCCCTCGCCATTATGATGTCGATTTCCAGAGGGTTGATTTCCCTCTGTTCCAGAATGTCGAGGATTGCTTCTCTGCGCATCTGGTCCTGGTCCATCACGCCCGGGAATTTCGCGATCTGGTGGGGAGCGTGTACAATTCGCTGCTCGAAGATGGTTTTGCCATCCTTATAGTATCCGACGTTAGTCGTCGTAGTGCCTGTGTCGATGGCAAGTATATTGCCTTTTGTTACATTAGCCATTATTGAAGAAAGGTTCTGGTTTTTGATACGGCTGCAAATCTAATTTTAAAAATCGTACTTAGGAAATTATTGTGGCGAACCCCCGAAGGAGGGGATTTTTTGTGATGCGAGTGGCAAGATTGACGTATTTTTGGCGAATTCACCCTCCGATGGCATCCTCAAGTCCCGTGAACTCATAACCTTTCTCTCTCAGGGTGGTGATGAGCTGGGGAAGACGGAGGTAGAATTTGTCCGTCCTTTTGTCTTCCGTCCCGAGGTGGATGAGCATTATGTTCCCGTTCAGCCCTTCTTCATGTGATGTCTCGTATTCCATTATCTTCCCCATTATGAAGTCTGACGAATAATAGGACTTCATGTCGGGAGTCGTGTAGTCCCCGTTGGTGTATGTCCCGGAAGTGTAGTTCACTATTTGGAGTCCCATCTCCTTCGCCCATGAAGATATGACGGAATTGTAATACTCGTACGGAGGCATGAAGAATCTCGCCTTGTCCGGAGTTATCCCGAATTCTTTCAGGAGAGCGTAACTTTTGAGAATGTCGCTCTGGAATTCTTCCTTGGTGACGAGAAGGGAGTCCCTGTTTTCCCAGGGGGCGTAAAGGAGGTGGCCGTAGCTGTGGCTGCCCACGTAATGGCCTTCGGAGATGATCCTTTTCACGGTGTCCGGGAACTTTTCGAAGAACTCTCCTGTAAAGAAGAAGCTTCCCCTTATCCCGAATTCCGAGAGTGTCGAAAGTATGGACTCCGCTCCGTCACGCTTGTCGGCGGAGGTGAAAACGAGACTTATCCTTTTTCTTGAAGGGTCGGTTTGGACTATTCCTCCCTGGTAATAAACATTCCTGTCGATGGATGAGGGGGAAGAGTCCCTCCACTCGGCTCCTTCGCTCTGATACGCTGACAGAGGAAATGTCAGTGATGCCGTTCCGTCCATCGTCGGCTCGTTTGTGGAATAGTCGTGGGTCGAGTCATGATAAACCATCTTCCCCGGTTGGAACTCCTCGTAGTTGGTTCCGCCTTCGGTGCTGATTCCGATGAGCCCTCCGAAGATAGTACTGTAAACCGGGCCGTCAACCAGTCCTCCCGTGGTGTTACCCAGGCCGAGGTTTATGATGAAGGAATGGGGCTGCCTTGGGTAAACTCCTCCCTTTGGAAGTTCCACTATCATGCTGACACCCCATGGATTGCATCCGAGAAGCCAATCTCTGAGGGCGCCCTCCATTTCCTCAAAGGTGCGGTCTCCGGTCAACTGTCGGTAGAGGATACATTGGGTGAGCATCGCGGTGGTGAGATTGTTGGAGCACCATATTGAGGGGATGCCGTACATGAAAGGATCGTCCTTTGCCCTGTCGTAGACCAGGCTGATTCCTTCACGGAGGTTGTCCGTGAACTCCTTACCGACTTTTCCCTTCTCCTTGGCGAGAAGGACATGGCCCATGTTCATGAAGGGATACCACTGGTAGTGTCTCGCGGTATCAGCCCCCATCCATGGAGTGGTCTTTTCCTCCCTTCCGTAGCGGACGGCCTTTCGGAGAAACTTCTTCTTGCCGGTTGAATTGTACAGCTCCATGGCCCCGAGCTGCATGTCATCAGTCCAGTTGCCCTCCTCGTATATGTAAGGCGAAACGACGGATACGGTCTGGCAGACTCCGGGATTCCTTATGCCGACTTTGAGGGCGTCTTCGGCCTTTGACGCTATTTTGGCCGCGAAATCCGGATAGAACGGTTCAAGTATCCTTGCCCCGTATGCAAAATCCGCGACGAACTTTCCGGCCGTACTTGCTATGCCGGTGGTTGCGTTCATGAATTTCCCCCTCTGCTGGGGCTTGCCGTCACAGTAGTATACCGGTCTGTATTGGCCTTTGCCCCAGCCGTAGTCCGCCTGGTCTTCGCTCGGCCTTCTCATGCCGACGTGGTCCCTGTCGTCAGCCAGCTGGTTGTACATCTCGCCTTTCTCGGGATTCATCCTGTCCAGCCAGTCAAGGCCCCAGCGGATCTCGTCGATGATGTCGGGGATGCCGTTTGAACCGGCGGTTCCGTCGGAAGAATAATGGTCGGAGAAAGCGCCCGGATTGCTTTCGTAGGCGTAAAGCATCTGGTAGATGGCGTTAGCCGTGGTGGTCGTATATTGCAGGCAGTCCGAGGCGTCGTGCCAGCCACCGCGCACGTCGAGATGTTGCCCGCTTTTGGTGGGATGGTTCACGATTATGGCGTCTTTCGTGTGGCAGCTGTCCTTTATGAAGGGGTTCCACCCGCAGCGCTGCTGCCGCATGTAATTGAGGACGAAGTCGGCCGTTCCGTCGTATGCGTGGCTCGAAACGGGGAAAACATCGGACCGGACACTCCCTTCTTTCAGCGAAACTTCCATTCTGTAGGAGCCCTCTTTTTCGAGGGCGGAGAAGTTGAGCCTGAAGGTTGAATTCATGTTCTGAAGGGGGCCTGTCGCCCTTATGTCATCGGGCTTACTCCGGTAGAGGGTCTCTCCGGAATAGATGTCCACGATGCGGAAAGATTCCACAGAGACGGTTTCATTGCTCAGAAGGACCGCGACCTTTGAGGATGACGGGAGATACCCGAGTTGGTTCATCCTTATCCATTGTCCGGCGTGGCAGGGGAAAGTGCAGATCCCCATGAGCAGAATGCCCAAGGAAATCATGAATTCTATTGCAATCTTTTTCATCGTCAAAGTTTTTGAGCTTGTTGTGGAAAGGAGTTATTCTTCCGGAGCGACGGGATACTTGAAAGCGTCTTCCGGGGTTATCTTGCGGATTACGCGGCAGGGGTTTCCGGCGGCGAGCACGCCTTCGGGAATGTCCTTCACCACAACCGAACCTCCGCCTATCACGGAGTCGCTTCCGATCGTGACACCGGGCATCACTTTCACTCCTCCACCGATCCAGACGTTGTCGCCTATCGTTATCGGGAGGGCGTATTCCTTCATATCGTTTCTCGTCTTCACGTCAAGGGCGTGTCCGGCCGTATAGAAGCCGCACTGAGGGGCGATGAATACATTGCTCCCGATGGTGACCAAGGCTTCATCAAGTATCACGCAATCCATATTTATGAAGGAGTCGTCTCCGATCGAAATGTTGGAGCCGTAGTCGAAGAAGAACGGGGGAACGATGATGACCCCGCTGCCCAAGGAGCCTATCGCTTTTTCCAACAGGGCCCTTTGTGCTTCGGCATCGGCGGGGTGTATCCTGTTGTATTCCCAGGAAAGGCCTCTTCCACGTATGAGTTCCTTCAGGAGATCCTTGTTGAGGGCGTCATACAGGTATCCGCCCATCATTTTTTCCTTTTCAGTCATGGCTTGTTCTGTTGGAGTATGTGCAAATTTAGTTTTTTGCCCCGTCAAATCAATGGAACAAAGCATTGTCATCTCGGAGGGAATGTCTATTTTTGGGAACACAAAAGCAGAATCGATATGGAATTTGGAGATGTCATTTCGAAAAGATTTTCCTGCAGGGATTTCCTTCCCAAGAGTGTCCCGGCGGAAAAAGTGGAATCAATCCTTGAGGCGGGAAGAATAGCCCCGACCGCGGTCAACCGTCAACCCGTCCACGTTTGGGCGGTCTCAGATCCGGAGACGCTTGAGAAACTGAAGGATGTCACACGTTCGAATTACGGAGCTCCGCTCATTCTCGTTGTCGGTTGCCGTCCCCAGGACGCATGGGTAAGGAAGTACGACGGCAAGAACGGAGCCACGGTGGACGGAAGTATCGTCTCTACCTACCTTATGCTGGCCGCCGAAAATGAAGGCCTCGCCACTTTGTGGGTAGGGTCTTTCGATCCCGAACTCCTTGGAGAAATCCTTCCCGGAACGGAAGGGTATGAGCTGATTTCGATGATCAATGTCGGCTATCCTTCTCCTTCTTTCCAGCCTTCCCAGATGCATTCCCTGAGGAAGGACATGGAAGAGTTCGTAACGAGGATCTGACACTTTCGGAGAGATCTTTCCGTGGAAATGAATAAAGGGATGAAGCGAAAAACCTCATCCCTTTAAATGTATCCGGTACCCTGAAGGGACGGACATTACATCTTCTCCATTGCCTGCTCGAGGTCGGCTATGATGTCTTCCACGTTCTCGATTCCTACGGAAAGGCGGATGAGGTCGGGAGCGACACCGGCTTCCTTGAGCTGCTCGTCGCTGAGCTGACGGTGGGTATGGCTTGCGGGATGGAGGACGCAGGTCCTGGCATCCGCGACATGTGTCACGATGGCGATGAAGTCAAGATTGTCCATGAACTTCACTGCGTCTTCCCTTGTGCCCTTGAGACCGAAAGCGATGACTCCGCATGAACCGTTCGGGAGATATTTCTGGGCGAGGGTGTAGTATTTGCTTGAAGGAAGGGAGCAATAGTTGACCCAGGCGACTTTGGGGTTGGCTTCGAGCCACTGGGCGACTTTCATCGCGTTCTCGCAGTGACGGGCCATCCTCAGGTGAAGGGTTTCCAGACCGAGATTCAGAAGGAAGCAGTTCATCGGAGCGGGAATGGAACCGAGATCCCTCATCAGCTGCGAAACGAGCTTGGTGATGTACGCCTTCTTTCCGAAAGCCTTGGTATATGTGAGACCATGGTAACTCTCGTCGGGAAGACAGAGTCCGGGGAATTTGTCGGCGTATTTCTCCCAGTCGAAGTTACCGCTGTCGACGACGGCTCCTCCAACCTGTGTGGCATGTCCGTCCATGTACTTCGTTGTTGAATGGGTAACGATGTCGCACCCCCATTCGAAGGGACGGCAGTTTATCGGGGTCGCGAAAGTGTTGTCCACGATGAGGGGAACTCCATGCTTGTGGGCGATCTTCGCGAAGCGCTCGATGTCGAAGACGTTACCTCCAGGGTTGGAAATCGTTTCTCCGAAGAAGCATCTGGTGTTCGGCCTGAAAGCGGCTTCGATTTCTTCGTCGGAAGCGTCAGGATCAACGAAGGTGGCTTCGATCCCGAGTTTCTTCATCGTCGTTCCGAAGAGGTTGAACGTTCCTCCGTAGATGTTCGCCGATGTGATGAAATGGCTTCCGGCTTCGCAGATGTTGAATACCGCATAGAAGTTGGCGGCCTGTCCGGATGAAGTGAGTACACAGCCTACGCCTCCTTCCAGGGCGTTGATCTTGGCCGCGACGCAGTCGTTCGTGGGGTTCGCGAGTCTCGTATAGAAGTACCCGTCAGCCTTGAGGTCGAAAAGGTCGGCCATTTCCTCGGTGGAGGAATACTTGAAAGTCGTGCTCTGATAGATGGGGAGTACCCTCGGTTCTCCGTTCTTGGGGGACCATCCTCCCTGTACGCACAGGGTGTCCAGATTCTTTTTCTTCATGTCCATTGTTTTTTCGTTGGCCTGCAAAGATAAGTTATCCCCGCTCCAAAACCAATCGTTCCGGGGCGGGGATGGGCATTTTGTCGACTTTTTCGTCAAAAATCTTTTTGCGGGCTCATTTTGTCGGTTTCTCTTTCAGAGAAGTCACTTTTCCGTTTTTCCACTCGATGTCCACGATTTTGCCTCCTCTGACTCTTACACCCTTTACGTAGCCTTCTTTCCATTTGCCTGGAACGGCCGGAAGCGGATGGACGGTACCGTCTTCATCGGATTGGATGATCATTTCGAGGATTCCTGCGCATCCTCCGAAGTTTCCGTCAATCTGGAAAGGGGAGTGGGCGTCGAGAAGATTGGGGTATGTGCCGCCTCCATGTACGGCATCCTTCCCGGAGTATCCGTCGGGACTGACATAACGGAGGAGTCTACGGAGCATCCTGTACGCTCCTTCCCCGTCGTGGAGCCTGGAAAGAAGGTTGACTCTCCACCCCGTACTCCATCCGGTAGTGTTGTCCCCTTTGATTTCGAGGGTGCGGGCGGCGGCCTTCGCGAGGTCCGGAGTGGATTCCGGCGTGATCTGATGACCGGGGTAGAGCCCGATCAGGTGGGACTGGTGCCGGTGTGTGGGTTCCGCATCTTTCCAGTCATGATACCATTCCTGCAGGTTGCCGTCTTTGCCCACCTTGTAGGGACGCATCCTGGAAAGCGCTTCCTCTCCCTTTCTGATGAAATCGGGATCGTCACCGAGAACTTTCGCCGCCTTCACCGCATCGGCGATGCATTCCTTGGATATCGCCAGGTCGGCCGTTGCGCCGTACAGCGTCGCTCCGCGGAAACCTTCGTCCGTGATGTAGATGTTTTCCGGAGAAGTCGAAGGTGATGTTATGAGTTCCCCGTTCTTTTCCACGAGCCAGTCTATGCAGAACTCGGCGGCGCCTTTGAGGATCGGATACACACCCTTCAGCTCATCTACGTTCGATGAGAACAGGTACTTTTCCCAGATATGGGTCGAAAGCCATGCTCCTCCCATTGTCCAGCAAGCCCATGAGGGGTCTCCGCTTTCCAGTCCTACGGGAGTGGCCATAGCCCATATGTCGGAATTGTGGCCGGCGTTCCATCCTTGGAGGATGCCGTAGTACTTTTCCGCCGCTTTCTTCCCGTTGCGGCTCAATCCGTCGAGGAAAGAGATGAGAACGTCGTGCATCTCCGGTAGTGCGGCGATTTCGGCGGGCCAGTAGTTCTCTTCGAGGTTGATGTTGATCGTGTAATTGCTGCTCCATGGCGGGTCCATGCTCTCGTTCCAAAGTCCCTGGAGGTTGGCGGGAACCCCCTTTGTCCTGGAGCTCGATATGAGTAGATACCTTCCCCATTGGCAGTAGAGGGCTTCCAGTTCCGGATTGTCTTCCCCGAGGTCCGTGTATCGTCTCAGCTGGACGTCGGTAGGAAGGGCTTTTATGCTGTCCGCGGTTTTGCCGAGGAAGATGTCCATACGGTCGAAGTAGTGCCTGTAATCCCGGACATGGTCGGAGAGTATCTGCGCATACGGCTTGGCCGACGCCTTTTCGATTATGTCCCTGACGAGCCCCCGGTAGGGCTTCCCTTCCGTGACGGGATCCTTGGTGGGACCGTTGAATGAAGTGGAAGAGGCGACGATGATGGTGGCGCTGCGGCAATCCTTGAGGGACAGTATGCCGTTCTCGGCCGTCAAGTAACCGTCGTGGTCCTTCACTTTCACCACCGTCATGAAGTGGATTCCTCTGGAAGGGTCGAACAGCAATTGGCCTTCTCCGGTTTTGTAGTAACCCGGATAGGAATGGTAGGCGGCATACCCTTCGGCGTTGATAGAGTCTCCGGAAGACCCGCCCATATGGGGAAGGGGGGTGTCGAGGGAAATTTCAGCGGAGAGCGGAGAGGCGCTTTCGAACCGGATGACGATTACCGAGTCGGGAGCGGAGACGAAGTATTCGGTCCGGAACGGTACGCCGTCCCGGTTGTACCTGACTTCCGCCTTCGCCTCGGATATGTCCAGAACTCTGGAGTATCCGTCGATTGCCCCGCCTTCGGGGTATTTTATCCGGAGGGTGCCCAGCGGCTGGTATGATTCGCTGAAATGCCCCTGGACTTTTTTGTTCAACTCCTCGGCTTCGGCGTAATCTTCCCTTTCGAGGGCTTCCCTTATCAGAGGGATCGTTTCCGCGGCCTCATCTCCGATTCCTTGTGAAATGTCATAGTGGCCCTCTCCTTTGTCCGGTTCACCTGTCCAGAGGGTAATGTCGTTGAGGGATATCCTGTCCTCGTCCGTCCCTCCGTAGACGGTAGCGCCGAGATGTCCGTTTCCCAGTACCAGCGCCTCTTCGAAGAATTCGGCGGGGGAAGCGAACTTCAGCGTAAGGTGCTCTTTCTCTCCGGTGCCGCACCCTGCGAACAGGGCGGAGACGGCAGCCAAAAGGACACCGGCTTTTGTCAAGCTGTTCTTTGTCGGTTTTCTCATGATGGAAGGTGTTTTCCCCAAAAAACAATCACTTGATATCGTCAGCGGCGATATCAAGTGAAATGATGGGTCTACTGGGGAACTATGCCTCAGCGTCTTTCTTGCTCTTGATTTTCTCGGAGACTTCGGAGACTTTCTCCTTGGCTTCGCCGTAGACTTCTTTGGCTTTGTCGGCGACCTTGGGTGCGTTCTCCTTCACGAATTCCTTGGCTTCACCGTATACTTCTTTGGCTTTGCCCGCAACCTTGGGAGCGTTTTCCTTAACGAACTCCTTGGCGTCTCCGTATACCTCTTTCGCTTTGTCCGCTACTTTGGGCATCTTTTCTTCGATCATCTGCTTGGCGTCCTTGGCGGATTCCACGACTCCGTCCTTCACGTCGTTGATAGCCTTTTCCAGTTTGTCTCCGGCCTGATCAAGTCCATACTGTACTTTTTCTCCGAAGGAGACTTTGCCGTCTCCATTGAGATCCCTGGGATCTTTGGTGTTTTCCTGGTCCATTTTTAAGTGTTTTTATGTTGTTGGAATGATTGTCGCCTTGCCAAGTGCAAGTGTTGCGAAATTACCTATTTATGGCGAAAAAACCAATACTTGTCTTTTTCTGTTTCTTTGCCGTCCCTGTGATGAAGCTTCCTGGGCCGCCAGGGCTTCCATCGAGGGGATGAAAACCGGAGTGGACATCTTTGATTTGTCCTTCCCGGAATACGCCAGAACCGCGTAATTGGTTGCGGGCCTTCCGTTGAAGACCCTGGCAGGTCCCTTCTGTACAAGTTCCGCCCACCAGTATCCTCCGGTCATCCTTGAAAGTCGGTATACGGCATACTCCTTTGCGAAGGAGGTCTTATCCCATCGGAGGGTGGTTCCTTCTACCCTCACCACAGGGGTCTCCGGAACGGGACCGGAGGTCTTCCCGAGGGAGGGAACAAGCACCTCCTGGGCGTAGAGGGTGTCGCGCAGAAGCTTTTTGAAGTCGTCCTTCAGGATGCTCTTTGTCGAAAACCATGCGTGTCCCATGATCCAGGGGGATTCTCGGCACTCGGAGACCTGGGCTTCGTATTCGGAAAGGTGCTCAAAGCCGTTCTCACCGTAACGGTAAGCCGCCAATCCGGTGAGCATGGGGACGTCCTTCACGATTTCTTTCCAACTTTCCAGGACGGTAGGGAAGTCGGCTATGGGATGCCCATGCTGCCAATAGATCTGGGGAATCAGATAGTCTATGGAGTTCTCCTCCACCCAAAATCTCGGGTCGGCGTAAAGCCTCACGGTATTGACGAGCCTTCCTCCCGGGGAAACTCCGAATATGGCTCCGGCCTTCGCTGAATGCGTTGCGTCGCTGAGGGCTTTCACGCAGCTGTTGATGTTGGAGAATCTCCACTCGTCGAGACTCTTGCCGCCGCCACTTTTCTTGAACTGCGCGCTGTCGTCCCAGGTACCGCTGTCCGTTTGCAGCCCGTCGGGATAAAAATAGTCATCTATATGAATGCCGTCGAGGTCATAATTCGAAAGAAGCTCGGTGGCGATTCCCGCCAGATGGTTCCTCACCTCGGGGAGGGAAGGGTCTAGGTAGAGGTTGTTCTTGTATTTCTGTATCCACTTGGGGTGGGACTTCACCACGTGTTTGGAGGAGCGTTCGGCGGAAGCGGAGCCGCAGCGCAAAGGGTTTATCCAGGCGTGTATCTGGAGACCCCTATCGCGGCATTCTTCGATTGCCAGAAGGAGAGGGTCGTACCCCGGATCCTTCCCTTGCGTTCCGGTAAGGACATGGCTCCATGGAAGAATCTTCGAGGGCCAGAGTGCGTCCATGTTCGACACCACCTGGAAATATACCGTGTTGCATCCCGTCTCGCTGATGTCCCGGATGAGATTCTTCAGCTTCGTCTGCTGAAGGGAGGCGTCATCCTTGGGGTCTGGCCAGTCTATTCCGTTAACGGTCGCGAGCCATACGGCCCTCACCTCGTTTTCGACGAAGATGCTGTCCGTCTCGGGGTTGTACCGCAAAAGGGCGTCCGAATCCACGATCTTCGGGGAACAGGATGCCAAGGCGAATAATATGATAAAGACAATTGGGGTATAAAACCGTTTCATCGTATTGGGGAGAGATTTCTCTATCTTGTTTCTTGGTGAGCCGGTCAGTTCCTTCCCCTTTCCGGGGAAATGACCGATATGCGAATATACAAGTTTTCCGTATTTATAGTGCATGATTATTCGGCGTCAGAGCGGGTCAGTCAATTATTTTCCGCTCTTTCCATCGGAAAGATGTCGCAGAATTGCTTTCAATCTCTTTCGTTTCCTTTTGTGCGAAATGTCTTCAAATTAGAGTCTATTTGATTCCAGCCTTATAAATAATAGGTAATTTTTGGTGGGTAAAAGGATTTAACCGTCGGCTGGGCCTTCGGCATGATTGCGTTGGTCGTTTTTTCGGTTTATTGTGAAAAAACTTTCGTTTTCTTTTGATTTGTGGTTTTGGTGTATTATATTTGCGAGAACGGAATAACAAGATATAACTATTATATGGACAATCAGCATCTGAAACTTGTATCGGAACAGAACCGCAAGCGTCTGCTGGAGATCATCTGCAGTGCCAACGCCGGCCACACCGGAGGTGATCTTTCATGCCTCAATGTCTTGACGGTCTTGTATTTCCATACTTTGAACCTCAGCAAGGACAACCTCAAGGACGAAAACCGCGACCGTTTCATCCTCAGCAAAGGTCATTGCGTTGAAGCACTATTCGTAACTCTCGAAGCCAAAGGGATTCTGAAGAAAGAAGTTCTCGATACCCTCGGCAAGTTCGATTCCCCTCTTGCGGGACATCCGACAATCAATGTTCCCGGAATCGAGGTGAATTCCGGAGCTTTGGGTCACGGACTTCCCATCGGAGTCGGAATGGCCATCGCGGCGAAAATGGATTCCAAATCCTGGAAGACTTTCGTCCTGATGGGCGACGGAGAGCAGGGAGAGGGCTCCATCTATGAGGCCGCTATGGCGGGACACCAGTACAAACTGGACAACCTCGTGGCCATCATCGACCGCAATCATCTTCAGATCAGCGGAAACACTGAGGATGTCATGGCAATCGACAATATCCATGACAGGTGGACCGCTTTCGGATGGGACGTGATCCAGATGAACGGAGACGACATTGACGACATCGTCAGGACATTCGACAGCATCGATTACAATAACGGAAAACCCCACCTCATCGTTTCTAACACGACCAAGGGACTTGGCGTATCCTTCATGGAGAATGTCGCCAAGTGGCACCACGGTGTGCCTTCGGCCGAGCAGTATGCCGTAGCCATTGAAGATATCGAGAAGAGGATCGCTAAGGTAAAGGAGGAAATGAAATGATAGCCTGCAGAAAAAGTTTCACCGACACGTTGCTCTCTTTGGCGCGTGAGGACAAGAATATAGTAGCCGTCACAACTGACGCCCGCGGCTCCGTCACTTTGGGAGATTTCGCGAAGGAACTGCCCGCACAGTTCGTGGAATGCGGAATCGCGGAGCAGGACGCCGTGGGAATTTCAGCGGGTCTTGCGCACAGCGGAAAGAAAGTCTTCTGCTGCGGACCGGCCTGTTTCTATGTCGCGAGAAGTCTCGAGCAGGTGAAGGTTGACCTCGCCTACAGCAAGAATCCCGTGAAGATTCTTGGCGTCAGCGGAGGTGTCGCTTACGGCGCCCTCGGCGCAACTCACCATTCTCTCCATGACATCGCAGTCCTGAGGACATTCCCCGGAATGAACGTGGTGCTCCCTTGCGACACCCGTCAGACGGCCAAGCTCGTCAAATTCCTCGTGGACTTCCCGGAGCCCGTATATATAAGAGTAGGTAGGGCCGCGGTTCCCGATGTGTACGAGAACGATGATTTCGATTTCGAAATCGGCAAGGCCAACATGCTCCAGGACGGAAAGGACCTCACCATCATCGGTGCCGGTGAAACCGTCTACCATGCTCTCAAGGCCGGAAGGGAACTTGCCGCGAAAGGCATTTCCGCAAGGGTTCTCGACCTTTCCTGGATCAAGCCTTTCGACAAGGAGGCTGTTCTGAAGGCCGCCAAGGAGACAGGCAGGATCATAACTGTCGAGGAGCACAGCCGTTTCGGAGGACTCGGTGCTCTCGTTACCGAGGCCATCTCCGAGTGTCCTGTTCCCGTCAGGATTCTGGGCATTCCCGATGAGGATGTCATCCACGCAACTTCTCCGGAGATTTTCCATCACTACGGAATCGACAGTGACGGTATCGTCGCGTCTGCGCTTGATTTTTTGAAATAATCCATTAACTTTGAGCAATATGCAACATCAGGTTATATCAGTGGACCAGAGTACCCAGTCAACGAAAGCTCTGCTTTTCGCCGAAGACGGGAAACTGCTCGGGATGTCCTCAGTCCAGCACCCCCAGATCTATCCCAAGGAGGGTTGGGTTGAGCACGATCCTGAACTTCTTTACGCCAATACCGTAAAGGTGATAGGTGACGTGGTGAAGGCCAATAAAGGCAAGGATGTCGAGTATTCTCTCGCCCTGACGAACCAGAGGGAGACTGTCATCGTCTGGAACAAGGTTACGGGCAAACCCGTAGCCAATGCCGTCGTTTGGCAGTGCATGAGGGGAAAGGACATCTGCGATGACCTGAGGGCAAAAGGTTGCAATGCCCTCATCCAGGAGAGGAGCGGTCTTCTGATCGACCCTTATTTCTCCGCCAGTGGAGCGAAATGGATCCTCGACAATGTCGACGGAGCCAGGGCTGCCGCCGAAAGGGGAGAGCTTCTCATGGGTACGGTCGAGTGCTGGCTCATCTGGAAGCTTACCGGAGGCAAGGTTCACGCTACCGATTACACCAACGCGTCCCGTACTCTCCTTTTCAATATCCATACGCTCGATTGGGATGATGACCTTCTGGCGCTTTTCACCATTCCGCGCAGCATGATGGCGGATCCCCGTCCTTGCGACGCCTTCTATGGCGAAACTACCGTTGAGGGCCTTTTCCCCAAGGCGATCCCCATCGCCGGAGTTCTCGGAGACAGCCATGGAGCCCTCGCCGGACAGATGTGCTTCGGAGAGGGTCTCGGCAAAGCCACTTACGGCACAGGATCTTCCGTCATGGTCAATATCGGTGAAGGTTGCGCAACTCCTCCCGAAGGGTTGGTCACGTCCGTAGGTTTCGCCGCCCTCGGCAAGGTCTTCTATGCTTTCGAAGGCAATATCCATTGCACCGGAGCCACCATCACCTGGCTCAAGGACAAGCTTCACCTTATCGGAAGCGCAGGAGAAATCGAAGGGTTCGCCACAGCGGTTCCGGACAACGGCGGAGTGTATTTCGTTCCGGCGTTCGCAGGACTCGGCGCACCGTGGTGGCATCCCGAGGTCAAGGCTCAGATCTGCGGCCTCACTCTCGGCTCCTCCAAAGAGCATGTCTGCCGTGCCGCCCTCGAGTCGATAGCCTTCCAGGTCTCCGATCTGGTGAACGCGATGACAGGTTCGGCCGGAATCTCCCTCAAGGAAATCCGTGTCGACGGCGGTCCCACGAAGAACAAGTTCCTCATGCAGTTCCAGTCGGATCTTCTCCAGGTTCCCGTTGTCCGTTCCGAGGTCGAGGACGCTTCCGCATTCGGTGCGTTCGTGATGAACGGATTCGCACGCGGCAAATGGGCGTCTTTCGAAGAAGCCACTTCGGTATGGAACGGTGAAGAACCCGTAAAGCCCCAGTCCTATGACAAGGTCGACAAGGCTTATGAAGGATGGAAAGCCGCTGTAAAACAGCTCATAAAATAACAACACAAAAACATAAAACGCAACAATTAAAATAGACCACATCATGTACAAAGCAGGAAAAAAATTGTGCTTCGGTGTTATCATCGGCACACGTGCTTACTTCAATCCCGCTCTTGCGGTAGACGTGCGTAAAGAGCTTCTCAAAACCATCGATGAGCTCGGCTATGACTATGTAATCCTCCCCGAGGACGCTACTCCTACCGGAAGCTCCTCCATCGAGACCCGTGAGGACGGACTCAAGGTCGCTGCCCAGTTCAAGGAGCACCGTGAGGAAATCGACGGTATCATCGTCGCTCTCCCCAACTTCGGTTTCGAAATCGGTATCATCAACGCCATCAACGAGGCCAACCTCGGTGTTCCCGTTCTTGTCCAGGCTTATGACGACTACAATGACAAGGTTGACCTTGACAGCCGCCGTGACGCTTTCTGCGGAAAGATCTCCGTCTGCAACAACCTCTATCAGTACGGAATTCCGTTCTCGGACACTACCTATCATACATATGATATCTACGATCCGCTCGTGAAGAAGGATATCGCCAAGTTCGCCGGTATCTGCCGTGTCGTCAACGGCCTCCGTCACTGCCGCATCGGACAGATCGGAACCCGTCCCTTGGGATTCAACACCTGCCGCGCAAGTGAGAAACTCCTCCAGAAGTACGGAATCACCGTCGTTCCCGCCGACCTTTCAGAACTGCTCTTCGCCGCTGAGAAGATCGCTGATGACGATCCCGACTACGTAGCCAAGATGGCAAGCATCCATGACTATGCCGCCGTTCCCGCCAACTATGAGGACAAGATGCCTCTCGTCACAAAGTTCGCGGTAGCTGTTGACCGCTGGACCGAGGCCAACGCCTGCGACGCTCTCGCAATCCAGTGCTGGGATTCACTCGAGATCAACTATGGATGTGCCGCTTGCGTCGCCATGTCAATGCTCAGCGACAAGCTCATCCCGAGCGCTTGCGAAACGGATATCGCCGGAGCTGTTTCAATGTATGCTCTCGCCCTCGCTTCATGCGAAGCTCCCGCCCTCATGGACTGGAACAACAACTTCGCCCAGGATCGCGAGAAATGCGTCTGCACACACTGCGGAAACTTCCCTTGCGGATTCATAGGAAACAAGGACCTCAAGCTCACTCCTCTCGGAGTTCTCGGACGTACCCTCGGTAAGGTCAAGACATTCGGTGCCGTAAGCGCTAAGGTTTCTGAGGGAGACTTCACATTCTTCCGTATCTCCACCGATGACACCAAGGGCAAGATCAAGGCTTACCTCGGAGAAGGCGAAATCACCAACGATCCTTACGGAATGGACGGATGTATCGCTGTCACCAAGGTTCCCAACCTCCAGAAGCTCATGAAGTACATCTGCCGCAACGGTTTCGAGCACCATGTCGCCGCTTGCCGTAACCATGTCGCCGAAATCCTCCAGGACGCCATCGAGAACTATCTCGGCTGGGATCTGTACGTACACGAATAAACCATTATCCACGAATAAGCTATGGTACTCGTAACAAATGTAGCCCTGGCGATGATATGCTGCATCTACTGCTGCATATGCTGGGGATCCTGGGCAAATACCCAGAAACTTGTCCAGAAGAAGGACTGGAAGTCATTCCTCTTCTACTGGGACTACATCGCGGGATTCTTCCTGACGGCTCTTCTCGGTCTTGTCATTTTCAATGGCGGCCATATCTTTGAGAACCTCAGCTGGCAGACAATCCTGTGGCCCATTCTCGGAGGTATCATCTGGAACTTCGCGAATATCTTCCTTACCGCCGCCAACGGCGTTGCGGGTATGAGCGTAGGTTTCCCTATCGGAGGAGGTCTCGGATGGGTTGGAGGAATCATCTTCAACTACTTCAGTTCAGGCTTCACCGGCAATAAGCCCATGCTCTGGATCGGAGTCATTCTCGCGATCGCGGCCATGGTTCTGTGCGGAGTTTCCTACAGCAAGCTCGCCGGCAGCCAGAAAAAGAGCCCCAAGGCGGGTATCATCTTCGCCCTCATTTCCGGTTTCGGATTCGCGTTCTTCTATGGCCTCGTCGTCAAGGGAACCGCTCCCACCTTCGGTGGTGTCGGAACACTCTCACCTTACCAGGCAGTGTTCTTCTTCGCCCTCGCCGTTCTCGTTTCGACATTCTTCCTCTGCCCTATAGCCATGAGCCATTCGGTTGAAGGAAAGTCAACGATGAAGGACTACTTCAACAACGGTGACGCCAGAACCCACCTCATCGGTATGCTCGGAGGTTTCATCTGGATGAGCGGTATGGTCGTAAGCTTCATGACCGCACAGGCTGAGGTCAACAAGGCCGTTTCCTATGCCCTTTCCAATGCTTCTCCTCTCGTCGCCATGATCTGGGGTGTCCTCATCTGGAGAGAATTCAAGGAGGCTCCTAAGGGAACCATGAAGTTCGTCTATGCGATGTTCTTCTGCTTCCTCGCCGCTCTCGTGATCATTGCGGCATCGAACTAAGACATTTTGGCGAGATGAAAAAAATATTGTCAATCATATTCCTGACGTTGGGGGCGTTCGTGGCCCTCAACGCCCAGGAAGTCAAAGTCCAGGACCCTGCAGCACATCAGGCCAGGGTCTTCCCCATGCCGGTTGAGCATCTTTATTTCCACAGCGAGATTCTGAATGCCGACAAGAACTTCTCCGTAATCCTCCCGAAGAGCTACAGCTCCCAGCCCGACCGCAAGTACCCTGTAGTTTATATGCTCCATGGAGCTAATGAGAACGATTGGGAGTGGGCGAATATCCCCGTTTCCCTGCTCAATGCGGCGATACCGATGATCACAAACGACGGTACCGCCGCCGAGTGCATCGTGGTCTTCCCCAATGCGACTGAAGGTAAGATGGGGTATTTCAACCAGGACGGTTGGAAGTATGAGGACTACTTCTTCAAGGAGCTCATGCCCGTTGTGGAGAAGCGTTACCGCATCATCGCTGACAAGGGTCACCGTGCGATCGGTGGTCTTTCCATGGGCGGAGGCGGATCGTTCAACTACGGAATGCGTCATCCTGAACTCTTCAGCAGCGTTTACGCGATCAGCGCCGCAGTTTCTCCTGCAGCGTTCGCCGCGGATGCCTCTGCCGGAGCACCTCTTCCCGCGTCGATGAACGGAGGCTCCTATACTCCGGAACAGATCGAGGCCGCGAAGAGCGTGAACTTCGTTCTCGATTGCGGAGATGATGACTTCCTTTTCGACGCGAACGTGGCCGTATTCCAGGCTATGAAGAAGAACGGGATGAAAGCCCAGTTCCGCTGCTTCGACGGGGCGCACGCATCATACTACTGGTATGACGCTCTCCGTAGGGCTTTGGCCTACTTCTCGAGACATTTCTCGGAGCAGATGCCTTAATCGGAGTCAAGATCGGTTTTTATGAAAAAAGGGAGACGGACCTCAAGTGATCCGCCTCCTTTTTTGCAAACCGTTCTTTGTTTTTCTCAACCTATCTGCACAGGGCGGATGCCGTCAGGGCCGCCAGGCGTGCGTTGTTGAGCACCAACTGTATGTTGGAGGCGAGGGAATCTCCTCCGGTGAGTTTTTGTATCCTGTCGAGAAGATAAGGAGTGGTTTCCTTTCCGTGGATGCCGAGCTGCTTGGCGTCCTGTATCGCCTGGTCTATGGCTCGGTTTATCCTTTCGTGATCCATCGAGTATTCCTCGGGAATGGGATTGGTGACGAGCATTCCTCCGACGAGCCCCATTTCCTGTTTGGCCTTGAAGGTGTCTGCGAGCTCCTCCGGGGTATCCAGTCTGTAGTCGACCCTGAAACCGCTCTTTCGGGTGTAGAAGGCGGGCAGTTCCTCGGTGCCGTAACCGATAACGGGAACGCCCTTTGTCTCGAGATACTCAAGCGTGAGCCCGAGATCGAGGATCGATTTCGCGCCTGCGCATATGACCATTACGGGAGTGCGTGCGAGTTCCTCGAGATCAGCCGAGATGTCCATCGTGACTTCCGCTCCCCTGTGGACTCCGCCGACTCCTCCGGTCGCGAATACCTTTATCCCGGCGAGCGAAGCGATGATCATTGTCGTGGCGACTGTAGTCGCTCCGTCCTGCCCTTTGGCGACCAGTACCGGAAGATCCCTCCTCGAGGCTTTGGTGACGGCAGTGCCTTTTTTGCCGAGGTACTCTATTTCCTTTTCGGATAGACCCGCTTTGAGCCTTCCTCCGATGACGGCGATCGTCGCGGGGGTGGCTCCATTTTCCCTTATGGTCTTTTCGACCCGGAGTGCCGTTTCAACATTCTGGGGATAGGGCATTCCGTGGGAAATTATCGTGGACTCCAGGGCGACAACGGGACGGCCCTCTTCAAGGGCTTTCGCCACTTCTTCTGAGATGTCGAGGTATTTGTTCATCAAAAAGGTGTTGGTTAGAATTTTAGTGATTTGATTTTGTCGGAGACCGTATCGGGGCTTTCGACGGTGGTTTTGGCGCAGAGAAGTCCCATGCTGACGGCGTCCTCGATGCTGGCCTCGGGCCCTGCGTTGATGATTCCGGCGAAAAGGGCATCTCCGGCTCCGGTTGTGTTGACTACCATGCACGGAAGGGAGGGGAAAGAAAACTCCTTGCCGTTTTCTTCAACCTTGACCCCGTCTGGACCCTGGCTGACGTATTTCCTGCAGATCCTCTCGTTGTCGATGAGGGTTTTGGCCTCGAGGGAATTGCACTTGATGGCGTGGATCTTTCCGGAAGAGACCTCTATGGCCTCCTTCACCCTGTGGGATTTTATTCCGGAGACCGCGTCGATGTAAAGGGGAGGGCTGCAGCTGTCGATAAGGTACGCGAGGGCTTCGGCCGAAAGGTTTGCGTCAGCCACGACGACATCCGCGCTGTTGTAGATATGTTCCCTCTCCATCAGCCATTCGGGGGTGAGTCCGGTGATGGCCTTCATGTCGGAAACTCCGCCGACCATCTCTCCGTCTGAAGAAATCAGGCTTACGAAACAGGAGTTCTCTCCGGATGTCTGGCATCCTTCCGTCCCGATTCCGATCAGTGAGCAGCTGTCTTTCACTATCCGGCCAAGTTCACCTCCTCCGAAAAAGGTGAGGATGTTCACTTCGTTGCCAAGAAGGGCCAGATTGTGCGCGATGTTGCGTGCCACTCCTCCCAGGGAGAGCCTTACGCTTCCGGGGTTTGAGTCTCCGTATACGAATTTGAAGGCGGCTTTGCCGGTAATGTCGACGTTCGCTCCGCCGATAACGCAGATTTTCATGATGGGATGGTTATATTCCTTGCGGGATAAAGGTATCAGTCTCCGCCGTAAGGGTCGGCGTCATTCCATTCCTTGAGGAGGTAGCCATGGGCGTCCACGCAATGGTCGTAGATGGTCTGTCTCCTTTCATCATCAAGGTCGCTCCACCACTTTGAACAGGCGGGGTAAAGGACAAGATTCTCGTCGACGGATCCGTCCGTGCTGATTTTGCTCAAACCCTTCCGGGCGATTCTTTCTTTCTGTGAGATGGTGAGGGATGCCCACCATTTCTCGAGTTCGATGTTACGCATATTCCGCTTGTGATGATTGTGTTCCTTATGTCTTGTTAAATCAACAGTCTTATCATACCGTCACTCTTGACGAAGGTGTCGGGGTGGGACATCGCCACGGCGTAAACCTGCTTGTCGCTGACCGGCAGTCCGTCTTTGCGGACGTGCAGCTTCTTGCGGTTTATGATCTCCGCGATCTGCGCTGTCTTCATCCCCCTGTTCGCGCTTGCCAGGACGTAGACCATAGCTTCCTCAATCTTCATCTGCGATGGGATTTTTTCTGGTCCTGGCCTCATCGTCCGCCTTGGCCGCATTGTCGCCTTTTATCTCGAATGGAATCCTGCCACGTTGCACGACGGCTCTGGCGAACACGGTCATTGCCGTATTCGCGCTCATTCCGAACTCGGAGCAGAGCGCATCGAAAGACTTCTTGAGGTCGGAGTCCATCCTGACCGTCATGGATACTTGAGCCATAGGGGAAACGTTTGATGCAAATATAATGAATTTATGTCAAATAGCAATAAATTATCATGTATTTGACGTAAATTCACGTCAAAATGACTTAAATCTTAACATTTTTATTTCTGGGAACGTTTGATAATTTGATTTGCGTTACGGAATGGTCAATTGTGGTAAATTTTCCATACGTTTTCTTGATATTCAACTGTATTGTACTACCTTTGCAGTCCGGAAGTCCGGACCGGTAGGGTCGGGATTTCCGGTTTTTGTTTCCGGAAAGGTCCCCCAATGACTTGCCTTTCCCATACTTTCACTCAAAACGGACTTATACAATGTGCGGAATCGTAGGCTACGTGGGCCACAGGCAGGCTTGCCCCATCATAATCAAAGGACTTCACAGGCTTGAGTATCGAGGATATGACAGCGCCGGAGTGGCGATTGTCGACCAGTCGGGAGAGATAGGACTGTACAAGTGCAAGGGAAAGGTATCCGATCTTGAACGCTTCCTTGACGGAAAGGCTACTGAGAGCACGATAGGCATCGGCCATACCCGCTGGGCTACGCATGGGGCGCCCAATGACGCCAATGCGCATCCCCATTTCTCTTCTTCCGGGAGACTCGCCCTCATCCATAATGGCATCATCGAAAATTTCCGTGTCCTGAAGGACGCTCTCAAGTCTCACGGCTATGAGTTCCGCAGCAGTACGGATTCGGAAGTTCTCGTCAACCTCATCGAATATATCCAGGATACCAATGGCTGCTCTTTGGAGGAAGCTGTGAGGATGGCTCTCCGTCAGGTTGTGGGCGCCTATGCGATTGCGGTCATCGAAAGGGGAGTATCCGACAGGATCATAGCCGCAAGGGAAAGTTCCCCGATGGCCATCGGTATAGGGGAAGGGGAGTATTTCCTCAGTTCGGATGCCTCATCGATCATCGACTATACGCATAACTTCGTTTATTTGAACGATGGAGAAGTGGCCGTAATCGAGAAAGGCAAGCCCCTTCAGATAAAGAATCTCTCCGGAGAGATGTCGCATGTGGACATCCAGAAACTGGAACTGTCCATTTCCCAGTTGGAGAAAGGAGGATATCCCCATTTCATGCTCAAGGAAATCCATGAGCAGCCGGATACCATCGTGGACTGCATCAGGGGCAGGGTCAATCCGGACACCAAGGAAGTGATACTGTCCGGTGTCCTCGACAACCAGGACAAGTTCCTCAAAGCCGGCAGGATCATCTTCGTGGCCTGCGGTACTTCTTGGCATGCATCGCTCATCGGGGAACATCTCATCGAGAACCTTTGCCGTATTCCGGTGGAGGTGGAGTATGCCTCCGAGTTCAGATACCGCAATCCCATCATCCGAAAGGACGACGTAGTCATCGCCGTATCCCAGTCCGGAGAAACCGCCGATACCCTGGCAGCGGTGGAAATAGCCCGTCGAGAAGGAGCTTTCGTGTACGGTATCTGCAATGTCATCGGCTCTTCCATTGCAAGGGCGACGGCTTCAGGAACATATATCCATGTCGGTCCCGAAATCGGCGTCGCTTCCACAAAGGCTTTCACCGGCCAGGTTACTGTAATGGCGATGCTCGCCCTTGTGATCGGCAAACTGAGGGGAACTATCGAAGAAGAGAAGTATCACAAAGTCGCACAGGCTCTTCTGGATCTTCCAGACACTTTGAGAAAGGCTCTCGACTGTTCGAAGAATCTGGAGAATTTCGCGAAGATCTTCACCTATGCGCATAATTTCATCTATCTGGGAAGAGGATACAATTATCCTACGGCCTTGGAAGGAGCCCTCAAGCTGAAGGAGATTTCTTACATACATGCTGAAGGTCTTCCCGCGGCGGAGATGAAGCACGGCCCCATCGCCCTTATCGATGCGGAAATGCCCACGGTCGTAATCGCAACCCTTGACCGCACTTATGAGAAGACGGTTTCCAATATCGAGGAAATAAAAGCGAGGGGAGGAAAGATAATAGCGGTGATTTCTCAGGGGGATACCCAGCTCAGGAAAAGGGCCGATTACTGCATCGAGGTCCCTTCAACCGAGGAATGCCTCATGCCGATAGTGTCGATAATCCCTCTGCAGTTGTTGGCTTACTACGTCGCAACTTGTAAGGGACGCAATGTCGACCAGCCGCGCAACCTCGCGAAATCCGTCACTGTCGAGTAGCGGAAATCTCTCCCTTTCAAAGGGGGGACGTTTCCCGTCATGCCCTGAGTAAAGACACCAACCTGTAATGGTAGTATTTGTAATAATCTTCCTTGACGTTTTCTGAGAGGAAAGAGCGGTTGACCATGTCTTCTATTTCAGGGTAGTCTGCACAGAAGCGTTCGAGTTCCGTTTTGACCACTTTTTCGGGAAGTCCCAAGTGAAGCCCGAATTCGCTGAATGCTTTGTGGTCAAGTCTCAACGGAAAAGTCCGGCCATCTGGGAACAATCCTTTCTTGAGGCCGAAAATGCTGTCATCCGGAAGATGAATCCTCGTGTTCATGAGGTCATATGCCGGAGAGAGTTTATAATCGCCGTCACTACTTTTGAGGACAGAAAAGTTTTTCAAGTGGGCATCACCGTTTGAGAACAGGAAGTTGAACAGGATGAGGTCAAAGAATTTGACCATTTCCACACGCCATGAAGGAATGAATCGTCTTATGATGTGTCCCAGATCCTCATAACTTAAAGCGGTGTATTTGAAGTCCTTCCCGTATTTTTCGGAGGTTACGCCTCCCAACGCAGCCAGGTCTTCCTGGGCTATTTTGGTCCCATCGTCGGCAATGTCGTACCTTTTCGTTATATAAGCCGGTTCACCGTCTTCGAAAAAGCACAAGGCGTTTGCCGCAGTCACGATATTGAACACTCTGTTTGCGATTTGCATCGTCAGATGTTCGTTTTCCGGACTGTCTTTTCTGTTCCCGAAATCCAGAAGACATGGTTTCACTATGTGAGTACCTTGTTGCCCCGGTCCGGTCAGGGCGAAATGACCGTTGCGTATAAGAACTGAGTATTTGGTTTGTGACCCCGATATTGAGAAATTCCCGCTGTTGTTGTTCAGTCTCCCGGTGTTGTCGCCCTCAGCTTTTCCGAAACCGAGAACAGGCGAGACTGTCTTTCCGCCGGTCAATTTTCTCAAGGTATCGTCGTCATATGATCCGAAGAATGCCATATTCAAATCTTTTTGACTGTTACGGAGCCGGGAGTGTCTGTGTGGCAGGTGGCCAGAAGGAATCCGAAATCATCGTCCATGTCCAGTTTATGGATTTTGGCCTGAACGGTTCTGTTGTGTCCTTCGGACAGCATGTTGAAAAAGAACGGGAACAGGTACTGTGATTTGTATATCTGTTTGTTTTTGGGCATGGTCAAACTTATGGCCGGAGCGTTTTTGTCGGCGAAGTAGTCGTCATCGTACCGGAACACATATTCCTTGGGAGATATTTCAGAGATTCTTCCGGCAAGCCTTCCGTTCTCATAAACCAAACCTTCTCTCATAGCTCATCGATTGTTTTTATACGGGCCGTAAGAACCATCCCCAAGGTGTCAAGAACTTTGTTTATGACACCAAGCGTGGGGTTTCCTTCATCCCTTTCGATTTTTGTCAGGGTGTTGATTCCGATGCCGGACAGATCAGCCAATTGCCGCTGGGTGATCTGCAGCATTTTTCTGCGACGTTTTATCCTTTCTCCGAGAGTTTCCATTTTCACAACATGTTGTGATTTTTCCGCAAAAGTATTCAATTATTTTTTCAATTGCAAGCCGAAATCACAATACGTTGGGATTTTTACGGGAGAGAAATCGTATGAAAACGAAAATCCACAGCTTTCGGCTGTGGACTATCGTAGCGGGAGTGGGGCATGATCCCACGACCTCCGGATTATGAATCCGACGCTCTAACCAGCTGAGCTACCCCGCCATCGTTTTTGTTCAAAAAAAACGCACCGATTTCAATTAAAGAACACCGTGCGTTTTCTTGGTTGAGATAGAAGGACTCGAACCCTCACTGACAGAGCCAGAATCTGTAGTGCTACCATTACACCATATCTCAATGTCGGTATTTTCCCGATTGGGACTGCAAATGTACAACAGTTTTCCTAAACTCCAAAGAAAATCTTCAAAAAGTTTCAATTGGACTTCCAAATGAGGGCCGTTGCCCACACTTGGCATCCCTCACATCTCCCGACGAAGCCCATTTTTTCGGTTGTGGTGGCCTTCACTGACACCCTGTCTTCTTCAATGCCCATCACCTTGGCGAGAGTCTCTCTCATGAAGGGGACATATTTGGCGATTTTGGGTTTCTGGAGAGCGATTGTAATGTCCGCGTTACCGATCTTCCAGCCCTTCTCTTCCAACATGGAAACTACCTTCGACAGAAGTATTTTGCTGTCCACTCCGCTCCACTCGTCGCTTGTGTCGGGGAAGTGGTGGCCGATGTCACCGAGGGCGAGGCAACCCAGAAGAGCGTCGCACAGGGCATGGATAGCGACGTCTCCGTCAGAATGCGCAACGAATCCCACCGGACTGTCTTCGATTCTGACGCCTCCCAGCCACATGGGGAGTCCTTCCTTCATCTGGTGTACGTCGTATCCGTTTCCTACCCTGAACGGGCATATGCCGCTAAAATTATCCATGTTTGCCGTCTTTGAGTTCTTGACCATCTTGCGAAAGGGTTCTGTCCGCATCTGATGCCGGAATCGAGATTTGGGAACCCGATAAGGCAAAATTACGGAAAAATATGCTAACTTCGCTAGTTAACTAATAATTGATTTCGCTATGGCCAGATTCGGTATGTTCGGGGACCAGGAACACAGGGTCTTCAATTACAAGCCAATATACTATGACCAGGAAGCCGAAGAGCGTCGCAAGATGTTCGGAAAGGTTGACGGAAGTGAAGAAAAGGACAAGGAAAAAGCCCAGAAAGGTGAGTATACGCCCGGGACCTATATCCATGGCGCTTTCCGCGGCGGAAATTATTCCCGCAGACGCGGAACGGGCCGTGCACAGTCCATCATCGGACTTGTGGGCCTCCTTCTCGTCATAATGGTTCTTGTGTATTTCACCAAATTCTTCTCGATCCTCTAGAGCGCCTGAGTTCAAGGGGGTCGTCCCAACAATCTGACTTCTGCTGATGGATATAAGGATACTGCCGTCAAATATCGCCAACATGATAGCTGCGGGAGAGGTCGTCCAGAGACCTTCTTCCGTGGTCAAGGAATTGCTCGAAAACGCTGTCGACGCCGGAGCTGACCAGGTCACCGTCATCATAAAGGATGCCGGAAGGACTCTCGTCCAGGTCATCGACAACGGGTGCGGAATGTCACCTGATGAGGCGGTACTGTGTTTCGAGCGGCATGCGACGAGCAAGATATCCTCAGCTGAAGATCTCCAACACATCCAGACTTACGGATTCAGGGGAGAAGCTCTGGCTTCTATAGCGGCGGTGGCGGAAGTTACCCTTAAGACCCGCCGGGAAGAGGACCAGGTGGGATGCCAGGTAGATTATGCCGATTCCAAACACCTGTCGACAATTGAAGTTTCCGCACCGAAAGGGTCAAGCTTCTCTGTGAGGAACATTTTCTACAATGTTCCGGCGAGAAGGAAATTCCTCAAGTCCGACAATGTCGAATTCAAGCACATCCTTGAGGAATTCACCCGCGTGGCGTTGACCCGTCCCGAGATCGGTTTCACCCTTGTCCACAACGGAAGGGACATCCATGTCCTCCGCAAGGCGAAGTCCCTGAAGTTCCGTATCCAGGATCTCCTCGGTCGCAATACCGCCGACAAGGTCGTGGAACTCCATGCTGACACTTCCGTAGTGAACCTCAGCGGATACATCTGCCGTCCCGACGAAGCGAAGAAAACGGTTTCACAGCAGTTCTTTTTCGTCAACGGGAGGTACTTCCGCAGCCCCTACATGCATAAGGCCGTGATGAAGGCCTATGAGGACATGATCGCCGACGGAGCGACTCCGTCCTATTTCATATACATGGATATCGATCCCAATTCGATTGACGTCAACATATCTCCGACCAAGACTGAAATCAAGTTCGAGGATGATTCGGTCGTGTTCCAGATCCTGTATGCGGCGGTGAGGGAAAGCCTCGGCAAGAACTCCTTCTCGAACGGATTGGATTTTGATCTCGGAGGTGCTCCGGATCTTCCGACGTTCGGGCAGAATTACGACAACTACCGTCCTGATGTCGTGGCGCCCCAGACTTCTTTCGATCCCGGCTACAATCCTTTCGATACCCCTTCCTCCAAACCTGCCGGAGGATATTCCTCAAAGGGCCCCGTTATTGACGGATTCTCCGGAGGGGAACCGGATTTCGGTCCGGCTCCGTCACCCTACGGCCAGGCCCCGGTGAAAGAATATCCGGATTTCTCTTCCATGCACAGGAAGGAAACGGAAGATTACAGCCGGCTTTTCGAAGACAGGACACTTCCTTCAACTGACGTTGTCATACTTCAGGGCAAGTATATCGTCACACCGGTCAAGTCCGGCCTCATGCTTGTCAATATTCGCAGGGCCTGGGAGAGGATCCTTTACGAAAGGTTCCTTGAGGCGTTTTCCAAGAATGCGCCCGTAACAAGAGTCACCATGTTCCCGGTGGAGATAGTCGTCGGCCCGGAAAACCGCCTCGTTTTCGAAGAGCATATGGATTATCTTCGGGGACTCGGTTTCGACATCGCTCCCAAGGATATGGACAAGATTGTGGTCAACGGCATACCGGAAGGATTCTCCTGCGACGACAAGTCCGTGGAAGCCCTGATGGCGGATGTCCTCATCGCCATAACGGAAACGGGAACGGCCACGCTTGCCGGAATGATGGAAAGTTCGATGGCGGAGAAGTTCGCCAAGATGGGTTCGGCGAGAGGGGAGAAGATAACTTCAGCCCAACAGGCGCGCAAACTGATCGATACCCTTTTCGGCTGCTCCAATGCGGAATTCACCTCTTCCGGACTGAAGATCCTTTCGATCATTCCACTCGGTGAAATCGATTCCAAATTCTGACCCTAAAATGAAATTTGCCCATGGCATATTATAACGAAGGACAAGGCTTCATGGCAAATGTGCCTACAGTCACCAAAAATCTCATCATCACGAATGTGATAATGTTCGTGGCCACCCTCTTCGGAGAGGATTTCATGGTGGGTACTTTCGCCATGTTCTTCCCCGCATCACCATACTTCAGATGGTGGCAGATTCTGACCCATATGTTCATGCATGGGGGATTCTGGCATATATTCTTCAATATGTACACCCTCTTCATCTTCGGTACCGCCCTCGAAAGGACCATCGGTTCGAAGAAATTCCTGGTGTACTATTTCATAACGGGACTCGGAGCCGTGGCTTTACATACGGGCGTGGAGTATCTGCAGGCCCTCTCCTATGCCTCCTCCGGAAACACCGCTGCTCTCCATAACCTGTATCTCACCCCGACCCTCGGTGCGTCTGGAGCGATATACGGTGTTCTCATCGGATATGCGATGATGTATCCCGACTCGGTGCTGACGCTTATCTTCCCTCCTGTTTCGCTCAAGGCGAAGTGGTTCGTACTCATTTTCGCGGGAATTGAACTCCTGACGGGAGTCACCGGAACAGCGGACGGAGTGGCGCATTTCGCGCATCTGGGCGGTATGCTCATCGGTTGGCTTCTGATGCTCTACTGGAAAAAGACCCACAAGATCTGGGACAGGGACAGCTGGATATAGAAAGGTAGTCTATGGCACGCAAGGAAGAAAAGAAGAAGAGCCTTTTCCTTGGCATCACCTCGAGGTTTCTCATGACCGTCGCGGCGGGGCTTCTTGTCGTGAGTTATGTTTCGATGTTCTTCAATCCGGTCAAAGCGTGGTTCATGACCCTTTTCGGTCTTCTTTTCGTCCCTCTTTGGCTCCTTAACGCCTTCCTTTTCGTCTGGGCAGTATTCCGTCGCTCGAAGGCGGCTGTCATTCCCCTTGTCGTTCTGATCCCGTCCCTTCTCATCGTGGGCAGATATTATCAGTTCTCCAAGAAGGGGGATGAGGTTCAGGAAGAAAAAGTGGCGGACGCCAAGATAATATCCTACAATGTCGGCCGCTACCGCCTTTCATCCAAGAAGACAAGAATACAGGATCCGTCCGTCTGCCTTGATTCGGTGGACTCGTACCTGAGGCGTCACAATCCCGATATCGTATGTCTCCAGGAAGTGCAGTATCCCAGTGATGAAGCCATGAAGAAGGACCTCTCGGCGAGATTCCCCGGATACGATCTGGAGTATTTCGTGTTCCCTACCAATGACGGATGCTACGGGAACGTGACTCTTTCACGCACGCGCGCCATCCATAAGGGGAAGATAGATTTCGAAGGGACTTCCAATATCGCGATCTATGCGGACTACCGGATAGGGGAGAGAAAGTTCAGGGTCTACAACTGCCATCTGCAGAGTTACAACATCTCCGTTTCGCGCCTCGCCAATGTCCTTATGAGAAGGATCTCCGGTGACGATTCCACCTCCAATGCGGTGTTGCGTGATACCGAGCAGAAGATGAAGTCCTCGATATTGAGACGCCCGCGTCAGGTCGAGGCCGTCCTTTCCGACATCGAGAACAGCCCTTATGAGGCGATAGTCGCGGGGGACTTCAACGATACTCCGATGTCATACACTTATTACAGGCTGAAAAGGGGAAGGAAGGATTCCTTCGTCGAGGCCGGAAAGGGCTTCGGAGCGACTTACGCCCTTCTTCGCCCTTTCGTCAGAATTGATTATGTCCTCGTTCCCGAGAGCATCTCGGTAACGTCACACGATGTGGGGAAGGTCTATTTTTCGGATCATTTCCCCGTCATTACAACAGTTTCACTGGAAAACAATCCCGAGCAATGAAATCACAGTCAGATATTATCGCCGAGGCCGTAAAGGTCATGCGTGAAGGCGGAATAATCCTTTATCCAACGGACACCATTTGGGGGATCGGTTGCGATGCCACCAATCCCAAGGCGGTGGCCAAAGTATATTCCATCAAAAAGCGTGAAGACAGCAAGGCCCTTGTCCTTCTGGCAAGCGGTCTTGACATGATAGGACGTTATGTCAAGGATATCCCCGAGATGGCGGTGCAGCTGATAGAAGTGAATGACCGTCCGATGACCATCATCTATCCGGAAGCCATCCGCTCGAAAGCTCCCGCGGAGGGAGAGGAGGCCGTCCCCGACAAACATTTCCTGGCGTACAACGCCGTGGCGGAAGACGGTTCAGTCGGAATACGTATCCCCATGGTGGAATTCGCCCGTCAGTTGGCCTTCAAGCTGGGACGTCCCGTAGTCTCCACTTCCGCCAATATCTCAGGCGAACCTTCCCCAAAGAATTTCAAGGAGATAAGCCAGGAGATAAAGGATGCCGTGGACTATACCGTCCATCCTTCGCTCGAGAAGGAATCAACCGGCCTTTCTTCCCAGATTCTGAAAGTCGGAATGAAGGGTGAAATCGAAATTATCCGGGGATAAGCGATGGAGATTTTCTACAGCGGCAATATCGGCGGAATGGCGGAAGGGGGCAGGACGCTCTGCACTCTTTCGGAGGAAGAGTCCGCCCACTGCATAAGGGTTCTCCGTCATCGCTCCGGTGATGAGATAAATGTCATTGACGGGGAAGGGGATCTTCTTTGCTGCCGCATCGTGGATGATTCCCCGAAGGGAGCCGTCGCCGAAATCCTCGAGCGCATACCCGGGTGGGGAGGTCATCAGTACAATCTCACCATGGCGGTATGCCCCACCAAGAACATGGACCGCTATGAGTGGTTCTGCGAGAAGGCCACCGAAATCGGTGTCGACACGATAGTCCCTCTCATAGGTGATCATTCCGAGAGGAAGGTGGTCAAGACCGAAAGGCTTTCAAAGATACTCCTTTCAGCCACCAAACAGTCACTCAAGGGTAAGATTCCCGCCATCGGTGCAGTCTCTTCCGTCAAGGACTTCATCAAAAACGCTCCGGAGGATTCCCTCAAACTAATCGCCTACTGCTTTGAAGACGGTTCCGTACCCAGGAAATCCATCAAATCCGTCCTGGGATCCTACTCCGGAAAGGATATCATCATAATGATTGGACCGGAAGGGGATTTCTCCAAAGAGGAGGCCCTCCTGGCCCTTTCATGCGGGTTCATCCCGGTGCATCTGGGAGAATCACGTCTCCGGACCGAGACTGCGGCAGTAGTGGCCACATCCGCCGTATATTTCCACAATATGGATTGAACGAACTTTATTTTCATCCCAAATGAGCAATACAAGCACCGTAACGTCAAAAAGATACGTTTCTCTCGATGTCCTGCGCGGACTGACGGTAGCCTTCATGTGCATAGTCAACAATCCCGGCAGCTGGAGCCATATCTTCCCTCCGCTTGAACATGCGGGGTGGAACGGATGTACTCCGACTGACCTCGTGTATCCGTTCTTCCTTTTCTGCGTCGGATGCGCGATGGCTTTCTCATTCTCCAAACGTGAAACCGTCTCAAAGGCCACATATTGGACTGTCATAAGAAGGGGACTTCTGATCTTCCTCGTCGGACTTCTGTGCAATCTGTACCCCTTCTTCCCCACTTCGCTCCATGATCCGTCGGCTTCTTTCGGATCCAACTATGTCTATTGGTTGGCCCACAAGAGAATCTTCGGAGTCCTTCAGAGAATCGGCTGCTCCTACATGATAGCGGGATGCATAGCCCTTTGGCTCCGCCGCCCCGGGAAGATAATGATAGCCATGGGAGTCCTGATGACGGTATATACTCTGATTCTGCTCATCTTCGGCTCTGATCCGGGACCGTTCACCTTGGAAGGCAACATCTCGGGCAAGATAGATGTAGCTCTTCTTGGTGACAATCATGTCTATCACGGATACAGCAATGCGGACGGGAATGCGGTCGCATTTGATCCCGAGGGACCCCTCGGTAGCCTAACGGGAGCTTGTACCGCACTCCTTGGCTATCTCATCGGATCGATGATAATCCGTAGCGGAAAGAGATACTCCTCGGATCCGTCCATGATCGAAAGTTCCCCGATAGGAGTGGTATCAAGGACGATGGTATACGGATGCCTCAGCCTCGGTCTTGCCATGATCCTCAGCATCTGGATTCCCATCAGCAAAGCCCTCTGGTCCGCTTCTTACGTACTTTATGCCGGCGGATGGGCTATGCTTGCGCTCGGTTTCCTCATGTATTGGATCGATGTCCGCGGATATGAAAAGCCGTTCACCGTATTCAAGATAATGGGAACCAACGCCCTTACCGCATTCGTGATGTCCGCCGTCCTCGTCAAGACATGGTCTCCTCTGGGATTCAACCAGGCGAAATGGTTCGGCGCCAACGAGTACACATCGCTTCTTTGGGCCCTCATATTCGCTTTCATCATCTTCTGCATCCAGTGGGTTCTGTACAAGAAGAAGATAATCATCAAACTCTAGAAGAAGATGTTCATCGGTGTCATATCGGATACGCATGGGGTGTTCAGCGATGAGTTCAAGAAGTTCCTTGAGCCCGTCGATGAAATCTGGCATGCTGGAGATTTCGGCGGGGGGATAGATTTCGTGCACAAGATCTCCGCGTTCAAACCGCTCGTCGGAGTGTACGGGAACTGCGACGCCCAGGAAATCCGTTTCGAATGCCCCCTTACGCAGCTTTTCAACTGTGAGGGAAAGAAGGTCCTTATGACCCATATCGGCGGATATCCCGGTCATTATCCTCTCAATGTGAGGGCGATGATCGACGCCCACCGTCCGGATATCTTCGTATGCGGACATTCGCATATCCTGAAAGTCATGCACGACGACACCTACAATCTGCTCGCGATCAATCCCGGAGCCGCCGGCCTTCAGGGTTGGCAGGTCGTCCGCACTGCCCTTAGATTCCATATTGATGAGGGCAGGATACATTCAATGGAAGTTTTTGAACTGAAAAGATAGTCTTTCCGGCCATGGCAGCTACAGGAAAAGAAAAAACCGTATTCTTCTGCACCAGTTGCGGAAACGAATCCCCCAAGTGGATGGGAAGATGCCCCGCCTGCGGGGAATGGAACACGATGGTCGAGAAGACCGTGGCCACAGGTGCGCCCAAACGCAACTCCGTCGCCGCATCGAGAAGCGCGGGACAATCCCCCAGGCAGCTCCGCGAAGTGGGGTCCGCCCAGGAGAAGAGGATGTCACTCGGAAACGGAGAAGTCGACAGGCTTCTGGGCGGCGGAATCGTTGAAGGTTCCCTCATCCTCATCGGCGGAGAACCGGGAATAGGGAAGTCAACCCTCTCGATTCAGATTCCGCTGGGCTGCCCCGGTATCAAGACCCTCTATGTCTCCGGAGAGGAGAGCCCCCGTCAGGTGAAGATGAGGGCGGACAGGCTCGGTGGCGATGACTCCAACATATACATCTACAGCGAGACCAACATGGAGAACATCCTCGCTCAGGCGAATGAACTCCAACCCGGCCTCATGATAGTGGACTCTGTCCAGACCATGTATTCCGCGAATGTGGATTCTTCGGCCGGTTCGGTCACCCAGATAAAGGAAGTCACCTCGATGTTGCTTCATTTCGCGAAGTCGACGGGAATTCCCGTGATTCTCATCGGGCACATTACCAAGGACGGCTATATCGCGGGACCGAAGATTCTGGAACATATCGTGGACGTCGTGCTTCAGTTCGAAGGGGATGACAAGGGGTCGTACAGGTTGCTGCGAAGCATAAAGAACCGTTTCGGTTCCACTTCGGAGCTGGCTGTTTTCGAGATGACGGGGAAGGGCCTCCGTGAGGTCACCAATCCTTCCGAGATGCTGATGCCCATGCATGAACAGGGATTGAGCGGAACTGCGATAGCCGCCATGCTTGATGGTTTGAGGCCATTCCTCTTCGAGGTCCAGGCCCTGGTAAGCACTGCCGCTTACGGCACTGCCCAAAGGTCGGCGACCGGTTATGACGTCAGGAGACTCAACATGCTTTTGGCCGTGCTGGAGAAGAGGGCCGGATTCAAACTCAACATGAAGGACGTGTTCCTCAATATGGCGGGAGGTCTCAGAGTGGCCGATCCTGCTTGTGACCTTGCTGTGGTTTGTGCGGTCCTGAGTTCGAACTTCGATTACGCCATCCCTTCCGACGTGTGTTTTGCCGGAGAAGTCGGCCTCAGTGGAGAAATCCGTCCTGTCGGTCAGATTGAAAGGAGAATCACCGAAGCGTCAAGACTCGGATTCAAGAAGATATACGTATCGAAGTACGCCTCATTCGACAACAAACTCAAGAACGCCATTGAAGTGGTGAAGGTGGCGGATATTCCCGCCTTCGTCAGAGCCGTGTTCAAAGGGTAGGCAACTTCATCCAGGAGGGCTTTTCGTAAAGCCCTTCCTTGATGAACGGTTCTCTCTCCGCCTCCCAATCGGGATCAGGTGTGGCATCCTCGGATTTGTCAATATAGAGCGTACCTTCCAGGTGGTCATGTTCATGCTGGAAGATGATCGCCGTGTATCCGTATACGGTATCACGCCCATGCCGGAGAGTGTACGGATCCCGGTAAGACACTATCACACCCTCATACCTTGGAACGTTTCCTCTCAGCGGAGGAACCGAAAGGCATCCTTCCGGTCCGTAGGAGACCTCGCCCAAGTACTCTTCAATGTGGGCATTCGCATATACCTCGAACGGCTCTCCCTCCTTGTCGAATCTCTGCAGGACGAATATCCTGTGGACGAGTCCCACCTGAGTGGCGGCGAGGCCCACTCCATCCTGCTGCGGGGACTGGACGGTGGAGAGCATCTTGCGGCAAAGGGTCTTCATTTCCGGAGAGGAAAGGGCCTTTTCGGAGAAGTCTATGCATTTCGTACGCAGAAGAAGGGAGTCCTGACGGTCTTCAATGGTGGGAACGTACATCACTTCACCGGATCGCCTTATTATCTCCTTTTCTTCCTTGCGGAAGTCTCCCGGATCGGAAGGGGTGCAGCAGAGAGCCGCGAGGGCCGATATGACAAGTAAGGGCAATGCTTTCATGTTGACGTCAATTCATTGAGGCGATCAGTGCGATAATCTTGTCGAGCTGTCCCATTACCTTCCAGTTCGGTCCGCTGTAGTTGTTCACCATGACGGAGAAAACGATGGTATCGTCCTTGCCTCCGTCAGAAGGGACGATGTATCCGCTGAAGCACCTCACTCCGTTCATTGACCCGCTCTTGAGGAAGATCCTCTTCTTCAGGGCCTCGCTCTCATCGGCCATTCTTGCGGAATAGCTTCCTTTACCGGGGCTGAGGAGTGTCTCTATGTAGTCGGGGAAAGCAGGCGAGGACATCATTGCCTTCAAAAATCGGCAGAAAAAGTCCGGAGATATGTTGTCCTGTCTTGACAGCCCGCTGCCGTCCACCAGATCTATTCCGTAGGAATCATCGACGCCGAGGTCCTTGAATACTTTGGAAGCCGCTACTCCGCAGGAGTCATAAGCGGCGCTGCCGGTCCTTTTCTTCGACACTGTGCGAAGAAGAGTCTCCGCGTAGAAATTGTCGCTGTCATAGTTGGTCACCCTCGCTATCCTCTTGAGAGTGGGGGATTCCGTGGTGGAAATGATGGTCAATTTCTCGACGTCTTCTGCTTTTCCGGCGGTTTGCAAGGGGTAAATTCCTGTTCTTATGTTGCCGTTCACATCAGTGTCCGCTATTCCACCTTTGGCCTTCACGGAGTATTTCTCGAGATATTTGCTGAAATACTGCGCGCAGGTCAGCGCCCCGAACTTGTTCGACACTTCCTCCTTTTTCGGTTGGCGGTCAATGGCGAAAGTTCCTCTCAGGTCCCCAATCGGGGCGAGGTCCGTCGTGTACAGGTACAGCTGGTCTCCGGTCCCTTTCGCTCCGGTGGTGCAGGAATAGACATATGTCATCCATGGCATCTCCGGGTATGTGACCTCGTGTGAAATCGGTGCTCCGACCTTTGAACCGGCCTTGACGCTTATGTCAACCACGTTCCGGTAGAAACTCAGGCCGTTGCCGCCGGTGCCGTAGTACGTTCCGATGTCCTCATATTCCCAGGAGTTCCTTTCAAGCTGGCCCTCGAAATATCGCCCGTCACCGATTATCCTTCCGTCGATGCTCTTTATGCCTGCGGCTTTCATGGCGTTGTACCATTTGGCGAAAGTGGCGTCGACGTAGGAGACGATCGTATCCTTCACACCAAGCGTGGGATCTCCTCCACCGATTATGTATAGGTCACCTTTCAGGACACCGTCTTCGACCGTTCCGCTGTACCCGATCCTGGTCCTGAACTTGAAGTCGGCACCGAGTTCGTGCATAGCGAGACCGGTTGAGAGGAGTTTGGTGTTCGAGGCGGGTATGAGTTTCTTGTCGGCATTGTGGCTTACAAGGGTTTTGCCGCCGACGGTCATAGCCATGACTCCGAGCGAAGCGCTTTTCATCGGCTCGGCGGAAGATATTATGTTGATGTAATCCTGTACGTATTGGGGGGACTGCTCGATACTCTTGGCCGCCGGACGTGCCTGTCCGGATGCTGATGCGCCGCCTCCCAGGAGCATTGAAAGGACAGCCAATGTGACGATTGCTTTTCTCATGATTGCAAAAATAATAGAATGAACCTGAAAGAGTGTCAAGAAAAGTTTCTTTTTCGCTAATTTTGCATCCGCATTTTTTAAGATAATCGGATTATGGCGAAAAGAGTACTTGTATCCGGCGGTGCCGGTTTCATCGGAAGTCATGTGACGGTTGAACTCATGGCGGCAGGCTATGAGGTAGTAGTGGCCGACAACATGTCCAATTGTGACTTGACCTGTTTTGAAGGAGTTAAGAAAATTACCGGAAAGGATGACATTCCTTTCGTGAAGATGGATTTCTGCGACGCCGATGCGGTGAACCGCCTTTTCTCGCAGTACAAGATAGACGCGGTGATACATTTCGCGGCATATAAGGCGGTAGGAGAGTCCGTAGCCGAGCCGGTGATGTACTACAAGAACAATCTTGAGAGCTTCCTCAATGTCATCGAGGCGGCCAAGACCCACGGTGGATGCAACGTGCTTTTCTCTTCATCCGCAACCGTTTACGGGGAGCCGGACGAACTTCCCGTCACCGAGAAATCCCCCCGTCAGCCCGCCACATCACCCTACGGCAACACCAAACAGATGTGCGAAGATATCCTCAGGGACAGCGTGAAGGCATATGCCAAGTACGGGAATGAAGTAAATGCCGGAGCGGAGTGCAACGGTCCCATAAAGGGAATCGCACTGAGGTATTTCAACCCCATCGGAGCCCATCCTTCGGCCCTTATTGGAGAACTCCCGAGAGGAGTCCCCAACAATCTCGTCCCTTTCATCACCCAGACCGCCATCGGAAAGAGGGAGTGCCTGTCGATTTTCGGGAACGATTATCCCACACCCGACGGAACCTGCCAGAGGGACTATATCGACATCGTCGACCTCGCCAAGGCTCATGTCTATGCGGTGAGGAGAATGCTGGACGGAAAGATGGAGGAGGATTACGAGATCTTCAACGTCGGAACCGGAAGGCCCGTTTCAGTTCTTGAGCTTGTGAACGCTTTTGAGAAAGTGAACGGAGTGAAACTCAACTACAAGTTCGCTCCCAGGCGTGCGGGAGACGTTACCGCCATCTGGGCTGACCCGACCCTCGCCAACGAAAAACTGGGCTGGAAAGCCGAAAGGAGTGTCGAAGAAACTCTTGCTGCGGCCTGGGCCTGGGAAAAACATCTTGCCGGAAAAGAATAAAGGCCGGACAGACGTTTTCAAGGCAAATAATCTCCCGTTTTCCGTCAAGGAAGGCGGGAGATTATTTTACTTTGATGCCTTGATAGGTGTTCCTTTCTTCCAGACGGACGTCCAGCATCCGTAGGATCTCGAAATTCCTTATCAGTCCCCATCTTGTTGAGTTCACGAACCTTGGAGGAACTTCTCCGGCGACTCTTTCAATGCAGAGGTCGGGCCTCAGTCTTTCCAGGATGTCGATAATGAGATCGAGGTATTCCGGAAGGGTGGGGGTCAGGAATTCTTCAGGATTGAGGGCGAACTCCTTTTCCATCTTCGTCCCTTTCACTATCTGCAGCTGATGGAATTTGACACTGGTAAGGGGAAGCGAGTTGATGAGGGAACACTGCTCAAGGAGCATTTCCCTGGTCTCCCCGGGCAGCCCCAGTATGAAATGCGCCCCTGTTTCGATTCCTCTTTCCGCGGTCATTCTGACGGCCTTTTCAGCACATGCGAAATCGTGCCCCCTGTTTATCCTTTTGAGCGTAGAGTCGTAACAGGATTCGATGCCGTATTCGACGATGACGAGAGGCTTTCCGAAGCCCTCCCTTTCCCATCCCGGGAGGCCGTCCTTCATGATTCCCTCCAGAAGGTCAAGTTTCTCCCCGTCTATGCAGTCCGGCCTTGTTCCAATGACTATTCCGACGACTTCCGGATGTGAAAGTGCCCTGGAATACACTTGACGCAGATGCTCCACCGGACCGTAAGTGTTGGAATAAGCCTGGAAGTAGGCGAGATATTTCCCGGCGTTGCGGTATCTGACTTTATGGAAAGAGATCCCTTCATCCAACTGGGTGATGATATCCATGTCCGGGGTACTGTAATTGGGATGGAAGGCCGCATTGTCGCAGTAGGTACATCCTCCGACTCCTACGGTCCCGTCCCTGTTGGGGCAAGAGAAGCCGGCGTCGATGACAAGCTTCTGCAGGCGCTCCCCGTACAACCTCCGGAAATGTCCCACGGAGGAATTGTATCTTTTCCCGGGAGGAAAAAGACCGGAAGGGACGTCTGTGCTGAAATTGTTGTCCATCGTGCTTGCCGAAATTTTCGGTAGCAAATATAGCCATTCGCGGCGGAATCCCAATTCAGCGACACCTTCAAGGAGTTGTCGTTTTTTGACTATATTTGTGACAAATATGCCAATCAAATCCGTTTATGAATTCCATCCGACCATTTTCAACTTTTGTCATATCGGCATTCGTCGCGTTGTTGTCTTCGTGCGGAAACGGTGAACCGCTATACAAGGACCCTACAAAATCTTCCACCCTGCGTACTGAAGACCTCCTTTCCAGAATGACCGTAGAAGAGAAGATCGGGCAGATAATCTGTCCTCTCGGATGGCCCATGCACGAAAAGACCATGACACCGGACGGACCGGATGTGGGGATATCCGACGACTACCGCTCCTTCATCGACAATCAGCACGGCGGTATGTTGTGGGCGACTTTCAGGGCTGATCCCTGGACCCGCAAGACTCTTGAAAACGGACTTGATCCCACCCTTTCCGCCAAAGCTTACAACGCTCTCCAGCATTACGCCATCGACAGTACCAGATTGGGAATCCCCATCATTCTTGCGGAAGAGGCCCCGCATGGACATATGGCCATAGGAACGACCGTGTTCCCGACGAGCATAGGCCTTTCTTCCACGTGGGACGAGGATCTGATGACAAGGGTTGGTCATGTCATTGCCGAAGAATTGAGAGCACAGGGTGCCCATATAGGATATGGACCGGTGGTCGATCTGGCGAGGGAACCCAGATGGTCAAGAGTGGAGGAAACTTACGGAGAAGACGTCTATCTCACCACGAGGATGGCTTCGGCTATGATGAAGGGCACTTCCCCGAAATACAACGGTTACGACAAAGGCATAGCCTCCACTTTGAAGCATTTCGTCGCGTACGGTATTCCGGAAGGCGGACATAACGGCAACCCTTCTTTCGTCGGGGAGAGGGACCTCAGGGAAAACTTCCTCCCTGTATTCGAGAAAACCATTTCCGAAGGGGCCCTGTCGGTCATGACTTCCTACAACGCCATTGACGGAATTCCGAGCACCGGGGCCGGACATCTCCTTACCGGCGTCCTCCGTGACGAATGGGGATTTGACGGAATAGTGGTCTCTGACCTTCAAAGCATCGACGGGCTTTATCATACTCATCATATAGCCAATACGATGCGTGAGGCAGGAGAAATAGCCCTGAAGGCGGGGGTGGATGTCGACCTGGGCGCAAACTGCTTTTCGCTTCTGAAGGAAAGCCTCGAGGAGGGTAAGATTTCGATGAAAGATCTTGACAGGGCTGCCGGGCGGGTCCTCAAGCTCAAATTCGACATGGGCCTTTTCGACAATCCTTATGTTGATGAGACTCTTGCCGCATCGAAGGTGCGTACTCCCGAGAATGTCGGTGTCGCCCTTGAGGCCGCTCTCGAGAGCGTGACGCTTCTGGAGAACAACGGTGTGCTTCCTCTCGAAAAAGGGACTAAGGTTGCGGTAGTCGGCCCCAATGCTGATAATATGTACAACCAGCTCGGAGACTATACCGCTCCCCAGGCCAGAAGTTCCGTTTCCACCATGTTGGACGGAATAAAGGCCGTCGCAGGTGAAGGGAATGTCCGTTACGCGAAAGGATGTGCGGTGAGGGATACTGGGAAAAGCGATTTCGCGGAAGCCCGTTCCGCCGCCATGTGGGCGGATGTCGTGGTCGCCGTCGTGGGCGGGTCCAGCGCAAGGGATTTCAGGACATCGTATGAGGATACCGGTGCGGCCGCTGTAGGCGGGGAGGTGAGCGACATGGAAGCCGGTGAAGGATTCGACCGCTCCACCCTTTCGCTGATGGGTGACCAGCTTCCGCTTCTTAAGATGCTCAAGTCAACCGGCAAGCCTCTTGTCGTAGTCCATATCGAAGGACGCCCTCTTGAAAAGAATTGGGCGAAGGAGAATGCTGACGCCCTTCTCACCTTATGGTATCCGGGAGGTGAAGGCGGAAACGCTCTGGCCAAAGTCCTCTGGGGAGAGTACAACCCCGCAGGGAGGCTCACGGTTTCAGTGCCGGTGTCAGTCGGGCAGATTCCCGTGTACTACAACAGGCGCAATCCCTGGGGACATGATTACGTCGAGATCCCGTCCGCTCCTTTGTATGAATTCGGCTACGGGAAGAGCTATACTTCTTTCTCATATTCCGACCTCTCCGTTTCAAAGACCGGAACTGAGAGCGTCCACCTTTCATTCAACCTCACCAATACCGGGGATTATGACGGGGACGAGGTGGTGCAGGTCTACGTTCGGGACGAAAAGGCTTCGACCGTACGGCCGGGAAGGCAACTTTGCGCCTTCAGAAGGATCAATGTCCCGAAGGGTCAGACCTTGAAGGTCGAGTTCGATCTCGGGAGTGAGGCCTTCCGGATGTACGACGCTTCGATGAACAGGATCGTCGAGAAGGGAGATTTCACCCTCATGGTGGGAGCATCTTCAAAGGACATAAGGCTGGAAGATACAATAACGTTGTAACAGACCCATATGCTGAAAACAAAAGGATACATCATTTCATTCGCCTTTGCGGCGGCCCTCATCTGCTCGTGCGGAAGGGGACCGGAACCGTATGGCGCCGTCCCTTCCCCTGCCCAGGTAAGGTGGCAGATGATGGAGCGCAACATGTTCGTCCATTTCGGCCCCAACACTTTCAGCGGAAGGGAATGGGGAGACGGTACCGAACCGGAAGACATGTTCAATCCGACGGACCTTGACTGCAGGCAGTGGGTCAGGACAGCAAAAGAAGCCGGGTTCAAGGGAATAATCATAACCGCCAAGCATCATGACGGTTTCTGCCTATGGCCGAATCCGGTCAGTTCCCATACGGTCGCGCAGAGTTCATGGCGCGCCGGAGAAGGTGATGTCCTTCGGGAGCTGTCCGATGCGTGCAGGGAATATGGCCTCAAGTTCGGTGTGTACATTTCCCCGTGGGACAGGTTCGACCCAAGTTACGGCACCGACGCTTACAACGGCGTCTTCGTGAAAACTCTCCAGTCCGCCCTCGGTTCATATGGTGAAGTGTACGAGCAGTGGTTCGACGGGGCGAACGGAGAAGGTCCGAACGGGAAGAAGCAGGTTTATGACTGGCCGCTCTTCCACGAAACCGTGCGTTCCCTTCAGCCTGACGCCATCATGTTTTCCGACGTGGGCCCCGGTTGCCGTTGGTGCGGGAACGAATCCGGAAGCAACGGAAGGACTTCCTGGAGCACTTTGAATACCGAAGGGTTCTCTCCGGGAGCGGGCTCTCCTCCCACAGACACTCTCCAGAGGGGAAATGTCCATGGAGCGGAATGGATCCCTTCCGAAACTGACGTTTCCATCCGTCCGGGATGGTTCTGGAGGGAAAGCGAAAATTCGAGGGTGAAGAGCGTGAACCGCCTGCTTCAGATCTTCTATGAGAGTACCGGCCGGAATTCCCTCATGCTTCTGAATGTTCCTCCCGATACCAGAGGACATATCCACGAGATCGATTCGACCCGTCTGATGGAGTTCGCGAGGGCTTATGATGCGATATTCTCCGTTGACCTGGCGAAGGGTTCATCGGTTGAAGCCTCTTCATCCTGGGGCAGAAAGTATAATCCGTCCAATCTTCTGTCCGAAGACTACGATTCTTGCTGGGCTTCCGGCAAAGGTGAGATGACGCCTTCAATCACCGTCACTTTCCCGGAAAGGAGGACATTCAACAGGGTCTCCCTCCAGGAGTATATTCCCCTTGGACAAAGGGTGCACTCATTCTCCATCGAAGCCCTTTCCGAGGACGGCCAGTGGAGAAAGATCGCTTCCGAAACGACCATCGGATACAAGAGGATAGTCCTGACCGAAAAGGTCACATCTTCCGCGTTAAGGATAAATATACTCGGATCATATGCGGAGCCGGTCCTTTCAAGGGTTCAGGTTTTCATGGATGACATCTACGTTCCGGAAGAGGAAAACATCTCTCCCGGCATCACCATGAAGATGGGAGAACCCCTGACCCTGGACCTGGGAAAACTCAGGAATGTGTCAGGTTTCGTATACGGTCCGGCTTATCGTGGAGAAGGAGGCGTAGTAATGGAATATGACTTGGAGTCCAGCTTGGACGGAGCCAAGTGGACTAGAGTCATATCTGGCGGAGAGTTCGACAATATCGTCAACAGCCCTACCGACCGTGAAGTGGGTCTCCCTTCCGCGATAAGGGCAAGATATTTGCGGTTGATTCCCATCCGGTCGAATTACTCTTCGACTTATGGAGTATCGACCTTCGACGTGTTGGAATAAAAGAATAAGAAAGTAATTTCCCCGACAATGAAAACGATCATCAGAAAATTCGTTTTGGCCGCGGCCCTATTTGCCGCATTCTCATCTTTGGCTTTTTCTCAGGTCTACGGAGTCGTCAATGTCGCCGTGAACTTCGAGAGGGAAGCCCCGGACTATGCCGCGGAGCTCGGTAACCAGGCCCTTATGGGAACAGTCGTAACCGTGCTCGGCCGTTCCGGATATTGGCTTCAGGTCCGTTCTCCGGAACCTTATACCGCTTGGGTCAATGAGATGACAGTCACTCTTATGGACAGGGAAGAGATCGACGAATACATTGCGGCTCCCAAATACATCGTTACAGCCGAGTATTCGAACATCTATTCTTCCCCTTCAGAGAAGTCGGAGCGGGTGAGCGACCTCGTGATGGGGGACATTCTCCGTATCTGGACCGCCGGCAAACATAATAGGGTCGTCACGTCCAAGGGATTCGTCGGAGTAGTGACCCCTTCCGGGAAACCCGGATACGTGAGGGCCAAGGATGTTGAGGATTTCACGAAATGGGCCGATACCAGAAAGCCTACTGCCGATAACATCATCGCCACCGCGAAGAAAATGTTGGGCGTATGTTATCAGTGGGGAGGCACTTCCATCAAGGGCGTTGACTGCAGTGGCCTCACGAGGACCGCATTCTTCATGAACGGCCTTCTTCTTCCCAGAAACACTTCCCAGCAGGTCCGCATCGGAGACGAGGTGGACTTTTCAGGAGTGCTCAGGGGTGATTTTGACGCTCTGCTTCCCGGTGACCTGATTCTTTTCGGTAATCCCATGACAAGGCGTGTGAGCCATGTTTCCATCTACCTCGGGGACGGGAAAATCATCCATTCTTCGCAGGTTGTGAGAATCAATTCTCTGAGGCGGGACGATCCGGATTACTACGACGGGGTTCAGCGCATTCTCGCTGTGCGGCGTGTCATCGGCAGGGAGGACAGCAACAAGGGGATTCATTCCATCAGAAACAGTCCGTATTATTTTCCAGGAAACGGACACTTCGTACTTGAGACAATGGCTCCTGTACGTCAATCGACGATATAAGACTGCCCGAGAGGTCGGACAATTGTCCCCGGAGACAGAAAGAATGCTGGCCACTGCGCCGGCATTCTTTCGTTTCACGGGGTTTCTCCATTTCTTGTAGGGCCTTTATCCTTGAGGTGCGTCATCAGGATGTTTCTTTCGCTTAACCAATGATTTAAAACGTTTCAATTATTTTTGCCGATATTGAGTAGATGATTATTTGTTTTCTATTCCTTGAGCGCTAATATCTTTACGTTTGTAGAAAATATGCCAATTATTCAAATTCGATTTCCGAAGATTGATTTTTTCAAATAGTCAATAGAATTTTCAAAAATCCTTTGTGAATTAGTTCAATATATTTATATTTGAAACGGTTTAGGGAAGGTGTTTATGTTGTACGCGAACGGCAGTTTGTGCGGAAATTTGTGACTTTTTCTTCGCCCAGACTCTGAAAATTTCCCTGTTTCGCACCTTTCCACCAAAGAGAGTGCTGTTTGGACCTCCGCTCAATCCCGGAGTCCGATTTTGGGAAAGGGTAAAGGCGGAAGATAGAAGTTCCTGACAAGATGTTTCCCTTGTGCTGTGAACATTTTTTTTGATTGACTTGGTATTGGATTGGACAAGAAGATTGCGGCGAGCGGAACTTTTTGGGCGGATGTACCAGTTCAAGACGTGACACTGAGAATACGATAAGTATCATATATAATTGTTTAACCGTCCTCAATGGGACATTTGTGGCATTGATTATGAACCCTCAAGTGGCACAAGAATCTTCTTTTGATCGCAAACGGCACATCGTCGGAGCGATTTTCGGGCCTATCTGCGCCCTCCTGGTTTATTTTCTACCCATCGCCGGTCTTGCGGACAATCCGGAAGCCCACAAACTTCTCGCGATAGTGACCTTTGTGGCTTTCTGGTGGATTTGTGAACCGGTTCCCATCCCTGTCACCTCGTTGCTCGGTCCGGCTCTATGCGTCATTTTCGGAGTGGTGTCGGCTACTGATGCATTCAAGGCTTTCGCCAGTCCGATGATTTTCCTTTTCATGGGAGGTTTCTTGATTGCCAAAGGCATGATGGTCAACGGACTTGACAAACGTATCGCTTATGGCATCATGTCCATGAAATGGGTAGGGGACTCGCCCAGCAGGATCTTCCTCGCCATCGGCTTGGCGTGTATGCTCTGCTCCGGATGGATCAGCAATACGGCTACCGCCGCAATGATGTTCCCCATCGCTCTTGGTCTTCTGGAGGCTATCCGCGAGATGATGGCTGCCAACGGAAAAGAAATCGACCTGACTCATTATAAATATGCTACCGGTCTTATGCTCATGACCGCGTATGCCTGCTCCATAGGAGGTGTGCTCACCCCTATCGGAACTCCTCCGAACATCATCATGATGGGATTCATCAGGGAACTCGCAGCCGATGCGCCTCAGATTTCCTTCTTCCAGTGGATGGTTTGGGGCTTTGCCGCCATGGTTCTCTATTTCGTGATAACATTCTTCATTCTCCAGAAGATGTTCCCTGCCGATGTCAAGCATATTGACGGAGCTCAGGCATTCATCCAGGACCGCAAGAACTCCTTGGGCAAATGGACCCGCGCCCAGAAGAACACTCTCATCGCATTCATCGTCGCGGTCGTCCTTTGGGTTCTCCCCGGAATCCTCAGCGCCGTCCAGAATATCGCCCCCAATGCTATCAATGCTGATTTCGTGAAGGGCTACAACAGCCATTTCCCGGAAGCCATTGCCGCAATGATCGGTGGATTGCTCCTCTTCCTGATGCCTACGGATCTCAAACAAGGCAAGATGACACTCAGTTGGAAAGAAGGCGTTTCCGGTATAGACTGGGGTACGTTGCTCCTTTTCGGTGGCGGTCTTTCGATCGGTGGAATGGTGTTCTCGACAGGCCTTTCACAGTGGATTGGTGAGTCCCTTACCAGCGCACTTGGAGGTAAACCTTCAGAGTATCTGTTCCTTACCGTATTTGCGGTGACGGCACTTCTCCTTTCCGAGCTCACCTCAAATACGGCTGTCGCCAACCTGATGGGACCTATCGCCATCGCAACTGCCGCATCGCTCGGCTTCAGCCCTGTGCCTGTCTGCGTGGTCATGGCTCTGTGTACGTCTCTCGCATTCATGCTTCCTGTATCTACTCCTCCGAATGCCATTGTCTACGCTTCGGGTTATGTACCGATCACGAAGATGATAAAGGCCGGTGTGATTCTCGACATTATCGGCGTGTTCGCCGTCACGATACCTTTGGTTTACTTCCTGGTAAAAGCGATCATGGGAGTATAAAACGGATGATATCGGCTTTTTCACAGTAATCTCCGGACAAATAAACTAAACGAAGATGAAACAGAATTTTTTCACTCGTATGAGCAATATCGGAAAGACGGCGGACCGCGCAGCTTTTTCCGATGTGGAACAGAAGATAAAGAAGTTCAAGTATGGCTCGGATGCGTTCATGCGCATCCTTGAGAGCCGGTACTCCTGCCACTCCTTCTCCAATTATCCCGTTTCAGAGTCCAAGTTGGAAATGATTCTGGAAGCCGGCCGCCTCGCCCCTTCCGCCAACAACTGCCAACCGACAAGGATCTGGGTCGTGAAGAGTCAGGATGCGCTCGCACGCCTGAGGACCGTGCATCCCTGCTATAACGCTCCCGTTGTCCTCATCGTGGGGTGCCGTAACGAGGAAGCGTGGGTCAGGCCGAGCGACGGAGTCATCGCCGCGAAGACCGATGCCGCCATCGTCCTCACCCATCTGATGCTGACGGCTACGGATGCCGGATTGGCGAACATGTGGATATGGGATTTCAACCCGAGCAAGATACGTGAAGCCCTCCCGGAAACCAAGGAACATGGCGTTTACGCCCTTCTTGCGATCGGTCACCCAGCTTCCGGAGCAGGGCAACCCACGGAACTCCATTCCGTGCGCAAATCCCTGGAAGAGCTCGTGAGGGAGATTTAGTGAACACCCGCTTCCGCCATATGTTCTGACGGATCAGATTGCTGACGAGGCCACCCCTCAAGGTGGCCTCGCTTTATATAGGCGGAAGAACGGGGAAAGATATTCGGTCCGTTTCTCCGGGGATTAAGGGCCGAAAGCGGATTTTTGACAATAATTCACTATCTTTGCCCAATAAATAAAAAACAGAAAGTTATGAATCTCCGTGACTTCAAAAAAGATGTAGATTACTTTGTGGGTGACTTCATTGACGATTGCACCCTTTTCCTTCAGATACACCCTGACAAGGCTCCCGATGAGGTGGCTGACATCATGGAAAAAGCCGTTGATCTCTACAATGACCTTAAAGACAAGGCCAATGTCAAGGTTGAAGGCAAGAAATCCGTCTACTACAACTCTCTCCGTATGGAGATGGTCGACCAGATAGGCGAACTTTACGAGAAGCTCAGCGAAATCGTTTCGTCGCACAAGTAGTCTTGTCAGTCGTATTTACGACTTTTGAACGATATGGCATGCATCCTCTTTCGGGGATGTCATGCCATTTGTCGAATATGAAATACAGTTTTTCTCCAATAGATGCTGATTGCTCCATTCCTTCAGCGGCTCTTTCATCAAAAATCGTTATCTTTGCCCAATTATAAACAATATTCAATATGCAGCGTTACCTTACTTCAGAGATTCAGGAAGGATTGACCTTCGATGATGTATTGCTCGTTCCCGCCCATTCCGATGTCATTCCCCGTGATGTCGACGTAACCACCCGTTTCACAAGGGACATCGTAATCAAGACACCGATCATTTCGGCGGCGATGGATACCGTCACTGAGGCCGAACTCGCAATCGCCATGGCACGTGCCGGAGGAATCGGTGTCATCCACAAGAACATGACAATCGAACAGCAGTGCGAGCAGGTAAGGCGCGTCAAGAGGGCTGAGAACGGAATGATCTATGACCCCGTGACAATCAGCCCCGAATCCACCGTCGGCGATGCCCTCGCCCTTATGCACAAGCACCATATCGGAGGTATTCCGGTGACCGACAAAAACGGTTATCTGATCGGAATCGTCACCAACAGGGATCTCCGTTTCCAGGTTGACAAGCATCTCCCCATCGGAGAAGTGATGACAAAGGAAAACATCATCACCGCGAAGAAAGGTATAACCCTCGTCGAGGCTACAGAGATCCTCATGCGCAGCAAGGTGGAGAAACTCCCCGTCGTGGATGACGAAGGCAAACTTGTCGGCTTGATCACCTACAAGGACCTCATGAAGATAAAGGACAATCCCATCGCTTCGAAGGATTCCAAAGGACGTCTCCTCGTCGCTGCAGCGGTTGGAGTGAAGTCCGATACCATGGACAGGATCGAGATGCTGATGAGCGCAGGAGCTGACGCAGTGGTCATCGATACCGCACACGGCCATTCGGAGGGAGTCCTCGGAGTCATAAGGAAGACCTGCGAAGCTTTCAAGAACAGGGATATCCAGATAGTCGCCGGAAACGTCGCCACAGCTGAAGGTGCCAAAGCCCTCGCGGATGCCGGAGTTCATGCGGTCAAGGTCGGAATCGGACCCGGATCAATCTGCACCACCAGAATCATCGCCGGAGTCGGCATGCCCCAGCTCACAGCCGTCATGATGTCGGCCTACGCCCTCAAGGGTACGGGCATTCCCGTAATCGCTGACGGAGGAATCCGCTACTCGGGAGACATCACCAAAGCCCTCGCCGCCGGAGCGTCCACCATCATGGCCGGTTCGCTTTTCGCCGGAACTGAGGAATCTCCCGGTGAGACCATCATCCTCAACGGAAGGAAATTCAAGTCATACCGCGGAATGGGTTCACTCGAGGCTATGGAACACGGCTCCAAGGACCGTTATTTCCAGGATATGGAAGACGACATCAAGAAGCTGGTTCCGGAAGGAATCGTTTCCCAGGTCCCTTACAAGGGAACCGTCTCCGAGGTCGTCTATCAGCTCGTCGGTGGCCTCAGGGCCGGAATGGGATATGTCGGTGCCCACAATGTTGAGCAGCTCCGCAACGCCCAGTTCGTCAGGATCACCAACGCGGGACTTCTGGAAAGCCATCCCCACGATGTGACCATCACCAAGGAGGCTCCCAACTACTCGAGGTAGTATGGCCCGATACTTGCCTTCTGGATATCGTCCTTTATGAAAAGAGTCTTATCCCTCATACTGACGGCATCGATTGCCTGGTTGGCCCTGTCCTGTGACAGGGTCCAATCCATAATACATGACGGTGAAGTCGTGGCCAGGGTGGGCAAGCACAAACTTTATTCTTCTGAACTCAACGCTTATATCCCCAACGGCATTTCTCCGGAGGACAGCACCCGTCTTGCCCTTCAGTACATCAACACCTGGGCTTCTGATCTTCTGTTCCTGGACGTCGCCGAGAAAGAGCTCTCCAAGAGTGAGAAGGATGTTTCCGTCGAACTCGAAGACTACAGGCGGTCCCTCCTCAAATACCGGTATGAGCAGAATTTCGTGAACCAGAGGCTGGATACGGCAATTACCGCTCATCAGATAGAAAGCTATTACGATTCCCATGCCGGAACTTTCACGCTGACCATGCCCATCGTGAGGGCCCGTTTCCTCAGCATTTCGAAAGACAGCCCTTCGCTCGCGACCTTGCGGAAAAAGATGTCCTCAGAGGATCCGGTTGAACTTGCCGAGGCTGACAGCATCGCCTATTCCACCGCAATGAAATACACCGATTATGACGGGGCATGGATCGACGTCACGACGCTTGCGAGGGAATTCGGTGTGGATTACGTACAGCTACTGTCCAAGGTGAAGGGCGGATTCATAGAAGAGGATGACGGGAAAGGCAATCTGAACATAGCCTATGTGGCCTCGATGATGAAGGAAGGGGAGACGGGACCGGTTGAATATTACGACGCCAGAATCCGTGACATAATCCTCTCGACGAGAAAACAGTCACTCCTCAACGGTTTGGAACAGGACTTGCTTACAAAAGCCAAGAGCCAGGAGAATTTTGAAATATACTAGATCCGGAAGGAATACAGAATGATACTTATGAAGAAGATACTTTTGACGGTATTCGCCGCCGCGGCATTGGGAGGAGCGCTTTCCGCCCAGAATTATCCCGCAGGTCTTATTGACAAGACGGTGGCGGTAGTCGGCAATGAGATGATATCGATAGGCCAGATTGAAAACGAGCTCATGTACCGCAAGGCCAACGGAATGGCTTCTGATGCTTCGATGCGCTGCGAGATTCTTGAGTCGATGCTCGAGGCCAAGCTGTTCCTGATGCAGGCGAGGATAGACTCCTTGACGGTCAATCAGGATATGGTTTCCAGCGCTCTGACCCAGAGGATTGACCAGTTCCGTCAGGCTTTGGGCGGAGACGATCAGGTCGAGGAATATTTCGGGAAGCCCCTTTACAAACTCCGTCAGGAATGGAGGTCGCAGCTCGAGGAACAGAGCCTCACCCAACAGGAGCAGAGCGATGTGGCTAGCAAGATCCCCGATCTCACTCCCTATGATGTGAAGGTCTATATGGAGGGAATGGATCCCGAGGATCTTCCCGTCGTCCCCATAAAGTATCAGCTCAGCCAGATATGCGTCTATCCCGACAGGGAGGCCGCCAACATGGCCGTCAAGGAAAAACTTCTCGGTCTCCGTGAAAGGATCGTCAACGGTGAAAGGTTCGCCACCCTCGCCAGGATTTATTCCGAGGATCCTGGCAGCGCCCGTAGGGGAGGCGAACTCGGAATGGCTCCCAAGTCAATCTTCTGGCCCGTTTTCTCCGATGCCGCGATGTCACTCAAACCGGGTGTCGTTTCCCAGATCGTCGAAACCCCCGACGGATTCCATATCATCGAAGTCATCGAGAAGAAGGGCGACATGTTCAATGCCCGCCATATCCTCATGAAACCCGAATACACTTCCGAGGACCGTGAGAAGGCATTCAAGACCCTCGACTCCCTCCGCACCGAGATTCTCAACGGAGCGGTTTCCTTCGAACTTGCCGCAAGGTTCTATTCCCAGGATCCCGCCACCAGGACCAACGGAGGACAGATGGCCGATCCCAATACCGGATCCTCCTATTTCGAGATCGATGAGCTCAAGCCTCAGGACTATAATGCCATCAAGGACCTCGCCGTCGGTGAAATCTCTTCTCCCATCGAGTCCCTCGACAATGAAGGAAGAAGCGGAAACACCGTCTACAAGATCGTGAAGGTCGACCAGATCATACCCGCCCACACCGCCACTTTCGAGCACGATTACATGCAGCTTCAGGACGAAGTCCAGAACCAGAAGGCGATGGCGGCTGTAGACGAGTTCATCGAAAACAAGATCAAAGAGACGTCGATAGTGATCGACCCCATCTTCAAGGAGTGCGATTTTACGCGCGCAAGTTGGAAGCAGGTCGCCCTCAAATCAGCTGAATAGCCACCCGTGAAAAGACTTTCCCTGCTGCTGACCGTCATTCTGGCCATGCTTTGCGGCCAGAGAGTGTCTGCCCAGGAGAAATCCGGGCAGGTGGACTCACTCGTGAGTCTTCTCAGCGCGAAGTCCCTCCGCCAGGTGGAGGAGAACGGAATCCAGTACAGGAAGGTCATCGGCCCGGCCCGCTTTTTCCACAACAACACATACCTTATCTGCGATACAGCCTATTGGTTCCTGAATACCGAGATAATCGACGCCATAGGCAACGTCAAGATACTGCAGAATGAGACTGTCCTTACCGGGGACAGTCTCCGTTATATCGTAAACTCAGACCTCGCCCAGTTCAGGGGCCATCTCGTCCAGCTGGAAGACAAGGACCACAATGTCCTGAGAACCCGTCACCTGGATTACAACACCAAGGACAGTGTCGCCGTATTCAATTACGGAGGTGCCTTGAAGGATGCCGAAGGACAGGTCATAGAAAGCACAACCGGCTCATACGATTCGAAGGTGAAGACCTTCACATTCTCGGAGAACGTGAACATGTTCACCGATTCGATCTTCGTGAAGACCAGCCGCCTCCAGTATCATACGGACACGAATATGGCGATCTTCGGATACGGTACCGACGCATGGAAGGACGAGAACATGCTTTCCGCCAATGCCGGATGGTATGACAGGGCCAATGAGATTTTCCTTTTCAACCGTCAGGTCCATGCCATGGGAGACGCCAGGGAAGCGTGGTCGGATTCGCTCTACTTCTACAGGAACACGATGGACATCGACCTTCGCGGCAATGTCCAGTTGTCTGATTCCCTACGCAACGTCACCGCCCTTGCGGGAAGGGTCGAATATACCGATTCGCTCTCGCAGGTCGTAATGACCCGCCTTCCGGCTATCGTCTCCGTTGTGGATACGACTGGACAGCCCCGGGACACCGTCTACATGAGTTCCCTCAAGATGGTGTACCATACGAAGCCCAAATGCACCATTCCTCCTTCCGATACATTGGCCGCAGCCACCCGTCTTAAGGACGTGAATGCCGACGCTATCACGGCATACAGGCAAAAAGCGGCGGAAGATGCGAGAAAGGCCGCCGAAGAAGCGATCCAGAATGACCCCGAACAGATGGCCAGGAGAATGATGGAACAGGCTTCGCAACCATCCCAGCCGGCCACTCCTCCCGAAGAGAAACCATCAACTCCCGCGAAAACCGCAGACCGGTCCAAAGAAGCGGAAACTCCTCCATCTCCGGAACCGGACCCCGCATTGGCGGCATCCCCCGATTCTGCGATGATGTCCGTGCCGGATTCCCTTCGCGGAGCGATGGCGAGTATGCCCGATTCCCTCGGCATGGTGAACAGGAATGAACCTTTGATGGCGGGCGCGGATTCATTGTCTGCCCCGACTGATTCTCTAATAGTTGAGCCCGGAGATTCGACGAAGGTTGGATTCCTCTCCGCCATCGGCAAAGTGAAGCTTTACCGTGAGGATATCCAGATAGCCTGTGACTCCCTTGAGTATACCGACCTTGATTCCCTGATAAGGATGTACAAGGACCCCATAGTCTGGAATGAAGGGAACCGGCAGTACCGCTCGGACAGCCTTTTCGCGGTGATCCGCAACCAGTCCTTCGAGAAGGCCAGCCTGATGTCGAACGCCTTTGTCATCATAGAGGAAGCACCTTCCTGCTATGACCAGATCAGGGCTTCGGAGATGCTGGCGTATTTCGACAAAAACAACAATCTCGAGAGATTCGACGCCCTGGGAGAAGTGAACGCCGTATTCTATCTCAAGGAGGACAGTACCTATGCGACTGTGAACAAGAGCCAGGCGAAGATGCTCTATGCCCTGTTCGCGGACGGTGACATAAAAGAGGTAAGTTACTTCGATACCCCGAAGAGCGACGCCTATCCTCTGGCCCAGATGACCAGTGATGACCGCGTCTTGAAAGGCTTCAACTGGGAACCGGATTCACGTCCCAAGGGACCTGAAGACATCACTTCGTATGTGATACGCCCTTCACAGAAGGAGCAGTACCGTCGCCGTCCACGCGCTACATATACCCAGACCGACAGGTTCTTCCCCGGTTACATGGCCGGTGTATACAAGCAGATCGAAGAGCGGGAGAAGGCTGAACGTGAAAGGAAGGCCTCGGCTCCCGAAGAAACCCCTCCGGAAGACGTACCCGTATCTCCCGAGGATACTTCCGCTGCGGAAAATCCTCTACTTCCGCCATCGGACACTTCGTCAGTGGCGGCTCCCGTCGATTCTCTTGCGGTACCGTCGGTGTCGGATTCCCTTGCGGTAAGCGCCGACAGCCTCTCTTCACCCGCAAAAGTCCTCACGGAAAAGGAAATGAAGAAAGCGGAAAGGGAAGCCGCCAGAAAACTCCGCCTTGACAAGCAGGCCGCACGTGTTGCAGCCAAGGAAGCCAGGTGGGCGGTGAAGGACAGCCTTGACGCCGTCGCTCTCCAGGCCAAGCTCGACAAGAAGCAGGCTAAACTCCGCAGACGTACTCTCCGTACCCTTGAACGTCAGAGGGCGCAGGATGAAGTGGATGCCGAGAAACTGGCCGGATACGTGGAGCGTTACGCCAAGAAGAAACAGAAACAGGACGAGCGGGCCGCCGCCAAGGCTGCGGCAAAAGCGGCGAAAGACGCGGAAAAAGGCTCCGCTGCTCCCGCTGCACCTACCGTGAATGAAGATCCCGAGATCGCCAGAATGAAAAGCATGTACGACAGCCTTATGAATGTAAGGCCGGATTCACTCATGGCGGCGCCGGATTCATCGCTTTCCGTCAGGATGACAGCTCCGGAAGATACGCTTTCGGCTCCTCTCCAGCAGCGTCGGTTCGAGGAAAAGCAAGTCAGGATTCTTAAGGAAGAGGGTGAACTGACGGAGAAGGGAGAACTCAAAAAGGAGGAGTTCCTAAAGAGAGAGGAAGATTGACAATCTGAAAACCAAAACAACAATTGATATGGAGAATATTCTGGATAGATTTCTGAGATATGTCTCAGTCGACACTCAGTCAAATGAAGAGTCTGAGAGCCAGCCAAGCGCCATGAAGGAAATGGACCTTCTCAGAATGCTTTGTGAAGAATTGAATGCCATGGGCATCAAGGCCGAGCTTGACGAGTGGGGTTATGTGATGGGAACGATCCCTTCGAATCTTGACAAGGATGTCCCCAAAGTAGGATTCATCGCCCATGTCGATACCGCTCCCGATGCTTCGGGTAAGGATGTCAAGCCTCAGATCATAGAGCACTATGACGGTGGAGACATCGCGCTTAAGGGCGTCGAAGGTCTTTATCTCAAACCTTCCGAGTTCCCGGAAATGCTCCACTATATCGGTCAGACCCTCATAACGACCGACGGAACGACGCTTTTGGGAGCTGACGACAAAGCCGGAGTCGCCGAAATCATGAACGCTGCCCAGTACATCATGGAGCATCCTGAGTTCAAGCACGGCGAAATCAAGATCGGCTTCACTCCCGACGAGGAAATCGGTCGCGGTGTGGTGAAGTTCGATGTGGAGAAATTCGGTGCGGACTACGCCTACACGATGGACGGAGGTGAGATCGGAGAACTTGAATACGAGAATTTCAATGCCGCTTCCGCCAAAATCCATATCCAGGGAATGAACGTCCATCCCGGATACGCCAAAGGCAAGATGAAGAACGCCATACTGATCGGAATGGAACTCAATTCGCTTCTCCCGGTGGAGCAGCGTCCCGAATACACTGAAGGTTACGAAGGCTTTTTCCACCTTATATCATATAAGGGCAGCGTTGAGGAGGCCGACTTCGCCTACATCATCCGCGACCATGACACCGAGAAATTCGAGCAAAGGAAACTGATGATCCATAAGGCGGTGGATTTCATCAACTCTAAATACGGTGAGGGTACCGCCACGGCAGATGTGAAGGACCAGTATTACAATATGAGACTTCAGGTTGAGCCGCATTATCATATAATTGACAAGGCCGTGAAAGCGATGGAGATAGCCGGCATCAAAGCCAAGATCCAGCCGATCCGCGGCGGAACCGACGGCGCCAATCTCAGCTTCAAGGGCCTTCCTTGTCCCAACATTTTCGCCGGCGGACTGAATTTCCACGGCAAGATGGAATTTGTCCCTCTCGAAAGCATCGAGAAGGCCTCCGCTGTCATACTGAACATCATAAAGTTGTTCTCCGAGTAGAACCCTTACGCCGAAAGGCGATTCAATGAACGAAAGAGCCCGGCCATCTGGTCGGGCTCTTCCGTTCTTGTCGTTTGTTGTGTCGATTATGATTGGTTCAGTTTTTTCCTCAAAGCTTCAATCATGATGTCCACCATCTGCTCGAAGGACACATCCGGTTTCCATCCCCATTCGTTCCTTGCGCATGAATCGTCCATCTTGTCAGGCCATGACTGCGCGATCGCTTCACGGACGGGATCCACTTCGTATCTCATCTTGAAATCAGGAATCCTCTTCTTGATGGCGGAATAGATGATCTCGGGATCGAAACTCATTGACGCGATGTTGAATGAATTGCGGTGGATGAGTTTCGCGGGATCGGCCTCCATGATTTCGACTGCCGCTTTGAGTGCATCGCTCATGTACATCATGTCCATGAATGTGCCGGGAGCGATGGGGCAGACGAACTCTTCGCCCTTGACTGCGGCGTAGAAGATCTCGACTGCGTAGTCGGTTGTTCCACCTCCTGGCAGGGTGACGCTGGAGATGAGGCCGGGGAAGCGTACCGATCTTGTGTCTACACCGAATTTGAGATGATAGTAGTCGCTGAGGAGTTCAGTGGCCACCTTCGTCACACCGTACATGGATTTGGGTCTTTGGATCGTATCCTGGGGAGTGTTCACATGAGGTGTGTCGGGACCGAAAGATCCGATTGAACTGGGCGTGAATACGGCGCATCCCTTTTCCCTGGAGACTTCAAGGATGTTGAGAAGTCCGTTCATCTGGATATCCCAAGCGAGGAGGGGTTTCTTTTCGGCGACCGCCGAAAGAAGCGCGGCGAGATTGTAGATCGTATCGATCTTGTATTTGTCCACGATGGCGGCAAGTTGCCCGGCGTTCCTCACGTCAGCCTCTTCGGCAGGACCGCTTTCAAGAAGGACTCCCTTGGGCTCGGCGCCTCTGATGAATCCTGCGACAATGTTTCCGTCAGGGTATAAGCCCCTGAGTTTCATCGTAAGTTCGGATCCGATCTGGCCGGTGGATCCTATGACAAGTACATTCTTCATTCCCTAATCAGTGTATGACTTATGTGGTTGATAGCCTTTCCACGGCCACAAAGTTAACTTTTTTTCGTGAAAGAGTGATATGTGGTGACAGAATAGTTGAAAATTGATTTGAAATCAAAAAATATGTAAGGTGTTTGGCTTATTTGGATTTTGTCCCTAACTTTATGGTACTTTTTTGATAACACAAAAACTTACATACCATGTACGGAAAATTCCAGAAACATCTCCAGGATGAGCTCGCCTCGATCAAGGAGGCAGGCCTTTACAAGAATGAGCGCAACATCGTTTCCGCACAAAGTGCGGAGATTCTTCTTGAGGACGGATCCAAAGCCCTTAATTTCTGCGCCAACAACTATCTCGGGTTGGCTGATTCACCGAGGCTGATCGCTGCCGCGGAAGAGGCCATGAAGACACATGGATTCGGAATGTCATCCGTCCGCTTCATCTGCGGAACGCAGGATCTCCACAAACAGTTGGAGAAAGCGATTTCGGATTTCTTCCATACCGAGGACACGATTCTCTACGCTTCCTGCTTCGACGCCAACGGCGGTGTTTTCGAACCTCTGCTCACGGCGGAAGACGCCATCATATCCGATTCGCTGAACCATGCTTCGATCATCGACGGAGTGCGCCTGTGCAAAGCGGTCCGCTACCGTTATGCCAACGCTGACATGGAAGATCTCGAGCGCTGCCTCAAGGAGGCTCAGGCCCAGAGATTCCGCATCATCTGCACCGACGGAGTGTTCTCGATGGATGGAAACGTCGCTCCCATGGACAAGATATGTGAGCTCGCAGAGAAATATGACGCCCTCGTGATGGTTGACGAGAGCCATTCAGCTGGAGTGGTCGGCAAGACCGGAAGAGGTGTCGCTGAGCAGTTCAATTGCTACGGCAAAATCGACATCTTCACCGGAACGCTCGGTAAAGCATTCGGTGGAACGGTCGGAGGCTTCACGACCGGCCGCAAGGAAATCATCGACATGCTCCGTCAGAGGTCAAGGCCTTACCTGTTCTCGAATTCCCTTCCTCCTATGATAGTCGCCGCCGGCATCGAGATGTTCAAGATGCTTTCCGAAAGCAATGAACTTCACGATCGTCAGCAGGAGAATGTCGAATATTTCCGTGAGAAGATGCTCGCGGCGGGATTCGATATCAAGCCCACCCAGTCCGCAATTTGTGCCGTCATGCTGTATGACGCCAAACTTTCACAGGAGTTCGCGGCCGAGATGGCCAAGGAGAACATCTTCGTCACCGGATTCTATTACCCTGTCGTCCCCAAAGGACAGGCAAGGATCAGGGTCCAGCTCTCCGCTGCCCACAAGAGAGAGCATCTCGACAAGGCGATCGCTGCATTCATAAAGGTCGGGAAGAAGCTCGGTGTCATCAAATGATGAGTTCCGGTATTCCGAACCGATACAATAATGAAAGGGCCCCAGCGTAAAACTGGAGCCCTTTTCAGATTACGGGAATGCCGAATCGGCCTATTGCTTCTTGTCAAGTTTCATTGACGCGTAGATCATGTAAGCGATGAGGCAAACGAAAGGAATGATGGAGATGGCCTCGCCCCACTTTTCGTTCCATGCGGTCATGAACAGGTCGACATTCGCGAAGCGGAGAATCGCACTGACGACTCCCATCAGCGCACCTCCGGCTATGAATCCGGATGCGATGAGGGTTCCTTTCTCCGTCCTGGCGTTGTTGACGGCCGCGTCTTTGCTCCTCGATCCGACATACCAGGAGATTCCTCCTCCGATGAGAAGGGGAAGGTTCAGATCGATGGGGATGAACATTCCCAGAGCGAAAGGAAGAGCGGGAACCTTGAGGAGAGTAAGGATGATCGCTATGGCTGCGCCGATTCCGTAGAGAAGCCAAGGTGCTCCACCTCCGTTCATCATGGGCTGGATGACGGCTGCCATTGCATTCGCCTGAGGCGCAACGAGGGCGTTGTCGCCTGTGAATCCGTAGGTCTTGTTGAGGACCAGCATCACTCCGCAGACGGTGGCTGCCGCAACCAAAGTTCCGACGAATTTCCAGGTTTCCTGTTTCTTGGGCGTCGTACCGATCCAGTATCCGATCTTGAGGTCGGTGATGAAGGAACCGGCCATAGAAAGAGCGGTACAGACAACTCCTCCGATGATGAGGGCGGCCGCCATGCCGGCATTGCCCTTGAGACCTACGGCCACAAGAATCAGGGAGGCTATGATGAGGGTCATCAGTGTCATACCGCTTACAGGGTTGGAGCCCACGATCGCTATCGCGTTGGCGGCAACTGTCGTGAAGAGGAATGATATCAGAGCCACGATCACCAGGGCGACGAGGGCCTGCCAGATGTTGTTCACTACACCTCCGAAAGCGAAGAAGGCGAAGATGCACAGAAGAGCTATCGCGATACCGAAGACGATGTTCTTCATCGCGATGTCTTCATCCGTGCGGGGGCCCTTTGCGGCTGAAGCGTTCCCTTTCTTTCCGAACTCACCGACAGCCAGTCCGACCGCCGATTTGATAACGCCGAATGACTTGATGATACCTATGATGCCGGCGGTAGCGATACCGCCGATGCCGATATGCCTTGCGTAGTCCTTGAAGATCTGGTCGGCGCTCATCTGACCGATTGTGCTCGTCACGCCGGTATTCATAAGGTCGATCACATCAGCTCCCCAAATGAGATTCATAAGGGGGATGATCACCAGCCAGACGAGGAGTGAACCGCAGCAGATGATGAATGCGTATTTGAGACCGATGATGTAACCCAGTCCGAGGACGGCTGCGCCGGTGTTGAGCTTGAGGACGACCTTGGCTTTGTCGGCTATCGTCTGGCCGATTCCGAGTACAGTCGTGGTAAGGGTTTCGCTCCAGGCTCCGAATGTCGCCACGATAAAATCATACAATCCACCGATCAGACCGCTGATCACGAGAGTCTTCGCTCCGCTTCCTCCGCTTTCTCCGCTGACGAGGACCTGGGTTGTGGCGGTAGCCTCAGGGAACGGATATTTTCCGTGCATCTCCTTGACGAAGTATTTCCTGAAAGGAATGAGGAAAAGGATGCCCAGAACTCCTCCCAGCAGGGAAGAGAGGAACATCTGCCAGAAGTTCACTTCCACTCCCAGGATGTAGATGGCGGGGAGAGTGAAGATGGCTCCGGCCACCACTGCGCCCGAACATCCTCCGATGGACTGGATGATGACGTTCTGGCTCAGTCCGTCCTTCTTGCCCAGCGCTCCGGTGAGGCCGACCGCTATGATGGCTATCGGTATCGCGGCTTCGAATACCTGTCCGACTTTCAGGCCGAGGTATGCTGCGGCGGCTGAGAAGAGGATCACCATGAGTATACCCATGCAAACTGAGTAGGGGGTAACTTCCTTGAATACGCCTTCGGGCTTGAGGATGGGTTTGTATTCCTCACCCGGCTTGAGTTCCCTTTGGGCGTTTTCAGGCAGAGAATAATTGCTTTTTTCCATATGAAAGATGTTTTGTTCCGTCCGTATAGCCTCCGGATCACAGGAGGCGAAGACAAAAATAAGTTTTTTGATCAAGCTTTCCAATATGGGGACGCCGTCCATCTTTTGACCGCATACTCTATATTATATATAATAGGGACGGGGCAGCTCAGGTTATTCCGGACACCGAATAAAGGTCAATGGCAGGCGAAAACCCCGTTTTCTTCCCGATGAACAGGCCCAGGTACCCTCTATGGAACGTTTAAAGTGAAATTTTTCGCAAATTTTTTCGAAAAAGATTTGGAGGGAAAGAAAAAGTGCGTATCTTTGCAGCCCGTTTGAGAAACAACGATTCCAAACGGCCGAGATCATTGACAATACTGAGAGAGAACAGAGGTAAAAGAGAAAGAAGACAAATTCAGTTGTTATCGAGTATAAACGAAACGAGTCAAATCGTTAGTTGCGCGATGGGAACTGCAATTTCATGGCAAAACGAGTTCAAAAGATCTTTGAGACAGGTCCTGTCCGGGAGGACAGGGCGCAAAGTCGCAAGAGATTCACAAGTGAGAAAGAGGATAAGAGCGAACGGAGGATGCCTTGGCTTCCGGAGGCGACGAAGGACGTGGTAAGCTGCGATAAGGCGCGGGGATCCGCAAACAGGACGTGATCCGCGCATTTCCGAATGGGGCAACCCGGCAGGTTGAAGACCTGTCACCAGAGTTCATCTGGAGCGAACGCGGGGAACTGAAACATCTTAGTACCCGCAGGAAGAGGAAGAAATATCGATATCCTGAGTAGTGGCGATCGAAAGGGACAGAGCCTAAACCGTGTGCGTTACGGCGCATGCGGGGTTGTAGGAGTAATCACAAGTTCTCGAGGAAGGAACCGGAAGCGCCCGGAAAGGCGCGGCGAAGAGGGTGACACCCCCGTACGGGCAACGGAGACGAGAGAGATTACCACCTGAGTAGGGCGGGACACGTGGAATCCTGTCTGAATCATCGGGGACCATCCCGAAAGGCTAAACACTTCCGGAAGACCGATAGTGTACCAGTACCGTGAGGGAAAGGTGGGAAGCACCCCGAACAGGGGAGTGAAATAGAACCTGAAACCGTTCGTTTACAAGCGGTCGGAGTCCTTCGGGACGACGGCGTGCCTTTTGCATAATGAGCCTACGAGTTGCATCACGTCGGCGAGGTTAAGCCATTCAGTGGCGGAGCCGCAGCGAGAGCGAGTCTGAACAGGGCGTTCAGTCGGCGTGAGCAGACGCGAAACCTAGTGATCTACCCTTGTCCAGGGTGAAGGAGCGGTAACACGCTCTGGAGGCCCGAACCAGTTTCCGTTGAAAAGGGCTTGGATGAGGTGAGGGTAGGAGTGAAAGGCCAATCAAACTGGGAGATAGCTCGTACTCCCCGAAATGTCTTTAGGGACAGCCTCGACGCAGCTTCATTCAGGTAGAGCGACTGATTGGGAGAGAGGGCTTCGCCGCCTATCAATCCCAGATAAACTCCGAATGGGGTGAAGTGATCGTCGGGAGTGAGTCATCGGGTGCTAATATCCGGTGGCGAAAGGGTAAGAGCCCAGACCAGCAGCCAAGGCCCCCAATAGTGGTTTAAGTTGAGACAGAACGAGGTGGCATCGCAGAGACAGCTAGGATGTTAGCTTGGAAGCAGCTATTCATTCAAAGAGTGCGTAACAGCTCACTAGTCGAGCGGCGCCGCGTGGATGATGAGCGGGCATTAAGACCACAGCCGAAGCTCTGGACTGAAGTTTAACTTCAGTGGTAGGGGAGCATTGCGGACAGCGCAGAAGGTGAACCGTGAGGTTTGCTGGAGCGTCCGGAAAAGAAAATGTAGGCATAAGTAACGACAATGGATATGGAAATATCCACACCGAAAACCCCAGGTTTCCTGAACAACGTTAAACGGATCAGGGTAAGTCGGGGACTAAGCGTAACCCGAGAGGGGATCGTGATGGACATCCGGTCAAGATTCCGGAACATGCCATGCAGGGAGCGACGGGACCGAGGAGTGACACTGGCGCGGGGCGACGGAAGTCCCCGTTGAAGGCCGTAGGGAGACCGAAAGCCGAAAGTACGCCGAGCCTTCGGGCGAGGCGACAGACCAGGTAACCATACTTGCAAGAAAACCGCCGATCCGTGTAGCGCATGGCATCCCGTACCGTAAACCGACACAGGTGGGTGAGGAGAGAATCCTAAGGTGCTCGAGTGAATCACGGCTAAGGAACTAGGCAAATTTACCCCGTAACTTCGGGAGAAGGGGACCCATGGCAACATGGGCGCAGAGAAATGGCCCAGGCGACTGTTTACCAAAAACACATGGCTATGCTAAATCGTTAAGATGACGAATATGGCCTGACACCTGCCCGGTGACGGAAGGTTAAGAGGGGGGCTCAGCGCAAGCGAAGGTCTGAATCGAAGCCCCGTT
>JAFUFP010000074.1 GCA_017469845.1 Bacteroidales bacterium | reverse complement strand
CTTTGTGTTTTGGGACTAAACCCAACACAAAATATTATGTTACAGGAATCATTACTCAACCTGCGCCAACGCGTAGAAGCCTTGTTCCGCGACAAAGGATACAAGGAAGCGTGTATCAATCATTTACTTAGTTATGCAAGTACAGTTTTCAGCATGTCCAGTCCTAGAAAAGGCGTGGGAATTCTGGGACGGCAAGGACAGGGAGTGTCAACAATAAGCAGGGATATGAATATTTCGCGCCCGGCATTTGGCTGCATCGGGACGTTTCTTTAATTTTGTTAAAAGAATGTTTTATGGCGAAAGGAAATAACATAGATGCAAACGGCCTGCAGGTGGAGGTGCGCTATGGCGGAGCAGCCGGAGATTTCATTTCCCTGACAGACATAGCCAAGTATCGGACGACCGAGAATCCGGGATATGTTATCCAGAACTGGATGCGGACGCGGAACACCGTCCGTTTCCTTGGCCTGTGGGAGCATTTCCACAATCCGGAGTTCAATTACCTCGAATTCGAGGCAATTGAACGTGAGGCAGGCTTGAACAGTTTTGTGCTCACGCCTAAAAGATGGGTGGAACAGACCGGGGCCAAGGGCATCGTAACCAAGCAGGGCCGGTATGCAGCCACCTTCGCACACCAAGACATAGCCTTTGAATTCGCCTCCTGGATCTCTCCAGAATTCAAGCTGTACATCGTCAAGGATTACCAGCGGCTCAAGAGCGAAGAAAACAGCCGCCTCTCGCTTGGCTGGAACCGGCGGATTCGCCGAACATGTTGGGCGTCATTTTCTTGAACAGAGTCGGCACCAAACGATATAGGCCCGGTACCTTCATTATTTTCCCGATCATGGCTGCCGCATTCTCAGAGCGCCAACGGTAATATCCGCACAGGAAATCCACCGCCTCCTGCCTCGGTATTCCCTCCCTGGTCATTGCCATGAAGGCGGCTATTGCCGGATAGATACGCTTCTTGGTGTGCATGTCATAGGCTTTCGGCTCGTCGGCGTTTTCACGGCACAGTTCCCCGAAATGTCCAATCGCCCTCTTCATGATCGATGCGGCCTTTTCCTCTCCGTATGCCTTCACAAGTTGAGAAGGCAGCTGCTCCAGATATTTGTTATGGAGGCGTCTCATTTCTTTCCAAAAAGTATCGCCGACCCGGAAAGGGCCATCCATGCCGATTCCCACCTCGTCATGAACTTCCCGCTATCCGTGGGGATTAGTTCAACCTTCTCGTAGCCCATGTCCTTGAGTTTGCCGACAAATGAATTCATGTCCCCGTAATTCCCCTTTGAGAAAATATCATGAAGGGCGAAAGTGCCGCCCTTCTTAAGGACGCGGAGACTCTCCAGAAGAATCGCCTGCCTGTCCTTACTCGGAATGTTGTGATAGACATAGTTGGATGTGACGGCATCGAACGTCCCGTCGGGAAATTCCATCTTCCGGGCGTCGCCCTGAAAAAACTCCATGCGGTCCCCGACTCCCTCAATCCGGGCATTCTCCTCACAGAGAGACTTGCTGAAGGAAGCGTATTCCGCTCCCCAGCGGTCGATTCCGGTGACTGAAGCCTTGGGATTGCGCTTGGCTACGGCGATCGAAAGAGCGCCGCTTCCGCAGCCCACGTCAAGGCACCGCCCGCCTTCGGGAAGGTCAACATAAGAGGCCACACCGCCAATGATCTGACTGGACATCTGACGTTTCCCTTCGTATGAGAACGCTCTATGCATAAGTATAGTCCAAATGGTGATGCCGCCAAAAATGACGGTCAATGTCAAAAGAATGATCCTTAGCCAACCAAGGTGAATAAGGATCGTCAGTATAAGGCACACTGCGAATGCCGCCCCGAAGCCCATTATCATACCCTTGGGCATCCAGTTCTTGTAGTTCGGTCTTTCCATTTTCTGATGTTTTTTCCGCTTCTGTTATCTGAATGAAGAGTCCTGCCTTTTGAGGACCTTCCCGGCAAGGCGGATCGATAGAATCGCTACCGGAACGGTCAGCAAGAGGGCAACGATGAGCATGGGGATATTGTCTATCACGGGAATCATCAACTGGTCATATCCCGCCGGCATCTCTTCAACCGCAGCGGCGAGAGACCCTTCGGTGTCGGTCCACCAGTGGGCGGAATAGGCGAAAAACGAGAATGAAAGGGGCACGAAGCTCCACCTTACTCCTTTGATTGTGTCATAGCCCAGGAAGTATCGTATGAGCTCCGCAAGGATGGCAAGAACGGATAGGCCTATGATGCACGGAGTATCAGCCTCTCCGGCCAAAAGGAACAGCACCAGCACGAATCCGTTCAGAAGGGCTGCGGCTCCGAAACTACGGATTTCCGAGCAGGTGAAAAGGTACACGAATGCGAACAGAAACGGAAGGACGGCGCCGGCATATGCGTAGCAGGCGGGGTGGATGATTCCGCTCGAAGCGCCCAGAATGAAGATGGCCAGATATGCGAGGGCCATAAGGATGATTTTGAAGAAAGGTTTCATGGTGTCCGGTTTTATCTAAGCGCAAAGTTCACGATTATCGTTCCTCCAATCAATCCCAATCTATAGTGATTCCGTGTCCCTTGAGGAAGGAAGGATTCCCCGTTTCTTATGAGAAAAGGGCAAAATCACGTTCCGACTGGCGCCCAATATTTACCTGAAAGATTGCCCTTTTGCGTATTCTGCCTTTCTCAGCTTAGTCCATGAGTCATGTGAAGGCATTTTATTGCCCCTATCCGCAAATTGCAAAAGATCGGCGGAAATGCCTCTCTTCGGTGAAGGTTGACCTTTTTGGGGCCAACTGACAGATGGTATTTTGAAGGCAGAACGGATCCTCATGTAGTATCGCGTCATATTCATACTTTCCGGCCTCGTTCATCTCAGAATCCGTTCCATCGGTTTTCCTTTGGCAAGTTCATCCACCAACTTGTCAAGCTGCCGTACTTTCTTCATCAAGGGGTCTTCGACCGTTTCAATCTGGATTCCACAAATCTTCCCGGTGATGAGAGATGCACGGGAATTGTAGGCAGGTGCCTCAGAGAAAAAACTTCCGTACGTAATGCCGGAATCCATTGCCACACTGATCTGTTCCGTCGAATACCCGGTGAGCCAAGAAGTTACTTCATCAACTTCAGCTCTCGTCCTTCCTGTTCGTTCAGCCTTCTGGATCAATGCCGAATAGACATTCCGGAAACGCATGTCAAATACCGAAAGTCGCGCCATATCATAGCAACTTTTACAAGGATCTATCTCTGATATTTGCTTTATTTAAGTCAAATATCATGAAAAGAAAACCTTCTTTGATTCCCGGGCTGGACAGGATACTGTCGGCCCGAGAGGCTTCCGTCCTGCTGTCCATCACGCAGGAGGAATTGCTAAAGTTTTACCAAGGCCAGCGAGAAATCTCGCTGCGTAATCTCTTGAAGAGGATCTGCCGATCCAATCCAAACTACATCTTTCCAATTATAGGCGAGCGAACTTATACTCTAACGGGTGTCATGGAGGCAACAGGAAAAGGTCGTTCATGGTCGTTATGCTTTCTGGAAAGGAACGGCGTCCGGACATGGTGCTTGGGCGTCCATTATATTTACGCCCAAGCAGACGTTGACAACGCTTGGAGAAAAGAATCAATCATGTGGGAGGAATGGATTCCGCTCATTCAGGTCTCGTGCTTATATGGGGTAGATCTTCGGACAGTTCTGCTGCAGATCGCCCGAGGCAGGATCCGCGTACGTGCGGGTCACAGGGAGCAACTTGTTTCACGCAAAGATGTCAATCAAAACATTTCGATAAACTGGTATTTACACGTCCAGTAGAGTTTCCATTTCCTTTTCAAAGCTCTCATCAATCAAGGTCACGTGTTCTCCGGCCCGTAGGAATCCCTCACAGCATTGCCGGTTATTCTCCTTCAGGTTGGCAATCGTGCAGTCTGAATCCTCCTGCCTGGATTCAATGACTGAACTTTTGCCAGCGATGTCCCCGAAGTGCTTGTCGATATAGTTTCCGGTCATGGCCAGGCATATAAACCGGATATCGACCAGGTATTCATCCGTGAAATCATTCCTCCAGTCAAAAGGGACAT
>JAFUFP010000073.1 GCA_017469845.1 Bacteroidales bacterium | reverse complement strand
CCGGTATGGGCTTCACGGGAAAAGTGTTATATTCGCAGTCAAAACAAATCCACCAATGACAGAGAAGACTGATATCCTGAGAATACTCTTTGAAAAATACACCGGACGTCCGGTCGCTGATATCACCGAACTGAGTTCCTCCGGCAGCAACAGGAGGTATTTCCGCATCAAGGGCGGAAATCTTTCCCTGATCGGAGTCATAGGAACGAGCCGGGAGGAAAACAGGGCCTTCATCGAACTGAGCCGGCATTTCCTGGACAAACTGATAAAGGTACCGAGAGTCTTCGCGGTGAGCGATGACGGAATGGCATACATACAGGAAGACCTCGGGGACAATCAGCTCTACACAGCCGTGGCGCACGGTAGAGAATCAGGGGAGTATTCCTCTTATGAAAGGATGCTTCTTTGCACCACGATGGAAAAGCTCCCCAGGATACAGTTCCGTGGCGGGGAAGGGCTGGATTGGAACATATGCTATCCCGAACCGGCATTCGGCGAGAGGATGATAATGTTCGACCTCAATTATTTCAAGTACTGCTTCCTCAAGGCGACGGGACTTGATTTCAATGAGGTCAAACTCCAGGATGACTTCGAGAAGTTCAAGAACGACCTTCTTGAGGACATGGGTGAGACGTTCCTATATAGGGATTTCCAGGCGAGGAACGTGATGATAAAGGACGATGTGCCGTATTTCATAGACTTCCAGGGAGGAAGAAGAGGCCCCATCTATTATGATGTGGCTTCCTTCATCTGGCAGGCCAGGGCCCGTTATCCGGAGGATCTCAAGCAGGAGATGCTCGAGAGTTATCTCCGTGCCCTGAGGGGCTTCAAGCCTGACCTTGATGAGGAACTCTTCCACCGCAGACTCCGTCTGTTTGTCCTTTTCCGCAACCTCCAGGTTCTGGGAGCATACGGATTCAGGGGATATTTCGAGAAGAAGCCCCACTTCCTTGCCAGCGTACCTTTCGCCATCGACAACCTCCGGAGGCTCCTCCGTCAGCCTTTCGAAGAGTATCCGTACATGAACGAGGTGCTGACCAAACTCACCTCCATGCATCAGTTCTACGAGATAGCGGAAGACAAGAGGCTTGAAGTGAGCATCTATTCCTTCGCCTACAAGAAAGGCATTCCTGTGGACAACAGCGGAAACGGAGGCGGATACGTCTTCGACTGCCGCTCCATCAACAACCCCGGCAAATACGAATACTACCGCCAGTTCAACGGTATGGACAAGGAAGTGATAAAGTTCCTCGAGGATGACGGCGAGGTGAACGAGTTCCTCGACAGGGTGTATTTCCTGGTTGATGCCCATGTGAAGAGGTTCATCGAGCGCAAGTTCACTCACCTTCAGGTCTGCTTCGGTTGTACCGGCGGACAGCACAGGAGCGTCTACTGCGCCGAGCACCTGGCCAAACACCTTGCGGACCGTTTCGACATAAAGATCCAGGTCAACCACAGGGAACTCGACATAGAAAAACTGATGTAGGGATGAAGGCTCTTCTTTTCGCGGCGGGGCTCGGTACACGTCTCAAACCACTTACCGACTCTATGCCCAAAGCTATGGTGCCTGTTTCCGGACATCCGCTCATTTATCATGTCATTGAAAAATTGAAGGCTTCCGGTATTGACGACATCGTTGTCAATGTCCACCACTTCGCTTCGATGATAGAGGACTATGTCCACGGGATGGATGACTTCGGAATCAGGGTGAGGTTCTCCGACGAAACGGATTTCCTGAGGGAAACCGGAGGCGGAATCCTTCATGCCGAAAACCTGCTCAAGGACGGTAATTCAGACGGAAAGGGGCGATTCCTCGTGCACAATGTCGATATCCTCTCGAATCTCGACATAGGGAAGTTCATATCCTCGGCGAGGGAAGATGCCCTTGCCCAGATAGTCGTCAGCGACCGTAAAACCAGCCGTTATTTCCTTTTCAATGATGAGAACCGCCTCGTGGGGTGGACTAACATCTCTACGGGTGAGGTCAGGAGTCCTTATGAGGATCTTGACGTCGCTTCATGCAGAAAATTGGCTTTTTCCGGTATTCATCTCATATCGGAGAAGGTGTTCCCCGTTTTCAGGGAATACGGGTTCGAAGGGAAGTTCCCGATAGTTGATTTTTATCTCAAGGTCTGCAGGGATTATCCCATCTACGGGACCGTTCCGGAGAATTACCGCATGGTCGATGTCGGGAAACTCGATACGATTTCCGTGGCGGAAGAATTCCTGTCGGAGGAAGGACACTGCTGCGGGGAAATGTAGCGGAAACTCCGATCCACGTTCTTTCACAAAAGCAAAATGAAGAAGGCCGGAAAAGTTCCGACCTTCTTCAGTATAGGGACGTTTGCTTCCTTAGGGTGGGAAAATCATTCACCCAGGGGAAGATCATCAGCGGCTGGGATGACATCACATCCGCCCTGCGGACGGGATACTTCCACTTTCCTGAATTCCCAAATGCAAAGTACCAGTGCGATGAGTCCGATGACGAAGATCGCCCAATAGGCTGAAGGTGAAAGGACATCCATCCAGCTTTCCGCTTCTTCGAAGGCGTCGATGTTGCTCAGAACGACGGCGAAGGTGTTGTTGGCGCAGTGCATGAGCATCGTGAGCTTCAGGGATCCGGTCTTGTAATAGACATATCCGAAGATGCATCCCAGGATGAATGCCGGTATGGCCTGCCAGGGATTCATGTGGATGACGGCGAAGAAGGCGGCGGAAATCACGATGGCGAGCCACGGCTTCAGACCTTTCACCTTGTTCCCTTCAGCATCGGTCCTCTCGTAATTCAGGAGTCCACGGAGTACCATGCCCCTGCAGAGCCATTCCTCAAAGATCGGAGCGAAAATGCTCACCGATAGGAGACTCAGCCAAATCGGACCGCCCGTAAGACCGCTGAGGGCTTCTTCCAACCATTGGGGCATCGGAGGGAGAAGTGAACTGATCGGTTCGGTGCAGAATGCCGCGCAAAGAGTCATCAGAATGCACAGGACGGCGAGATACCAACCGTTTTTCGGTGCGAAATTGTTGCTGTCAAGGGCATAGCCGGTATCGAACATCATGTTGCGGCCACTGATGTGCTTGGAGGCGATCATGGCCGGAATGAACATTATGGGATATGCGATGATTTCCGCATAGGTGGTCATGGATGTATCGCCGCCCATGGCGACAATGAAAATCGCGGCGACGATATTGCCGACAATCGCTCCCAGAAGGAGCCATACCAGAAGGCCGAACATCCCTCCCACTCCGGGCACATGCCAGGCGAAATCGGAGAATATGTCGTAGTTCTGATGTTTTCCTTTTTTGAAGAAGTCCATATCGGAAGATGATTTTGGATTTGGTGAAGGACGAGGTTATTTCTTTCCGTACAGGGGAGAAGGATATACTCCCTTGTCGGCGAGTTCCTGGAACTTGGCGACAACGGCGGGACGGTCCTCCTTGAAAGTTACGCCGAACCAGTGTGCGGGTGTTGAAAGAACTTCGCATTTTCCCTGTCCGCCTTTTATGATTGAGTCGACGGCGAAGGGGATGTAGTATTCCTTCTTGAGTTCCTGGCAGTGCTCCGCAAGGAAACCTTTGAAGATCTCGTAACTCTTTGTGAAGTAGTCCGGAGTGAATCCCCACATGTTCATTGAGCACAGTGCGCTTCCGTCAAGGACCACGTGCTCGTCTCCGTTGGTGGAGTTGTCACCGTACACTATTCCGTCTTCCTCCTTGAGGATGTTGAGATGCTCGGCTATGTCGGTGAGATTCTGGTTCCCGTCATAAGAGCAGATACCTCTCGATACGCCACCGGATTCGGAGAGGGTGTTCTCCAGCTCGAATCCTACGATGCTGTACACTCCCTCGGAACCTTCGTGGGCGCGGAGCCAGTCACCGAGGATCTTGAAGGATTCCTTTCCGTAGAAGTCGTCACCGTTGATGACGGCGAAAGGTTCGTTGATCACATCTTTGGCCATGAGGACGGCATGGGCGGTTCCCCAAGGTTTCTGACGCTCGGGATTCATCGTGAATCCTTCAGGAATCTTGTCGAGTTCCTGGGTTACGAAAACGAATTCGAGGGGCTCTCCGTCAACGCATTTCACACCGGCGTATTTCTTACGGACGGCTTCTTCCATCTGAGCCTTGAAGTGCTCGCGTACGATGTAGACCACTTTGCCGAAGCCCGCTTCGACAGCGTCATATATTGAATAATCGATGATTGTTTCACCATTGGGGCCGAGGCCATCCATCTGTTTGAGTCCGCCGTAACGGCTACCCATGCCTGCTGCAAGAACTAAGAGTGTTGGTTTCATTTTGAAATGTTTGTAGTTTTTCCATTTTTATCTGTTCCGAAGGAACCATCTGCAAACTTAATCATTATTCGGCAAAAAGCCGACTTTTTGATTGTATATCGGCGTCCATTCCTGTCATATGGCCCGTCGGCTCACGATTTTCGGAATTATTTGGGGCCATTGAAGGGACAGCGTTTTTTTGTGTATCTTTTTTTATTAATTTTGCCTTCCGCAAAAGGAATCGTACCTATGGGTAAAATCAAAGACATATGGAACGGAGAGCACCGTTCGTTCGTAAGATACGCCGTCTATGCGACTGCGGTCTTTGTCGTACTCGTGGGTTTCGTCAACCAGGACAACATCGTCCGTTGGATAAAGGCGGACATCGAACTCAAGCAACAGGCCCGTCAGATCGAACGTTATCAGAAGGAGATCGATGAGATGGACCGCAAAATCCAGATGATCTCCAATGACAGGGACACTCTCGAGAGGTTCGCGAGGGAACATTTCGGATTCGCGAAAGACGGTGACGATGTCTATATCATCGAGAAAAAGCAGTAGAAAATCTCCATTCCGAGGAATAGGGTATAATAGAACAAAGAGCCGGAGGATCCAGTTTTGTGATTCTCCGGCTCTTTTTGCGATATGTCCTCGGGATTCTAAAAACCCGTATAGTTCCATGGAGTGATGGCGCGGAGTTCTTCCTTGACGCCCTCGTTCACATCCAGAGTTTCTATGAAGTCCTTGATCGTCTTTTCGTCAATTGCGGCTCCTGTTCTTGTGAGAGCTTTGAGAGTCTCGTAAGGATTGGGATAAGCCTCCCTTCGGAGGATTGTCTGGATGGCTTCGGCCACGACAGCCCAGTTCCTTTCAAGATCCCTGTGAAGGGCGTCTTCGTTGAGGATGAGCTTTCCGAGTCCCTTCTTAAGGGATGCGAGGGCAATGAGGCCGTGGGCGAGGGGAACGCCTATGTTCCTCTGAACCGTCGAGTCGGTAAGATCCCTCTGGAGCCTGGAGATGGGAAGTTTCATCGAGAGGAAGGTGAGCACGGCGTCAGCCATGCCGAGGTTGCCTTCGGCATTCTCGAAGTCGATCGGGTTCACTTTGTGCGGCATCGCAGAAGAGCCGACCTCGTTCTTCGCCACCTTCTGGCGGAAGTATTCCATCGAAATGTATGTCCATATGTCACGGCAAAGGTCGATGAGAATGGTGTTGATTCTCCTGAGGGCGTCGAAAATGGCCGCAAGATTGTCGTAGTGCTCGATCTGGGTGGTCGGGAAAGAACGCTTAAGGCCTAGACTATCCACGAATTTGTTCCCGAAGGAGATCCAGTCGATGGCCGGGAATGCCACTTTGTGGGCGTTCATGTTGCCGGTCGCTCCTCCGAATTTTGCGGGATAGGGAATTGCGGAAAGCTGTTTCATCTGTTCACGGAGACGGACCACGAACACCTTGAACTCCTTTCCTACCCTGGTGGGGGAGGCGGGCTGCCCATGGGTCTTGGCGAGCATGGGGATGTCTTTCCACTGTTCCGCGTACGAATCGATTATCGAGACCACTTCTTCGAGGGCGGGAAGATAGACTTCCTCCATCGCGTCCTTGAGCATCAGGGGCTGCGAGGTGTTGTTGATGTCCTGGGAAGTGAGACCGAAATGTATGAATTCGCCGAACTCGCTGATGCCCATTTCCTTGAACCTTTCCTTCAGGAAATACTCCACGGCCTTGACGTCGTGGTTGGTCACTTTCTCGATGTCTTTTACCTTCTGTGCGTCTTCCGGAGTGAAATTCCTGTAGATGTCACGCAGCTTTTCAGAAAGTGAGGAATCAAATGAAGAGAGCTGGGGCAGGGGAATGGCGCAAAGTGCGAGGAAATATTCCACCTCAACTTTTACCCTGTATTTGATCAGGGCGCATTCGCTGAAATACGCCTTCAGTGATGAAGTCTTGGATGAATATCTCCCGTCGATGGGGGAGACGGCCAAAAGGGAATTCGTGTTGTCCATTTTTCGATTCTGTTGGGAAGATGCAAAGTTAGTACAAAAGGCGGTAAAGAGCAACCGTATCCGCGGCTTCCCTTACGTCATGGACCCTCAGAATATCAGCGCCGAGGATGAGCGCCGCCATATGCAGGGCCTGTGTCTGCGGCAGGACCTCTTCGGGAGTGAGACCGAGAGGGCGGTAGATCATGCTCTTTCTGGATACTCCCACAAGGACCTTTCTCCCGGGGATGCGGATCGAGGGAAGGTTACGGAGAAGAGCGTAATTCTGCTCCACCGTCTTTGAGAATCCGAAACCGGGATCCTGGATCCAATCTCTGATGCCGTGTTTTTCCGCCTTCAGGGAGAACTCCCCGAAATATCCTTTCACCGCATCCACGACGGCATCTTCCTTCTCTCCGTAGAAGGTGTTGTCCTGCATTGTTGAAGGGGTCCCCCTTTTATGCATGGCGATGTACGGAAGCCCCAGCCGCCCGACCGTGGGAAGCATCGAGGGGTCGTCCTCTCCGGCGGAAATGTCGTTCACGGTGAACTCTCCGATCGAGTCGAAGGAGCGGCGGACGATTTCGCTGAAATAAGTGTCGACGGATATGGCAATGTCGGGGAATTCTTTCCGGAGAAGGGGCAGCGCTCCCTTGAGCCTTCTCCATTCCTCTTCGATCCCGACGGGGTCACTTCCCGGTCTTGTCGAACAGGCTCCGACATCAAGGATCCCGGCTCCGTCCTTGACCATCTTTTCCGCCCTGTGGAGAAGGGCGTCCACGTCCACGTCACCTTCGGATGAGAGGAACCGGCTTTCGCCGAAGAACGAGTCGTCGGTGAGATTGATTATGCCCATGACCGTTATTTCCCTTCCGGAATCGGCCTTGGGATATGCTGTAGGGATCGGGTCTTTCATTGCGGAATTCTCTT
>JAFUFP010000072.1 GCA_017469845.1 Bacteroidales bacterium | reverse complement strand
GTAGTGGGGAAGGTCTCCTTGAGTAGCTTCATCGCGATGTTGATCCTTCCTTTGAGGGTCCCCATGTCATACTCCGGAACCCTCTTTATCCTTTTTTCCATATGGCGGGGGACGATGTTGCCAACTTCAGCCTCGGCCTCGATTTCCTTGTACCATTCTCCGATGGGGACTCCCATGTTGTAGTCGTTGGTGCCCAGAAGTATGCATATGGCGTCGGGGACGGTTTCGCCAACGGCCTCCTTGTACATCTCGACCTGCCTTTCGACCGAGTTCCACTCAAGGCCGCTGATCGCGGTGACGACGGGTGTTATCCCGAGCCATTCGGAAAGGTACACGAAGTACCTTTTCACGGAATCCTCCCTACCCATGGCGGCGGGAAGGTTGCAGTCGGATATGGAGTCACCGATGAAAAAGACGGTCTTTCCTGTCCAGGGATGGGTGAGGACTCCCGTTTGGGGAGTGACCGCTTGCGGTTTGATGACGCTTGCCTCTATCTTAGGCATACGGAATCCCTGCGCTGAAGAGGTGAAGCAAGCCGCTGCGAGAATTGCAGCTGTGATCAGTGTTTTGCGGATAGTCATATGTTTGTGTTTCTGTTTTGTCTTTGTCTCGATGGTCTTATCTCAAGAACTTCACTCTCGAGAGGAACGAAAGGAAGTATTCCATCCAGATGTCGGCAGGCCTTTCTCCTCCCCAGTAACCGTGTCCGTGTCCGACTCCCGTTATGACGTGGATTTCAGCGGGAAGGTTTTTCCGGCTCCATTCCATGTACATCTTGTAGGACATGTCTGTGGGACAGAGGTCCCTCTGGGGAGCGCAGAGGAACAGGGGAGCGGCGTCCTCGGGAACGAAGTACTCCTTCTGCATCCAGAGGTAAATGGGCGCCACGATGGCCGGGGCGGAGTCTTCAGTGTGATGAAGTCCCACCCTCATCGTGAGGTTCGCTCCCGCCGAGAACCCGATCATGCCGATCCTTTCCGGATCGATTCCGAATTCTTCGGCCCTTTCACGGATGATCCTCATTGCGGCAAGTGCGTCCGCATAGGCATTGTCAGCTGCCAGCTGTCCCTGGGGAGTGAAGCTGTCGAGCATGATTTCCCTCATGAGTGAACGTTGGTTGGAGAGGGTTTCTTCCCTGGTTTTGCCCAAGGGACGGGTTCTGTATTTGAGGACGAAACAGGTTATTCCTTTTTCGGCGAGGGCGTTCGCCACGTTGAATCCTTCATTGTCCTTGCCGACGGAAAGGTAACCTCCTCCGGGGCAGACGAGCATGGCGGGGGCGGGTCCGTCAGTGTCCTTGGCGGGAATCACCGTCATGGTCGGAACCGAGACGTTGAAGAACGCGTCATTCTGCTCGAATTCGTAATTCTCCCCTTCACTTGCCGTGGGAAGGGTTATCACAGTCTGGCCCAGGGATGCGGTAATCCCGAAGAACAGTGCTGCGGCTGACAGAATCAAATACCTTTTCATATCTTTTCTGTTGTGACAATACGGACTCTTCCCGGGAACGCTGCTGGCATTACGGAGGAAAAGAGCCTTGATGTTTTTGTGTTGCACAAATTTAGAAAATATTATTTGCAGGCTATGCTGATTGTAAGGGGAAAATTCTACTTTTGTAGGAACACTGAAACAGAATAACTGCTATGGCTACAAGAATCATGAACGTTGTCCGCAAACCATCCAAATGCCCGGTGTGCGGAGAACAGGTTTGGGATATCATCTACGGTACGGAAGGCATGGATGAGACTACTTTCATGCTTCAATACAGGAAGTCCGCATCCATGGGAGGTGATGTCATTCCTAGGAGACCTCCCATCTGGGAGTGCTCATGCGGATGCATGCGCTTCCGCAAGGTGAACCCCGACGGGACTGACGCCCCTGTGAGGGTCAAACTTCTCAAAAATGTGAGGAGAAGGCCGGTCAGCCTCATCAATTGGGAGTCTCCACGTCTTATTGAAGATATGAAGGAAGGAGGACATGCGGTCCATCATAATTACAGGGTGGACATTGTTACTGAATGTGGGGAGAATGTCGAGTTCCGAGTGACCGCTCTTGATGAAGAGGACGCCAAGACGACCATAAGGGATATAGTCTGGTCAATAGATCTCGGCATAAGAGGATTGAGATGCGTTGAGATGACTGTTACTGAATCGCCCGCAGAGCATGGCTCATATGTTATTAACCCTGAATATCTCAGATAGTCTTGAACTGGAATGAAAATGAATCTCTGAAATCCTTTTTCGGATTTCTTGCATCAGGGTGCTGTGACGAGAATGACCTCTAAAATGTGACATGGGCCGATGACTTTCCTTGCAAGTATCCCAACTACAGGGTATGAGGACAAAGAGATGACGGAATCAGACTCGAGGGTGTAGTAGTAGTGCCGTTTCTCCTCGAATCTGACTTCAGGAATAGGACCGTTTATCAGGAACAGATGAATCCTCAGCGGTCTTTCCCCAGTGCCGTAACCATGCGCTCGAACCTGGAATCATCGTCAAACGCTCCGAACCATCTGTAGAAATCTTCCATGTTGACGGGACTTCCACTACGGAGGATAAGGTGCATCTGCTGGATATCATCCTCCACTTCCGCATCCCTGTCAAGGAGCAGAATTCCGTCGCTGTAGGCTCCGCTCTTTTCCGTTTCCGCTTCCTCGATCGAAGGGACGAACGTGACGGCAGAATCTGAGAAGTTCGAGCGGATCTCCTTTCTGTTCATTATGGCCCTGATGTCACCGTCCTTTTGTTTGGACGCTTCGTGAATCATGCCCTTGCTTGAAAGGAAGCATACGCTTTGGGCGGCCACGATCTGTGCGACTTGGAGTGCCTCTTTGATGTCCTCTTCCTTCATTTCTGTGAAAGGCATGTCCAGTGATGCGATGTGTGTCAGGAAGGCGGAAGTGGTCCAGTCTCCGGCTCCTTCCCAGTCGACGACGTTGTCGCAGTGTACAGGAGGGACTTTGACCCAATCACCGTGACGGAGACAGAAACGCAGACCGTCGGCTCCGAGGGTCTGGATGAAGAGCTTGTCATCAAAGACTTCCGTGAATGAGCAGTCAGGTATGTTTTCTCCTGAAAACTTCACTATGTCGCTGACCTTGACGGCATCCATGTCGGCATTGGTGCTGATATTGGAAGGCTCGAAGTATACAAGTGCCCCTTTTTCACGCAGTTCCTTGGCGATGAGCCGGTGTCCGGCGGCGGGATCGTCAAAGAAATACACTCCCGGAGCTTCCTCCAGTTTCCCGAGGAATGCGGGAGCTTCGTCCTTCACCCTCAGGAAATGCCTCTTCGGGAAGCGGCTTCCTCCGGGGGAACCGGCACGGAAGCTCACCGAAGGTGAACCGTCGGGGTTTTTCTTGTGCGTGCACCTAAGGATTGTGGTCCCTCCGTCGGGAGAGTTCGTGACGAAACGGGGGTCGCAGCCGTAGCTTATAAGGTCACTTTTCATCTTGAAGCCTTCTTCCGACTCGTCGAGGCATACTTGAGGCATGGCGTCCCATCCCAACCAGGAGAGGATGCACATGACGTTTCCGCAGGTGCCGCCGACTTCTTCGATGACACTATCTTCAGTGAAGGGACGCATCTTGGGCCATTCGGGATAACTGCGCTTCACTATCTTGTCAAGCATATAGATGCCTGATCCGATGATGGATTTTTTCATGGGGCTTCGCTCTTTTTGCAATATATATACCGCTTTCCCGGATTTTTTCTCTCTGGGGATGGGATACTTCGGCGAAGAATTCTTCCTCCGAGAGAAAATTGTTCCCGCTCCCAGGTATAATAGGGTGCTTGATTTTCTCTCTGGGAGGCCTGAAGCATATCTACAGGCAGCCGAAAATGGATATTGTGGAGCCTGAATGGTTGAAGGGGAAGGAAAAGTCGCTATATTTATGAAACCAATTTTCTGAATAGGAATCTTATGGCAATCTACTATCACGGAAGTGCAAAGCTGTTTGACGCATTCAGCTTGTCTCATGCCTTGGAAGGTGACGGCAAGGCGAAATTCGGCTTCGGAGTGTATGTGGCCGGGACTTACGAGTCCGCTGCGCACTATGCGTTCAACAAGAAGCGTCCTCAAATCAAGGACTACTATGTCTATACCGTTGAGATCCCCGACCGTACTGAGGATAACTGTCTCACTCTTAAGAAGAAGGTTAGGGTCTCCGACTCCATCATCGCTCGCGCCGAGGAAAAGCTCGGTGAGACGATTCCTGCGGAGGCCAAGGTCGAAGGCATTCCTTTCAGGAAGTACATTGCGAACAAGTTGATGGACAATATCGGGACTGTCAGGCAGATGACCTCCACAGCTACCGATGAAGGGGAGAGGGCGGCTTCCGCTTTCCTTCTTTCCATCGGCATTCAGCTCATCGAATGGCCTCATGACTGGAAAAAACCTGAAGGGGAGAAGAACTTCGCTATTCTGGATGATTCCCTTGTCCGGGTCCTGATGATTGACAAGGTCGATCTGGATGACAAGAAGCATCATCTTGTTCCCGGATCCGTCAGGACTTTGAAGGAGTTTTGATTATGCATGTACGGGAACTGATTGAAAAGAACTACCCGGAATACTACGGGTGGTTCGATTATCCTTCCGAAGGGACTGTCGCTTTCACCGACACACGCTCGGAGTGGGGGATACTGGGTAACTTCGCTTCAGTCCATCTTATGGTGGACGGTGTCCCTTTCTCTTCCACTGAGAGCCTTTTCCAGATAATGAAGTTCTCTGACCCCGGGGCGAGGAAAGCCATCTACGCGAAGAAGGGAATGCCCCTCAAGTGGGAGGCGAAGCATTTCGAGAAGACGGTGGGCGTGAGAGAGGATTGGGGGGAGATCATCGTCGATGTGCTGAAATTCTGCCTCGTGACGAAGTATTCCCAGAGCGAAGAGTTCCGGAGCGAACTCCTTCGGACCGGAGACCGGCCCATTGTCGAGGTGGCTCCTTCGAACAAGTCACGCCCTGATACTTACAACGTGAAACTTTCCCCCGACGGAAAGACTTGGTCCGGCCCCAATCTTATGGGAAGGCTTCTTATGGAGCTTCGGGACAAAGGTACTTTGGAGTACTCGCTCTCCGAGGATGTCGTGAGATTCCCTGACCTCCGGGAGACTCCGTAGTGAAGGGGAAACTCCTCGTCTCCGGCTGTCTCTCAAACTGTCTTTGGTCATTATTGTTGCCGTAACTTTTTTATTGTCAAGATATTCTTTCGGTATGGTTTTCCTCATTGAGTCATTGGTAGCCTGTGCGCTATTCTTCCTTTTCGTTTTCCTTATGTCCAGAGATCCGGTGAAGACGATCTTCAACTATCCTCCGGCCATAATCGAAAGATGCCGTTCGCTGGGACTCGTCGATGAAGGCAACCGTCCGGGCGGAACGGGGTTTTACCTCAAGAAGATATCGGCGCTGATTCTCTTCGGGGCCATTCTCGGGCTTCTGGTGCGTTATGTCAACGGCTGCGGAACCTTCCTTTCGGGCGCCCTCACCGCCTATGCCCTTTGGGTTGTCGTAAACTGGTTCGACGCCCTTGTGATGGATTGCCTGTGGTTCTGCCATGATCCTCATTTCGTGATAAAGGGGACCGAGGACATGACGAAGGAGTACAACAACTACCTTTTCCATATAAAGGGAGCGCTCATCGGTATGCTGATCGGCATTCCGGCCGCTTTGTTGGCCGGTGTTGTGACGATCCTTTAGCGGGTGCACGAAAGTAAGACTTCCTATTGGCGGATGCAAAAAGAATGTGTCCGTCTCTTTTCCGAAGATTTTTTTGGCTTTCGGAGGTAAAAATCCTTCCTCCATCAAGTATATATCCTAAACACTTCAGAGAATGAAAAACACTCCAGTCAATTTCCCCACCATCATTTCCGAAGCGGCTGCGGCTGACGTTTCTTCCCTTCGTGAGTTCTTCTTTTCCGACCCTTCCCGTCCACTTATAGCTACCGGCTCCGGCGGAGCGGAGGCTGTGGGGGACTTCGCGTCCCTTCTTTATGGAGCGAGAAGAGGCATGTCTCTTAGCGTAAGTCCCTATACCTTAAATTCTTTCAGTGATTCGGCCCTGTCCACTTCAAAGGTCCTTCTGGTAAGTAAAGGTGGACACAACAACGATATCGTCTTCGCGGCGAAGCGTTCACTTTCCGTCAATCCCTCCCGTTCGGCGAGTTTCACTCTCTATACAGGGGAGAAGAACGAAGTGAGGAAACTGTTCCTCAAAGCGGGGTCGACTCTGTCGTTCGACATCCCCGATCTCCACGTCCATGACGGGTTCGTCTCCACTGAAAGTACACTCATGTACTTCGCACTCCTCAGCAGAGTCTTCGATCCGGACTGTGATCTTCGGAAGTATTCCACCCTCCCTGAAGTTCCCTACAAAGTGGAGCTCAATGACGGCACTCCTCTTTCACTGGCGGACCTTCATGGAGTGAATCATTTCGTGTTCCTCCACGGTTCCTGGGGAAGACCCGTATCCAAGGCCCTCGAGGGAAAATTCTTCGAAAGCGGAATGGCACCTTCCACGGTAGTTGACCTAAGGAACTATTGTCATGGCCGTTTTATCTTCACTTCCAATCATTTGGAGGAGTCGGCGGTGGTCTTTTTCGTCTCCCCGAGGGAGAAGGATCTTGTCCGAAGAGTGAGAGAGTTCCTCCCTCCTTCGACGAAGATCATCACCATCGAAACGGAATCGGATTCTCCCGAAGCTTCCCTTGACCAACTCATCCGTTCCACTCTGCTCTTTACTGACCTTTGTGAAGAAAGGGGCGTTGACTTCTCTTCTCCTTCCAACAAGGGGAGGATCGACAAGAGAAAGCCGATGTGGATTCCGTTCATCTCGGAGATGAAGAAAAACGGTCCCCTCACTTTGGGGTAAGATCATTTCGGACCATCCTTCCCCCTAAGTGGGGGAGGGAGCCGGTTGGTCGCCACTTCATTTGTCATATCTTTTTTGCTCGGTCGATACAAGATTTCCAATATGACTCCATCACTTGAACAAGTCAAAGAGTGGTTCACGCAGTACAATTCCTCAGTTTTTGCTGATAGCCTTCCGTCCGTCAAGTTCATTCTGAACAACACCAGACGGCAACTCGGCCAGTTCTATTGGGGAAACGGACGTGGTATCGGTATCAAAATCTCCCTTTATTGGGACAGATCGGAGGAAGAATACCGCAGAACCCTTCTCCATGAGATGTGCCATCTGTGGTGCTACAACCGTGGTTGGATACGTGAACACCATGGTCCGCATTGGAAACAGATAGCCGCCTATGTCACGAAAAAGACGGAACTTCAAATCAGTCGTTGTACGGACGCTTCAGATTGGAAACCCCGGAATGCCTGATTCCGCCAAACTATAGTATTATTACCCGGCGGAATCTTGATGTTTTTGTGAGATTACGCCGGGTAATGAGTGTTTGCGATGAATCTCCAAAGATGCTTCTGGAGTGTTCTCGCGTAGCAGGGCTACTGTTTGGTGCCAGCTTTTTTTCTTATCGGGATGTTGAAGGTCTCTTCTGCGACGTTGATCATAGTGTCGTATGCCTTGGAACGTAACTTCTCCAATTCCAAGGCTTTCTGGAGCCTCTTTTTCTCGGCTTCCAGTTCCTTCACCCGCTCTTCAGGACTTTTCTTTGCCATAGGATCAGATTGATTGGTTTCTTCCTGCAAAGATACCGATTCCTTTTCATTCTCGTACTTGTCCATCCTGTTGAAGAATACCTGGTGGGAGGTTTGTTGCGATGATGATTTCGGGTTTTGGATTCAGTGGGGGTCAGTCGCCCGTTATGAGATTGCGTCTTCTCTCATCTTCGGTCCATGGAGATTCTTTCTCACTCAGATCGAACCGGGAATAAATTTCCGGATAGTTCTCCCTGAAATATTCCAGCACGTGGTCAAGGTGCTCCCCGGTCAAAGTGTACCGATAGTCAATTTCATAATCCGAAAGATCGTCGTATTCGTCCAATCCGGTCGTATTGCCCTCATATCCGTAGTGTTTTATCATGAGGCGTACGCGGAATAATCCGTTTTCTGCGTTCTCGAGATCCAGAGTGAGGCCCGAAGGACAGAAGGAGAACTTTCCGCAGAAGTATTTCGTGAACTCGAATCTTCTGCAGATCTTGTTCACTTTGACTGTCATTTTGTCCAATTCTGTAGGCATGGCTTCTTATGTTGGGTTATCGTTTTCGGAATCAGGGAAAGCGGCCCCGGAAGAATCCGGAAGACCGCCTCGGGTGGGAGTCCGCACTAGGCGGAAACTTTCTTTTGTGCGGAAGCGGCTTCGAGAACCTGTTCCTGGATGGGGATGATATTGTCCTTGAGTGTCCATTTGTCGGCGCGGAGGCGAGTCCCGTCGCTCAGGAGAACGCTTTCGAAGGCTCCGTCGGCGTCGGCTTTGAAGGAGGAGATGGCGCTCATTTTCCATTGTCCGGTGCGCTCTCCCTTGGGGCGGACCTTGAAGATGAGTTCGTGTCCGTTGCGGCTGTGAAGTTCGTGGAGGTTTTTGGAGGTGGGGGAAGTGTAGAAGAATCCGGGTTTGAATTTTGAAATTGTTCTCATGGCGCGAAAAATTGTTTCTACCATATTATAGTATCGAAAGGGAAAAATTTCATTTTTTTCTTCACTTTTTTTTCTTCGGAACGAAAAAATCCGTGAAAGTTTCCCTTCACGGACTGTCTTTTTCCTATCGGAACAGGATCAAATGCCGGCTATTCGGGCTGCGGATCGGGACTACAGAATTGATCCCGGTTCCGCGTGGCGCATGAAAGCTTCGGCACAGTCGCACCTGCACTCTATTCCGCGGAACTTTTCCATCGGTTCGTGCCAGTCCCTCATAAGGGGTTCCATTCCCTGGCTGACGTGGCAGTTGCAGGCTTTGTGCTTGCGCTCCCTCACCGAAGAGATGTCAACCCAGTGGGTGGGCGTGAACATCTGGGTCTGCGTTCCGCTCATCACCTCGAAATAGTAAAGGTCGAAATGGAAATCCACCCTTCTCCAGGCGTCGAGGACCAGAAGTCCGCAGACGGCATGGTCCCTGTGTGAGTCGATCGGCCAGTGGGTGAGGACCACGTCGGGTTTTTCCTTCTGGAGGAGTTCCCGCATTTCGCGGTAACGGTCGATGTTGATTTCCGTGCGGCCGTCGACCTGGCTCATGAAGATGTTCCTCGCTCCGGTAATTTCACAGGCGTTGCGGCTTTCGACGACTCTTATCGCCGCCGCTTCCTCTTCGCTTTTTCCTTCGATTCCGGCTTCTCCGCGTGTCAGGTACACGCACACGACTTCGTGTCCGGCCTCGGACAGAAGGCACATCGTGCCTCCGGCTCCGGTTTCGGGGTCATCAGGATGGGCACCGATCACGAGGATCTTCTTCCTGTCCTTCGGGGATACTTTCTGTGTTGATCCGGTAGCGAAATCTTTTCCGTATGAGGGGATGGCGATGCCTCCGAGGATTGTTCCGAGGGTCATTCCGCCGGCGGCTTTCAGCATTTGACGTCTGTCCATGGTGAAGGTGTTGTCATAATTTGATGATATGATAATTGCCCGACGTCAATCGGGATATCAAAGATATGGACTTTTGGGAAAGAGTCCTATCGTTTTTCGGTGTTTTTTATTTTCTCTGAAACGGAGTTCCGCTCAGACGAAAACCGCCTGTACCATTACCATGTATATGAGAGTCCCTCCTGCGATGGAAAGGATCATCTGTCTTTTCCACAGGTGAAGAGCGACTGTGACGGCTATGCCGATGAGTTCCGGCACTCCGAAAGTTCCGCCGGTGAACTCGACATTCCTCAGGCAGTATACGATCAGAAGGGCGAAAACCGACAGCGGGAGATGTTTCCCAAGATACTGTATGTATTTGGGGGTGGGACGGTCGGAGCGGAAGACAAGGAAGGGGAGGAACCTTGTCAGTATCGTGGCCAGCGCGACGGCCGCGATCGTGAGGAACTGCTGAGTGACGGTCATCATGAGGCGTCCCTCCTTGAAATGGGCTCACGAAGAAGGGTGAGCACCCCCAATATCCCGATCATGGTGGGGATTATGAATTTGTCCGCACCGAAAAGGACGAGACATGCCGCCGACACCAGGAATCCTATCCATGCGGATGAACGGTTGCGCTGCTTGAGCCACTGCTCGAGGAAGATGACGACGAACATTGAGGTGAGGACGAACTCAAGTCCTCTTGTGTTGAACGTCAGTACCGATCCGAAGATTCCGCCGAGGGTGGATCCGGCTACCCAGTAGGAATGGTTCAGGATGGTGACGGCCGTCATGAAATCACCCTTGTCGATCCCTTCGGGAGCGTCGGTGGTGTAGTTTATCGAGAAGCTCTCGTCACACATCCCGAATATCAGATAGAGCCTTTTCAAACCTTTCACTTCCTTGTAACGGTCGAGCATGGATATTCCGTAGAAAATGTGCCTGGCGTTCACCATCAGGGTGAGAAGGAAGGCCTGCAGGGGATTGAAAGGGGAGAGAAGCCAGTTTACTGTGAGAAACTCTACGCTTCCGGCGAAGATCGTGAGGGCCATTATCGTGGGATAGTACCACGGGAATCCGCTCACGTTCATGAGGATTCCGTAGGTGAGACCCAGGAAGAGGAATCCGGCCAGGATGGGGACGGTATGGGGAAAGGCCGCCTTTATGGCTTTTGCTGTCATTGCTTCGGGGTGAAAAGTTCGCGGCCGCAAAGATAGCGTTTCTCCGTGAAAAGGCAACTGTTTGCGGGCAAACAAGGAAGAGGCGACGCCCTTTGTGTCGATTTCCCGGAAGTTCACTCTCCGCCGAAGGAATTGTCGCCAATAAATAGTACCTTTGTCCCTTGATTATGGAACAATCCCTTTGCGATGATTGAAGATCTGAGATTGAAAGTCTTTCTTGCGGTCGCCAGGACCGGGAACTTCACCCGCGCCGGGTCAGCCCTCGGCCTGGGACAGTCCTCCGTCAGCCAGCATATAGCCGCGCTCGAAAAGAAGCTCGGAGTCACCCTTTTCCATAGGACCAGGACCGATGTGTCACTGTCCGCCGAAGGGATGACTTTCCTCCAGTATGCCGAGAGGCTCGAGTACTGGTACGAAGCCGCCCACCGGATGTTTCCCGGAGAAGACGAGGTGATATCCTTCCAGAAGAAAGTGACCATCGCCGCGGATGCGGTCTCCGCCTCCTACCTTCTTCCGAGGGCCGCTTCGCTCATCCGCGGGACGAGGAAGGACATTACTCTCAGGGTCGTCGACGCTTCCTCTTCTGACGGGATACAGTACGACGCTTCGCTTGTGTCGAAAGCTGTACCCGAGACGATGGATTTCGAGGGGGAGAAGAATATAGTGGGAACGATGGATGCCGTCGTGGTATGTTCTCCCCTCAACAGGGAACTCCGTGAAGCGGCAGTCACCTTTGACGGGAAGTCTTCCGCTCCCGCTCCTTTTTCCACCATCGCCGGAGTCCATGTCTCCAATTCCCTCGCCGTATGGGAAGGGTATTCGGATTTCCTTACGCCGGACCTTCTCCCGAGAGTATCATTCACGGGATTTTCACCGGAAGCGGTTAAGAACCTTGTGCTCCGCAGCCCCGACACCGTAGGCATTCTTCCGGAATTCGCCGTATGGGATGAACTCGGCAAAGGGGAACTTCTCCGCCTTCCCGTTCCGCTCCCTTCTTTCGCCTTCGATGTGCATTTCACTCCGACGGCCTCCTTCGAGGGAAAAGAGACGTGCTCACTTCTTAGGAACGTGCTTTCCGACCTCATCCACGACCGGTGGACGGTCCTGGGGTATTCCCGCCCGAGTGGAGGTGAATGATTGACGGGGGACGGCCCGCGGCCTTTTTTCAGCATTCCAATTGAACTCAACAAAACCCATTACCCATGTCATCCAATACTGAAATAGTTTCGCGTCACGTCTGGCTCATACAGATGATCATGCAGGCGGGACCACGGGGAGTGCTTCTCGGTGAAGTGATTTCCAGGTGGGAAGCCAGGTGGAATACGCCATATTCCCGGAAGACTTTCTGCAACCACCGGGATTCGATAGAGGAGATTTTTGGGATCAGAATCCTGTGCAACCGTCACACCAACCGCTATTACATCCCGTTCGGTGAAGGATTGCTTGACGGATCTTCCATAAAATCCTGGCTCATCAACACCTACACGATAACCAACGCCCTCACTCTCGGTGGAGAAATGCTCGAGGGCAGGATGGAGGTCGAGCACATCCCTTCGGGACAGCTCTGGCTCGAAACCCTCATAAAGGCCATGGACGGGAATCATGTCCTTTCGGTTTCATACCAGAAGTATACTTCCTCCGAGCCGGAGCAGTTGACCCTCTACCCCTATGCGCTGAAGGAAGCCGACAAGAGATGGTACCTTGTGGCTTACTGCGTCGAAAGGGGAGATGTCAGGGTGTATGGCCTGGACAGGATCATCGGCATAGCTGAGACTGACGGGACTTTCGAACTGCCTTCGGACTTCGACCTCCACTTCATGTTCGCCTCCAGCTACGGCATCTACATCCCCGAGGAGGGGCAGAAGGCCGAGCTCATAACCCTCAAGGCCACTCCCAGGGAATCCAAATACCTTCGTGACCTTCCGATCCATGACAGCCAGAAGGAAATCGGGGAGAATGTCTTCACTCTCGAAGTCATCCCCAACGACAGCCTCATCATGGAACTGTGCCGAAGGGGAGACCGTATCGAGGTCCTTTCTCCTGAGAGCGTCCGCTCCAGGGTTGCGGATGAACTGAGGAAGGCCCTCTCAAAATACGAACAAAACAAATAATTATCATAATGAAATCATTTTCAACGGCCCGTTCACTTACGGCGGGCATCACAACCTTACTGATGGGAACAATGATTCTCGGAGGATGCTCTTCGAAGGCATCCCAGGACACCGGCGGAGACTATATCGGTCCCGCTGAAATCACTATCGCCGACGGGAAGATGACTCCCGAAGTACTGCTTTCGTTCGGAAGACTTTCCGACCCCCAGCTTTCCCCCGACGGAAAGTACATCCTCTACGGAGTGAGCTACACTTCCATCGCTGATGACCGCTCCTGCCGCAATATCTTCGTCTGCAACGCCGACGGAAGCGGCAAGGTCCAGCTGACAAAGGACGGGAAGAGCATCAGCAACGCCCGCTGGTCCTCCGACGGAAACAAAATCCGCTTCATCCAGGGCGGGCAGATCTGGGAAGCTCCCGTTTCCGGATTGGGAACTTCATCAGCTTCGCTCGGAACCCGCAAGCAGCTCTCCGACGTTGAGAACGGAGTAGGGGAGTTCAGTTACTCTCCCGACGAAAGCCAGGTCATGTACGTAAGCTACATCCCTTCGGACGTGAAGTCCCCCAAGGACATAAATTCCGACCTTGACAAGGCGAAGGCCTATGTCACCGAGGACCTCATGTACCGCCATTGGGACAACTGGGTGACCGAACTTCCCCATACCTATGTCGCTTCCGCCGCCAACGGCATGATAAAGGCCGACAACTCGATCGACATCCTCGGAGGTCCTGACCAGAAGTTCGAACTTCCCCTCATGCCCTACGGAGGACTGGAGCAGCTTTCATGGAGCCCCGACGGAAGGTTCATCGCATATTCCTGCAAGAAGAAAACCGGCAAGGAGTACGCCTTCTCCACCGACACCGAGATCTACATCTACCAGATCCTGACCGGTGAAACCACCGTCATTCTAATGGGAGGCGGTTACGATACCGATCCCGTCTGGAGCCCCGACGGAAAGAAGATAGCCTGGATCAGCATGGAAAGGGACGGCTACGAGGCCGACAAGACCCGCCTTATGGTCGCTGACCTTACATATGGCGGAAGCTCCGAAGGACAGAACGCCAATCCGGTGGTTTCCAACATCCGTGACCTCACCGCTTCTTTCAAGTACAACGCCGCTTCCCCCGCATGGAGCGCCGACTCCAAGGGTATCTACTTCAACGCCCTCGTCGAAGGTCTCCAGGGAATCTTCATTTCATATCCCGACAGCGGAAACATGGACCGTCTCACAGCGGATGACCTTTGGTATGACTTCGGCACTCCGTTCGGTGTGAAGGAGGACGGAACCCTCCTTTCAACTTACGCCAGCATGGATTTCCCGACGGAGATGGTATCGGTTCTTCCCGGTAACGGCCCCGCCGGAAAGGACAGGATCGTCCAGGTCGGTGACGAGAACGGACACCTTCTTTCCCAGCTCGCTTCCCACGAGACCGAGATGACGATGGTCAAGACCGTCGACGGCAAGGACATGCTCACTTGGATCCTCTATCCTCCCAAGTTCGACCCTTCCAAGAAGTATCCCGCCATCGAAATCCTTCTCGGAGGTCCCCAGGGAACTCTCAGCCAGGGATGGTCCTACAGGTGGAACTACTGCCTGATGGCTCATCAGGGTTATGTCGTTGTGCTTCCCAACCGCCGCGGAACTACCGCTTTCGGTCCCGAATGGACGGAGGAGATCTCCGGAGACTACGTCGGTCTTAACATGCAGGATTACCTCTCCGCCGCAAGGATGATCAAGGAGAAACCCTTCGTCGACAAGCTTGCCGCCTGCGGAGCTTCATACGGAGGATTCTCGGTATACTACCTCGCCGGTATCCACGGCGACACCTATGACTGCTTCATAGCCCATGCGGGTATCTTCGACGAGAAGTACATGTACTACGAGACCGAGGAAATGTGGTTCCCCAACTGGGACAACGGCGGTCTTTCCGAGTACGAGTACACTCCGGGTGAAGTGGGCCCGAGGGGTGACGGAGTCACTTTCGGAGGCATGAAACAGGGAGGATCTCCTTGGAGCAACCTTCCCAAGGCCCAGAGGCATTACGCCAATTCTCCCGCGGTCAACGTCACCGCTTGGCATACGCCCATCCTCTGTATCCACGGCATGATGGACTACAGGATCCCTTACGACCAGGGAATGGCCGCCTTCAACGCCGCCCAGATGATGGGCGTCCCTTCGAAGCTCATCGTCTTCCCCGAGGAATGCCACTGGATCCTGAAGCCTCAGAACGCTCTGTTCTGGCACAGGGAGTACTTCGACTGGCTTGACCGCTGGTGCAAATAAGGGGTGATTTTTCACCGGACGAACGGACGGACTTCCGACAGAAATTCTTTACATTTGTCGGAGGTCCGTCTTCATTTTGCCCCGCTGCGGCATGGTGTGGACGAGGACTTCAACTGAATCAATACTATTGTTTCCGATGAGAAGAAGAACTGTTTTTCTTGCCCTCGTGGCCCTGGGCATTTGCGGGGCATGCATGGCGAAGACCCCGAAAGGGGAGAGCATCGAGCTGAAGTCAGCCGCCAAATCAATCCTCAACGTTTCGGTTGACGGCTCTCCGGTCAAGGTCACCTGGTATGTAGACAACTACGTCACTGCCCCGAACCGTCCGGAGGACCAGAAGATCAACATCTACATTCCGGAGAACGCCACCAAAGCTTCCCCGATCATCTTCTACGTGAACAACGCCGGTTGGCAGGCGAATGCCTATCCCGAGGGCACGATCCGTGACGGACAGGATTACAACGGGACTTCCGACAAGGTCGGCGTTGCCCTCAAGGAGGGTTATGTCGTGGTGTCCTACGGAGGAAGAAGCCGCGGCAACGGTCTTACCGGAGATAAGTACCTCGGCCATTCTCCCGCAACCATGACGGACACCAAGGCCGCTATCCGCTATCTCCGCCATAACAAGAAGGCTCTTCCGGCGGGTGATACCGAGAAGATCATCATTACCGGTACTTCCGGTGGAGGCGCCCTTTCTACCGTCGTCGCCGCCAGCGGAAACAGTGAGGACTATTTCCCTTCTTTGTATGAGATCGGTGCTGCAGGAATAAGACGCAATCCTGACGGAAGTTTCACTTCGGAACCGGGGTACGGGGACAATGTCTTCGGGGTTATAGCATATTGCCCGATAACGGACCTGGGCCACGGATGCGCCGCCTATGAGTGGCTCTTCCACGACACGAGGAAGGTGATGTACCTTACCGGGGAAATGAATTACCCTTCCGCTGATGAAAGAACCGTCATGGCCGCTTCGGAGCAGCTGTCTTCGATGTATGCCGATTACATAGACGGTTTGGGACTTCGTGACAAGGACGGCGGTCTCATCACATCATCGAATCTCAGGGATCACATAGCGGCTCTCATGAAGGAGGAAATCGCCAAAAGCATT
>JAFUFP010000071.1 GCA_017469845.1 Bacteroidales bacterium | reverse complement strand
TTCCCAGTTGAAATCCAAATAAAAGTTGAAAATATTTTCAGCTTTTTCAATAAATCGCTATAAATCAAGCATTTGAAAAATGATTGATTTGGAGCGAAACAATAACAATCCATCGGTCTCGTAGAGATCGATGCTTGTGAGACTCATAAAAATCCTCGGTAAACAAACTTCCCAAAGCGGACATCTGTAGTCAGTGCCGCAAGTATCTGCATTAGGTTACTGAGGCGGGAGGTACAAACTTTAACAAGCGGACTCCAAAGCCGCATTCGAATTTAAGTACTCTCTCCCAAGGGAAGTCTGTTTACCAGACAGGATTTCAATTGCATTATGAGACATAGCAGTTGACATAAGGTTGCTGATGCTTCATAACGAAGTAAATACGATTGACCAGACGTCGCGCAATCTTAATGATCGCTTTGCTTGGTTTCATCTTCCGGCAATATTCAACAAATGCAGAGGACAGAACAGGGTCCTTTCGAGATGCCACCCATGCAGCCTCTACAATCAGCCATCTCAATTTGGCATGACGACGAACGGTGATATTGCCGGTTCCATCATGCTCGCCACTTGAATAGCACATCGGGACGATGCCTACATAGGAGGCGAAATGAGCAGCATCCTTGAAACGAGCGATGTCATCCACCTCTGAGATTATCGTCAAACCAGCCAGTTGTCCGATTCCAGGAACACTCATCAAATACCGGAGAGGCTCATCAAAGCGTTCTGTCCTTGACAATAGACGAAGTTCTTTCATCATCTTGAGCTGCTGGGCACGAAGATCTTCATATTGGGCGATCAATAAATCAAGTGTCTTCCTCCCGTAATCAGTCTCCAGATCCAAACGTTTCAACCATAGGACAAACTTATTGGTCCACGTACACCCTGGGCGTTGAAACTCTTCAGGAATATCAATTCCCAAATACCTTAGGTGAGCCTTAATCCTATTCTTATGGCGAGTCTGATCTTTCGTCAATGAGTCTCTCAATCTTATCAAAGAGCGTATCTCTGTCGCAAGACTGTCAGGAACATATATTCCTTTCAGTTCTCCAGAACGTAAACTTCTGGCGAGCTTGCCACTATCTATAGCGTCAGTCTTCCTCAGCCTCTCACCAGCCATTGTTGGAACATCTGCCGGGTTCACAACTATGTTGTTTATCCCCAGATTGTGCAGTTCCCAGTGTATCCAGAATCCGCAGAAACCGGCCTCGTAGACCGAGTAATACTCCGCGTCCGGATAGGTGTTGGTCAGAAACTTGTTCAATGCAGCAGGGCTGGGATCCTGCGTGAACTTCTTTAAAACAGCCTGCTCTGACAGGACAGTTACCGACCAACTCCTTAGATGTACGTCTAATCCGACAAAAATCTTTTGACCTTTGAAGGAAAAAGGTTTACTTTGTGTACTCATAGCTACTGTGTTTTTGATTACATGTTGTGCTTTATAAATGTAGCCAAAAATATCAGTAGCTTTTATATCATATGAAAAACTTCTCGGGGGTCTGCCAAGCGGCAGGGGCCGACAAGCCCCTGAGAGCGTTCTTCATTTGGATTACAAACATAGTTACTTTATAGGGACACTGACATATTGATTTTTCTTTTTCCTAGAACACATCTTTGAAACGTTCGAGGCGAATGTCTTTCAGTTCCTCGTATTGGGATTTAAGCTCTCCGAAGGCCTCTACCTGATCATTCTTAAGCATTTCATCCGAGAGAATGGTCTTGCAAAGGACGATATATCCGCTATAGATCTTGAGGAAAACATTCCCTTCGTTCACCCTCGCGGCATAGGAGACGCTTTCATCGTTCTCATATTTCCGATATGCCCGGGCAAAACGCTCGTCCATCTCGGCCTTGACGAAGCGCTGGTTCCTTTTGAAGAAACGCTTTATCAGGTCATCTCCGTGAATGTCTTCCCCTCCGAGGATCCGTTCTCTGTAGCGTGCGAAGAAATGCGGCGTAAAGATGATGACGGCCTGCTTCATGTTTGCCGACACCACGGCATACTTTCCGCCTTCTCCTTCGAACACACCGACGACATTACAGTGAGGGGCTTTCCAGTCGCTGCGTTTGAAAGCCGAGTAGCAGAAGAAGTAACGGTTCCTGTTCGTGTGAGAGATGTACTCGTACTGAGCCGTTACCGGATAACGGGAGGAACGCTTCACCAGCGTCTCGAACTTCGGCTGGAAGCTATGGCGTTTGGCAATGAAGTTCGGGAAGTCGCCCATATACTGACGGGCAATCTCTTCCAGTGTCATTGTAGGTACAATCATTTTCTGCGGTGTTAAGCGTGGACCAGTTGCAAAAAGATAATCAAATGAGGGCGTATTGACCAGGATGTCTTCCGACTTTACCGGCTCATTCTGCCTGTCTGGAGATAGTCATTAAGATCTTTATAGAGTGCCAATGGAGCTATCTCGCTGTGATTAATGAGCTTACCAGGCATAGACTCGGCCATTTTCACGAACGCTCTCCGGCCCGCATCGTCATTGTCAAGGAAGCAGAACGCCTTACGGTAGACATCAATGAAAGGCACAGTCTTCCGGACCATGGCCGTAGAATTCAGCACGATTGAGTCGCATGGGAAAGGCTGCACCACATCCCTGTTCCCGGATTGTTCGAGCGTATGATACGACAGGAAATCCATGAATCCTTCAAAGACGCAGCAGCACTCAGTCCTGCAGCTCTTGGAGAGGGGGATAACGCTGGGAGCCTTCTCGCCGTGACACCCTTTGAAGAACGGATTCCGCAGCTCATACCCTCCTACAATGTTTGGGAAGCCGACTGAGTAGTACTCCCGGCCGCGGATTGAATAGTGGATCTCCCGGCAGTACTTGACGGCAATCTCCCTGGGGATTCCCCGTGAGCTTAGATAGTTCAACAGGGTAGGATGACGGAGAGGCAAAGTCTTTACTATCCTCATCCCGCAATCGCTATTGTCGAAGGAGGAGTAATTGATGGGCGGCCTTTCCCTGATGCTCCTGTTTTGCTCCTCCAGCCAGCAAACGGCTTCGTGAAAGGAGCAGCCGCCGTTGATGGCGATCGCCAGGTCGATGACATTCCCACCTTCCGAACTCCCGAAATCCAGCCAAAGGTTTTTCGATATTGTGACAAAGAACGATGGGGTATTGTCATTCCGGAGAGGTGAATGATACACCCATTGTTTCCCGCCTCCAGTCCTGTAAGCAGGCTCATGCCCCAGGAGGGCAAGCAATTCAACTATAGAAATACTTCTCAATTCTTCAATACTCATAGTATACAATGAATTAAATTGCGTTATCTTGACAAGTTGTTTAATGGTTTAATGCCTAATATGGGCAGCATAGGACAGGACTGGTAGACGGTATTTCCGGAATACTTGTTTGGTCTGTCCTGCCCTTATGCCCACCTTGTTAAACAGGACAAGCTCATTTCACGGGAAGAGGCGTGTAATGGAAATCCCTGTTGAAAACATATCCTTTCCCCTGTTTCACGACAATCCCGTTCTTGACCAGGAACTTCAGCAGGTTGACCATGACATTACGGGCTCTCTCGAATCCGATGCTCGCATAGCCAATCGAAAGGCGTTTAAGAAGGGGAGTATACAGTATCGGTGACGTGGCGTCTTTGAACGCCTCCTCCAAGGCCATTCGGTGAATGTCTTCCGCCATGATCTCATAATCAAACGCGGCCTTCCTGTTGTTCTTCCGCTTGAATTCGAATCCTTCAATGAGCTCTGGCAAGCCCTCATCGTTGATCTGAAAAGCGAAGGGAGGGAAGTCCCGGTCCCGGATGAGCGTGGCATGGACCTCACTGACCTTGCCGTCATCCTCATTCCTGCTGATCTGTAGGATGGTCTCGGCTTTGTGGTTCAGCTCCGTTCCGATATGGCCGCGGACATTATCGTCAGCCTTGTTCAAATGCAGGACGGTGTGGATATGGAGGTTGTATTGGCTGGTCCATCTCATAAGTAAGCCAATTACTTCCGCAGCCTCAATTGAAGAGTTGATATCAAAGAGAAGATCCCGCAATCCGTCGATAATAACGAGTCCGACATCCGGTCTTTCTGCAAGTGCCAGCTCGATGATCTGCCTCCGGTCGATGGGGTTGTATTCCCTGAGCATTACGAATTCGATAAGGCTCAGGTCTTCCTCGGCCGGATACCCAGCCAGGCGGTTGATGCGCTCCAGAACCTTATGGCAATGGTATGAACTCTGCTCCGTATCGAAGTACAGGATCTTCCTCTTGCCTTCAGGAAAATGCGCCTCATAATTGAGGACTTTCCTGCCGGTAATCGCGGATGCCACAATGGCGCAAACATTGAACGTCTTCTTTGACTTGCCCTTGCCGGTGGAAGCGCTGAAATTGCCCAGCGTGCTGATCGTTGAGTTGCTGACATGGATGACTTCCGGCGGTGTAGTGTACTTGTCAGTCGCTTTGATGAGTATGGATGCCCATATCCTGTGGAAGTTCTCTAATGTTATTCTTGAGTCCATGATGTTCTTCTTTACTTGATACGGTCCATAATCCATTCAGTCAGCTTGTTGCGCTCAAAGAACAGTTTCCTGTTTGAACGGAAATGGGGGAGTCCTCCTGTCTTTGCAAGACTGTAGACCCTCTCCTTCGAGACTCCCAGGAAAGCAGCCGTTTCCGCTGTTGTCAGAATGCGCTTCGTCTCGCCAAGCATCTCCTCGATCCTGTTGATTCGGGACTGCATCTGGCCGATTGCTCCCGGATCGCATGCGCAGAGCTCTTCCAAACGGAGGGAAAGAAGATCAACTTCATTCCGAAGCTGAGACAAATCCCGCCTGTCTACCTTGTTTTTCATATGCCCCTCCTTTTCTTGAATGCTTCGAACTGGGCCCGGATATCCACCTCTTCCTCCTCGTCAGCCTTGTCGCAGCCTGGGTTGCTCTCGACCCGGAATGACTCCATCCATGCGTCAATGTCCGACTTCAGGAAATAATAGCCCTTGCCCGGCGGGGTGTAGTAGGTCAATGCCTTACTCTTGACTGCCTCACGGAGCGTGTACTTACTGATAGAAAGGTATTTGGCAGCTTCCTCCGTAGTGAAGTAGGTCTTGAAAAGATAGATGCTGTCTTCCAGTTCCCTCATGTGGGAGATCAGTTCGTCAAGGGAATGGAAGCGCTCAAGGTACATTTCGATGTCCTCGAACTTCACTATCAGATTCTCGACCTCTTCCTTTTGACGCAGAATGTCCGGAATGACACTGGCCCTTTCGATGAGTCTCAGAATCTCTTTTACATTGAATTCCATAAACATTTCATTATAAGTGTAACGATAAGAAAGCCCTCCGGAGGCTTATGCTTTCGGAGGGCAAAAGTATATCGTACTACTTGATTGTCAAATATTTACGGTTGACAGCGAGCGCTCTGTCAAGTCCGCTGTCAAGTTGTGGCTTCTTCAGGACGCAATGTCGAGGACTTGATAAGGAGCACCCACTTCTCAACCCTGGAACGGACCGGGTTTTCGGAAATCTCGAAGTGACGGAGGGCTGAGGAAATGTCGGTCTGGGTAAGCGGCCTGGAACCGGTTGACCTCACCACAAGCCCGTGATCCGCAAGGATGGTCTGGTATTTATTGGAGATGATGCCTTTGTAGTTCAGCCGGCTGAAGAAATAGGACAGAACCTCATTGCTGTTCGCGACCAATGGCCCGCCGGTAGCCGGGCTGCATTTGTTGAAAAGACAATCCATATCCGATGGTGTAACGTCCCGTTTGAACAAAGGAATGTCGTTCGCCGCCTCCGTGAGGATCCGAAGACTCTCATCAGAGAGATAACACTCGAGATTGAGAAGCCGTGCCCTCATCCTCGGGCTCTCAATCATGAATTCCTTCATGCATGAGCGGAATTCATCCTGGCTCAGAGCGGAATTGAAGTATTTCTGGATGAGATCCTGGCGGGTTGAAAGAAGAGAGCCGATGCGCCCCAGATTGACCAGATGGTCGTTCCGGCTGTCGGCATCGGCTGAATCGTGGAAGGTGTGGGAGTGGATGAAGTCTTCACGGAACCGTTCGTAGGAGAACCCGTTCTCAACGACGGCCGTTCTGTACATTGTCAGGGCATCCTTCCATAGAAGGAACAGTCCCTCATCGCCAACGCAGGCGTCTCTTTTGATATGAGAATTTGTACTACATAAAAAGAGAGATGAAAAATTGATTGTTTTCCATTTCTAATTTTATAATTTATTGGTTAATTGGCACTTCCTTTGGATAACCTAAAGCAGTGCCGTAGTACGATATACTCTTTTTATTTTTTCCTGGCCTTATCGATGATGTTGTCAATCACCGGAACAAAATCCCACTTGTCCTTGTTCCGGTAGACGTAGCTGCTCCTCGTCTTGAGGGAGCTGTGCGTTATCTGCTTGCCGTTGCATGTGAAACAGTCGCAGATCCTAAGGAGGTAGTCGGGATTCATTTCACCGAATGCCTCCTTTATGAAGTAGATCAGTGAATTGTATCCCCGGTCAATCCAGTTGAGCGGAGTGAAGGCCGCCTGTCCCATCCCGAGGATGGAAAGGAAGCTATCAAACGAAGTGTGGTGCCCGAAATACCCTTTCCGCATCAAGCCGGTGAAGAGAAACTTTGCCTGCGCCTCGCTGAAATCCGTCTTGAAAAACTTCCCTTCGTTTTCCGGAATGACCTTATCCCAAAGAGCGACTTCCGGGTAGAGCCGGACGATCTGGTTGATGGGTACGCCCTTCGTAAAGGGAATCATAGCCCGGTGCACGTCGTCGCCCCACTGCTCCGCAAAGTGGCACCACTTGTCACGGTAGCTGTAATCCAGGATGGTGTGGATCGCGATAGCAATCAGTTTCAGCTGGAATCTGGCAACACCCGGGGCCGGCTGGTAGTCCTTCTTCAGCAACCCGGCATTCACGGCACGATCAAAAAGTTCCTTTGCCTGGGGGTTGGCGAAGAACGGGACCAGATTGCCATATTCTCCCGAACCTTTGCGGAACATCTCATTGCCGAAGGCGACCAACTTATCCGTAGCATCCGCCACCTCACGTATCCTCGCAGCCAGCAAGCCGGTGCGATGAATGGACAGATAATCTCTTATGGGCTCGGTATTGGCCAGCATCATCAGCTGTTCGAAGAGTAGGGGATCAGGATCCTCCTCGACATAGGCGATAATGGAGTTCGCCAGCTGGGAATAGCTGATCTCCTCATCCAGGGCCTCCCTGATGACGCCTTCCTTTCCGAGTCTCACGGCGGAAGCGAGGAGTTTTGAGGTCCTGTTGATGACCGCGATACCAAATGCGGCATCCTGTCTTGTGAGTTCCATACGCGGCGGTTTTTATTGATTACAGGTCATTGAATATGTCGGAAATCTTATCGACCGCCTCCTGTTTCCTGGAATCTACCAGATGTGCATAGATCTGGGTTGTGGCTATCTCCCTGTGACCAAGCAGTTTGGAAACAGTGTAGATATCCGTTCCTGAGTTCAGGAGCATCACCGCGAAGGTGTGACGGCTGCAGTGGAAGGTGAAATCCTTCGTGATTCCCGCCGCCAAGGCCCATCTCCGGAGTTCGAGAGAGGTCTCAGAGGAATACTTGAACAGGGGGAAGACGAGATCCTCAGATGTCTTGTCCCCTTGTTTTCCGAGATACGGCTCGGCGACCTTGGGAATGTCGAGGTATTCCTGACCACCAGTCTTCTTCTGCTTGAAGACAAGCCTCGTGTAATCTCCAAACCGCTGGACTTCGCCCCAGGTTAGCTTCTCAATGTCGCTTTTCCTGAGTCCTGTGAAGCAACCGAAGAGGAACGCTCTCTTCAGATGAGGGTACTTGCAGTAGGTGTCGGCCATCTTCTTGACCTCATCGATAGTAAGATACTGGCGCTCCGCCTCGTCGGCCTTGAATCCCTTGACTGGATCGGCAGGATTCGAGGCGATGATGCCTTCCTTGTACGCCTGGTTCAGGCAAGCGCGGAGCTTGTTGAAGTATGAACACTTCGAGTTCTGGGAAAGCCCGTTGAAACCCTCATGTGGTCTCCGGTTCATTTTCGTCGTGTCCTTCTCAACCGTCTCGAGATAGCTCTTGAATCCCTGGACCCAACGGGGCGTTATTTCGCCGAATGTCGTGCTCTCGGTACAATAGACCTGAAGGTACTTATAGCAACTCTTCCAGTTTCCGTAGTTGCCGTCACTCTGCTTCCTGTCCTCCATCATGGTCCTGTAGTAGGCGAGGAACGGCGTCTTGGCGCCATTGTTATCCCTGACTGGGGCATCGGAAAGAAGCTCATTCTCCTTTTCGAGCCTCATGGCCTCGGCTTTGGCCATGGTCTTGCGGTTCTTCTCCTTTACTTCGGGGGACTTGCCCGGTATCAAAGAAAGACCTATACTCTCACGCACGCGTTCTCCGAACTGGACATAATCAAGGTACAGGGTCAACCGACCGTTGGAACTGGACCTCGAACGTAACTTCACGAGGTCTGTCTTAGATGCTACAGCGCTACTACTCATGGCCTTATACTTAAAAGTGTTCAACATTAATGTGCCGCCGGAAATCCGTACTTTCCAAATGCGCCACGTGACAAATCCACCGCAAATATAATAGCTTAAGGTGAAATTGCAAAAGAAATTCAAACAAATTTTGAATAAATATAGTTGAACAATAAACTAGTTTATATTCAACTAATTAAGCAAAGTAATTGAGTTTAAGTTAAGTCGTTTTTATAGCAGTTTTAAAACCGATACTTATTCGTGTGAATTTTCCAAAAACATTTCATAAAACACGGAGTTTGGTAACTTTTTCAGAAATTTGTGACAAAACTCTGTCACAAAAGGTGATTTTGTGACAAACCTTGTGACAAAACGCTCTTAAATGACCGGAAAACAGATTAAACGCCCAAAAAGCGAAACTAGCCGAAATGACTCTTTGAAGAGTTCATTTTCAGCTAGTTTTGGCACAAAAATAACAGTTTTGCAGAACTTGTAACTAATTGATTATCAAGCACTTACTTCCCGATGCACTATATCATGAACTTTCCATGGAAACTTTTTCGGAAAAGTTAGATTCTTATTAATCAATCAGTTATAATGGTGTTTTGGCACACGAAACCTCATTTTTTGGCACACGTGTGCCAAATCGTGTGCCAACCGAGAAGTACTAGTTTTTCAAAACAGCGTTGCGTAGGTTCTGAAGTTTGTTTTCAACCGGGTAATTTGCATTCCACGGCAAAGGTATTTTATTGAAAAATACCGGTCAACAGTTTTGTTGGATTTCACACCTTCTAAATTAGAATTTTTCCAGATAAATCAGGATTCTTCCTGCCAATAAAAAGAAGAAACCACTATGTAAAATCACTTCTGATTATAGAGTTCGGTTTAGTCCTGTATATATACTTCATTGGACTGGACTGCACTTCATTTCTTCGATCCTTTATTTCTTCTTTTTACTGGCCCCTTCTCATCCTCTTGCTGAGGACGATAAATCTCACCTCTGTCTCAAGTTAAAACTCGGAAAAATCCGTGTAAATATTTCACCTTTGCCGCTCTTGGAGGGTCAACACCTTGGAATACCGTTTTCACGTTTTTTCAGCGAAAGTGTTCACAGCTTCCAGCCTTTGGCTACAACTTTCCGTCAACT
>JAFUFP010000011.1 GCA_017469845.1 Bacteroidales bacterium | reverse complement strand
ATTCTCGTTTGTTAAGCCTGTGCACCTGCCCCGCTTCCTTTGTCCTTTGTCACAAAAATGCTAAATTTAAAACTCAAACCAAAGATTTCTTCATGAGGGAAAAATCGGACACTTTTTTTCCATGGGCAAATCTAAGGTTTGGTTTTGTCAAAAGGAATGTGTGTGATGACGAAGACGAAACTTCTAGGTAAGACTCCTTCCGAGCTCAAGGAAATCGCCCTTTCTCTGGGGCTTCCCTCCTTTACCGGAGGGCAGTTGGCCCAGTGGATATATGTGAAGAGGGTGGGGGATTTTTCCCTCATGACCAATCTTTCCAAAGCGGCCAGGGAAAAGCTTTCGGAAAAGTATGAAGTTGGCATAACTCCGTATACTCTCTGCCAGAAGTCAAAGGACGGTACGAAAAAGTACCTCTTCCCGGTAGAGTGCCCCGTGGGTAAGGATACCTTCGAGAAGAGCAGCGTCGAGGCTGTGATGATTCCTGAGGCGGACCGCAAGACCCTCTGCGTGTCTTCCCAGGCCGGGTGCAAGATGGGGTGCCATTTCTGCATGACCGGACGTCAGGGATTCCACGGCAATCTCGATGCGGCCGACATCCTTTCTCAGTTCATCGCCATCGATGAAAGCGAGTCCCTGACGAATACCGTTTTCATGGGAATGGGCGAACCTCTCGACAACTACGACAACGTGAAGAGGGTCCTCGAAGTCCTCACCTCCGATTGGGGATGGGGATGGAGTCCCAAAAGGATCACCCTCTCTTCGATTGGAGTGATCCCTTCTCTTCGCCGCTTCCTTGACGAAACGAAATGCCATCTCGCCATATCCCTTCACAATCCTTTCCCCGAGGAAAGGGCCTCGATGATGCCGGTGGAGAAGGCTTACCATATAAAAGACGTACTGTCCCTTATCAAGGAATATGACTTCACGGGGCAGCGTAGGGTCAGCTTCGAGTATACCGTTTTCGCGGGATTCAACGACTCGATGCGTCATGCCGACGCCCTTGTCCACCTTCTCAAAGGGCTCGAGTGCCGGGTGAATCTCATCCGTTTCCACAAGATTCCGGACTTCCCGTACGGTACCGCTCCCGACATCGTGATGGAAAGATTCCGTGACCGCCTTACAAAGGGAGGACTCACCGCCACGATACGTGCTTCGAGGGGTGAAGATATAGCGGCCGCCTGCGGCCTTTTGGCCGGGGAACACGCCGAAAAGAAATAATTCTGTCCGCTCTATGACTTTTGTCCATCATATTGAAGGAAAGTTCCGTGCGATCTTGTCCGGATTGACAGTCGCGCTCCTTATGTTCCTGTTCCAGACCCCGTCCTTTGCGCAGACCCCCTCATCGGACGAAGGGGAAGTTCCGGAGGATTCGGTGTCGGTTTGGGCGATCCGGGCCAGGATGGACTCAATCCGTCAGCACCGTCCGACAGTCGCTCTCGTCTTAAGCGGAGGAGGAGCCAAAGGCGCCGCCCACGTCGGAGTCATGGAGTACCTGGAGAAAGTCGGCATGCCGATCGACCTTGTCGTCGGAACGAGTGTCGGAGGACTCATAGGAGGATTCTATTCCGTGGGATACACCGCCGAAGAGATAAAGGAGATAGTCTACGGTATAGACTGGGATTTGGCCCTCAGTGACAAGATTCCCGCCGATTATATTTCCTATTCGGAACGCAAGTACAAGGAAAAGTACATGCTTTCCTTCCCGTTTTACTACAGGAGGGATGATTTCCTGTCGAGACGTCAGGAGGCCCTGGAATATGACCGGGCGCAGCAGCACCGCTACGGTGACATCCATCTCGGAGCTTCCGAAGACAATGACGCGACGAAGTTCTTCCGGGACAATATCCTGGGGAGCCTTCCGGCCGGCTACGCTTACGGACAGAACGTGAACAACATCTTCAGCAAGCTCACGGTCGGGTATCAGGATTCACTGAGGTTCGAGAACCTGCCGATTCCCTTTGTCTGCGTGGCAACTGACATGGTCTCCTCCAAAGCCAAACTCTGGTACGGCGGCAAGCTGAATTCAGCCCTCCGTTCCACGATGTCTATCCCCGGCGTTTTCGCTCCGGTCCGTGAAGACGGTATGATCCTCGTCGACGGCGGAATGAAGAACAACTATCCGACCGATGTGGCAAGGAGTCTCGGTGCGGACTTCATAATAGGCATAGACATATCCTCAGGTTATACCAGCTATTCCGGAATCAACAACATCCTGGATATCATTTCGCAGGGAGTCGATATGCTTGGAAGGGACACTTACGAGAAGAACGTCAATGATCCCGAAGTCACCGTCAAACCCGACCTTCGCGAATTCGACATGATGAGTTTCAGTGACGCGAACATCCGGACGATGTACGGAAGGGGAATAGACGCCGCCCTGGAACAGGGTGACAACCTCGGAGTCATGAAAATCCTTGTCGGTCCGGACACTCTCCGTCGGAGAGGTCATCCGGCGATCAACATAACGAAGGATCCGGTGATGGTTTCGGAGATCAGGATTTCCGGAGTCGACGAGCGGGAAAGCGCATACCTCATGCGGAAGATCGACACCGAATTCCCTTCCAAGATGAACAACGAGGATATCGAGGATATCGTAGCGACCATCTACGGTACGAAATCCTTCGACTACGTGACCTACGAACTCCAGGGCAGAGAAGAACCCTTCCGTCTTCAGATCAACTGTGAGCGGGGTCCCATCCACCAGGTGGGAGTCGGCGCGAGGTTCGACACCGAGGAGATCGTCGCCGTCCTGGTGAACCTCGGTATAAACGTCCACAGCATCCGCGGTTCTTCCGTTGATGTCACGGGAAGGATAGGCACCAATCCCTATATAAGGACGCAGTACTATTACAGGGCTACCGGCGGTCATACCTTCAATGCCGCTCTCCAGTACAAATACACTGACCGGAACCAGTTCACAGTCGGGAAGAGCAACTTCAAGGCGACTTACCATAACCTCAGGGCAGAGATGTTCCTTTCGAACATCAACTGGAAGAAGTTCGACCTTGCCATTGGTGTGAGGAATGATTTTTTCCACATCAATTCCCTGATGGCGGACAGGGTCCTGGCGGATTATGACCCTTCGGCCCTTCACAACAGTTATGTCTCGGCTTTCCTGAAGGCCAGGATGGACAACCTCGACAACGGCTATTTCCCGACCAAGGGCATTTCCATGGGTGTGGATTACCAGTGGGTCGTCGGAGCTCTCCAGAAGGAGATCGATCCTTTCCACGCCGTTCAGTTTGACCTTCGGACCGTATCCTCACCTTCGGTGCGTTTCTCGGTCGTGCATTCCCTCGACGGAAGGTTCCTTTTCGGAGGCAGCATCCCGATACCTTATATAAACACTATAGGAGGAACCATGGCGGGAAGATATCTCGAGCAGCAGATTCCTTTCATAGGTATCGGAAACGCCGCCACTACCGGTGACATCCTGCTTCTTCTCCGTCAGGAGTTCCGCTACCGGATAATGAAGAACAACTATGTCTCCGCCATAGTGAATGTCGGGGATACACTTCCCTCGTTCAACGATGTGACGACCTTCGACAAGCATGACATTCTGGTAGGAGCGGGACTGAGGTATTCGTACAACACCATCATCGGTCCTCTTTCCGCGCAGCTCCACTGGTCGAATGTCACACGTAAAGTCGGGGCGTATTTCAGCCTCGGATTTGATTTCTGATACACTTCTGTAGCCATGAAAGTCATTAAAGTTTTGAAGGACTCCGAAGGGGAGGATATAGGATACGGAGTGGAAGAGCTCCCTTCCGATGAATCTCCAGTTTCCCTCCCTTCCGTAAATAAACCCACTCGCAAACAACCCGTTCCCGTTTCCGGTAAAACCGAGAAAGGGAAGCCCAAGGCTCCCGCCTCGGAGAAGAGCGTCCTGTCACGGCTTCAGACCCAGTGCTCGAAAAGGGAATACTGCCGGAAGGACATCTATCAGAAGGCGCTCAAGGGCATGGAAGGTGACTCCGAGGCGGCAAGTAGGATCGTTGCCGCCCTTGTCAAGGAGAGGTATGTCGATGACCTGAGGTACGCTTCCGCCTTCGCGAGGGAAAAGGCTTCACTTTCCGGCTGGGGCAAGGTGAAGATCTCATACATGCTTTCCGCCAAAGGCCTCGACAAGTCCATCATCGGTGAAGCACTTTCCGAGATTGACGAAGAATCCTCCGCAAAGAAGATGGAGTCTGTGCTCCGGTCGAAGTTCCGCTCCCTGGAGGGGGAGAAGGACGCTTACCTCAAGCTCCTCCGTTTCGCCCTCACGAGGGGATACAACTACGATGAAGCCAAAGAAGTGGTGGACTCCATAATAAAGGAATGGAAAGAGTCCCTTGACGGGGATGGCTCTCCGAAAAAGGAGGAGTGGTAGATTCTCTTTCCCGACAAAGAACCGAAGACCAGCCCTATGACCGGAAAAACATTTTCTCTTTCAGGACACCTGATAGCGGCCTTTTCATTATTGGCTTTGACCCTCTCCCTCTTTTCCTGTAAAGGAGGAGATCCGACCGTGACTTCTCCGGACGGCAAGATAGAAGTGAACCTTGCCCTCAAAGACGGAGTCCCTTACTATTCCGTATCTTATGGGGACATCCCTCTCGTGGCTGATTCCCGTTTGGGATTGGAGGCGGAAGGACTCAATCTCAAGGACGGCTTTTCTCTAGGAAAGGTTAAGAAGTATTCTTCAGATTCGGAGTACGACCTTCCATGGGGAGAGAATAAGCATATCCGGGACAATCATCGCGGCATGAAAGTGAGACTTGAGAACGCTTCAGGGACAGTCCTTACGATCGATGTGCGTGCCTTTGACGACGGAGTGGGTTTCAGGTATGACGTCGTCACCTCAGCATCGGATTCCGTGAAGGTCATGGACGAACTGACGGAGTTCAACTTCGCTTCCGACGGAACCTCATGGTCCATTCCGGGAGATTTCAACACATATGAACTTCTCTACAGGACCCTTCCCTTGAGTAGCGTCGAAAACGCCAATACCCCTTTCACGGTGAAGTCCGACTCCGGTCTATACATGAGTGTCCATGAAGCGGCGTTGGCCGACTATCCCGAAATGACTCTCCGTCACACAGGCGGAACATCTTTCATCTCGGCACTGGCTCCATATCCTGACGGGGTGAAAGCGATCCTCGGACCTTCTTTCCGGACCCCTTGGAGAACGGTCCAGATAGGGGAGAGGGCGGTGGATCTGGTGAATTCCTCCCTCATTCTCAATCTCAATGAACCGTGCGCCATCAAAGACGTGTCCTTCATTGAGCCGGTCAAATATGTCGGAGTCTGGTGGGGTATGCATCTCGGGGTCAACTCCTGGACTCAGGACAGCCGACACGGGGCGACTACTCAGCATGCGAAGGAATATATCGACTTCGCCTCGAAAAACGGAGTCGATGCCGTCCTTTTCGAGGGATGGAATGACGGATGGGAAACCTGGGGGAAAGGAGGTGTTTTCGATTTCACCCGTCCTGCGGCGGATTTCGATATGGATGAAGTGATATCTTACGCCAAAGCCAAAGGCGTATCCTACATTCTCCATCACGAAACGGGCGGTAACATCCCCAACTACGAGAGTCAGTTGGACACAGCATTCGCATGGGCGAAGTCCCACGGGATAAACGCCATAAAGACTGGATATGCGGGAGGAATAACCGGAGGATACAACCATCACGGCCAGTATATGGTGAGACACTATGCAAGGGTGCTCCGCAAGGCCGCCGAGTACGGAATCATGCTGGATGTCCATGAGCCGATAAAGGCAACCGGAGAGAGAAGGACCTACCCCAACATGATGTGCCGTGAGGGTGCCAGAGGCATGGAATGGAACGCCTGGAGTGCGGGTAATCCTCCCGAGCATCAGACGATCCTTCCTTTCACGAGACTTCTTGGCGGTCCGATGGACTATACCCCCGGAATCTTCGACATCACTTACCGCAATATAGTGGGCAATCCCGACCTTCAGGCATGGAACGGCCCCATAGCTACCGAATGCCGAGTCAATACGACCCTGGCCAAGCAGATTGCCGATTGGGTGGTACTTTATTCCCCGATGCAGATGGCTTCTGACCTCATCCGGAACTATGAGGGCCATCCCGCATTCCAGTTCTTCAGGGAATATGACGCCGATATCGACTGGTCGGAAGCCCTTGACGGGGAAATCGGAGAGTATTACGTTGTCGCGAGAAGGGCAGGGGAAAGATATTATCTCGGTGCGGTTACAGCTGACAGCGCCAAGAGCGTCGGTTGCCCGCTTTCATTCCTTCCCCGGGGGAAGAAATTCCTTGCCACGATCTATGCGGACGGACCGGATGCGGACTGGAAGACCAATCCGTATTCGTATACGATTTCGACGAGGGTAGTGGAAAGCACGGATTCCCTTGACATCGTCATGGCGCCGGGAGGAGGTCAGGCGGTGGTCTTCATTCCCATCAAGTGATTCCGAAGCGATAAGACTCAATCTTCACCTGATTGAGACGGGTTTCCCATCATCTTCGGTGCCTTCTTTATGATATAGGTGACAACTCCCCAGACGGTGAAATCATTCCCTTCCGTTACGTGTATCGGAGGGTACTCTTCGTTGGCCGGCAACAGCCACAGGCCGTCCTGGTGAAGAATGTTGTAGGAGCGGGGCTGCTTTTTCGCGGAAACTGAGTTGGTTTTCCCCGGATCCTTGTATGAAATGTACTTCAGGGCGAACTCCCCGTCAAGGAAACAGACTGCCATTGACCCTTCCGAGGGCTCAAGCGACTTGTCGATCACAAGGATGTCGCCCTGCTCGACTCCGGCGTCAATCATCGAATCGCCCACGACCCTTCCGTAGAATGTCGCCTCCGGGTGCCTCACCAGTTCCTTGTTGAGGTCAATGAACCCTTTCATGTAGTCCTGTGCCGGGGACGGGAATCCCGCATGGATTCCGTCATGGGCCATAGGGACCATTGAACTTTCGGGAGAAGAGACGTTTTCCTCAAGAGGCCCTTCCTCACTTATAGGTATATTTTCGGTATTGTCTGTCATACTTTGCGTTTCCGTCTTATAATGAATGCGTTATAACCCGCAGAAACATTGCGGGAAAGGGACGCTTCTTTGCTTTTTATGGAAATTTTCGCTAAAATTACGGAAAATATCTTTAACGGGATTTTTATCATGAAGAATTATTTTGATTTCAAGGGTCAGGTTGCCCTCGTGACCGGTTGCTCCGGAGGTCTCGGAGTTCAGATGGCCAGGGCCCTCGCAAGCCAGGGCTGCAATATCGTTCCGATAGCGAGAAGGATGGAAAAATTGGAGGAAGTCGCCGCTCAGCTCCGTTCCGAGTTCGGTGTGGAAGTCCTTCCGATCAAATGTGACATCACTTCAACCGAGCAGGTCGACCAAACCGTGAAGACGGCATATGAGCATTTCGGAAGGATAGATATCGTCGTCAACAATGCCGGAACCGGTGCCGTGGCGCCCGCCGAGGACATCACCGACGCCCAGTTCGAAGGCGAGATGCAGATAGACCTTTTCGGAACCTTCAGAGTCGCCAGGGCTGCCGCCAAGATCGCCATGATTCCCGCGAAGTACGGAAGGGTTATCAACATCGCTTCGATGTACGGACTGGTGGGCAACAAGATAGCACCTTGTTCTCCTTACCATGCGGCCAAGGGTGGAGTCATCAACCTTACCAGAGGCCTTGCCGCTGAGTGGGGCAAATACGGCATAACCGTTAATACTATATGCCCGGGATACTTCTACACCCCTCTCACCAAGGAAACCCTTGATTCGGATTTCTTCCAGGACTATGCCCACAGGGTGATCCCTATGGAGCGTTACGGAAATGAAGGTGAACTGGATTCAGCGGTTCTCTTCCTCGCTTCTCCCGCATCCACCTATGTGACCGGTACGGCCCTTCCTGTTGACGGAGGCTATACCTGCGTATAATCCGGATATGACGTTTCAGGGCGGGGGTAAGCTCCGCCCTTTTTCTTTTTTGTTCTCATTTGGTCTTGTCCCTTCCTTTGGAAAAGTCTGTCCAGGAGATACGTCTTTGCTCCCATGAGGGGGAGTTCCTGCATGTCTATGCCAGGAACTGCGAAGTGCGCCGTATCCTCAAACCCCTTGCCGCGGAGTTCCTGTCGGAGTATCACGGTCTCGGAAGTACTACGTGCAGATATGCCTACGGCCTTTTCGTGGCCAAAGCCGGAAAAGAAGGCACCAGGAAGGAGCCTCTGCCTGAGGGTACATTGGTCGCAGTCTCGACTTTCTCGGGTGCTAGGAACATTCCGGTGGAAGCCCTCGGAGGAACGAAGTTCATAAAGTCGTACGAGTGGGTAAGGTACGCTTCTCTTCCCGATGTGAGGGTCATCGGCGGGATGGGCAAGACGCTGAAACATTTCATAGCGGAAGTGCACCCCGATGACGTGATGAGTTATGCGATGGTGGAACCTTGGAAAGAAGATGCCGTGGAAAAAGGAGTTGCGGGGGTGAAACCTACCGGTGACGCTTACCTCAGGCTCGGGTTCGAAAAGGAAGGTGTCAAGACTTTCCCGGGAGGGGAGAGCCTCAAGTTCAGGCTACGTTTGACCTACTGATTTCAGTGCACCTTGATGATGTCGTCGATGGACGTTGTGTAAAGGCCGGAGCAATGTTCTCTTCTTATCCCGTCGGCGTAGTGCCCTCTTCTTTGTGAAGCCAGACGGATTGTCTGGTTGTCTTTGGAGTTCATCCTGTCCATCACCGCTGAAATGGCGTCGTGCTTGTCCCTCGTGTCTATATCGTATCCGAAAAGGACTCCCTGGACGGCGTTCGCGTCAACTATGTCAAATACGGTAACTCCGGCCCTTTTGTATTTGAACCCTTCCCTGTAGATTCCTCTGCAGGCCTTGAGGGCGGCGGCGACCACTTCCTGGGTGCTGTTGACCGGGACGGTGAGCTTTTCCGTGGCGTTCGGGAAATACTGCCCCAGATCTTCCCGGAATCTGTTCGTGTGCAGGAATACGTTTATGCAGTAGGCGGCCGATCCTTCGTCACGGAGTTTCCTTGAGCATATCGCCGCGAAATCCGCCACCCTGTGCTCCAGTTCCTCCTTGTCCGTTATCATGTCGGCGAAAGAACGGGAAGTGCAGATGGATTTGCGACGTTCCACGGGTTCGTCAACTATTGAGGGGACTCCGTGGAGCTCTTTCCATGTCCTGAGCCCGGTGATTCCCATCGTACGGTATACCCACGATTCGTCGGCGTTGTGGAAATCAAGCGCCGTCGGCATGCCCCAGGACTTGAGTTTTGGGGCCATCCTCCATCCTATGCCCCAGATGTCGTCTATCGGAGTGAGGGAAAGGGCTTTGAGACGTTTCTCGTCATTGTCTATGGTGCAGACGCCTTTGTATCCCGCATACCTTTTCGCGAAATGGTTCGCCACCTTGGCGAGGGTCTTCGTGGGGGCGATGCCGATGCTGACGGGGATTCCGGTCCACCGACGGATCTTGAGGATCGTATCACGGCTGAGACTGGGGACGTTTTTCATGTCAAGACCGTCAAGATGGAGGAAAGCTTCGTCTATCGAGTACATCTCTATTCCGGGGAAGGCCGATTCGAGTATCGACATGACTCTTGAAGAAAGGTCTCCGTATAGTGTATAATTGGAAGACCTCACCACTAGCGCACCCTTGTCGACGAGTTCCTTGACCTGGAAGAAGGGCGTGCCCATCTTTATGCCCATGGCCTTGCTCTCGTTGCTTCTCGCTACCACGCAACCGTCGTTGTTGCTGAGTACAACAACAGGACGGCCTTCCAGCTGCGGCTGGAAGGCCCTCTCGCATGAAACGAAGAAATTGTTGCAGTCCGCCAGGGCTATCATGGCCTTTTGCTCCTTTTTTAGAGGAGAGAATTGAGGCAGTCTACAACGTTCTTCTCGATCTTTTCGGCGGTGTACTCAGTCCTCTCGAACTTTTCGCCGGTGATGTTCTCGTAAAGCTCAATGTACCTGTCGGTGATATGGCTTACGACCTCGGGAGTCATCTCGGGAACCTTCTGTCCCTCCTGTCCCTGGAAGCCGTTGGCCATGAGCCATTCGCGTACGAACTCCTTGGAGAGCTGTTTCTGCCTTTCTCCCTTGGCGAGCCTTTCCTCGTAACCTTCGGCGTAGAAGTAACGTGAAGAGTCGGGAGTGTGGACTTCGTCCATGAGGTAAATCTGTCCGTCCTTCTTCCCGAACTCGTACTTGGTGTCGACGAGGATGAGACCCATCTTGGCGGCGATTTCGGTACCTCTCTGGAAGATGGCGCGGGTGTATTTCTCGAGAGCGTCGAACTCTTCTGCGGTGCAGATGCCCTGGGCGATGAGTTCTTCGCGGGAGATGTCCTCATCGTGTCCTTCGGCCGCTTTCGAGGTGGGGGTCACGATGGGCTCGGGGAATTTCTGGTTCTCAACCATGCCTTCGGGAAGGGTGATTCCGCAGAGTGTCCTCTTGCCGGCCTTGTACTCTCTCCAGGCGTGTCCGGCGAGGTAACCCCTGATGACCATCTCGACCTTGAAAGGTTCGCATTTGTATCCGATGGTGACGGCGGGGTCGGGAACGGCGACTTTCCAGTTGGGGAGGATGTCGGTGGTGGCGTCGAGGAATTTCTCGGCGATCTTGTTCAGGACCTGTCCCTTGTAGGGGATTCCTTCGGGGAGGACGACATCGAATGCGCTGATCCTGTCGGAGACGACCATCACGAGATATTTCCCGTCAATGTCATAAACGTCACGTACCTTACCGACGTACTTTCCCTTCTGGCGGGGAAGTGAGAAGTCTGTTTTTACTATTGCTTGCATGGCTGAATTGTATGTTTTGTTTTGTCCGGCAAAAGTACTCATTTTATCCCAAGTCCGGTGCTTCCCGGAGTGGGTTTTTGGGACTCGCCGGTATGATTTATCGTTTTACGGAATCATTTGACGTCAGTCTGTGCCTTGACCTTCCGGAGGAAGTCCTCTTCAAGCCCCTCGAAGGATGAGAATTTGGTGTTGAGGCCGTCGACATCCATCTCAAGCAGATGGTCTATAGCACCGGCCGGGTCTTCGGTGAGATAGCTTCCGCACTGGGCTATGTCGAGGAAGACCTTGGGGATGGCTTTGCCCCTCGCCTTCGTGGCGAGATTGTATTTCACTTCCGGAGTGAGGGCCATCATCCTTTTGATGAGACCCCTCTTGCCTTCTATTTCGGCGGGTCTCGCTTCACCGTCCCAGAAGAGGTCTATACCTGTCCTGTCCCAGACTTTCTCCTCGGAAAGGTAGATGACCGCGTTGAGGTTCTCTCCGTCATATGTCCATACGGAAGATCCCATTTCCTCCGAAGGGAACCTTGAGTAGCGGATATGCTTTCCGTTCACGATTACCTCGGTAGGGGGAAGCACGCTTTCGATGACGATGCGGAGGGTCCTGTCGGTGGGAGCGTCTTCAAAGGTTCCCTCCCTGCCTCCGATGGTGATGGACATCGAGTCCTCGGTGGAAGATTTGGAGATACGGGTGGTGGCGTATTCTGTGAAATATGCCTGGCTCTTGCCGTCATCTTCGTAAAGGAGAGTTTCGCTGTCTCCTTCGCCGGGATAGATATGGATCCAGTATTCGGATGAGGTCTCCTGCAATGATCCTATCTCAGGGGAAGCCATAACTACGATCGAACCTTCCCTCACGTAGTAGGGGTTCTCGTCGATTGTGTATTCAAGGTCTTCCACGGTGTCACCCTCGTGAAGGGTTCCGGTGGCGGTGTCGAACCAGCGGTATCCTTCGGGGAACCATATGCTTCTGGGAGCGAGGCCTGTAGCCTTGTCCACCGGTGCGCATACCGTTGTGGCCAGGATATCCTGCCCGAAGAAGAACTCCTCCTTCCACGAGTAAGCCTCATCCCTCTCGGGATAGTAGTAGTAAAGCGGCCTCGACATCGAGATACCGGTGTCGTAGGCTTCCCTTGAGAGCATATAGATATAGGGGGAGAGGTCGTAGCGGAGACGGATGGCCTTTCTCATGGCGTCGAAATGGTCGGGGAAAACCCAGAACCTCTTCTCCATAGTCATGTCCTTCGTGGAGTGGGTCTTGAAGATCGGGGTGAAAACTCCGCTCTGTAGCCACCTTGTGTAGAGCTCGGGGTCCGTGAAGTCGACTCCGCGGGGCTGCATGTGACCTCCGATGTCATGTCCCCAGTAGCCGTAGCCTACGTTGGAGGCTGTCGAAGTGAAGTAGGGGAGATACCCGAGTACCTTCCATGTGGCGTAGGTGTCACCCGAGAATCCGACCTGGTAGCGGTGCGATCCGATTCCTCCCCAGCGGTGGTAGATCATCGGCCTTTCGGCGCGTATCCCTTCGGCCGCGCTCTTTCTGACCTTGTCCTGGAAGAAGGTGTAGTTCAGCCAGAAGGTGTTGCTGAGGCCCGGGACGTATTTGCTTTCCTTGAACTGCTGCCAATCGAGCCACCAGAAGTCCACTCCCTGCTTTTCGAACGGTCTCATCACCGAGTTGAAGTAAGCGTCGGCCCATTCCACCTGGTCCATCCTGAAGGGAACGTACGTAGGAGTCCCGTCGGCTTTGAGGAAGTCCTTCGGTCCGTCGTAATCGTTTGTTCTCGAGAGGTAATCCTTGACGAACCTTTCGTACGGCTCTTCATAGATCTGTATTCCGGAGGCGGGATGGAGATTGAGGGAAGTCTTGAGGCCGTAGTTGTGAAGGGTGGTGAGGAGGTTCTCCGGATCGGGGAAGAGTTCCTTCTTCCAGGTGTAGCCGGTCCAACCCAGACCTTCACCGGATTCGTCCTTGAGGCCGGGGTGCTCCTCGGGGTTCCAGGTCTCATGCCAATCCATGTCGATTATCATCACGTCGGCGGGGATTCCGAGGTCCTTGAAATGCTGTGCGAGATCCACCAGCTCGTAGTCGGAATATTCCCAATAGCGGCACCACCAATATCCGAATGCGTACTTGGGCGGCATGGGGATGCGTCCGCTAATGAGGGTGAAGTCGCTGACGGCCTCCATGTAGTCGTGGCCGTATCCGAAGAAATAAAGGTCCTGGCGGTCGACTCCGTCCCTCTCGGCCACCCAGTTGCCCCAGTCGCTGTCGATGGGGACGAAGACATGACGGAGGCTTTCGTCGAGGACAGCCCATCCGTCACGGGATACAACGCCCTCGTCGAAGGGGTCTATGACGGTTTCGCCGTCGCAGCGGTCAAGTGTCCTCGTCGTTCCGAGAAGGTTACCTTCGGAAGACATTCCGGGATGCCAGACGGTATATTGAGGCTTCTTCGGGGCGGGTTTCCCGATGGGATCTGGAGTAAGCATCTTTATCGAAAGCGACTTTTCGTCGAATTTCCCGCCGGTGTATGTGAGGGTCAGGTCTGATGTCGTGATGGTGAGGCCTTTGGACGTCTTCTTGACGGAGAACTCCGGTACGGGGAGATTGCGGTTGACTACTCCTAGAGTCGCCCTGTCTTCGACCGAACCGTCTTCCGACCATTCCATTCTTATGAGTCTCGGGGTAAGTACCGTGAAGCGGGCGTTGCCGGAAACGACTACCGCATCCGGGTCGGCGACAGGATCGTATTCCTCGGGTTTGGGGAGGTCGATTTCACGGAAGGCCTCCTTCTCTCCGAGGATTTCCCTCAGGACGAGAGGCTCATTCGTCGTTATGCAGTCAACCCCAAGGTCGATCATCTGTTTCATGACTTCGGGATCGTTGACGGTCCACACGTTGACGTCCATTCCCTTGTCGTGGGCTTTCTTTACCCATTCGGGGTGTTCGGTGAGGACGGAATAGTTGTAGTCGATTCCGTTGATTCCGTCGGCCGCGACTTCTTCAGGGTCCTTGTCACCCTCCAGGTACTGGACTTTGAATTCCGGCGGCAGAACCTCTGCCAGGTAACGGCATGCGGGGTAGCTGAAGGAGATGAACATCACCCTCTCGGGGTCAAGAAGTCCGAAAGATGTCAGCACTTCAAGGCACTTCGCCGACAATTGGACGCTTCTCCTGGGGTTGCCGTGGTTCTTCACTTCAAGGACCAGCATGGTGTAAGGCGATGCCATCGCCTGGGTCAGATAGTCCTCGAGCGTCGGAATCCTTTCTCCGTTGGGGAGCCTGAGGTCCTTTATCATCGAATAGGGATTGTCGTGGATGCTGATTCCCTGGATGTCGTTGTCGTGATTGACGACGACAACGTCATCCGCCGTCAGGTGGACATCGAATTCGGAACCCCAGAGTTTTTCCCGTTGGGCTTCGGCGAGAGCCGCTACCGAGTTCTCGGAATTGGAGGTGCGGGGATTCTTCCAGAAGCCGCGGTGGGCGGCTATCGCGACCGGATGTTCCGCTTCCTGGGCTGTGGCGGCGGGGGAGAACGACGACAAAAGAACGGTCATGGACAGCGCAAAGAGTCCATACCAGGGGAAATGTCTTGTCATGGCAGTGCAGTTTTAGTGGTCGGTCGGGTCCCGAAGGGCCCTGTACCTCACAAATATAGTCAATCAGACCGATATTGTTATGGACTTTTGGAAAAGAAATGATAAATTTGCCGTCCCTTCGATTTTTATACAAAACACAATATCATGGTTAAAATCAATGTAGGAGGCTGCAGCTCCTTTGTCAAAGATGCAGATTACAAAGCTTACGTAAACAAAGCTCTTGACGCTTTTGACGTTCTTGTCAGCGAAAGCGGAGCGGGAAACGATTTTCTCGGTTGGAAACACCTTCCTTCCCAGACCCCCATTTCCCTCGTTGAAGAATGCGAGGCTGTCCGCGATTGCTGGAAAGCCAAGGGTGTTGAACTCGTCATCGTAATCGGTATCGGAGGATCTTACCTCGGAGCAAGGTGCGCTATCGAAGCTCTCTCACACAACTTCGCGAAGCAGCTCAAATCAAAGAACGGCAATCCCGAGGTCGTTTTCGCAGGAAACAACCTTTCAGAGGAGTATGTAGCTGAACTTATGGATCTCGCAGCAGAGCGCAACACCGCCTGCATCGTGATCTCCAAGTCAGGTACCACCACCGAGCCCGCCGTGGCTTTCCGTATCGTCAAGGAGTTCATCGAGAAGAACTATTCCGACGCTTCCGAGAGGATAGTCGCCATCACTGACGCCAAGAAGGGTGCTCTCAAGACCCTCTCCACCCAGGAAGGATACAAGACTTTCGTGGTTCCCGACAATGTCGGCGGACGTTTCTCCGTCCTCACTCCTGTAGGACTTCTCCCTATCGTCGTGGCCGGATTCGACATCAGGGCCATGCTTGAAGGTGCTAAGGAGATGGAAGAGGCTCTCGCCGTGAAGAGCGAAGAGAATGTCGCCATCCAGTACGCTGCCATGCGTAACCTCCTCTATTCCGAACTCGGAAAGAAGATCGAGATCATGGTTACCTACAATCCCAAGTTCCAGTATCTCGGTGAGTGGTGGAAGCAGCTCTACGGTGAGTCGGAAGGAAAGGACCTCAAGGGTATCTTCCCCGCATCCGTGAACTACACCGCTGACCTTCACTCAATGGGTCAGTTCATCCAGGAAGGTGAGAGGATCATGTTCGAGACCGTCATCAACATCGAGAACGCGAACAGAAGCGTGCTCATCGGATCCGACGAGCAGAACCTCGACCAGCTCAATTACCTCGCAGGCCAGCACGTTGAGCATTGCGGCGCAATGGCTCAGCTCGGAACCAAGCTCGCCCACATCGACGGCGGTGTCCCCCAGATGGAGGTCAGCATCGAGAGGATCAACGAGTTCAACCTCGGAGGTCTCTTCTACTTCTTCGAGTTCGCTTGCGGCGTGAGCGCCTACACTCTCGGAGTCAATCCTTTCAACCAGCCCGGTGTCGAGGCTTACAAGAAGAACATGTTCGCTCTTCTCAATAAGCCCGGCTACGAGGAGGCAAGCGCCAAGATCAGGGAAAGGCTCTAAAGATTCCCGAACAACTTTTCACAGGTGGCATCCGGATATTCCGGGTGCCATCTGTGGTTTATGGGCGTTCCCGGACCGTTCGAAAGCCCCGTGCGTTCCGTATCATTGCATTACCCGTTTTTTATCACTAAATTTGCACGTTAAAGCGCTTTGTCGCAACGTAAACGTGCAATCAAGTGAAAAAAGTATCTATATCGCATATGTTCAGAAGAAGGATGACAATGTTGGCCGTGTGCCTTCTGTGTGTCGGCGGGGCTTCTTACGCCCAGGGCACGATGACCGATGAGCAGGTCCTCGAGTTCGTGAAGCAGGCCGTCTCGGAAGGACGCGACGAGAATGAAATTGCCAGAACTTTGGCCCTCAGAGGTGTTGACGAAGCCCAGGTGAGAAGGGTTGAAAGGCTTTACCGCGAGCAGCAGGATTCGGACAACGTGGCTGCCACGGCTTCAGGAGGGGGACACACTCTCTACGGCAACGAGGAAATTCCCGATACCGCTACCTCGTACGAGCCGGAGACGGTTTCAGACGCCCTTACCGTATACGGAAGGGACATCTTCCGTAACCGTAACCTCAACTTCGCCCCCAGCGAGAATCTCGCCACCCCGACCAATTACCGTCTGGGCCCCGGAGATGAGGTCATTATAGAGATTTTCGGACGTGAGCAGAAAACGATCCGCGGACATATCTCCCCCGAAGGCAGCATCAACACCGAATACCTCGGCCCCATATATCTCAACGGCATGACGATCAACGAGGCGAATTCGTACCTCAAGAGGCGTCTCGCTTCCGTTTACGGCGGCCTCGGTGATAACGAATCCGACATCCGCGTTTCCCTCGGACAGATAAGGACCATCCAGGTCAACATCCTCGGAGATGTGCACAATCCCGGAACATTCACACTCTCTTCCTTCGCTACCGTCTTCCATGCCCTATACAGGGCCGGCGGTGTCGTCGAGCCCGGTAGCATGCGTGACATCAGCGTCGTCCGCAACGGAAAGACAGTGGCTTCGGTGGACGTCTATGACTTCCTTACAAACGGTAACCGCAAGAGCGACCTCCGTCTCGAGGAAGGTGACGTCATCCTTGTCCGTCCTTACAAGGTCATGGTGAAGGCTGACGGACAGCTCAAACGTCCTATGTACTTCGAGATGAAGGAAGGTGAGACCATCACCGACCTCCTGAACTATGCCGGAGGCTTCGCCTATGGCGCATACACCGAGAGCCTGACCGTCACCCGCCAGAGCGGAAAGAGCTACGAGGTGAAGACCGTACCCGAGTCCGAGTACGATTCCTTCCAGCTGAAGAATGGTGATGAAATCCAGGTGGGCGGACTTTTCTCCCTTTTCGAGAACAAGATTTCAATCGTGGGATCCGTCTACCGCCCTTCAGTTTACGAACTCGGTGACGAAATCCATACCGTCAGGGAACTCATCAACGCCGCGGGTGGACTTCTTCCCGACGCTTTCATGGGTAGGGCCGTTCTCCACCGTGAGCATGAGGACAAGACCATGGAGGTGATTTCCATGAACCTCAATGACATCATGTCAGGAAAGAAGGACATAGCCCTGAAGAACAACGATGAGCTCCATATCGCCAGCCAGTACGAAATGAGTGAGCACGGCTCATTCACGATTGACGGTCTGGTCGCCAATCCGGGTACTTATCCTTTCGCTGAGAACACTACCGTCGAGGACCTCATCATCCTTGCCGGCGGTCTCCGTAGGGGTGCTTCCGTTTCCAGGGTTGACGTTTCGAGAAGATTCCTGGACAATGAGGGCACGACAGCCCAGTCGGAAGTGTCACAACTTTTCTCGTTCCCGATAAAGAACGGACTCGTTGATGACGGTGAGGGGGGATTCCTTCTGCAGCCCTACGATGAGGTTACTGTACACAGGAGTCCTTCATACAGCACCCAGAGGCATTTCACCATAGCAGGTGAAGTGAACTTCCCCGGAACTTTCTCCATGACCGGACGTGAAAACAGGCTTTCCGACCTTGTCAACATGGCGGGAGGTTTCACCTCGTTCGCTTACCTCGAGGGCGCCCGTCTTATGAGGCGGTCTTCTGAAGCCGAACGCAGACAGAGCGCTGACGCAAGGAGGGCCCTGTACAAAGTCACCGACGAAACCGACCTTTCCGTCTCTATCGCCGAAGATTATCCCGTCGCCATCGACCTTAAAGCCGCCATCGAAAATCCCGGAGGTGATTACGACGTCATCCTCAAGGAAGGGGACTACGTCACCGTTCCCGTCAGAACCAGCACCGTGAGGATTACCGGAAGCGTGATGATGCCCAACGTGGTGACTTATGATCCCAAGATGACAGGAGCCGATTATATCGCCAGCTGCGGAGGATATGCCCCGAGGGCCAAGCGCAACAAGGCGTACGTGATCAGCCTCAACGGATCAGTAAAGAGACTGCACAGCTGGACGAAGGTCACTCCCGGAGCCGAGATTGTTGTTCCCACCAAGGCACCTAGGGAAAATGCTAATGCCGGCGACATAATGGGTTACGCTACTACAGCGGCTTCTCTCGGAACGATGGCCGCATCCATCGCGACAATGATTTCAAGAATTAAATAGGACCGGTCATGAGTGAGGAATACCGCAAATACGACGACTACGACGAGTTCGACGATCTGAGCGACGAGGGCCTCCACATCGATTGGATGGGAATCATCGCGAAGGTCTTGAAGAGTTGGAAGTTCATCTTCGTTTTCTGCTTCATTTTCGGCGTGCTGGGAATAATCTCAGCCATGACTATGAAGAAAGAGTACCAAGCCACGGTCACCCTGGCCCCGGAGCTTGCCCAGAGAGGATCATCAGGAAGCCTCAACAGCATAACCAGCCTTCTGGGTCTCGGCAATGCACAGCTGGCCGCAGGAACAGACGCCCTCAACATATCCCTCTTCCCGAACATCTGCAAGTCCACCCCTTTCCTTGTCAACCTTTTTGGCGTTGAGCTGGTCCCTTATGTTTCGGAAGAGGCCAAGGCCGAAGGCGTTGTGGCAACTCCCGTTACGGTCTACGACCATTTCTCCGGAAGGGACAACCCCAAGAAGGGGCTCGCCAAATTGTTCGGTAACGATGAGGTGGAAGAGTTGGTACTCCCCGTGGACTTGACGAGGCTGACCGGAGACCAGAACAGGACGGTCAGAGCACTTCGTGAAGCCATAACGGCCGAAGTTGACAGCAAGAACGGTGTGACATCAATATCGGTGGTGACCGACGACAGGACTTTCTCCTACCAGTTGGCCGATACCGTATGCAAGGCTCTCCAGACTTATTTCGTCGAGTACAGGACCAAGAAGGCGACTGATGATTACAATCATTACGTCAAGCTCGCCGAAGAGGCGAAGGCCAATTGGGAGAAGGCACAAGATGCTTATGCCAGGAGCGTTGATTCCGGAAGGAACATAGTGACTCAGGCCGGCAGCAGCGAGCGTCAGAGACTTCAGACTGAAGTCAACGTAACTAGCCAGATATATTCCCAGATGGCCCAGCAGAGGGAACTGGCCAAGGCCAAGATCCAGGAAGAGAAACCCGTCTATGCCGTCATCCAGCCGGCATCGACTCCCTTGGGCCCCACGAAGAGCAAAATGATGCGCGTCATACTTTTCGGATTCATAGGATTCTTCCTCTCCTGCTGCTGGGCGGGATTCGGAAGAGACCTTTGGAAAGCGTTCTGGTCTTCTCTCAAGGAGTCTATGACTACAGTTGATGAAGAACGCGCCCAGGAAAAAGCCGCCAAGACCAAGGCATAAATCCGGAATACCACATTTACGGTGAGGGGAGCGCAAGCTTCCCTCATCTGACATAATAGCATAACACTGAAATACAACCTTCAGGATATGGATTCAGGACAAGTCAAGAAAGTGTTCGTCAGCGGATGCTACGATCTTCTGCACAGCGGGCATGTGGAGTTTTTCCGACAGGCCTCACAATACGGTGACCTGTATGTCGGAATCGGAAGCGATTCCACGATTCTCGGTTACAAGCACCACAAACCCCTGTACGGACAGGACGAACGTCTTTTTATGGTGAAGAGCATCAGATACGTCCGTGACGCCTTCATAAACGAGGGGTCGGGTGTGATGGACTTCGTCCCGACGGTGGACAGGGTCCGTCCCGACATCTTCGTCGTCAATGAAGACGGCTCAACCCCCGAGAAGGAAGAATTCTGCCGCAGCCGAGGAATCGAGTACGTGGTCCTGAAGCGTCTTCCCAAGGAAGGACTCGAGGCCCGTTCAAGTACCGACCTCAAGAACCTGACATGCAGGATTCCGACCAGATTGGACCTTGCCGGGACCTGGATCGACCAGCCTTATGTTTCATGCTATGCTCCGGGATGGGCGATAACTATTTCTTTGGAGCCTGATTTCGAGGTGAGGGAGAGGTGCGGTCTATCGACAAGCACCCGCAACATGATCCGCAAGATCTGGCCTCAGAAACTTCCCCAAATGGATCCCGAGATGCTCGCCCGTCTGGTGTTCTGTGTGGAGAATGAACCTGAACGTACCGACGGCATCATTTCCGGTGCGCAGGATGCGATAGGAATCTGCATGCCGGGACTTGTACGTCATTGGTACAACGGTCACTTCTGGCCCGAAAAGATTGAATCCTGCTATGATGAGGGGGTACTTTCCTGGCTCGAGGATCACCTTTGCATGATTCCGATGTTTCCCCGTCAGAAGGGATGTTCCGTTGTCGAAGGGAAGGACATAACTTCCGAAAAGGTGAAGGCTCTGGCAAAGGCTGCAGATGATTGTTGGAACGCTATTATGGCGAAGGATCTGGAAGGCTTCGCATCTGCTTACAGAGCTTCTTTCGATGCCCAAGTAGCGATGTTCCCAGGGATGGTCAATCCTTCCGGCATGAAACCTCAGCCCGGCAGCGGATACCTTTCTTCCGTTCAGGAATATATCGACAAGTACAGCGCCATGGATGGGGTGCTCGCATGGAAGATGCCGGGAGCCGGCGGGGGCGGTTACCTTGCCATCGTGTGCTCCGGAAGGGATGCTTTCCCCGAAGGTGCGATTCCTCTTACCATAAGACGTTAAATCATGAAAAGGTATTGCCAGACTCTGGATCTGAAGGATGATCCGGTTCTTATAGAAAAATACGTCGAAGCCCATTCGAAAGTGTGGCCCGTGGTTCAGGACGGTATAAAACAGGTCGGGATATTGGATATGCAGATATTCCGCCTTGGGAACCGTCTCTTCATGATAATGGATACGGTTGACGACTTCGATTGGGAAAAGGACAACGCCCGCCTTTCAACCCTTCCCATGCAGAAGGAATGGGAGGCATATGTCTCGCAGTTCCAGGGATGCGACCCTGATGCTCCTTCCACGGCGAAATGGAGGCTGATGGAAAAGATCTTCGAATTGGAAAAATAACAACCGTTCAGTACCCTTATCGGCTACAAATCTCTTCAAGGCGCTCAATAAAGAGCGCCTTGATCATTTCAGCCAGGCTATAATGGAATCTCGTATAATGTTTGTTATGATAAACATTTTATGCTATTTTTGCGATTGATAAGATACAATTATGGGAAAAAGGACTTTTGGCAAGGTGATGCCTCAAGCGTTGAGTCGGAAGATGGAAATTATGGGGCAGCAGATCATGCTGGCGCGTAAGCGCAGGCATTTGTCCATGCAGGACATAGCGGACAGGGCAACTGTGACTCGCCTGACTGTCTCTAAAGTGGAACATGGTGATCCTACGGTATCCATGGGAATATATGCGCGTGTACTGTATGCGCTCAATCTGGAAAACGATATCATGTTGCTTGCGGCCGATGACGCTCTCGGCAGACAATTGCAGGATGAGGAATTATTGTAAGGGTCATGAAAAGAATTGCAGTTTGCTCATCGACTCTTACACAGAGCAGTCGGATGTCAATGCTCTCCTTTCAGCCAGTGAAAATTACATGCTTGAAGAGCAAGAAGCCAGGGAGATTGTCGATGAGGTTCGTGATGCTATCAAAGATTGGCGTAAGATTGCTGAAGAATTGCGCATATCACCAAGGCTGCTTGGAACGTATTCCATGCGTTGGGATGCGTCGTAGAATCCGTATTCAGTATAAGACAAATAGACAAATACAAGATCAGCCGCCCATTTTTTGAGCGGCTGATTCCGTAAGGTGTTGTCATGGGAGTGAATCCTTATTCGTGGCGGAAGAATCTCTCTTCGGCGAGTTTCTCCCATTTGGTGCCAGGTCTTCCGTAATTCGCGAAAGGGTAAATGCTTATACCGCCCCTCGGGACGAAGAATCCCGTCACCTCGATGTATTTGGGGTCCATGAGATTCTTCAGGTCCTTCATTATGGTGTTGACGCAATCTTCATGGAAACCGCCGTGGCTGCGGAAACTGAAAAGATACAGCTTCAGGCTCTTGCTTTCCACCATCCTCTCGTCGGGGATGTAGCTGATCCGGATTTCACCGAAATCGGGCTGTCCGGTGATGGGACAGAGGGTAGTGAATTCGGGGCAGTTGAACCTTACCCAGTAATCGTTGTCCGGGTGCATGTTGGAGAAGGTCTCCAGCACGCCGGGGTCGTAATCCTGACTGTACTTAGTCTTGTTTCCGAGGGCTTTGAGCCCTTCGTTCTCTCTTCCTGTGGACATGGCTTATTCTCCTGCCTCTTTGAGCCTTTCGGCGTTCTCAGCGATTGTGAGCTGATCGATGCACTCCTGGATGTCACCGTCCATGAAGACGGGGAGGTTGTACATCGTCCAGTTGATCCTGTGGTCGGTAACCCTTGACTGGGGGTAGTTGTAAGTACGGATCTTGGCTGAACGGTCACCGGTGGAGACCATGGTCTTTCTCTTTGCGGCGATCGAATCAAGGTACTTCTGGTGTTCCATGTTGTAGAGCCTTGTACGGAGTTCTTCCATAGCCCTGTCAAGGTTCTTCAACTGCGACCTTTCCTCCTGGCACTGGACCACGATTCCTGAAGGGATGTGGGTGAGTCTGACGGCGGAATATGTCGTGTTGACGCCCTGCCCGCCGGGACCTGAAGAACAGAAGAGGTCTTTTCTGATATCGTTCATGTTCAGTTCGATATCGAATTCTCCTGCCTCGGGGAATACGGCAACCGAAGCTGCCGATGTCTGTATCCTTCCCTGGGTCTCGGTCTGGGGAACCCTCTGTACCCGGTGTACTCCGGACTCGTACTTCATCACTCCGTAGACACCTTCATTGGAGCTGGAGAGTTTGAATACGATCTGCTTGTATCCTCCGGAGGTTCCGGGAGCCTGGTCGGTGACCTCAAGCTTCCATCCCTTGCTCTCGGCGTATTTGGAATACATCCTGAAGAGATCTCCGGCGAAGATGGCGGCTTCGTCACCGCCGGTGCCGCCACGGATTTCGACCATGGCGTTCTTGCTGTCGTCGGGATCGGCCGGGATGAGGAGAAGCTTTATGTCCTGCTCCATCTGGGGGAGTTTCGGCTCGATTTCGTTGATTTCGTCACGTGCCATTTCACGGAGGTCCTCATCCTTCTCGTTCATCAGGATGTCCTTCGCGGCTGCGAGCTCATCGAGCATCTTCTTGTAGTCCAGTCCTGCGTTGATGATGGGCTGGAGCTCCTTGTAGTCCTTGTTCAGTTGGACGTACTTCTTCATGTCCGACATCACTGCCGGATCGGCCAACTGGTCCTGGAGGGCCTTGAACTTGTCCTGAAGGCTCAGGACTTTTTCGAGTAGTGTATTGTTGTCTGCCATATGGTAGAGTTGTCTTGTTTGAGTGATGTGATGGTTGAGTTTTCAGAGTCGGTTTTCCCCCGGGTCAAGTGGCACGGAAGTTATATGTCCTTTATGTAGCACCTTCTTCTCATGAAGAGCTCGTTGTCGTATTTCGCCCAGACGTTGACGGCGCTGTTGCTTTCGATCTGGGGGTTGGCGATGGCCCACTTGGTGTGGGACTCCTTGTACCTCTTCGACATCGCGCAATGGTAGATGGCGGAGACACCCTTGTTCTGCCATGAGGGGACGGCTCCGTTGAGCATCAGGTCAACCGTCGTATGGTCTTTGAGAGCTCTGAGCATATGGATCCATCCGAAGGGGAAGAGATGGCCTTTGCATTTCTTGAGGGCCTCGGAGATGGAAGGGAAGGTGATTCCGAAAGCGACGAGTTCCTCGTGTTCGTCGAGGATGATGACGCTTGTCTTGTTGTTGAGGAACTTCATCACTGATGCTGCTTCCTCCTCGATTTCCTCATCGGTGAAGGGGATGAAGTTGTGTACGGACGAAACGAAGCTCTGGTTGTACATGTCGAAGAACTTCTTCACCATCGTCTTGTCCTTTTTCAGCTTCTCGATGTCTCCCTCATGCAGACTGTACCTTTCCTTCAGCATGTCGGAGATGCGGTGCACCTTCTCAGCTACGTCCTGGTCGGCTGCCATCTTGTACTGGAGCCATTCGCACTCCTTCTCATATCCCATCGCCGTCACGAAGTCGTTGTAGTACGGGAAATTGTACAGGCAGTTGAAAGGCGGGGTGTTCTCGAAGCCTTCGACCAGCATGCCCTGCTTTCCGAGGGTGTTGTAGTAAAGGGGACCGTGGATTTCATTCATGCCCTGTTCCTTGGCCCATTTCTCCGCGGTCGAAAGCAGGAGCTTCGCCACTTCGAATTCATCAATGGTGTCGAACCATCCGAATCTCGCCCTCTTCTTCGCGTAGAGTTCGTTGTAGCGTGGGTTCACCATCGCACAAATCCTTCCCACGACTTTGGCTTTGGAAGGGGATTTCCCTCCTTCGCAATCGACTGCGAGCCACATCTTGTGTGTGCAGTAAGAGAGTGTCGACACGGAGGTGAGGGACTTCTTCTGGTCAGCGTGAAGGGCCGGCACATATTGGGGGCATTCCCTGTACAGTTCGTCGGGGAATTTGATGAATCTTTTGAGGTCCCTGCCGGAGGTGACTTCAATGATACGGTAATCAGGCATGATGGAAAGTATTGGCATCGGTCCGGCGTTTGCCGGAATCAGTCTGCAAATATAGTCAAAAATCCGCAATTGGCTTTGTTTGAGTGATACCAAGTTGCGGATACTTGGAGATGAGGGGCTGTCCCCCTAAAGTCCTTTCGCTTTGCCCTCGTCCCAGATTTCATCCATCTGGGCAAGAGTCATGTCGTGGAGGGATCTTCCCTGGCGGATGGTCTGTTCTTCGAGGTAGGTGAAACGTCTTCTGAATTTGTCGCAGGCACGGTTGAGGGCCGTGTCGGGATTGAGACCGTAGAGGCGTGCGGCGTTTATCGTTGCGAACATGAAGTCTCCCAACTCCTCTTCAGCCCTGTCGTATGCCGCTTTGAATTCTTCCGAAGAGTTTTCATCCGGAGCGCATACCGCCTTGTTGGCTTCACCGTTTTCGGAGTCCATCGCATGAAGCTCTTCCTCGAACTCACCCATCTCTTCACGTACCTTGTCCCAGACCTGGCTTTTCTCTTCCCAGTCGAATCCTACACCCCTTGCCTTGTCCTGCATCGAGAATGCCTTCAGGATCGGTGGCATCGAGTCGGGAATTCCTGAAAGGACCCTCTTGTTTCCGCCCTTTTCCTTGGTCTTCATGATCTCCCACTGCTCGGATACCGCTTCCGCATCCATGTTCCTGTTCTCGGAAAAGACATGGGGATGGCGGAATATCATCTTCTCGCAAAGGGCGTCAATGACATCGGCGATGTCGAATTTCTCCTGTTCCTGGGCGATCTTCGAGTAGAACACAATGTGAAGGAGGATGTCTCCGAGCTCTTTCTTGAGGTCGGCGTCATTCTTTTTCAGGACGGCGTCAGAAAGTTCGTACACCTCTTCGACTGTCATGGGACGGAGAGTGTCTATCGTCTGTGCGTGGTTCCAGGGACAGTCGCTGCGGAGACGGTCCATTATGTCGAGGATGCGGCCGAATGCGGCCATCTTTTCTTCTTTTGTATGCATAATCCGTAAGCATTTTGGCTCTCAGGGGTTGCAGATTTGAACTTTGAAGGCCCCTGCAGGCGATAATTGTGCAAAAATACCAAAAAATGCGTTATCTTTGGGTCCCTCCGGAATCTTTCTCCGGAGAACCATATATTCTACCGAAGAAAAAGCAATTCTTTATGAAGCAAATCCATTTCGTAAGCGCCGACGAGGCCGTCAAGGTGGTTAAGTCACACGACCATATTCACCTTAGCAGTGTTGCCAGTGTTCCGCATGTGCTTATTGAGGCTCTTGTACGTAGGGCAGATGCGGGCGAAATCGAAGACGTGAGGTTCCATCATTTCCATACCGAGGGACCCGCCCCCTATTCCGATCCGAAATACTCCGGAATCTTCTTCGACCAGGGCTTCTTCCTGGGACCGAATGTGAGGAAGAACGTCAATGCCGGTTATGCGGATTATCTCCCTGTCCATCTCGGGGAGTCACAGAAACTTTACCGCAGCGGAGCCCTCAAATGCAATGTCGCAATGGTTCAGGTCTCCCTTCCCGACGAGAACGGCATGGTTTCACTCGGAACATCGGTCGATTGCTCGATCGCGGCGATAGAGGCGGCCGACCATGTGATCGCCGTTGTGAACAAGAACGTCCCTTACGCTTTCGGGGATCTGGTGAGCCTTGATCAGATCGATACCTTCGTTGAAGCGGATACGCCCCTCGTAACTGCATCTTTCGCTGAGCCTACACCCACTGAAGCCCTCATCGGCAAGAACTGCGCTTCCCTCGTTCCCGACGGAGCCTGCATCCAGATGGGCATCGGAGCCCTTCCGAACGCTCTCGCCGCTGAACTGGTGAACCACAAGAATATAGGTGTCCATACCGAAATGTTCGCGGACGGCGTTCTCCGCCTCATCAAAAGGGGAGTGGTTAACGGTGCGGCCAAGACTATCGACAAGGGCAAGGTCGTCGCTTCATTCCTTCTGGGATCGGAAGATGTCTACAACTTCATCGACCATAACCCCGACGTCCTCATGAAGGACATCAAATACACCAATGATCCCTGGATCATCGGCAGCATCAAGAACATGATAGCCATCAATTCCGCTACGGAGGTTGACCTTACCGGCCAGATCAGCGCTGATTCCATCGGAACCAGGATATTCTCCGGCACCGGCGGACAGCTTGATTTCGTGAAGGGAGCGACCATGGCCGAGGGCGGAAAGAGCATCACCGCTTTCGCTTCCAGAACGAACAAAGGCATAAGCAAGATAGTTCCCATGCTCAATCCCGGAGCCGGAGTCGTAACTCCGAGGGCTGATGCGCACTACATCGTCACCGAGTACGGTATCGTCGACCTTTACGGAAAATCCCTCCAGGAAAGGGCCAAACTTCTCATCAGCATCGCCCATCCGGATGATCGTGAGATGCTCGACAGAGCCGCATTCGAGAGATTCGGTCCCCATTACCATAACTTCAGCATCTAGTTTCCGGGGCTGGAATATGCTTAAGGCGGCTCTCTTGAAGGGTCGCCTTTTTTCGGCGGCCGTTTTAAGGCATGCAGTTTGCAATAATGAAGTCAAGGGAGGGAATGCCTTCCCGAAGAACCATCAAGTATCCACTTATATTGTCATATATTATGAAACGGCATTTTTCATTTTCCGCGGTACTCGGAGCCGTAGCGGCTCTCTGTATTGTCGCCCTGGCGGTGTCCTCCTGCTCTCACGGCAGCACCGGGAGACGGGGAGGTGATTATCCCGACGAAGAAACTCCTTCACGTGGAGTCCAGATGACTGTGAAGAACAGTTGGAATATAGCCTATGAGGGACGCTATCCCGTAATCGACACCGACGGTCTCACATACATGGTTGACGCAATCAATCTCACAACTTCGGACTACGAGACCTACTATCTCGACGTAATAAGGAAGTCCGATTACGCTTCCGCATACAAGAGCAGCCCCTACAATGCGGCTTCAGCTCATTTGGAGGCCCTCAAAAAACAGGGCACTGTCCTTTCTTCGGGCAGCAGCACGACCTATTTCGATATAGGGGATGAAGGCAAGGAGGAATGGATAGCGATCGCTTTCGGCGTGACCTCCGGAGGCGAACTGTCCGGTTCTTACCAGATGATAAGCTATACTACCCAACCCCTGAAGGCGGAAGAGGTCGATGACTGGACCTTGACATACAAGGGCAGGGAAGTGATCGTTGACGGAGGTGAGGAAGTCCTCGCCGAGATGATCTCCACCGTATCGAATACTGACGAGAGTTTCACTGTCGACATCACTTACGACGATTTCATCAAGAATAACTTCGGAGGGGACCTGATGGAGTACTTCTGGCATGTGTCAGATTTCGTGGCGGGACAGGTAGAGGAAGGTAAGAGCTTCTCCGACTATCTGTATTACGGTTCGATTGACCTTGATTTCAACCGTCTCAAGGCGGATACATGGACGGCATACGCCATCGGAATGGACGCTTACGGCAATCCTACCGGACATTACGCCAAGTGTGACTTCAGCATCGATCCCGAGAATCCCACCGAGGGCTTCCTCTCCTGGCTCGGGGAATGGGACATAACCGGAATGGGTTATACTCTTGACGCCGACGGCAACCGTTCCTCCACCAAGTCCGAGATCACCTACAGGGTGAAGATCGACAGCTATGACCCCAACTACGATTACCTCGTCAGCGGATGGGAGTCCAGCATCGCATCTCCCAATCAGCTTGATTTCCTTGCGGGATATGACAAGATGACGGGTCAGCTGTATTTCTACAGCCAGTATATTCTGAGCAACTCCGATGATGAGGGTGACTACGAGACTCTCCTTCTTGGCGAGATACGCTCCGGAAGCGAGACATATTTCCTCCAGGACGAAGGACTCAAGATAGCGAGGGCCACCGTCCAGGAAGACGGCACCGCAAAGGTGGAGGGTTGCCCCGTCACGGCCATCATGGACAACAACAAGGAGTACAAGACGAACTTCATCCTTATGCAGTATTACGACATATATCTGGATTCGGACAAGTTCTATACATACAATGACGTTCCCGAGTTCCCTTGCACCATGGTGAAGAGAAGCTCAGCCGGAATTTCGGCCAAGAGCGTTTCCGCTCCCGCTGAAAAGAGAATAGCCGTACGTTCGGTAGCCAAGAACGTGAGCGGAGAGTCCGCTCCCGTCAAGGGCGGAGCATCCGTCGGAAGGCGTTCCTCTTTCGGAGGCAATGTCCGCGCGGTTGAGACCAAGTCCTCTTCAGTACAGAAGAGAATCCCCGGAAAGGCGGTAAAGGCTTCCTCCGCCGAAAGAAGGTAGTCACTTCGCAACCCATACCGGTCGGACCGGCCGGAATCATATAAGAATCCCCGCAAGGCATCGCCAAGCGGGGATTCTTATAAAGGTGTAGTGAATTGCGGTCTGCGACCTGTTTATTCGCTGATGGGAACAAGTGCGAAGGAAAGAGAACCCTTGCAGCAGAGTTTCCCGCCGACCTCGAGTTTTGCGGAGCAGAAGAATATCTGTCCTCTTCTTTCGTCGAGCGTTGCTGTGACCTCAACTGTATCGCCGGGCTTCACCACGTTCTTGAAACGGATTTTGTCGAGCCCTGCGTAGAGAGTCATGTGTCCGGGGATTTCATCCTTGACGAGAATGGCGCAGCTCTGAGCCATGATTTCGCACTGGATGACACCGGGTACGATGGGGTTTCCGGGGAAATGTCCCTGAGTGAAGAACTCATCTTCCTTGATCTTGTACTTGGAATGGGCCACGCCGGCCTCATCTATCCAAGCTTCCTCAATGAGGAGCATCGGCTCCCTGTGGGGCAGATACTTTTTGATTTCTTCCTTGTTCATGGGGTTTGGGTTTTAGTCGGTTTGTATTTGTTGTCCGTTACTCTTCTTCGAACTTGCGGAAGGCCACGCATGCGTCATGTCCGCCGAATCCGAGAGAATCGGAGATTCCGATGGTGATGTCCGACTTGAGGGCCACATTGGGGGTGTAGTCGAGGTCGCACTCGGGATCGGGGCAGTCAAGATGGATGGTGGGAGGGATGATTCCGTTCTTCAGGGCGAGAACAGTCGCGATGGCCTCGGCAGCTCCGGCAGCTCCGAACATGTGTCCGGTCATTGACTTGATGGAGCTGATGTGAGCCTTGTATGCGAAATCTCCCAATGCGATCTTGTATGCTACGGTCTCGGCCACGTCATTGAGCTTGGTGCCGGTTCCGTGGGCGTTGATGTAGAGATTGTCCTTCTCCTTGTCGAATCCGGCCTCCTCAAGAGCGAGGCTGATGCACTTCGCCTGGGTGGTTCCGTCGGGCCTGGGGGCTGTGGCGTGGTAAGCGTCGCAGGTGTTGCCGTAGCCGACCATTTCACCGTAGATCTTCGCACCTCTCGCTTTGGCGTGCTCGTACTCCTCGAGGACGAGGATTCCGGCACCGTCTCCCATCACGAATCCCTGCCTGTTGCCGTTGAAGGGGAGGGAAGCGTATTGGGGATCTTCAGCCCTTGAAAGGGCCTTGGCGTTGGCGAATCCGGCGATTCCGAGGGGAATCGTGGCGTTCTCGCAACCTCCGGCGATGATGGCGTCGGCATATCCGTGGCGGATAGCCCTCATCGCTTCACCGAGGCAGTGGGAAGAAGTCGCGCAAGCGGTGACGATATCAAGGCAGGGGCCCTGGGCGTTGTGCTTGATGGCGATGTGCCCGGCTGCGATATTGGAAATCATCGTGGGGATGAACAGAGGGGAAATCCAGTGTCCTGAAGGATCCTCGATCATCTTGGCGGTTTCCCTGTACTGTACTTCGAATCCGCCGATTCCGCTACCCACGTATACTCCGAGGCGGAAAGGATCGATGTTCTTCTCCTCACCTTCGGTATGGAGACCTGCGTCAGCCATAGCCTGGTAGGCGGCTGCCATTCCGTACTGGGTGAAGAGGTCCTGCTTGCGGATGAAGGGTTTGTCCATGCCGTAGTCCTCAGCATTGAAATCCTTGATCTTTCCCGCTATCTTGACGGGAAGGTCTTCTGTAGGGAATTCTGTGATGTAATCAATTCCGCAGACTCCGTCGATAAGGTTCTGCCAGAAAGTTTCAACGTTGTTGCCGATGGAGGAGATGACTCCCATTCCGGTCACAACCACTCTTTTTTTATCGCTCATAAAATTCTTTTTGTCTGAATCGGGCTCGCGGAAACTGTCTTCCGCGATACGAATTGCAAATATACTAAAAATTATTTAGATAGGCCTTTTTCGCTATGGAGTGGGCTACCATTCCAGAACTGCGACTCCCGAGAGGAGTCCGGCTCCGAATGCGCTGAATACCAGTACGTCTCCCTTCTTGAACAAGCCCTTGCGGTTGCACTCGTCCAGGAGGATGGGGCAGGAGGCGGAAGAGGAGTTTCCGTGGTCACCGATATTGGTGGGGAATTTCTCGTCTCTTTCTCCGAGGTACTGCTTGATGGCCTCGATTATCCTCATGTTGGCCTGGTGGACCATGTAATAGTTGACGTCATCCTTTGTCATTCCGAGTGAGGAAAGGAGGGATTCCACATCCCTTGTAGATGCGTTCACCGCGAACTTGAAAACTTCGCGTCCCCTCATCTGGAGAGGAACGTTCTCCTCTTCCTTGCTGATGTAGGGAGTCTTTTCGAGGACCCTCTTCTCCCATATCTTCTGGACGTCGGGCTGGGAATGGAGCTCGACACCCTTGATGTTGTTCCCTTCACCGAGGACCACGGCTCCGGCACCGTCTCCGAAAAGGACGGCAGTGGAACGGTCGGACCAGTCGCACATCCTTGTGGGCTCTTCGGCGCAGACGATGAGGATGTTTTTGGATTTGCCGGCGAGATATCTTGACTCGGCTATGTCGAGGGCGTAGATGAATCCGGGGCAAGCGCAGTTGATGTCAACGCAGGGGCAGGTGAGACCGATCTTCGATGCGATGACGCAACTGAGGCTCGGGGTTACGTATTCACCCACGACGTTCGAGCAGATGAAGTAGTCGATATCGGCGACACTGAGTCCCGACATCTCCAATGCGTTCAATGCCGCTTTCGTACCGAGGTCTTCGAGCTGCTCGTCAGTGATGACGTGACGGGAGTGGATTCCGGTGCGTGGAACAATCCAGGCGTCGGAAGTGTCGAGGAATTCGGAGAGCATGTCATTTGTGACAACCTTGCGCGGAATCGCGCTGCCTGTTCCAAGTATTTTCATCTTTTTGGATGTTTGAATTGCGTGATTATATGTAGTTCCAAAAGGGTCGAATTACAAATTCGGCTGCGAAGATACACTCTTCGCGCGTAAACGGAAAATATTTGTGGCGAAGAGTCGGGGAGAATGGTTTTAGGCCGTTTTTGAGGGCGATTTTACTTTATTTGGGGTGAAATTCGACAATTGCGGGATGATTTCGTGGGATTTTCCTTATCTTTGTCTTTCGTATGGCCCGGTCTTCCGGGAAACTCAGACGTGTTGTGAACCAGAAATTGCCCTCATATTTCAGAGCGAAGTACCAGCTCATTGCGACCGTGACCTTCACGGCCTTCTTTTCGCTTGTCTTCATGCTGGTGAGTATCCCGTTCTCGCACAACGCCTGGTTCGAAATCGGACCTTCGCAGGCTTTCGCCTTCACCGCCACTTTCTACATCATCGGACTTTTGACCGTTATCCTGAGCAAGAGAATAATGTATTCGACAAGGTACATGTTCGAGATGACCTACTGGCAGTATGTGGCCTGGAATATAGCCGAAGTGCTCGTCGTCTGCCTCCTGTATACCATTTTCTCGATTCAGGGGGATTCCTTGGGAATCATCCATCTTGACAATCCTTCCTTCGTCGAGATATACCTCAACGCCCTCGTATACTGTTTCGTCTCTCTGGTGATTCCTTACATCATTGCCGGAATGTTCTTCACGATCATCGACAAGAACAAGACGATCCGTCTTATGAACTACAAGAGCGTGGTGTCCGATGAACCTGTAGCCCCGAAGGACGAGCAGAAGATAACCCTTTTCGACAACAGCGGAGTGCTCAAGCTGTCCGTAAGCCTTTCGAACCTCTATTACATCGAGTCCGACGACAACTACATCATCGTCTGGTATACCGACAGCAAGGGAGAACTCAAGAAGTACATGCTCCGTTGCCGTCTGAAGACCGTCGAGGAGAGTTTCAGCGGAAGCTCCCTTGTCCGCTGTCACCGCAAGTACATCGTGAACATGGAGAAAGTGAAAGTCCTCCGCAAAGAAAAGGACGGGTATGAACTCGACCTTGAAAATGACCTCATCCCTCCGATCCCTATCACGAAGACCTATTCCGAGAATGTCCTCGGACGGTTCAAACAGGCCTGAAAGCGGGGTGATCGGATAGGGTAGTTGTAGAAAATGCAAAAATGAAGCGGTGACGGATTCTTTTCCGCCACCGCTGTTTTCAATTACCGGAATCTCAAATAGGGGAAGGTTTATTTCCTTCTTTCCCTTCTTGATTTCCTCAGATGATATGCGCTTTCGACGAGCATCTGGTCCGCGAAAATGCCCCTTACGGCGAGGACGTCGAAGATCACCGCGACGAGGGGGAAGATCGCCGCGATCTTGAACACCATCGTATCGTGCGTCGATATGAAATCCACCACAATCCAGATCTGGAGTGCGAGGGTGATGATCGCGGTGAGGGTGGCCGTCCTCATCTGGAACACCCTGAAGTTCCATGTCGTGAGGGCGAGGATGTTGAGGACCATGATGATGACAAGAAGAATCATATAGGGTACGTAAGTTGTGAACTTGAACTGTTCCACAACGCTTCCGTCAGCGCCGTATACCGCAGCCTTCGCCATGAAGAACATGAGCCCTATGAGGATTGTCGAAATCGCGAGGTAAAGTGTCTGTACTCTCTGCCACATGATGTTATTGTTTTTTGTTGTTTTCTGTTGTTGTACGTTCTGTCCGTGGGTCCTTTCCGGACCAAGGCGGTGCAAATTTAGTGTTTTTTCCTCTCCATTGCGAAGCCGCCGACCCAAATATTGCAAAGCATGTTTTTTTTCGCCATCTTTGCTTTGTCCGGGGCTAAACCACGACCCCGGTTTTCGTTTTTTTGTACACTAAAACTTTATCAGATATGAGAATCGCAGAATCAGAGCTTATTATCAATGATGACGGATCCGTATTCCATATTCATCTGAAACCGGAAGAGCTGGCGGATAACGTCATTCTTGTGGGTGATCCCGGACGAGTCGACATGGTCGCCGAATATCTTTCCGATATCGAGTTCCGCCACGCTTCCAGGGAGTTCGTCTCCGTTACGGGCAAATATAACGGCAAAAGGGTGACCGTACTTTCCACAGGTATCGGTACTGACAATATCGACATCGTGATGACGGAGCTCGACGCCCTGGCCAACGTCGATTTCAAGACAAGGGAAGTGAAACCCGAGCACAGGACCCTCACTATCCTCAGGATCGGAACAACCGGAGCCATTCATGCCGACATTCCTTTGGGCTCGTACATCTTCTCACACATTTCAGTGGGATGTGACGGCCTTCTGAACTGGTATGCCGACCGTGACAAGATATCTCTTCTTGACATGGAGAAAGCTTTCGTTGAACATGTGAATTGGGATCCCCATCTGCCGGCTCCTTATTTCGTGAAGGCGAGCCAGAAGCTTATTGACAAATTCCAGAACTGCACGGTCAAAGGTGTGACCATTTCCGCGAGCGGATTCTATGGCCCCCAGGGTAGGGTCATCCGTATGCCTCTCGCCATGCCCGACATGCTCGAGAAGTTCGAATCCTTCCGTTACGGTGGGTACAGGATCACCAACTTCGAGATGGAGTCCTCCGCGGTTGCGGGCATGTCCGCCCACCTCGGTCATGAGGCCGGAACTGTATGCTGCGCGATTGCCAACAGGTATCTCCAGAGCAGCAATCCCGACTATAAGCCCCAGGTAAGGGGGCTTGTCGAACTTGCCCTCAACAAGCTTACCGAGGATTAAAGAACTCTGTCCTTCGGGAATAAGTAAAAAGAATGACGATGGGGCCATGTGCCTACATCGTCATTCTTCTTATCGTACTGTTGGAAGCGGAATGGCCTTATTTGCCGTAGAGTTCGTTGAGGTTCGTCACCATTTTCATTACGGGAACACCCTCGTCATCCAGAGTGGCGTCGATGATTCTCCTCTGACCCAGTATGATGTTTTCCTGCAGGAATTGGATCTGCTCGGCGAAAGTTTCTTTCATTGAGGCCGCTATGTCGTGCATGTGACCGATATAACGATAGGTGTTGTATATGTAACCTCCCTTTTTGAAAATCTTGGTCAGACGGTGGGTCCCGGCGAAGTGCCAGTTGAAGACGTTGAGACCCTTGTAGAAAACCACCTTGTCATCGATTCCGTGGAACATGAGGGTTTGGGCAGGTGCTTTCCGGTATGAGATTTTGCCGTGGTCCGAGAGGATCGCTCCGCTGAATGACATTACGCCCTTGTATCTGAAACCCTCCGGGAGAATCTCACTGCCGGGGAGGGAATTGGATATTACCCAATCAGCCTGGAGGGAGGTTATGGCTCCGGCTGACGATCCGCTCACGACGAGATTGTCAGGGCTTATGCCGAAGACGCCGGCGTTTTCCACTATGAAAGCGGTTGCGCTGAAAAGGTCTTCGACCGCCATCGAAATGGCGGTCCGAATATTCTTGACAAAGCCAAGGCCTTTTTCGGTTTTGCCGCGGAGCACCAGGCGATAGTCTATCGCGAATACGGGATATCCCTCGCGGGTGAGCATCTCGTACCAGCTGACGGCGTCCCGCCTGGTGCCTCCGATGAATCCTCCTCCGAAGACGTAGATTATGGCCGGCTTTTCTTTACCCATGTACGTGGTCTCACTGCCGGGAGCCGCCGGGTAGAAATCCACGAACAGTTCCTGTCCGTCCTTTTCGGCGAAAAGGTAAGATCCTTTCGGCTTGAGTGTTTGCGCCGCGCAAACCGTCGTGAAGATAAGAAGCCCGGCGAGAATGGAGAGAATTCTATTTTTCATCGGAAGGGGTGGTTTCAGTTTTCGGGGACTTTTTATTTTCCGGAACGGATATGGCGCTTTCCTTGTCCGGAATTAACCGTCTTATGGCTTTGACGTTGTAGAAGAACTCTGAAGCGATGACCCTTATAACGGTGTATGTCGGGATGGCGACGAGCATTCCCACGATTCCTCCGACGTGTCCGGCGATCAAAAGGACGACGAAGATTTCAAGGGGACTGGACTTGATGCTGGTGGAGTAGATGAACGGCTGGAAGAAGAAATTGTCCACCATCTGGGTGAAGAGGAAGCAGGCGAGCAGTGTGATGATTACCATCAGCAGTTGGGGCGAAGCTCCCAAAGCTGCGGCTCCGCTGTATCTGATCACCACTCCCAGTACCGTTCCGATTGCCGCTCCGATCCAAGGTCCGACGTAAGGGATCACGTTGAGAAGTCCGGTGATGAAAGCGATACCTGCAGCGGCGGATGTCCCGATTTTACCGAATATGGAAAGGCCTATGAAGTTGAGTGCGGCCACACCGATGACCTCAATGAGAAGACCTCCGAAATATCTCGAAAGAAGATGCTCGATCGCTCCGATGGCGTCGATGGCCCTTTTCTCGAGATGCTCGGGAACTATGGCTGCAATGATGTTCCGGAAAAGCATCGGATCTTTGATGAAGAAGAACCCGATGAAAATCGTAGAGAACAGACCTATGGCCAAAGATCCTACGGCGGAGGCGACACTTCCCACCAATGAGGTAACCGACGAAAGGTCAAGCGTGTCCTTGATGAAGTTCACCGTCAAGCTTTGGATGGTCACATCCTCTTCAAGATTGGGAAACCATTCGTGAATGGTGTAGTTGGCGTTCGTGAAGAAGTTTCTCAGTGCTTCGGTACTCATCGAAGAGCTCTGAAGGTTGGCTGAAACGCTCTGGACGATATTGTAGATGATAGGGATGATCTGAGTCACCACACCTATGATGATGCCGAAGATGATCACGATCGAAATTATCGCCAGAAGCCAGTCAGGAATCTGTTTCCCTTTGATCTTGATTCTTTTCATCGCGCTCATCATCGGTCTTGAGACGAGGGCGATGACTGCGGCAAGGATGATATAGATCAGTACGCTCCTGAAATACCAGCACAGTGCGCAGACGACGACAGCGACGGCTGTCATCATAATATATCGAGCAAGGGTATCTACGCTTCTTTCTTCCATATCTATGTGTTCTTTTTTTTGTCTGAATCCGGTTTATCCGAGGATTATCCGTCCGAGTTCTTCAGGTGTGTCGGCTATGGCATAAGGTGAATAAGCCGACAGTTCCTCCACGCTTCTGAATCCCCAACTCACTCCGATTGTCACAACCCCGGCATTCTTCCCGGTCTGCATGTCGACATTCGAGTCGCCGATATACACGACCTCTTCTTCGGTAATTCCCTCAACGAGGTCCATTATACCAGTCACTATGGCTGGATCCGGCTTTATCGGAAACCCTTCCCTTTGCCCGCAGATGGCGATGAAGGCGATGTCGGGAAAGAAGGTTTTCATAAGGGTTTCCGTGCCCGCCTGGTATTTGTTCGATGCGACAGCAAGAGCTATCCCTTCTTTGGAGAGGGAGGAAAGCATCTGCGTTATTCCGGGATAAGGTCTCGTCATATCGCACATGTGCGCATTATAATAGGGGACAAACAGGTCCGCCATCTTCTGTACGTTCTCTTCGCTCTTCTCACCCTCGGGCAAAGCGCCCCTGAAAAGGTTGTAGATTCCTCTGCCTACGAGGAACCTGTATTCTTCTTTCTCATGCTCCGGGAAACCCAAAGTCCGGAGAGCGTAGTTGGTGGCTCCCGCGAGATCTGCGACCGTATCCAGAAGGGTTCCGTCAAGGTCGAATATCGCCAGTTTTTTTCTCATTCGTAATCTGTTTTCCGCAAAATTCGTCTTAAAAGAGGCAACATTTTAAAAAAATCTCAAAAAAATGTAAACTTTTTTACCTTGTCCCCGAATTATGGCACAAGCGTGCATTATCTTTGCCCCCGGAAAGTCACACTGACCAAAATAGTGAACAACAACGTCAAAAAAATCACGCGATATGAAAAATACAGATTACTCTTCCGTAAACGGAATCCAGTCCATCATCTCATCGGAGTCTTCGTTCAGCACCCTCCTCGACATCATCGGTGACCTCGGACTCGAGGTTGTATCCGTCACGGGCGAGGAATAAGAGGTAAGCTGGCGCTCCGCTCAGACGGCCCGTCCAGATCGGGAACGGGGAGACAAACACAGTACAACAACAGTCGACACACGCCATGTAAAAGAGAACACCCTACGGAAAGCTAAAGGGGGATATCTTTTCCGTTCTGGCGATTCTTGTAGATGGTATTTGCAACAATTCTGGACGCATTCCCGAGAACCGAGAACGTTGCACCTCAGAAATGTTCAAAGGCTTTAAAAATGATACTCGAGTTCTACGATGGCGTTTTCATGCCAATGTGGAACTCGAGTATAACCTTGCTCGATAAGTGAAATCACTCGACGACCTGTTTGACACTGTCGGCGACCTGTACTTCCAGATTTTCTCCGTCGCTTGACAATACCAGTTTAAGAACCTTAGGCTCTCCACCTTTTGACTTGCGACCGAGTACCCTGTCGGAAATGATGAACTCCGAAACTGGATCCTCGACGTATTTCATGATGGCTCTCTTGAGCGGTCTTGCTCCGAATGCCGGATCGTAACCGGCTTCCGCGACGAACCTCTTGGCCTTTGGGGTGATGGTGATCTTGTATCCGGCCTCTTCAGCCCTTTCTTTGAGACTCTTCAGTTCAATATCTATGATCTTCTCGATGTCATCTTTTGAAAGGGTGTTGAAGAACACTTTCTCGTCAACCCTGTTGAGGAACTCGGGAGGGAATGCCTTCCTTACCGCTTTTTCCAGGATACCGTGATGGTCGTTGGCAATGCTTCTGCTGGCGGTAGCGAATCCGAGCCCTTTGCCGTATTCCTCGATGTCACGGCTTCCGACGTTGGAAGTCATGATGACGATAGTGTTCTTGAAACTTACCGTTCTTCCCTCGCTGTCGGTAAGACGACCGTCATCGAGTACCTGCAGCAGCAGGTTGAAAATGTCAGGATGGGCTTTTTCGATTTCATCGAGAAGGACTACACAGTAGGGCTTTCTCCTTACCCTTTCGCTCAGCTGTCCGCCTTCTTCGTATCCTACATATCCCGGAGGCGCTCCGATAAGACGTGATACGGAGAACTTCTCCATGTATTCGCTCATGTCGATCCTGACGATGTTCTCTTCCGAGTCGAACAGGTATTCGGCCAGGCATTTGGCGAGCTGGGTCTTGCCAACTCCTGTCGGACCGAAGAAAAGGAATGATCCGATCGGCCTTCCGGGATCTTTCAGTCCGGCTCTGTTCCTCTGGATGGCATTGACTACCGTATCGATGGCTTCGTCCTGTCCGATTATCCTTCCTTTGAGCCTTCCCTTCATCTTCATTATCCTTCCGCCTTCGCTTTCCGCTACCTTGGTGACAGGGATACCTGTCATCTTCGAAACGACCGCAGCGACATCTTCGTCCGTGACGGTGTTGGATCCCTTCTTCTTTCCGAGGTGGAGTCTCACCATGGAACCGGCCTCGTCCATGGCATCGATCGCCTTGTCCGGAAGCGTGCGGTCAGGGATATACCTTTCCGTCAATCTGACGCATGCTTCAAGAGCCTCGTCGGTGTATTTGAGGGAGTGGAACTCTTCGTATTTGGGACGCAGCTTGGTGAGGATCGCGATTGACTGGGGAACGTCAGTGGCTTCCACGACAATTTTCTGGAAACGGCGGTCAAGAGCACCGTCCTTTTCGACGATCTTCGTGAACTCGTCCATGGTGGTGGCTCCGATGCACTGGATTTCACCGCGGGCGAGAGCGGGTTTGAGCATGTTCGCGGCATCAAGGCTTCCCTGGGCTCCACCAGCTCCCACTATAGTGTGGAATTCATCGATGAAAAGGATGAGGTTGGGGTCCTTGCTGGCGGAAGTTATGATGCTCTTGAGCCTCTTTTCGAAATCGCCCCTGTATTTGGTGCCGGCCACGACCGAAGCGATGTCAAGGGAGATGATCCTTTTCTTGGCCAGGGCGGGGGAGATTTCTCCGGAAGCGATTCTGAGGGCTATTCCTTCAACTATGGCTGATTTGCCCACGCCCGGTTCGCCGATGAGCATGGGGTTGTTCTTCTTCCTTCTGCCGAGGATTTCGATGACACGGCTTATCTCGGTGTCCCTTCCCACGACAGGGTCGAGTTTCCCTTCAGCGGCGGCTTTGGTGAGATCGTAGCCGAATTCTTCGACTCCGTCACCCTTCTTCTCCTGTCCCTGCTGTCCCTGTCCGTCTTGGGATTCCGGCAGTTCCTCACCGTCGTCGCTCCTCTCCTCCTGGGCTTCATTCCTTTTGGCGAGTCCTTCCTTGTCGATGTAAGAGAGGATTTTCCCGTAGTCGATTCCCATGTTGCGAAGGTACGCCTGTCCATAGCTTCCTGTCGTCCTGCATAGGGCGAGAAGAAGGTGAATGGGATTGGCCTGGTTTGTCCTCATCTTGGTGGCTTCCATCACGGTGATGGTGAGCACATTCTGGGCGCCTCTTGAGAAGTTTATGTTCTCGAGCTCCTCATAGGGGATGTTCTCGTTTGTGAAGATTCTCGAGTCGATGAATTTCTTGAATTGGTCTATGTCCACTTCAAGCCCTTCAAGGATTCTGTATGCGTCATTGTCCTGGTGGCGCACTATCCCCAGGAAGAGATGGTCCGGACCGATGCCGTAGCTGCCGGTCCTCATCGCCTCTTCCCTGGCGTAGGATATTATGCTGTTCAGTTCTCCTGATACGTGTATGTCCATATGGTTACAAAACTTTTCTCAAATGATTTCCCTTTTCCGTTTCTTCCGGAGAGGGATGATGAATATGATCGTGCATTTTTCCGATAAGCAAATTCTGTGCAAATGGGCATCGGCATTTCCTCCGTTATGACAATGTGTCAGTCGATGCCGGAGATACTATTTATTTATTTTTGAATAAGCTCGTGGGGATTTGCTCAAAACACAAAATTATGTTAAATTTGCATGTTATTGTGCACATCAGCGGGGTGTGCTGAATTGGAGAAAGTCCCCGCTTTACGTATCCCATTGCGGGGTGCATTGATTTATAAACGATAATGGATAACATAGAAGATAACAACATCATTGAAGAGCAGCAGGGTGCCGGCGGAAGAATAGAGCAGGTGAACATCGACGAGGAGATGAAGAGCGCTTACATCGATTATTCGATGTCGGTCATAGTCTCCAGGGCCCTCCCCGATGCGAGGGACGGTCTCAAACCTGTACAGAGGAGAGTTCTCTTCGGAATGGACGGCTTGGGCCTGAGTTATTCCGGACAGACCAAGAAATCCGCCAGAATCGTCGGTGAGGTACTCGGTAAGTTCCATCCTCACGGAGATTCCAGCGTATATGACGCTATGGCACGTCTGGCCCAGCCTTGGAACCAGAGGTATCCCATGGTCTTCGGTCAGGGTAACTTCGGTTCGATGGACGGTGACCCTGTAGCGGCCATGCGTTACACCGAGGCGAAGCTCGAGAAGATTACCGAAGATGTTCTCGGCGACCTCGAGAAGGACACGGTCGATTTCCAGCTGAACTTCGATGATACCATCCCCGAACCTACGGTTCTTCCCACCAAGGCTCCTCTACTTCTTCTCAACGGATCGTCAGGTATCGCTGTAGGTATGGCGACCAACATGGCTCCCCATAACCTCGGAGAGGTATGCGACGCCATCTGCGCTTATATCGACAATCCTGAAATCACCACCGAGGAACTTATGCATTACCTCCCCGGTCCGGATTTCCCCACGGGAGGTATCATCCAGGGCATCCAGGGTATAAAGGATGCTTATGAGACCGGACGCGGCAAGGTCGTCGTAAGGGCGAAGACCGATATCGAGGTTGACGAAAAGGGACATGAGACCATCGTCGTCACCGAGATTCCCTATATGGTCAACAAGAGGGAGATGATCGAGAAGATCGGCCAGATGGTTGAGGACAAGAGGATTGAGGGTATCACCTACATCAACGACGAGACTTCAAGGGAAGGCGTACGTGTCATCATCAGGGTGAAGCAGGGCGCCAATTCCGGCGTCGTCCTAAATACCCTTTTCAAGTATACCGCCCTCCAGTCAAGCTTCGCCATCAACAACGTCGCGCTCGTCAAGGGCCGTCCCCGCACCTTGTCCCTGAAGGATATGCTCCAGGTGTTCGTCGACTTCCGTCATGAGGTTGTCGTACGCCGTACGAAGTTCGATCTCGAAAAGGCGAAAAAGAGAGCGCACATCCTTGAAGGTCTCCTGAAGGCCATCGATGTCATTGACGAAATCATCCGTATCATCAGGGCATCCAAGAGTGTCGATGAGGCCAAGACTTCCCTTATGGATACATTCCAGTTCACTGAGGTCCAGGCAACCGCCATCGTCGAGATGAGGCTCCGCCAGCTCACCGGATTGGAAAGGGAGAAACTCCAGGCCGAATACGACGAACTCGCCAAGTTCATCGCATACTGCAACGACGTCCTCGCGAGCGACAGGATGCAGCTTGACATCATCAAGCAGGAGACCGAGGAACTCAAGGCCAAATACGGTGACAAGCGCCGTACCGAGATTTCCCTGAACGCTGATGAGTTCAATCCGGAGGATTTCTTCGCGGATGAGGATGTCGTCATAACGATTTCCCGCATGGGATATATCAAGAGAACTTCCCTCACCGAATACAGGACCCAGAACAGGGGCGGAATCGGTATCAAGGGCAGTGCGACACGTGACTCCGATTTCATCGAGCATCTTTATATCGCCAACATGCATTCAACTCTCCTGTTCTTCACCGCATCAGGAAAGTGCTATTGGCTCAAAGTATACCAGGTTCCGGAAGGATCAAGGGCGTCTAAGGGAAGGGCCATCCAGAATGTGCTCAGCATCCCGGATGACAAGATAAAGGCCATCATCAACGTCAAGACCCTTGCGGACGAAGAATACATAAACAACAACTTCGTCATCCTCGTCACCAAGAGGGGACTTGTCAAGAAGACGACCCTCGAGGCTTATTCACGTCCGAGGGCGAAAGGAATCAACGCCGTCACCTTCCGTGAGGGTGATGAACTCCTCGCCGCTATGCTTACAAACGGTCACGAAGAGATCTTCCTCGCTTCCTCAAGCGGACTGTGCTGCCGCTTCAGCGAAGAGACCGTACGCCCTATGGGAAGGATGGCTTCCGGTGTAAGGGGAATAAATATTGCAGAAGATGAAGAAGTTGTTTCAGCGATTTCCTACGACCCGAATGCGGAAGATGCAAATCAGCATACCTTGCTGGTAGTCAGTGAGAAAGGCTATGGTAAGAGGTCTGAATTCGACCTCTATCGCAAGACCAACAGGGGAGGTAAGGGAGTAAGGACCATCAACATCACCGACAAGACTGGCAAGCTTGTTGCAATGGGTAATGTAACCATGGACGAAGACCTGATGATCATCAACCGTTCGGGAGTCATCATCAGGATGGAAGTCAAGAAGATCAGCGAGACCGGCAGAAATGCACAAGGCGTCAAACTGATTACTATAAGGGAGGAGGATTCGATAGCGGCTGTGTCCGTTGTCCCCGGCTCCGAGGAAGAAAACCAGGAAGCGGAAGCACCTCAGGCACCCACACAAGGCAGCCCTGAACCCGCAACCGGTGAAGAAGGACAGGAAAACAATTAAAACTAGTTTCTAATTATCATGAAAAAGATCTTTATCGCACTCGCAGTGCTGGCATCAGTTCAGATCGCTGGTGCACAGGTGAAACCCGATGCCGCCAAGAAGGCTCTTGACGCTGCAATCGAGGCATCACAGAATGCCAAGAAGGCTTCCAAGGCTGCCACATGGACAGCTCTCGGAAAGGCTTACGTCACCGCTTACGACGCTCCCGCCGGCAACATCTGGCAGGGTGCTACCAAGAACGACCTCAAACTTGTCATGGGTAATGAGAATCCTACGGCTACCGAGACCGTCACTGTCGCCGGTGAGCAGATGACCAAGGAGGTTTACGCCAACAAGAATCTCTACTTCAACGGTGGTGGCCAGGTCGCAGTGATCGAGGTTACCCGTCCTGTTGTCGAGAATGCCCTCACCAAGGCCGCTGAGGCTTACCAGAAGGCTTACTCCCTTGATCCTAAGACAGAAAAGGCCGCTGTTGAGGCTCTTACCAAGATTGGAGAAAAACTCAGCAATGAGGCTTATTCTTGCTACAATCTCGGTCAATATGCTAAGGCTGCAGATCTTTTTGAGCAGGCCGCTGCAGTTGTAGGTGCCGCTCCTGTCAACAAGGTTGACACTGACGCCCTCTACAACGCCGGTTTCACCGCTACTCAGGCAGGTGACAACGCAAAAGCCAAGAGACTCTTCCAGGAGTGCATCAAGCACGAATATTATTCAGACAACGGTGAGATCTTCGCGAAACTCGCTGACGTCGATCCTGACAACGCCAAGGGTTATCTCGAGGAAGGCTTCCAGAAGTTCCCTCAGAGCCAGAGCATCCTCATCGGCCTCATCAACTACTATCTCACCAACAATGAGAGCACCGATCATCTCTTCTCCCTGCTCGACCAGGCCAAGAAGAATGAGCCCGACAATGCTTCTCTCTACTATGTCGAGGGTAACATCCACGCTCAGCTCGGTGATACCGACAAGGCTGTCGCCGCTTACGACAAGTGCAACAGCGTCAACCCCAACTACGAGTACGGTTATATCGGAAAGGGTATCCTTTTCTACAACAAGGCTGTCGACGATCAGACCAAAGCTTCTGAGGAGGCTGACGACAACAAGTACATGGCTCTCGTAGCTGAGTTCGAGAAAGACCTCAAGGCCTGCATCGAACCTTTCGAGAAGGCTTATTCCATCACCAAGGACGACTCAATCAAGGTCAACATCGCAGAGTACCTGAAGAACGCTTACTATCGTTTCAGCAGCTCTGATGAGGCTTCAAAGGCCGCTTACGACAAGTATTCAGAGATCGTCTCTTCCGGTGTTCCCAAATAATGAGTGTGAAGATACTTTATATCAAGGAGGGGTTTTTCCCCTCCTTTTTTTGCTTAATCTCCAATAATGTTGCTCAATTCTCCAAATGCGACTACCTTGTTTTATAATTAGCCCGATTATGATTATTTTTGCCGAAACCGAACCAAAACCGATCCGAAACACAAAACAAAATGAAACAAAACAGGATTCTTTTGATTTCTGCACTTATGTGCCTGTCTTTGGGCCTTCATGCGCAGAAAGCTGAGCTGCGCGACTATCAAGGTACGCGTCGCCTTTTCTGGCGTGGGGAACCGTTCCTCATGCTTTCCGGTGAATTGCACAATTCAACATCATCTTCACTGGGGTATCTTTCCCAGACGATGGAGTCTCTCCGTGCCATGCATCTGAATTCAGTCATAGTAACGGTTGAGTGGGATCAGCTAGAACCCAGGGAAGGGGTCTACGACTTCACGATGGTGGACCATATAATCGACCTGTCGGAGAAACTCCAAATGCCTGTCGCCATAGCATGGTTCGGCACCTGGAAGAACGGGGTGTCAAGTTACATTCCCACATGGATGAAAGCCGATCCGAAGAGGTTCTTCAGGGTCAAGAATGACAAAGGTGAGTCCACCGACACGATCTCTCCTTTCTGTATGGATGCGAAAGAAGCCGACAAGAAGGCTTTCACAGCGCTTATGAAGCATATCGCCCAGAGGGACAGGAACAATATGGTCCTGATGATGCAGGTCGAGAATGAAATCGGGCTGTGGACCCAATCGATCGATCATGGAGCGCAGGCGCAGAAAGCCTTTTCCGGTAAAGTGCCCTCAGAACTCATATCTTTCCTCCAGAAGAATGCGGGAAGCCTTTCTTCTCCCATTGCCAAGGCTTGGCTTTCTTCCGGAAGCAGGACTTCCGGTTCCTGGAAAGAAGTCTTCGGAGAAAGCGATGATACGGAGGCGTTCTTCATGGCATGGCATTTCGCCTCGTATGTTGAGGATATAGCTGCCGCCGGCAAGGCCCAGTACGACATTCCCATGTTCATGAACACTGTGGCGATGAGTTCGTCTATGCCGACGCCTCCCGCTCCTCCTCAGGCTGCCGCACCTGCCGGACAGGGAAACGGGCAGGGAGCTGCACCCCAGGGAGCACCTGCAAGAAGACGCAATCCCAATTTCCCGTCCGGAGCTCCGGTCGCCAATGCCATTGACATTTATCATGCGGCGGCCCCCAGCATAGACTTCTTCTCTCCGGACATCTACATGCCGGCGTTCAAGGCCATAAGCGATGATTTCACGAGGAAGGACAACCCTCTTTTCATTCCCGAGACTTCGAGAAACGCTTCTCCGGCTTACTACGCTTTCGCCAACAACGATGCGATAGGATTCTCGGCATTCGCCGTTGAAGACGCATTCCTCGACAGGGATTATGTCGGAACATACGCTACGCTCTCAGAACTTCTTCCGATAATTTCAAAGTATCAGGGAACCGGCAAAATGAAAGGGTTCGTCAGGGAAATGGGTTCCACGGGCGAAACCATATCGCTCGACGGATATACCGTGAACGTGAAATATGTCGCCGAGGAATCCCGTGCCTTCGGACTTGTCATCAAGACCGGCGAGGATGAATTCCTCCTTTCCGGCATCGGCTGCCTCATTTCAATAGAGAAGGATGATCCCAAGGTGGTGTCCCGTTATGACTATGTGCAGGAAGGACATTTTGAAGGGGATGAGTGGGTCAGTGAAGTGCTTCTGAACGGAGACCAGACTTCCCACGGACAGGAAGTTTACCTCCGCGGCAGGATGGAATACGCCGAGGGCGTCACACTTCCCGAGGGACAGGTTTTCCCCAAGCGCAATGTCGCTTCCAGCGAAACCCGTCAGGACATAGTGACTTCACGTCCCAAGGATCCCTCAGTTTACATGACAAGAGTTTTCACTTATCCCAAATAATGTACGGAAGAATGATCTTAAATTCATTTAAGACAATACTGAAGTCCGCTCTCGTGGCGGCCGCGCTCACGCTCTCCTACGGGGCTGAGGCTGATTCATGGATATGGTATCCGGGACAACTCGGAGCCCATATGCAGACCTATCAGAGAACAGTCTCAAAGGAAAGGTGCGTCAATGTCGATTATCCCGGGAAGTTCAATCCTCCGGTTACGGAGAGCTATTTCAAGGTGAAGGCGTCCGCCCTTCGCGGCGTCACCACCCTTCCTTCCACTTCAGGAGACATCACCGGTTACAGGGTAGGACGCGATATGGTCTTCAAAGTGGTTACCGACGGGGGAGTACCTTCGGTTATGGTCCCTTCAGTTGACGGGTGGTCTTCTTCACTTGACGGAAAGAACTGGAACCTGATCGAGTCCGATCCAATGTACTCATCTCCCGAGAAGTATCCCGGAGCGATGATGGAGGAAGTGGTTCCCGTCGGAATCGCCGCTTTCACTCCCATTGTGAACGCTTCCATCGTAAGGGAGACCATAACCATGAAAAAAGGCGGCAAAGCGCTTGTCGACTTCGGTGAGGATGAGATGGGAAGTGTCTCTTTCATCGCTGACGGTAAGGGGACACTTCATTTCTCGGTCGGGGAATCTCCCGAGGAGGCGATGAACCAGGACCTCAAATGGTTCGAACAGTATGCCCTGGACCCTGTCAAAGTTGACGGGATAGGGGAGTTCACCCTTCCGGTAAGGGCACTCCGTTATCTATATATAAGGAGTGAGGGGGAAGTGTCAATGACCGCTCTTACGTTCAATACCCTCATGTGGCCGGTGGAAAGGAAGATGACTTTCGAGTCGAGCGATCCTTCCCTCAACCGTCTTTTCGAAATCGGAGTGAAGACCCTCCATACATCGATGCACAATTTCTATCTGGACGGAATCAAGAGGGACTATCTCCCTTGGTCGATGGACGCGATCGTCTCCGTCCTCGGAGGAAACTTCGCTTTCGGTGACCGTCAGGTCTCACGCAACGGAATCAACGTTGCCCTGATGCCCCCTTCGCCTTCAAGGAGCGATTGGGGAATTGTGGACTATCCCCTTTACGCCCTTATCGGAATCAAGGAGGATTATCTCCATTGGGGGGATCTCTCCACAGTCAATATGTATTGGGACAGGATCACTCAGCAGCTCGCCCTCTACGAAAAGGAAATGAATCCCGACGGACTCATCTTCTCCAACAGGATTTCTGAGGGACTCAATGACGCGAGCGGAGACTCCGGCTTTGTGCCTGGATGGGGCAAGGATATGGGACCCGAGCAGTTCGGAACTCCAGCTTATCCCCAGATGCTGCTTTATCTGAATTTCAGGATAGGGGAGTACCTCGCCTCCGTCAAGGGCCTCAAGAGCTTGGCTGCACACTACGGAGAAGTCGCCGGGAAGGTCGCCGAGGGCGTGAAGAAGAATTTCTGGAGCGAGAAGGACAGGGCTTTCCTCAACGGATACTACGTAGACGGTACTCTCGACAGGAGGATATCGCACCATGCACAGTATATGGCCGTAATAGCCGGCCTCTATCCCGAGGAACACTACGATTATCTTTTCGGTACCCTTATCCCTTCCATTCCCCATTACTATGACAAAATAAGTTATGAGAAGGGCTTCGAGTTCCTCTCTTACCTGAAGGCCGGGAAACTTACCCAGTACAAGAAGATGATGGAAGACATCTGGGGTGGATGGCTTGATGAAGGCTACTGCCGTTTCCCCGAGAACTTCTCCCCCTTGGGGACAGTAGAGAAGAAGCTCGAATTCTACGGCAGGGCCTATGGTCTGAGCCTGTGTCACGGCGCCAACGGCGTAGGTCCGATACTCTTCGCTCTCAGGGGAGTGTTCGGATTCTCCCAGGATGAAAACAATCTTTCTTCCTATACGGTTTCACCGGACCTTTTCGGAATGGAAAGCGCTTCCGGAAGAATTCCTGTGAAGGAAGGATACATAGAGCTGGATCTGCATTCGAAGGGCGAGAGCCTCATCTCGATTCCTGACGGATGTACCGTCTCCGTTCCCGGGAAGACCCTCTCCAAGGGCGGAGTCTACAGTTTCAATCTCCAATAGTGCAGAAAACAACCAAACCAAATGATCAATATGAAAAAGATTTTCTCTTCGCTCTTCGCGCTGGCCCTCGCTACTGCTCTTCTGTCAGCCCAGAGTATCCCTTCGCTTCAGAAAGTGAACGGGAAGACCTGCCTCGTGCAGGACGGGAAACCGCTCATCCTCCTCAGCGGTGAGCTGCACAACTCTACGGCGTCATCCGTTTCCTACATGGAAAAGGAGAAGACTTTCGCCAACCTCAAAGCCATCGGCCTCAATTCCGTGATCGCGACCGCTTCATGGGAACTTGTGGAACCCACTGAAGGAAAGTACGATTTCACGGAAGTGGATTATGTCATCAAGACCGCCAGGGAAAATGACATGAAGGTGATCTTCATTTGGTTCGGCGCTTTCAAGAACCCCTTCATGACCTATGCCCCCACATGGGTGAAGAAGGATGTGAAGCGTTTCCCCAGAGCCAAGGATGAGAAAGGCAATGACCTGGAAATGCCCTGCGTCCTTTCGGAAAACATGATGAAGGCTGACGCCAAGGCATACTGCGCATTCCTTTCGCATGTCAAGGACGTGGACTTCGACAAGACTGTGGTCATGATCCAGATCGAGAACGAGCCCGGTATCCGCGGCGCGGTAAGGGATTTCTCATCTCTGGCCGAGAAAGCTTGGAAGGCCAATGTCCCCGAGCAGCTGATTTCTTACCTCAAAGCTCACGACGGCTCCCTCAAGGCTGACGTCCAGAAGGCTTGGGAAGACAACGGCAAGAAGACAAAGGGCAACTGGGAGCAGGTTTTCGGAAAATCTCTCACAGAAGATGACGGAAACAACCCCATCCTCAACCAGACCGAGCATTTCTTCACCGCATATTCATATGCCAAGTATCTTGATTACCTTTCAAGCGAGGGTAAGAAAGTATATGCTCTCCCCACCTTCACCAACGCCTCCATCTTCGGAATCGCTTCACGCGGAAGGAGCCTCGGAAACGGTTGCTCAATTCCCGAGTTCTTCGACCTTTATGCCGCAGGAGCACCTTCACTCGATATCCTCACTCCGAACTCCTACATGCAGCAGATCGATGAGATTTGTGAAGCTTTCGTATGGAACGGTAACCCCATCCTCATTCCCGAAAGCGGCGTTTCCGCTCTCAGGGGAATCTATGTCATAGGTGAGTGGGACGCGATAGCGTTCTCTCCTTTCGGAATCGACAGCTTCGCCGCCGGAGCTTCTTCCAACCTTTCCCCCGCGCAGAAGAATTTCTTCGACGGATACAACGCGCTTGCTCAGATGGAACCCCTCATCAGAGAGAACATCGGCAAGGATTCCATGAGGGCGGTGTACCTTTACAACGGTCACGCCACCGATACCATCGACATGGGTGATTATACCATCAATTTCTCCTATGGCCGCCGCAGCTTCGATATCGGAGCGATGATGGCACCCGCTACGGGAGCCGCACCCGGAGCCGGCGGAAGGGCACAGCAGCAGGAACCCCGTTTTGAAGGAGCCGCTCTTCTCATCCAGGTTTCCCCGGATGAATTCTACATGGTGGGTGACGGAGTCAACGCTTCATTCACGATGAAGGAAGGCGTCAAGTCAAGCTACTGCGGCTTCGACAAGATCTATGAAGGTGAATTCGTCGACGGAAAGTTCGTTCCCGGAAGACTCCTCAACGGAGATGAGCGCAACGCTTTCCTTACTCCCGGAAAAATTTCCGCTCTGAAGGTGACCATGTATCACTACTAATCGGCATTACGCCTTTCCCTGAAAGGTGAAACGGAAAGAAGCCTGCTCCCGCTGTGAGAGTAGGCTTCTTTTGAGTTCAGTCACCTTCCGGTGATTATTCTCCTTTGTACTTGTCGAAAGCCTTCACGATCTTTCCGACGAGAGGGTGACGGACTATGTCTTCATTGGTGAAGAATATCGTCGATATTCCCTTTATGTCCTTGAGCATGGCTATTCCCTTGAGAAGACCTGAGTCTTCTTTCCTTGGAAGGTCAACCTGGCTGGCGTCACCGGTCACGATGAACTTGGCGTTGGGACCCATACGCGTCAAGAACATCTTCAGTTGTCCGACGTTGGTGTTCTGCGCCTCATCCAGGATGACGCAGGCCCTGTCGAGAGTCCTACCCCTCATGTATGCCAGAGGAGCGATCTGGATGGTCCCTTCCGCGATGAAATCCTGCAGTTTCTTTGAGGGAATCATGTCTCCCAGGGCGTCGTACAGGGGCTGAAGATAGGGGTCAAGCTTGTCCTTGAGGTCCCCCGGGAGGAATCCGAGCCTTTCTCCCGCTTCAACTGCGGGGCGGGTGAGGATGATGCGTTTGATTTCCCTGTTCTTGAGAGCCCTTACGGCAAGGGCGATGGCTATGTACGTCTTTCCCGTACCTGCGGGACCGACGGCGAAGATGAGGTCGGATTCGAAATAGGACTTCACCATCAATTGCTGGTTGGCGTTCCTGGCTTTGATGGGCTTCCCGTCTGTCGAATGGACAATGACGGCATCCCCCGTGAGACGGAACTTGTCGGGAGCGTTCTCCCCGTCAAAGATCTCCTCCACGTCATATACCGTGAGGTTCATCTTGTGGTTGCGCCTTTCGACGAGCTCCCCGAACCTTATCTGAAACTCCTGTATCTGCGAGGGTTTGCCTTCGAGGATGAGTTCATTTCCCCGGGCCACGACTTTCAGCGAGGGGAAGTATTTGCAGAACTCCTCCAAAATCTTGTTTCCGACCCCGTAAATCTGGATCGGGTCGATTCCTTCCAGTGTTATCTTTTGCTTCATAAGCTGTGTTTATTCGTCAGTCGATTATTCCGGTCGCATCTTTGACCCTTTTGTATGTCGCCACCATGTTGTCATAGTCCGAGGGCTCTTTCCAGTCGTCCCTTCTTCCGAGGAAGTCCTTGACGGGGATGGTGGCATAGCTGTCGGTCAGTTTGCCGGGAAGAGTACACCACATGAACTCGATCTTGGGGGAGAGCATCTCGGAAGTCCCGTCCCCGCGGCTTAGGAAACGGAGCGTCACGGCAAGTTCCAGCCTTGAGTTCGTTATGCTCATGTTCGATACGGCGTTTCCCATCGAGTAGATCACCGGTACGTTCCCCATGAAACAGGTGTCCTGGACGACATGCGGATGGGCTCCGACGATGGCGTGGACTCCTTCGTCGCATAACCACTTGGCCATATTCCCCTGGGAAGAGGAGTGGGCGAGCTGGTACTCCACTCCCCAGTGGGGGAGGGCGATTATATAGTCGGCGCCTTTTTCCTTGGCCCTTTCTATCGCCTTGGATATGTCACTCTTTTCCATCCGGTTCACTTTCGGCCATGCGCTGTCGATACCGGTGTTGGTCCCGTAGGTGAAATTCACCAGCGCGAGTCTTATACCGCCGACGGGAACGATGAGGGGGTAAAGGGCTTCGTCCTCAGCTTCATCGCCCGACATCCCGGTGAAGAGGATACCCCTACTCTGTCTCATCTTCCTGTAGACTTCGAGAGTTCTGAGGATACCGGCTTTGCCTCTGTCGAGGATATGGTTGTTCGCGGCGAGGAAAACGTCTATCCCCGCATCGGCGATCACTTCAGCGTATCCGTCGGGGGTGGAGAAGGCCGGATATCCGGTATAGGGCTCTCCTCCGAGAGGGAATTCCATGTTCGCGACAGCCAGGTCCGCCCCTTTCAGTCTCCCTTCCATATGGCGGAAGAACATTTTCCAGTCCTTGTTGAGTTGCTTGGAATGCATCATCACGTCGCCTATGAGGATGACGTTCACCGTGTCGGTCTTCTCGAGCGAAATTATGGACCTGAGATTGTCCTTGAAGAAGAGTTCCAGTTTTTCAGTCGTGATGCTTCTACGTAGGGTCTGGGCCATCGAAGGGATGACCGCAAGTACCCCAAGTGCCAGGGTGGCCGATATGCGAAGCAATTTTTTCTTCAATTGGAGGATTGACATGTTGCGGATGCGGGAGACCTCTGTCCCGAGGATCCGCCCGCAAAAATACGAAAATTTCTTGTAGCGAGGAAAACCTTCGGAAAGGAAGCGTTGGGTGTATGATTTAATCTCACTTGCATTAGCACGTTAGATGAGTGTAACGTCCTTTCCTTCGATTACTGCAATATCGGATTGTTTCATTCAATTTTGCCAATTCCTGCAGGACGAATTCATCCTAAAGGATAACCCGGTGTCATTCCAGTGGAGGTGAAAATGTGCAGCAGGGGCAATGCTATCCCCGAACAACTTCAGGAAAACCTGCCATTGTCCCTTTGCCTATCGCAATTCCGGAAAATACTACGGCTTTGCCAATGAAATCAAGCCTGTTCAGCTCTATGCCGTATTCTGCATAGATGCGCATACTGGAATCGCTGTTTCCCAGCGGAATCTGCCATTTTTTGATAGATTCCGCTACGAATAGTGATTAACATTTTGTAATCTTCATAAAATCATTTTGTTATGAAATACACCGTCGCCAGCGGAATCTGCCATTTTTTGATAGATTCCGCTGAGAAGTCAAACTAATTGATTATCATTGTCAGAAAAGGTGTGTCACGTGAAGATTTCTCTGATTGGGATGGCCACCCATAAGGAGAGCTTCGCAACTTTGAAAGAGATGGTGGTAGGTCCACCGCATACGGCGTGCAGGCGCAGTGTGCAAACCACTTTGTGCGGCTGGAAAGGAAACTGACTGGTCGTGAACGACAATTGGAAGGCCGGAGAAAACCGGTCGAGGTGAGCATCAGGTTCTTGGATTGGCTTGGCGCAACCGCTTAACCTTATGTCCGCAAAGGGATAGTCATTCCCTTTCATGGTGTGTCCCGTACACAGGGCAAGTCCATTCCCTGACCTTCTGGTCCTTGTCTTTCTCTTTCTTGTGCCCACAGTCAAAACAGGTTTGGATGCTTGCAAATCATTTGTCTATCTTGCATCCTCGGCGATAGATTTTGGATTCTTCCTTTGGATTTGAAAATGGGATGTTGTAATTTTGCATAATCCGGTAAAAGGGACAATTGCAAATGAAAAAGTTACTCTTCATATGTATTGTGATGTCGCTTCTCGTTTCGCTTACGGGATGCGACGCTTTCCGTCGTCTTGCCGGAAGGCCCACTTCGGAGGAATTGGAACAGAGGAGGATCGCCCTTATCGAACAGAGGGAGGCCGAGCACCAGGCCAGGATCGATTCCCTGAGAATTGTCGAGAAGCAGTTGGCCGATTCCCTTGCGGTCCTCGATTCCCTCAAACAACTCGAAGGTACCGTTCTCAATCCCACGAAGATAGGCGGGCTTTACACCACTAAGCTGGATTACAAGTACTACATCGTGGTCGGCGCTTTCCAGCAGAGGAGTTTCGCCGAGAGGCTGCTCACCAGGGTGCAGAAAGAGGGTTATGTCGGAACGCTGATAAGTTTCAGGAACGGTTACAATGTCGTCGGGATCTGCCAGTCGGACGATCTGAACAAGATCAACGCTTCGCTCCGCAAGGTCCGTGAGGAACCTTTCTGCCCTTCTGACGTCTGGATCCTCGTCAACGAATGACCCCTTGGCACGGATAATGCTTTATCGGAAAGAAAACTTTCATCAGATGGCAGTAAACTTTGTTGTCCGAAATATCTTCTCCAAGACAGGAAATAAACGCCCCGGAAGATTCTTCCAGGGTGTTTTCATTGCATTGTGCCTTACCTTGAGTCCCGTTTTGTGCTCCGCCCAGTTCATGGGAGGATACTCCGAACTCGATGACAGCCCCACCACCGCTTCGTTCCGTGAACACATAAGGTACATTTCATCGGCGGCGATGGAGGGACGCAAACCCGGTTCCGAAGGTGAAACCCTCACCGCTGAATATGTCTACGACATGCTGAAGGAATACGGTGTCGAGATGCTTTCTTCCCGTGAAGGGGACCAGTTCGGTATCTCCCGGTCTCCCGGGGATACGATAAATTCAAGGAACATCGTGGGTGTCGTCCAGGGGTATGACCATTCCCTTTTCGACAGGTACATCGTGGTGGCAGCGAGGATGGACAATCTCGGTACGCATACACTCACGGTGGACGGCGTCCCCCAGCAGCAGATATACTACGGGGCGAACGGCAACGCTTCCGGAATCGCCATGATGCTCGAACTCGCGAGGATGGTCAACACGAATTCGGTCCTTTTCCGCCGTTCGGTGATTTTCATCGGACTGGGAGCTTCCACCGAGACTTTCGCCGGGGCGTGGTATTTCCTCAACAGGTCATTCTCGGACGTCGGAAAAATCGACGCCATGATCAATCTCGACATGATAGGGACCAACGGTGACATGCTCGCCTTCGCCTCGTCGAACGCCGACATGACGAAGATCATTTCGACGGTTTCCGGAGGACTCCATCCCGTAGTCCCGAAGATCACGACCCAGGAACCTTATCCTTCGGACCATCGTGCGTTCTATTCCAAGGAAATCCCTTCCGTATTCTTTACGACCGGGCAATATCCCGAGCACGACACCGCCAAGGACACCCAGTCCATCATCGATTACGACAACATGGAGAGGGAACTCGAGTACATCTACTCCTTCACCCGTGCGCTGGCCAATGTCGATGACGCTCCCGCATTCTCTCCCGACAAGGTCCAGAAGAAGGACATCGCTGACAGGGATTACCCTTACTACGATTGTGACGAGAAACCCACTTTCCTCGGCCATTCCGATCCGAAATATTTCCTCACAAAATGGGTGTATGACTATCTGAAATACCCTTCAGCCGCCGTAGAGCAGGGAATCCAGGGACAGGTTCAGGTACGCTTCTACATCGACAAGGACGGAAATGTGACGGATGCGCAGGTGACAAAGAGCGTTCATCCTCTTCTGGATGACGAGGCCGTGAAAGTGGTCATGGCTTCACCCAAGTGGAAAGCCGGTAAAGTCAAGGGCGTGAAGGTGCGCTCTTACATGACTGTGCCGATTGACTTCAAGCTGGAAAAGAAGTCCAAACGGAGTTTCGGCCTCAAGAAATGACAAACGTTAGATAACAAGAACATATACAAGCGGCGGGACGCCGCACAATACTTACATTCAATCATCATGGATTACAATTTCAGGGAAATCGAGAAGAAATGGCAGGCCTATTGGGCTGAAAACAAGACATACAAGGCTACGGAAGATCCGTCCAGACCTCCGTTCTATGTCCTGGACATGTTCCCTTATCCTTCAGGAGCGGGACTTCACGTCGGACATCCGCTCGGATACATAGCTTCGGACATCTTCTCCCGCTACAAGAGGCTGAAGGGATTCAATGTCCTTCACCCCATGGGATATGATGCGTTCGGACTTCCCGCAGAGCAGTACGCCATCCAGCACGGAATCCATCCCGCGGTGACGACGACCAAGAACATCGACCGCTACCGCAGCCAGATGGACAGGATCGGTTTCTCTTACGATTGGGACCGCGAAGTCAGGACCTGCGATCCTTCTTACTACAAGTGGACCCAGTGGGCTTTCATCAAGATGTTCGAGTCTTACTACGACACCGCCCTTGACAAGGCCCAGCCGATTTCAGCTCTCGTGTCCGCATTCGAAAAAAACGGAACCGAAGGCGTCAACGCAGCCTGCGGAGAGGAACTCTCTTTCACCGCCGAGCAGTGGAACGCCTACTCCGAGAAGGAGAAGAGCGAAGTCCTGATGAACTACCGCATAGCTTATCAGGGATCGACTTCCGTGAACTGGTGCCCCGCCCTTTCCACCGTTCTCGCCAATGATGAGGTGAAGGACGGCCTTTCCGTGAGAGGCGGATTCCCGGTCGAGCAGAAGAAGATGACCCAATGGCAGCTCAGGGTTTCAGCATACGCTGAGAGACTTCTCAATTCACTCGACTCCCTCGAGTGGACGGACTCCCTGAAGGAAATGCAGCGCAACTGGATCGGACGTTCTTACGGAACTGAGGTTGTCTTCAAGGTGGAGACCGGTGACAAGACGACGGACGTCACCATCTTCACGACCAGGGTCGACACCATCTTCGGTGTGACCTTCATGGTCCTCGCTCCGGAAAGCGAACTCACACCTCTTCTCACCACTCCCGACCGCAAGGCGGAAGTGGACGAGTATCTTTCATACGTGAAGAAGAAAACCGAGAGGGAAAGGATCGCCCAGACGAAGACCGTCACCGGAGTCTTCTCCGGTTCATATGGTATCAACCCCCTTACCGGAGAGAAGGTTCCCGTATGGATTTCCGAATACGTTCTTTCAGGTTACGGTACCGGTGCCATCATGGCCGTCCCCGCCCATGACAGCAGGGATTACGCATTCGCCAAGAAGTTCTCCCTCCCCATCGTCCCGATCATCGAGGGATGCGACGTGTCCGAGGAAAGCTTCGACGCCAAGGACGGAATCATGTGCAATTCCGGATTCCTGAACGGACTTACCGTGAAGGAAGCCATCCCCGCCGCTATGGATTACGTCGAGAGCAAGGGCATCGGCCACAGGAAGGTCAATTACCGCCTCAGGGACGCGATCTTCTCCCGTCAGAGGTATTGGGGCGAACCATTCCCCATCTACTACAAGGACGGCATTCCCACACCTCTTCCCGAGGACAAGCTCCCTCTCACCCTTCCCGAAATCGACCAGTACAAGCCGACCGATTCACAGGAGCCGCCGCTGGCCAGAGCCAAGGACTGGACTTACGAAGGATATCCTCTCGAGACCAGCACGATGCCCGGTTTCGCGGGATCGAGCGCATACTATCTCCGCTACATGGATCCCCACAACGACTCCGCTCTCGTAAGCCCCGAGGCTGACAACTACTGGAGGCATGTGGACCTTTATGTCGGTGGAACCGAGCACGCGACGGGTCACCTTATCTATTCGAGGTTCTGGAACAAGTTCCTCTTCGACCTGGGATACGTCTGCGAGGATGAACCTTTCCGCAAGCTCATCAACCAGGGAATGATCCAGGGTAGGTCCAACTTCGTATACAGGATCAAGGGTACTGAAAACCAGTACGTCTCCTATGGCCTCAAGGACCAGTATGACACCCAGGAAATCCATGTGGACGTCAACATCGTCACCAACGATGTCCTCGATACGGAGGCTTTCAAGAAATGGATGCCCGAGTACGCGAATGCCGAGTTCATACTCGAGGACGGCAAGTACATTTGCGGAAGCGCCGTCGAGAAGATGAGCAAGTCCATGTACAACGTCGTCAATCCCGATGTCATCTGCGACACTTACGGAGCCGACACCCTGAGACTTTACGAGATGTTCCTCGGCCCTGTAGAGCAGTCAAAACCTTGGGACACCAAGGGAATCGACGGAGTCAACCGCTTCCTCCGCAAGTTCTGGAGACTGTTCTATGACGGGGACAAGTTCATCGTCAATGACGCCAAACCTTCAGCGGCAGAACTGAAGACCCTCCACAAGCTCATCGGCAAGGAGCAGGCCGACATCGAGGCCTTCTCGTACAATACGACCATCAGCGCCTTCATGATCGCGGTGAACGACCTCACCGAGAAGGGCTGCCATTCAAGGGAGATCCTCTCCCCGATGGTTATTCTCCTCAGCCCCTTCGCTCCCCATGTGGCCGAAGAGCTGTGGCATGACCTTGGAAACACCACTTCCGTCACGGACGCTTCCTTCCCCGAGTACATAGAGGCCTACACGGTTGAAGACTCCTGCACCTATGCGGTTTCATTCAACGGAAAGATGCGCTTCACCGTCGATCTTCCGAAGTCCATGGCCCCCGCTGACGTCGAAACTCATGTGCGTTCACTCGAGCAGACCGCCAAGTATGTCGCTGACATGAACATCGTGAAAGTCATCGTCGTCCCCGGAAAGATAGTGAACATCGTCCTGAAGAAATAAGGCGTTTCGATTCTGACTTATGCTGACCGAAGAAAAAAAGAATCCGATACTTTCAAATGTGTTGGATTATGTCATAATCACGGTTGGAACACTGCTGTACTGTTTCGCGTGGGACGCTTTCTTCATCCCGAACGGAATAGCCAGTGGCGGTCTTACCGGTGCGAGTACCGTCATCGAATTCGCTACGGGGATACCGGTGTCGTACAGCTATATCGTGATGAATGCCGTTCTCCTTCTGCTGGGCTTCGCGGTCCTCGGAAAGGGGTTCGGATTCAAAACGGTGTACGTGATACTGATTTCGACGGTTTTCCTGAGGATCCTTCCCGAGTTCGACATCATAAAGGCCATCCCCGGAAATCCTCTGCACGTGAGTGAGAAAGTCCTGGTCCCGATCATCGGAGGCCTTATCGAGGCCCTCGGAATCAGCTGGGTGTTCCGCCGTGGCGGAAGTACCGGAGGAACCGATATCATCGCCCTCATAATAAACAAGTTCTGGCCGATTTCGCCGGGAAAGGTTTACCTTGTCCTCGATACCTTCATCATTTCATCGGTGCTGCTGGTTCCGGGCAAGAACTTCCAGGACATGATATACGGTATGATAGCGATGGTCACATTCTCCGTCGTTCTCGACTACTTCGTCCTTGGAGCCAAATCCACGGTCCAGATTCTCGTGTTTTCCAAGGAATACGCGAAGATCGCCGATTACATAAACCATGAGATGGACAGGGGCGTGACCGTCCTCAAGGCAACCGGATGGTACACCAAGCAGGACCGTGAGGTTCTGCTCATCCTCGTGCGCAAGGCTCAGGTACAGGAACTGACAAAAGTGATAAAGGACCTCGACAAGTCGGCTTTCGTCACCATTTCACCTTCCAGCAGCGTCTACGGGGAAGGCTTCGAAGAGATGAAGACCGGTCTGCCCTCAGGAGAGAAAAAACGCAAATCGAACGGCTCCCTCAACCAGTAGAGAAAGGGGACCGGAGTCTCAATAATCATCAATTGAACTAATGCAGAATCAGAACAATGTCCTCAGGACAATAAAGGAATACGTGGTCATTACCATCGGTATCCTTCTCTATGTTACCGGGTGGTCGGTTTTCCTGGTGCCCAACAACCTCGTCGGAGGCGGAGTGTCGGGTATAAGCTCGATTATCCAGTACGCTACCGGCTTCAAGATGGGATACTCGTATTTCATCATAAACGCCGTCCTTCTCGCCATAGCCCTTGTGATACTCGGGGCGGGTTTCGGCGGAAAGACCGTCTATGCGATCATAGTGGCATCCATAGGCCTCAACGTGCTGCAGAACATCATCCCTTATGAGATAGTCGACGCTCTCGCTATCCAGAACGGAAAACTCATGTCGACGATAATGGGAGGTATCATGGCCGGCCTCGGAATCGGAATGGCCATGTCCCAAGGAGGCAGTACCGGAGGGACTGACATCATAGCCCTCATCGTCAACAAATACAGGAACGTCTCTCCCGGAAGGATGATTCTCGCCATGGATGTAGTCATCATCCTGTCCTCAATCCTCGTCCCTTCTTATACCGCATCCGGGGAACTTGTCGGCTGGGCCGAGAAATTCACCACGGTCGTTTTCGGTCTCATCCTTGTCACCGTCAACAGCTATGTCGTGGACCTGTATCTTTCGGGATCGCGTCAGTCCGTGCAGCTTATGATAATGTCAGCCCACTATGACAGGATAGCGAACTGCATAACGAATGACCTTCACAGGGGCGTCACCGTCCTTCCCGCCATCGGCTGGTACACCAAGAAGGAGAGCCATGTGCTGATGGTCATAACGAGAAAGACGGACCTCAACCTCTTCCTCCGTTACATAAAGATGCTCGATCCCGACGCCTTCCTTTCGGTCTGTTCGGTTTCCGGAGTGTACGGAAAGGGTTTCGACATGATAAAAGGAAGCTCCAAGGGAGTGAATTTCGGTGAAGTCAATCATCCCAAACTTGAAGAAAGGTCGGAAGAATAACCTCCTGTTGATAAATATGTGCAAAAATAGCCGTCAATTTTTCTCCGGAAATGTTGGCGGTGTCTTTTTTTTGTCTACCTTTGTCCCCGACTTGTAAAAGATACCACCAAGTGGCAGATGCAAGCTATTATTTATATATTATAGTATCAAATATTATTGCATAAAAGGAATTTTATTCATTTTTAATTCATAGGTTCCCGCACATTGTCTTTTTTTGTGCGTAGGCCATATTCAAGATTCCTTTTCTCTTTTCGAGTCGACTCCACTCCTTACATATCAAATGATGGGATTCCATCATACAGACAAGAATAATCCACCCAAAAACAAATATCATGTACAACAAAACTATCTTCATCAAAGATGAAAACAATTGCCCGTTGGGGTGGATCCGACCACCTCAAAATCGCTTCTCTGGCGTTGGTCTTATTTTCCTGCATCATCGCAGTAGCACCTTCGATCATCACCTTCGTTGACAAGGGTGAAGCTTCCACTGATGTCCCGCTGATCCTTTTTGTCTCGGTTTTTCTGACCCTGGCGGTGGCGGTTTCTTCCCCGCGTGCGCTCAAGAAGATGAGCACTTCGCTTGCCGAAGGCGCTTTTCTGCTGATGGCGTGGGGAATGTCCGGGTTCTTCATCGGCCGGCCCTCGTCCGCGGTGTCGCTCGTTTTTGCGCTCGGAGGCAGTCTGGTATCCTTCAGAGTCATCGCTGTCAGTTACCGTTCTTCCCTCCCGTTTGGCGTAAGGGATGACTATGGGGCCATAAAACTCATGACCCTCGGCATTCTGATCCCATTGACTTTGATGTCACTTCTTCTTATCGAAAGCAAGGGCTTTTCCTTGCCGCTGATGAGTGTCGTCGTTCTCGGCTCCATGCATGTCTGCTCGATCATCATCATGATCGGGAAAGACAAAACCGACGACAAGTCATCACGAACCGAACAGGTGACGGAGAAAGAGGGTGATAAAATGACCGAAGAGGCGAAGAAGAATACGGCAGCCCTCTATGACAGGATCGTGGAATACGTCGTTACGAAAGGGAACTTCAAGAAAAGGGATTGTGACATACAGTCCATAACCGACGCTTTGGCCACCAACCGGACTTATGTCATGCAGGCGATGAAGAGCCGGCAGACCACCGCCCAGAGATTCATCGCCAACCAGAGGATCCTTTTCATCTGTTCCCGGGTCAAACAATGTCCGGAAAGGGGAGTGGGACAACTCTGGCAGGAAGCCGGATTCTCCAGCTACCGTTCATTCTACCGCACTTTCAAAATATTCATGGGAATGTCGCCTTCGGAGTGGCTTCTCCTCCAGAATCCTGATGCCGCTGAAACGAAAGACGGCGCAAGGAGTTCCGCTACGGGAGGGGAACACCCTTCCAGGACGTAGGAACCGGGGCGGTCAATTCAAGGACGAGGGGAGAACCTTCGGAGTCTTTCCTGACGGGATGGGGGAATACCGCCTTCCTGGAATGCAGGGAAATGCCTCCGTCGGGATTTGATCGGGGTGCCCCGTATTTGAGGTCACCTTTTATGGGGCATCCGATTGAAGAAAGCTGGCATCTTATCTGGTGGTGCCTTCCGGTCAGGAGCTCGACTTCCAGAAGATAGTACCTGTCAGTGGCACCGATGAGGGAATACTTCAGCCTTGCCAGTTTGGCATCCCTTCTTTTCCCCTCCTTGCAGATGTATGAGCGGTTCTGCTGCTCATTCTTCCACATCCAGTTTTCGAGGAGCGCTTCCTCTTCCTTCGGGGCGGCGCATACAAGGGCCCAATAGGTCTTGTGGACTGTGCCGTCACGGAATGCGGCCGTCATCCTTTCAAGGCATTTGGAGGTCTTCGAGAGGATGGTGACTCCGCTCACCGGACGGTCGAGCCTGTGGGGAATGCCGAGGAAGACTTCTCCCGGCTTATGGTCCCTCCATGCGATGAAGGCTTTGTATTTGTCGCATAGAGTTTCGTCACCGGTCTTGTCGCCCTGCACGATTTCACCGGCCTTCTTGTTCACGACGAGAAGGTGGTTGTCCTCATAGAGGATGCGGGAAGCGAGGTCGTTCGTTTCTTCCGGGGAGAGCTGTCTGTATGCCATAATGGAGAAGGTTTCCGCAAAGGTACGGCTTTATTTCCCGAAAAAGAAGTCTTCCACTGTCCTGTATCGGATCACGGATCGGCATTGTTGGCCGGATTTTCGGGGAAGCGGATGCATTTTGGCATTTTCCATGACAAATTGGCATAAAGAATTCTTGCGGATGCCGCCTTTTGTGGATTGGCACAACATTGGTTTAAATAGGTGTGTCACCCGAGGAAGGTGGCGAGTGAACAACAAGAAAAAAACAAAAAATCATAATCATGGGAAAAATTATCGGAATAGACCTTGGTACCACCAACAGCTGCGTCGCAGTTATGGAAGGTAACCAGCCTACAGTCATCATCAACAACGAAGGACAGAGGACAACTCCTTCTGTCGTCGCTTTCACTGACGGCGGAGAGCGTAAGATCGGAAACCCCGCAAAGCGTCAGGCTATCACAAACCCCAAGAACACCGTCTTCTCCATCAAGAGGTTCATGGGTGAGACCTATGACCAGGTCGGCAAGGAAGTCGCAAGGGTTCCTTATACTGTAGTAAGGGGTGAGAACAACACTCCCAGAGTCGAGATCGAAGGAAGGAACTATTCTCCTCAGGAGATTTCCGCAATGATTCTCCAGAAGATGAAGAAGACCGCTGAGGATTATCTCCGTCAGGAGGTTACCGAGGCTGTCATCACAGTCCCCGCATACTTCTCGGATTCTCAGCGTCAGGCAACCAAGGAGGCGGGAAAGATCGCCGGTTTGGATGTCAAGAGAATCATCAACGAGCCTACTGCAGCAGCTTTGGCATACGGCCTCGACAAGAAGAACAAGAACATGAAGGTCGCCGTTTACGACCTCGGTGGCGGTACCTTCGATATCTCCATCATGGAACTCGGTGACGGTGTCTTCGAGGTCAAATCCACCAACGGTGACACCCACCTCGGAGGTGATGACTTCGACCAGAAGATCATCGACTGGCTCGCTTCTGAGTTCGCTGCCGAGAACGGCGGAGCTGACCTGAAGAAGGATCCTATGGCTCTGCAGAGACTTAAGGAAGCCGCCGAGAAGGCGAAGATCGAGCTTTCGAACATGTCTTCCACCGAAATCAACCTCCCTTACATCATGCCGGTTGACGGTGTTCCGAAACACCTTGTCAAGTCCCTCTCAAGGGCCAAATTCGAGCAGCTTTGCGATGACCTCTTCCAGAGGAGCATCGAGCCTTGCCGCAAGGCCCTCGCTGACGCTCACATGTCAGCTTCCGATATCGATGAGGTTCTCCTCGTGGGCGGTTCAACCCGTATCCCGAAAGTCCAGGAGATCGTGAAGAACTTCTTCGGCAAGGAGCCCAACAAGAGCGTCAACCCCGATGAGGTAGTAGCTATCGGAGCATCCATCCAGGGCGGTGTGCTCGCAGGTGATGTGAAGGATGTCCTCCTTCTCGATGTCACTCCGCTTTCACTGGGTATCGAGACCCTCGGCGGTGTCATGACAAAGCTCATCGAGTCCAACACCACCATCCCTACCCGCAAGTCGGAGGTCTTCTCCACCGCATCGGACAACCAGCCTTCAGTTGAGATCCGCGTGCTCCAGGGTGAAAGGCCCATGGCAAGGGACAACAAGCAGATCGGAGTGTTCCATCTCGACGGCATCGCTCCCGCACCCAGAGGAATCCCTCAGATCGAGGTGACCTTCGATATCGACGTGAACGGTATCCTCAACGTCTCCGCTAAGGACAAAGCTACCGGCAAGGAGCAGAAGATCCGTATCGAGGCTTCTTCAGGCCTCTCCGATGACGAGATCAAGAGGATGCGTGACGAGGCCAAGGCCAATGAGGCTGCCGACAAGGCCGAGAAGGAAAGGGTTGACAAGATCAACAACGCTGATGCCCTCTGCTTCCAGTCCGACAAGAACCTCAAGGACTACGGCGACAAGATTCCTTCAGACAAGAAGGGCGCGATCGAGACCGCTCTCGCAAATCTCAAGGAAGCCGTCAAGAGCCAGAACATCGCTGACATCGACCGCTACTCAGATGCCCTCACTCAGGCTTGGAACGCCGCTTCTCAGGACATGTATGGTCAGGGTGGTGCCCAGGGTGGTCCTCAGAACCCTTACGGACAGGGTGGTCCTCAGGACCCTTACGGAACAGGCCCTCAGAACCCCGATCAGGGACCTGACGAGCAGTAATACTCAAAACACTTCAATGGACGGCCGGATCCCCACGGATGCCCGGCCGTCCGTTGTCTTGTTCGGTGAAAAGCGGTAACTTTGCAGCCGCTTTCAATAAGACTTATATATGGGCAATATAATAAGGAAGAATTTCCCCGTGGAGGGGATGGGATGCGCAGCCTGTGTGGCCAGGGTCGAGAATACCCTGAAGGAGCAGGAAGGCGTTGTCGGAGCCGCTGTGAGTCTGGCCTCCAACATGGCGAGAGTCGATTACGACCCTTCGGTCGTGACTCCCGAGGCTTTGAAGAAGGCCGTCCAGGACCAGGGGTATGATCTCGTGGTCCCCGACTCCGCCGTAGGTCAGGAGGATCCCGAAACCGTGGCCCAGAAGATGGCGGATGCCGCCAGGGAAGACTCTTACCGGGCTTTGCGTCGTGACATGTGGGTGTCAGTCGCCCTTGCCGCCGTCATAATGATACTGGGGATGGGGTTCAAGGATTTCCCGGGAAAGGGGTACACTCTCGCCGCTCTCGCTTTCGTCAGCGTCTTTTTCTGCGGACGCAGGTTCCATCTGACGGCGCTTCGCCAGGCACGGCATTTTTCTTCGGGAATGGATACGCTCGTTTCCCTTTCGACCGTGATATCCTTCCTTTTCAGCATGGTCAATCTCCTTTTCCCGCAGATATGGACTTCCCGTGGACTTGAGCCGAGGCTCTATTTCGAATCCTCCGCCATGATCGTGGCTTTCATCCTCATCGGAAGAACCCTCGAAGAGAAGGCCAAAGCCGGAACAACGGCTTCGATAAGGGCGCTTATGGACCTTCAGCCTCCGGTTGTCGGAATCTCGGTCGGAGATCAGGTTTTCGTGAAACCCGGTGACAGGATTCCGGCGGACGGAACTGTCGTATCAGGAGAATCATATGTCGACGAAAGCATGCTGACCGGAGAACCGGTGGCCGTTCTCAAGCAATCGAAGGACCATGTCTTCGCCGGAACGATCAACGGCAAAGGGGCGTTCACTTTCGAAGCGACGGGAGTCGGTCGCGACACGATGTTGTCCTCCATTATCAAGATGGTAAGGGACGCCCAAGGCAGCAAGGCCAAGATCCAGACGACGGTCGACAAGGTAGCTTCGGTCTTCGTCCCGGTGATAATAGGAATATCCGTGTTGACGTTCATCCTTTGGGCGGTCCTTTCTCCCGAGGACGGAATATCGAGGGGCCTCCTTTCGATGGTTACGGTACTTGTCATCGCATGCCCGTGCTCATTGGGACTGGCTACACCGACGGCTCTTATCGCCGGAATCGGCAACGCCGCCTCCAGAGGAATCCTTGTCCGTGATGCTGACGCTCTGCAGATAGCCAAGGATATCGACCGTGTTGTATTCGACAAAACGGGAACCATTACTGTCGGACATCCCGAAGTCACCTCTTCGAAGTGGTATGACGAAAAATACAAACCTGTCCTGAAGGCTCTCGAACTTCAGTCTTCCCATCCTTTGGCGGAAGCCGTAGTCCGTTATCTGGACGATGTTGAACCGATTGACTCTTCGCTGATTGAAAAATATTCCGCCAGCCCGGGAAAGGGCGTTGGGGCCATTGTCGGGGAGGACGCTTTCGCTGTGGGCAACAACCGGAGCGGAGAAGTGTCGGATACGGAAAAGGAATGGCTTTCCAGGGGATGCACCGTTGTGTATTTCTACAGGGAAGATTCCCTGGTGGCGTCCTTGGCGATAGAGGATGCCGTGAAGGATTCTTCATCCGAAGCGATCAGATCTCTCAAGGCTGACGGAGTCGACGCTGTCATGCTGACAGGGGACAATCCCGAAGCTGCGTCGAAGGTGGCCGCTGAGGTGGGAATATCCTCGTTCAAGGCTTCGATGCTTCCCGCGGACAAAGCCCGTGAGGTCACCCTTATGCAGAAAGAAGGCCATAAGGTGGCGATGGTGGGTGACGGAGTCAACGACAGCGCCGCCCTTGCGACCGCTGACCTCAGCGTCGCGATGGGTAAGGGTAGCGATGTCGCCATCGGTACGTCGATGGTTACCATCGTGTCGCAGGACCTTGGGAAGATCGGGGAACTCGTTTCCCTTTCCAAACGGACAGTGCGCATCGTCAAGGAAAACCTTATTTGGGCGTTCCTTTACAATGTCATAGCGGTTCCTTTCGCAGCAGGACTTTTCTCCACACATGGGGGAATGGTCCTTGACCCCATGGTAGGTGCTGCCGCGATGGCGATGAGCTCAGTTCTTGTTGTCACCAACAGTCTCCGTCTTGTCAGAAAATGACTTCCGGAGAGTTTCTTCCGATGACGGCTATTGTACTTTTTGGAATGAATTCGTAAATTTGTCAGGATGTCCCGTATCTGATACGGAATGACCTTCAAGAGTAAACAACCAATTCACAAAATATGAAAAGAACAATCCTTTCAATCGCAGCTTTGGCTGCATGCGCACTTTCCTATGCGCAGCCCAAACTCTCGAAGAACAACATCGACGAGGTTCTCGGAGCGATGACTCTTCAGGAGAAAGCCACCCTTCTCGTAGGAGGTGGATGGGGCAGTATGCTCGCCGGTAGTCTTACCGCTTCAAGCGATGTTCTCGTTTCCGGTGCAGCCGGAACGACAAGGGACATCCCCCGTCTGGGAATCCCCAAGACAGTGGTCGCTGACGGTCCTGCCGGACTCCGTATCAACCCTACACGTCCTGGAACCGACAAGACATTCTACTGCACCGGTTTCCCCGTGGGAACCGTTCTCGCTTCCACCTGGAACACTGACCTTGTGAAGGAAGTGACTTCCGCTATGGGCAATGAGGTCAAGGAATACGGTGTGGACGTTCTCCTCGCTCCCGGACAGAACCTTCACCGCAACCCTCTTTGCGGACGTAACTTCGAGTACTTCTCGGAGGATCCTCTCCTTTCAGGAAAGATGGCCGCCGCATATGTCAACGGAATACAGAGCAACGGAGTGGGCGTGAGCGCAAAGCACTTCGCCGCCAACAGCCAGGAGACCAACCGTATGAACGGTGACTCCAGGGTCAACCCCAGGGCGCTTCGTGAACTTTATCTTAAAGGATTCGAGATCATGGTCAAGGAGTCCGATCCCTGGACCATCATGTCTTCTTATAACCGTCTCAACGGTCCCTACACCCAGGAGGACAAGGACCTTCTCACCACCATTCTCCGTGACGAGTGGGGATTCCGCGGAATCGTTATGACCGACTGGACGCAAAAACGCAACACCGCAGCCCAGGTCGCCGCAGGAAATGACCTCATGGAGCCCGGTGAAGAGTCCCAGATCAAGGAGATCGTTGACAGCGTGAACAACGGAACCCTCTCAGTGAAGGACCTTGACACCTGTGTCCGCAGGATGCTCGAGTACATCGTCCGTACTCCCCGTTTCGCCGGATACAAGTATTCGGACCGTCCTGACCTCAAGGCCCACGCCGAGGTCGCAAGGAAGGCTGCAGGTGAAGGACTCGTTCTCCTGAAGAACGACGGAGCCACCCTTCCTATGAAGGATGTGAAGAACGTCGCCCTCTATGGAGTTTCCGCATATGACTTCATCGCTGGCGGAACCGGTTCCGGTAACGTCAACAAGGAGCACGTCACCAATATCGTTGACGGTCTCAAGCTCTACGGCATCAACGCCGACGCTTCCCTCGCTGACTGGTATATGAAGTATATCGCCTATGCGAAGGCAAACGAGAAGAACAATCCTTCCACTCCCGCCCTCGGTATCATGCTCGGTGACCCCCTCATCAGCGAAATGGCCATCGGCCGCAGCTTCATCGAGAGGCTTCAGCCTTCAACCGATATGGCTATCCTCACTATCGCCCGCAACGCGGGTGAAGGTGATGACCGTAAGGCCATCGACGGTGACTTCACTCTGACAGGCGCCGAAAGGGAAATGCTCCAGACCCTCTGTGACGTTTACCACGCAGCCGGAAAGAAGGTTGTCGTTGTCCTCAATATCGGTGGCGTCATCGAGACCGCTTCATGGAAGCAGCTTCCCGATGCCATCCTCCTCGCCTGGACTCCCGGACAGGAAGGCGGAGCAGCCATCGCCGATGTCCTCACCGGAAAGGTCAACCCTTCAGGAAAACTCCCCATGACTTTCCCCGTTTCGTATCTTGATCATCCTTCATCTTTCAACTTCCCTTACAACTATACCGGAGGCAATTCCATGAACCCTCTGGCTGATTTCTTGGGACAGGGACAGAGAAGGCTCACAAAGGATGTGGACTACACCAACTACGAGGAAGGCATCTGGGTAGGATACCGCTACTTCGACACAGTCGGAAAGGAAGTTTCATATCCATTCGGATACGGCCTTTCATACACAACCTTCGCATATTCCAATCCTCAGGTGAAGGTCGCCAAGGACGGAACCGTCACAGCTACCGTTACCGTGAAGAATACCGGTAGTGTCGCAGGAAAGGAAGTTGTCCAGCTCTATGTCAAGGCTCCCGAGGCCGGTCTCGTAAAACCCGAGAAGGAACTCCGCGCTTTCGCGAAGACCCGCTCCCTCGCGCCCGGTGAGAGCCAGATCATAACAATGACTGTCGATCCTTACACTCTCGCTTCCTTCAACGAGGCGACAAGCGCATGGGAGACCGCTGCAGGAGAGTATACGGCTTCATTCGCCGCTTCCGTCGAGGACGTGAAGGTGAAGGCCGGATTCAAGATGGTGAAGCCCTTCTCCTGGAAAGCCAACGCCGCTTGCCTCCCTCAGGAGACCGTAAAGGAAATCGCCGTGAAATAATCCTCCCTTCCGGTTTGGCCGGATAGGAAATACCGAAACGAAGATCACCGGAGAAGTCTTGATTGATTTCTCCGGTGATTCGTTTGTTCCTTTATCGTTCGGTTTCCCTTCAGGGGATCGGCTGAACTTCTACCACTTCATGAAGGGGAGTTTGCTCAGGTGAGAATTGTAGTACCGGCGGTCTCCGGTCACTTCTTCTCCCAACCATTCCGGGCGGTTGAATTCCGTCTCGGGGGAGGGGAGTTCGATTTCGGCGACGGTGAGACCGGCATTGAGTCCGTGGAACTCGTCGACTTCGAACTTGAGGGTCCCGTTCCCTTCCGGAACTATCCACCTCGTCTTGTCGATTATCCCTTCGAGGCAGAGTGCGAAAAGGTCCTTGGCGTCTTCGAAGGGGATTTCCTTTTCCCACTCCATACGGCTGAGCCCGTCCTGGCTGGGGCCCTTTATCGTAAGATATCCGGTGTCGTCGTAAAGTCTCACCCTGACGGTACGTCCTCCGGATGTGCAGATGTAACCCTGCACCAGATGGTGGCTTTCGGTGGAGGCCTCCTTGTAGGAAGTGTCTTTTACGAGGAATTTGCGTTCAGTTTCTATATGCATTGCGGATCGTTGTCGTTTTTACATGAGGTATTCGGACATGTCTTCACCTCTTGCTAAACCTTCGCGTATCATCGTGGAGGAAATGTCGACAAGAGGGGCGTCCAGAATACGGATGTCGTAGATATGGTCGGAAAGGTTCTCGAATCCCCTCATCCCTTCCTGGACAGAGAACGGTTCGTCTTCCATCGCGCCGTCTTCGAAGATGACTTCCGTATCATGGGCGAAAGGTGAAGGGGCGAGGGCGCATTCCTCCATCAGTTTCTTTCGGGTCGCTTCGTGGTCCGAACCCGTTCTGGGGAAGACGGCCACTCCGTAGTCCATCAGGATACGCGGAAAATCCCTCCACTTGTGGATGCTGTCAAGGTTGTCGGCCCCGATGATGAGGGTGAAGTCGTTCTCCGGTTCCCTTCGTTTCAGAGCGTCAAGCGTCTTTATCGTATAGTGGGGCGGATCCATGTTAAGTTCTATGTCGTCGACCCATACGTGCAGTTCGGGATGCCTTTTCACCGCTTCCACGGCCGCATTGTAACGGTCTTGTCCGCTATCCGCTGATATCGAGTCCTTGAGAGGATTCTTGGGGGAGACCACCAGATACACCCAATCGAATGCAGCATCCCTGGTCAGGTACTCCATTATCGCCTGGTGGCCTATGTGCAGGGGGTTGAATGAACCCGAGTAAACTGCGATTTTCATGGGGGAGGAAGGCTTCGGATATGGCTACTTTGAAAGGAAGTCGTCCATCAGACCTTCGGCTCTTTTGAAGGCCATGTCGAGCTCGTCGTTGACGAGGACCACGTCGAAAAGGGGAGCGTACTCCATTTCTTCGGCGGCCTTGGCGACACGCTTTTGGATGTCTTCTGCGCTGTCCGTACCTCTCTTTATGAGACGTGTGCGGAGTTCTTCGATCGAAGGGGCCTGGATGAAGACCGAAAGCGCATTGTCACCGAAGTATTTCTTCAAGTTGACTCCGCCCTTGACATCGACGTCGAAGACGATGACGTGACCTTTGCTCCAGATCCTGTTGACTTCTGATTTGAGGGTGCCGTAGAATCTTCCCGGATACACCTCTTCGTATTCCACGAACTTGTCGTCATCTATGAGTTTGCGGAAAATTTCTTCGGAGTAGAAAAGATACTCTACGCCGTCGACTTCCTCTCCTCTCGGTGAACGGGATGTCGCAGAAACGGAGAACTCCATTTGGGGATAGAGGGGGAGGAGGTGGTTCACTATCGTGCTTTTGCCGGAACCGGACGGCGCTGAGAAAATGATTACTTTGCCTTTGCTCATCGGAAAGTGAATGTTTTTGTGTTCTTTCCGCAAAATTAACTTAAGAACTATGAAAAAACAAGTTGGGGGAATATTTTGGCGGAGGTGAGTTTCGCTTTGGACAGTGGAGTGAAGTTGACTTTCTGGCATATTGTCATGTCCACTTCGCCATTATGATGACATGGGGTGCCGTAATTTTTCAAAATTTGCTAAATTTGCGGACGATTCATTGTGATGGCAAAAATATTGCAGCATAATGAAAGGCCGCAGACGTGGCCGACCGACCTTTGGGCGAGAGTACGCCTGAACCTTGTTGAACGCAATCAACACAAATTTATATTTCAGAATATGGTTTCTTACAAAGAACTTGGTCTTGTAAACACCAGAGAGATGTTTAAGAAGGCCGTTGACGGCGGATACGCAATCCCCGCTTTCAACTTCAACAACATGGAGCAGCTCCAGGCCATCATCCAGGCTGCTGCAGAGACAAAATCCCCTGTTATCCTCCAGGTATCCAGCGGCGCCCGCAAGTACGCCAACCAGACCCTTCTCCGCTATATGGCTGAAGGTGCTGTACAGTATGCCAAGGAACTCGGTTGGGAGCATCCCCAGATCTGCCTCCACCTCGATCACGGCAACTCTTTCGAGCTTTGCAAGAGCTGCGTTGACATGGGCTTCTCATCTGTTATGATCGACGCTTCTTCCCTCCCTTACGAGGAGAACATCGCCCTCACAAAGCAGGTTGTTGAGTACGCTCACAAGTATGACGTTACCGTTGAGGCTGAACTCGGTGTTCTCGCCGGTGTAGAGGATGAGGTTGCTGCTGAGGAGTCTCACTACACCCGTCCTGAGGAGGTTATCGACTTCGCTACCCGTACAGGTTGCGACTCTCTCGCTATCTCCATCGGTACTTCACACGGTGCTTACAAGTTCAAACCCGAGCAGTGCAAGAGGGATCCCAAGACCGGACGTCTCGTACCTCCGCCCCTCGCATTCAACGTTCTCCACGAGATTGAGAAGAAGCTCCCTGGATTCCCTATCGTTCTCCACGGTTCTTCTTCAGTTCCCCAGGAGTATGTTGACATCATCAACGCTCACGGTGGAAAACTCCCCGATGCAGTAGGTATTCCTGAGGAGCAGCTTCGTGAGGCTTCCAAGAGCGCTGTCTGCAAGATCAACATCGACTCCGACTCCCGTCTTGCCATGACCGCAGCTATCCGCAAGGTCTTCGATGAGAAGCCCGGTGAGTTCGACCCTCGTAAATACCTCGGACCTGCCCGTGACGAGATGAAGAAGCTCTACATGCACAAGATCATCAACGTCCTCGGTTCTGACGGAAAGGCTCTCTAGTGATTCATTGAATCCAAGTCCGGGTGACCGGATGCGGATGAATCAGAAACAATGAAGAAAGGCGACCACTACGGCCGCCTTTCTTCATTGTCCAGGACACTGATGTTTAGAGGACTTCGATGAGTTCCACCTTGAAAACGAGAGCCGAGAACGGAGGGATGGCTCCGTGTGCTCCGGCCTCACCGTAGGCGAGGTTGTAGGGGATGTAGAGCTCCCAGACTGAACCCTCGGCCATAAGCTGGAGAGCCTCGGTCCAACCGGCGATCACCTGGGTTACGCCGAACACTGCAGGTTCGCCCCTCTTGTAGGAGGAGTCGAAGATCTGTCCGTTGGTGAATGTGCCCTCATAGTGGCATTTGACCCTTGAAGAACGTGTGGCCTTCTTTCCGGTCCCCTCCTTGAGAACTTTGTATTGGAGTCCGCTGGGAAGAACGACAACGCCTTCTTTCTTTGCGTTGGCCGCAAGGAATTCCTCTCCGTCCTTCTTCATCACGGAAGCGATTTCGGCCTCTTCAGCCGCCTTCTCCTCCTGGATGGTCTGGAAGTACTTGTCGAGGACGGCGCTTGCCTCCTCAAGGGAGATGGCTGTCTTTTCTCCTGCGAGAGTGGCCTTCAGTCCGGCCACGAAGTCGTCAAGTGCGACGCTCTTCACTCCCGAATGGATCATGTTGTGGGCGATGCTCATGCCCAGTGCGTAAGAATTCTTGTCCATGTGTGAAATATCTGTTTCTTCTGATTGTTCCGTAGGCTGCAAAGATAAGCCTTTTTCCCGATACCGGAAGAGTGGCGATTGTTTTGTGCATGTTCCGACTCCGGAAAACGATATTTAACCGTATCTTTGCCGCCGATGCGGTTTCCACCATTCATATCGTCTTTTCTGGGATTGTTCTATGCGGTGAGCGTCCTCGCTCAGGCTCCGCGCAGCGAACCGGACTCCCTTTCCGGTGAAACTCTGGACGCTTCGGTCGTCCTTTCCGGGATATCCTCGAGGGGAGCTTTCTCGGGAGACAGCGCGGGTGAAGCTTTCATCCGCAGCGCTCCGTCGATCGCTGATGTGGTACGCCAGTTCTCGGGCCTTCAGCTCAAGGATTACGGCGGAGTCGGCGGAATGAAGACGGTGAACGTGAGGAGCCTCGGGAGTGAGCATACCGGAGTGTTCATCGACGGCATTCCCGTGGAGAATGCCCAGAATATGCAGGTGGACCTGGGAAGATTCTCCACTTCGTCTTTCTCTTCGGTTGAACTGCGCAACGGCCTTTCTTCATCAAGTTATCCCTCCGCCCGTGAAATCGGAAACTCTTCGTCGCTTTATTTCGTGCAGAAGGCCCCTACTTTCTCCGAAGGGAAGAATTCCTCATTCCGGATAGGTGTCAGGGGAGGATCTTTCGGAACCTTTTCACCATCATTCTCATGGGATGCGAAGGTGGGAAAGAACACAGTGTCAAGTTTCGAGGCGGAACTTCTTTCGAGCAACGGGCACTACCGTTTCCATGAAAGCAGGTTCCGTACTCTTCCGGACGGAAAGGTTGTCGGATACGATACCACAATGATTCGTCGCAACGGGGATATCCTCAGCATGAGGGTGCAGGAGCATCTGCATGGGGACAACTGCGTCGACAGGTGGAATGTCACGCTGTACATGTATAGCTCCGACCGGGGACTTCCCGGTCCGGTAGTCCGCCGACCGTCGGATTCGGTGACGTCGAAAGATCGGCAGTCGGACGGCAATATCTTCCTGCAAGGCGATTGGACGAGAGATAGGGGAGAGTTGTACTCATTCGACCTCCGTGCCAAATATGCCCTTGACCTTACACGCTACAGGACCAATCCATGGGCTGAAGCGGCTGCACTTCCACTTGACAACCACTATACCCAGAACTCCCTCTTCCTTTCGATGAGTAACCTCTTCCGCCTCGGGGAGAGATTCTCCCTTTCGCAGGCGACGGACTTCCAGGTGAATCACCTGGATGCTGATGTGCTGTATTTCGTGTACCCGACAAGGTGGAGCCTTTGGAACGCCGTCCGGGGGGCATACGCTTCGCCTTCGCTGGATATGTCGGCTTCACTTCAGCATATGGTCGCCTTTGATCGGTTCAGCGATGATGCCAGGAAAGGTGGATTCAAGAAGGTCAATTCTTCCCGGAGCACTTTTTCTCCGGCGCTTGATTTCTCCGTACGGCCTTTTGGCGGATCTCCCTCATTTGTCATAGACGGATTCGCGAAAAGGAGCGTCAGGCTTCCTTCCTTCAATGACCTTTATTATTCTGTTGTCGGGAATACGCAGCTTCGTCCCGAAAAGGCTTCGCAGTACGATGCTGCCATCACCTGGCGGAAGTTGCCTTCCGGGCATTGGACGGGTGAAGCGAGGATTGAAGGGTATTTCAACCGCCTTGTCGACAAGATAGTGGCTCTCCCCACGGCGAACCAGTTCCGTTGGACGATGTACAACATCGGCAAAGTCGACGTAAATGGTGCGGAAGTGAAGACCAGCCTGGCATACGACAGGGATATGTTCCGGGAAGGGGAGATCGGGAACGGTTTCTCGCTCCTTCTGAAATACACTTTCCAAAGGGCGATTGACCGCTCGGAAAAGGGGAAGAGTACCTACGGCGGGCAGATCCCCTATATCCCCGTGCACTCCGGCACCCTGAGTCTGGACGTGTTCATCCGGGGATGGAGACTGGATGTTTCGGTGCTCGGGAATTCCCGCAGGTGGAGTTCGTCGGCGAACAGGGAGGATTTCGAGATAGACCCTTACGTGACGGCTGACGCTTCGCTGTCGAAGTCCTTCACCTTTCAGCGAGGTACACAGCTTCGTCTCCAGCTGAACATCGGAAATATCCTCGGGGAACAGTACGAAGTGGTCAAGGGATATCCGATGCCGGGAACCAACGCCATCCTGAAAACTGAATATTGTTTCTAGGAAAACGCAAGTTTACGGAGGTTTTGGATTTTAAGGACGTAAGGAGTATTTTTGCAACACGTTTTTCAAATAATGCATTCAACGATGAAAAAAATTACACTGCTGTTCTGCAGCTGCGCTCTTGCGGTCATAGCCGCAGGGTGCAAGATGGACGTTCCAGACGTGATCGACGCCTCCGGGGATGAGAACCTCGCGGGTGAGGTTGTGACAGTAGGTGACGCCACATCCCCTTATTCGAAACTCTTCGTACTCAACGAAGGTAAGTGGGGAGAAAACAACGCCACCCTGGATTTCTTCCGTTTCTCCAACGGAAAGTATGTGCGTGATGCCTTTTCCCAGCAGAATCCCACCATCCCGATGGGACTCGGTGACACCGGCAATTGCCTGGCGTTTTATTACAACACCGGATGGGCTCTTATGAACGGGTCGAATCTCGTCGAGATCTTCAATCCCAAGGATGAAAAGCACATCCAGACCCTCAGCATCCCTTCGCCCAGGATGATCATGTTCGATTACGAACTGGGTTACGCTTACATCACTTCCTACGGAGATGCCAAATACGATTCCGCGAATCCCGAGGCAGGCAAGAAGGAAGGAACTCTTTACAAGATAGGACAGGTCGGTGACAAGATCGACATCATCGACGAGGTCAAGGTCGGATACCAACCCGAGGGTGTCGCCATCTGCGGGGACAAGATTTTCGTGGCGAATTCCGGCGGATATGTCGCCGGCTATGACAACCGTGTTACCGTGTTGAACAGGGAGACGATGGATTACGTTACGGACATCGAGGTGGCACCCAATCTCAAATACGTCATCTCTGACGGTGTCTCCAATCTTTGGGTTTCGACGAGCGGAGATTATTGGAGCATCCATTCCGGCCTTTACAGAATCGATCCTTTGAGCCTCAGTGTCACGGCTCCGAGCGGAGACGTCGCTGACATCAGATGCGCCGCCATCGGATACGATCCCAATGACAGGAACATCTATGTCATCGGTACGGATGATGAATGGTCCTGGGACGGAAGCAAGCAGCACTACAATCTGTACAAGATGTCGATAAACGGAAGCTCCGTCACAAAGATTCCTTTCAGCGTCAATCCTGATGCGGAAAACATGAAGATGCCTTCAGGAATAATGAGGAACGCGGTGACCCGTGATCTGTACATTACCGATGCGGGGGATTACTTGAGCCCCGGTTCCGTCTACAGCTTCAATTATGATCTGACGAAGACGAATTGGCATGCCGAAGCCGGCGTAGGAGCATCTCATCCCGCAATCTACATAGAATATTAGATTCCTTCCCGGATAGAATTCCGGCGAAAGAGACAGATGAAAGCGGAGACTCCATTAAAGGGGGCCTCCGCTTTCATATTTTTTTTCACACCGTCGGGAAGACGGCACTACAGGGGTGCTATTTCTTAGAGCAGTCCTTCGGTGGCGAAGAACTTCCACATCGGGGCGGCCATCAGTGACTGCTTGATCTTGTCTGAAACGAGAAGTTCCTTCACCTGCTCGGCGTTCATGAGGATGGGCTCGATGTCTTCCGTCCTGTCGAGGTGCTGTGAGGAGATCTTCTTCACTCCGCGTGCTATGAATGAGTGGGTGAAGTTGTTGGTGGTGGAAGCGTTACCTGTTTCCTCGAGGAGTTCACGCTTGGCGGCTTCGAGAGGTTTTTCCCATTCCATTGTCGTTGTCATTTTGCGGTTGTCGCGGTAGTTCTGCTTTTGGTAAAAAGCTTGGGATAATTCAAGAAATGTGTATACATTTACAAACAACATAACACTGATAGACTTCACTACCAATCGTCCACACCATGAAAAGAGCATTTCACATTGTTGCCTTCATGCTGCCGCTTTTGGTGGCAAGTATTTCTTTTGCGCCCGATGCGCATACCTGTGCGTCATTTTCAGCAAGCGGGAAAACGTAATCCATAGTCATCCTCGTGAGCCATATCCATCAAAAAATGACAGGCTATTGTATGAGTAAGTTTTAATCAACAGTCATGGACAAATTCCCGTTTTCGGGTTATTATATCCGATATAATAGCAAAGGACCGATTTACGATCAATCTTATTATGAGTTCTAAATTAATTCCACTACTTGTAATTTTGTTTCCATACTTGTTTTCAGTTACAGATAGTAAACACTTGACTGTTTATTCATGCGAAAATTCAGTTTTTTTGGAGTATGTCATTGATCAATATACTAGACATAACGCATCTATCTGTTTTATCGACATTTACAATAATAAACGTCGCTATAAACAGTACAAGTACAAATATAGTGTGATTTTGAATTATTATGTTTCTGGTGAAAGCTTTGAAAACGTTTCTGATTATGGGACTTTGGACATTCCTGGGTTTAACGTTTATCTTTGTGGAGACAAGATGAAAGAATTGTTTAAAAAAAGAAAGTACAAAAAATACATGCCCTTGCATGATAAGGTGATGAATGAAATGGAAGAGTTAGATGATGGTTATATGGAGTCATTTGTTTTTCATAACCACATTTTATATAAACTGGACTGGGAAACGATGACCAAGGTTCCATTAGATTCACTGATTCGCAATTAGTAAGTGCAAGGGTGTGGAAGCATGCTACATGTATATAATTATCTGGCGCCATACATCCGCTCGAAAAAGCTGTTCACCGGATTTATCTGCGGTGACAAGATCTTCGTGGTGAATTCCGGAGGATACGTCGCCGGATACGATAACCGCCTTACCGTCATTTCGAGGGAAACTTTTGATCATGTCACGGATATCGAGGTGGCGCCCAATCTCAAATATGTCATCAAGGACGGTGTGTCCAATCTTTGGGTAACGACAAGCGGAGACTTCTTTTATGGGTCTCCGCTTTATTGGTGCTTCGTGATAGCCTTCAGGGAATGTCAGTCTCAGAGCAGTCCTTCGGTGGCGAAGAACTTCCACATCGGGGCGGCCATCAGTGACTGCTTGATCTTGTCTGAAACGAGAAGTTCCTTCACCTGCTCGACGTTCATGAGGATGGGCTCGATGTCTTCCGTCCTGTCGAGGTGCTGTGAGGAGATCTTCTTCACTCCGCGTGCTATGAATGAGTGGGTGAAGTTGTTGGTGGTGGATGCGTTTCCCGATATCACCATGGATTCCTCCCATTCCCCTTCACCGTAACCGGTTTCCTCGAGGAGTTCACGCTTGGCCGCTTCGAGAGGTGTTTCTCCTTCCTCTATTACTCCGGCGCAGATTTCATAGGACATCTCCCCGATGCCGTGGCGGTACTGCTTCTCCATGACGAAGAGCCCGTCTTCGGTTATAGCTATGACGTTTATCCAATCGGGATATTCGAGGACGTAGAATTCCTCATTTATCTGTCCCGAGGGGAGTTCGACCTTATCTTTCCTGACCGTGAGCCATGGGCGCTCAAAAAGCCTCGTTGACTCAAGGATCTTCCATTTTCTGTCTTCTGTCGCTGCCATGAATGATTCTGTTGTCGTTGTTTGTTCATGCAAATATACGCCTAAGGTGGGAGTTTTTCCCGCAAAAAATATATTTTTGTACGATGCTTCCGCTTTTGGGAGGCAGTACATCTATGGATATCATCTCTTTGATTGAACAGTTCGCCTTCTATACCGGGATCATCTACGTCATCCTGGAAATAGGCCAGAAGAATCTGATGTGGGTGGTCGGAATACTGACTGGAGCCGCATGCGCTTATTCCTTCGCCGTGCAGCATCTGTACGCATCCATGGGACTCAATATATATTATGTGTTCGTATCGGTATGGGGGCTGTATCAGTGGCGTAAGGACAAGGACCGGATGAAGGAGAACCTCTCCGAAGGGAAAGCCGACGCTTCCATCCATCTTGAGAAGCTTTCGGCAAAAACAGCCCTTGTGAGCCTCGGGATCTTTGTCGTTGGAAGTGCCCTTCTGGTTCTGCTTCTCAAGGCCATCGGAGACAGCGAGTCGGTTCTTGACGCTGTCGTCGCCGTGATGAGCGCGATCGGTACATGGTGGCTCGCCAAGTCCTATCCCGAGCAGTGGCTGGTCTGGATAGTCGCTGACATCCTTTCGACGGTGATGTGCCTCGCCGCCGGGCTCAACTGGATGGCGCTCCTGTATGTGGCCTATGCTGCTTCCGCCGTTTACGGATACATCCACTGGAAGAAAAAGGGAGTGTATGTCAGCTGAAAAAGGCTCTCTCCGTTTTTTCCGTTATCTGATAACACTGAATCTTACCGCATATGTTTTCTAAAATGAAACTTCTTTTCGCTCTCGTGGCGGTCCTTCTTCCGCTTTCGGCCTATTCGCAAAGCGGGGAGATCGTCTATACCGACGCTTCCGCATTCCCTCTTTTCGGGAAGGCTGTCGAAAACACTTCTTCACGCTATCAGCGTTTCACTTCCGAGATGGAGTCAACGACAAGGAAGGCCCTTTGGGACCTGTCGTTGAATTCCGCGGGACTCTATATCCGTTTCCGCTCGGATGCTCCGAGCATCCACGCCAAGTGGCACAATACCGGCTTCAATATGCCCCATATGACGGATATCGGGGTCGGAGGATTGGACCTGTACGCCCTTCTTGACGGAAAGTGGATGTTCGTGGGCAGCGGCTTCACCTGGACGTCATCCACGTCCAAGGAACGTCAGATTGTCGGTAACATGCAGCCTGTCATGAGGGAATACATGTTGTATCTTCCTCTTTATGATACCATCGATTCTCTTGAAATCGGAGTTCCGGAGGGTTACGCCCTTGAAGGACCGGCAGTAAAGCGTCCATCGACAGAAGGTCCCGTCGTCATGTACGGAACTTCCATTCTCCAGGGCGGATGCGCAAGTCGTCCCGGCATGGCCCACACGGCCATCATCTCACGCCGCCTCGATCGTGAGGTCATCAATCTCGGCTTCAGCGGAAATGCCCAGCTTGACCTCGAGGTCGCCCATCTTATCGCCAAGGTGAAGAATCCCTCCCTCATTGTCCTTGACTACGTCCCCAATTCGACCGTACAGCAGATGAAGGACAGGGCATTGGAGTTCTTCCGTATCATACGCCAGGCTCATCCCGACGTCCCGGTCATATTCGTTGAAGATCCGACCTTCCCCCATTCCATAGTGGACCTCAAGATGCGTGAGGAGGTGACTTCCAAGAACGCCCAGCAGAAGGAAGTTTTCCGTCAGGTCAAAGCTTCCGGTGCCAAGAAGGTGTACTACGTCGCTTCCGAAGGTATGCTCGGTGATGACGGGGAAGCCTGTGTTGACGGAATCCACCTTACGGATCTCGGAATGATGCGGTACGTCGACCATATCATGCCAACCATCAAGAAGGCTCTGAAGAAGTGATGATGCAGAAAGGAATTGTAGTATCTTTGTCGATATTTCCCTTGCGGAATACGATTGCACAAAAAGAGTAAAGTTATGATCATCATAGTTGAAAGTGGCGCGACCAAGACCGATTGGAGCGCCGTCATGGGTGACGGAACGGTAGTGTCCGTCAAAACTCCCGGAATGAATGTCGCCGTAATGGATGAAGAATCCATAGTCGCGATCATTGAAGATGCTTACGGACAGTTCCGCTCGGCCGGAGCCAATGAAACGGTCACGGAGCTTCACTATTATGCGGCGGGTCTCATCGCGGCGGAAGGGGAGAAGGTCCCTTCGGTGGCCGTTAATCTTGACAGGGCTCTCCGCAATCTTTATCCCTCTGCCGAAATGGAATACGCTTCCGACCTTCTTGCTGCGGCAAGGGCCGTCTGCGGCCATTCCGACGGAATCGCCGCCATCCTCGGCACCGGTTCGAACAGCTGCCTTTTCAAAGACGGAAAGATTGTGAAGAACGTCCGTTCGGCCGGCTTCATCCTCGGGGACGAGGGCGGTGGAGCGTGCCTGGGTAAACTCTTCATGGCGGACTTCCTGAAGGGACTGGTACCCGCCGATGTGTCTGAAGAGTTCGCCAGGGACTTTACGGTCGACTACATGACGGTTGTCCAGAACGTGTACCGCAGCGCCGCCCCTTCCAAATACCTCGGCTCTTTCGCCCCGTGGATCCTTGAAAGGTACGGCAGGAGCGAGTACGTAAGGAACCTCGTTGACGGGAATTTCCGCTCATTCTTCGTCCGTGCCCTTTCGCAGTATGACCTTTCTTCCTACAGCGTGGGTGTTGTGGGAGGATTCGGGAACGCCAACAAGGAAATCCTGATGAAGATAGGAGAAGAATTCGGGGTGAAGTTTTCCCGCATAATGGGGTCCCCGATAGAAGGATTGATCCTCTATCATTGCCCCGATACCCTTAAATAGTGTAGTGTTTTTGAACTTGACAAAACCTTTCTGAAATGAGTCAATTGAGAGTAACTGAGCAGGCTTCGCATTACGATCATCTGGAGAAGATGTCCACCGCTGAAATCCTGCGTTCCATAAATACCGAGGACAAATCGGTCCCCATCGCCATCGAGTCCGTAATTCCTCAAATCGAAAAACTTGTCGACGGGATAGTCGAAAGGGCCCAAAGGGGCGGAAGAGTTTTCTATATTGGAGCCGGTACAAGCGGAAGGCTCGGAATAGTGGACGCTTCGGAGATTCCTCCCACATACGGTGTACATGACATGTTCATCGGCCTTATCGCCGGAGGTGACAGGGCCATAAGGAGCGCCGTCGAGGCGGCTGAAGACAACCCCGAGGGAGGGTGGAATGATATGCAGCCCTTCGCTCCTGATGAGGATGATACCGTTGTCGGCATTGCCGCTTCCGGTACAACTCCCTATGTCGAAGGAACGCTCAAGATAGCGAGGGAGCACGGCCTTCTTACCGGTTGCATAACCTGCAACAGCGGTTCTCCCGTCGCCAAAGCCGCGGAGATTCCCATAGAGGTCGTGGTCGGTCCGGAGTTCGTCACCGGAAGTACCCGTATGAAGGCGGGAACTGCACAAAAACTGGTCCTCAATATGATTTCGACATCGGTGATGGTACGTCTTGGACACGTCCGGGGTAGCCGCATGGTGGACATGCAGCTCACGAACAGCAAGCTCGTTGACCGCGGAACGCGCATGATCATGCTCGAAACCGGTATCACCGATTATGAAAAGGCCAAGGCTCTTCTCCTGAAGCACGGACAGGTGAGAGCGGCCGTCACCGCTTACAAGGAGGGAGGCGATGCTTAAGGAAAGGTATCCGTCGAAACTTCTTGAAGATGCCGTTGAGGCCATAAGCTCCCTTCCCGGAGTGGGGAAGAGGAGTGCACTCCGTCTTGCCCTTCACTTTATGCGTCAGCCCCAGGAGAATGTGCACCGCTTCGCTGAAGCGATTCTCCATCTTAGGGACGATGTCCGTTATTGCTCTACGTGCATGATGATATCCGACGGGGAGAAGTGTTCCATATGCAGTGACTCTTCACGTGACACCCGCACTATATGCGTGGTGTCTGATGTGAGGGATGTGATGAGCATCGAGAACACCGGCCAGTTCCATGGCCTTTACCATGTTCTGGGCGGAATCATTTCCCCTATAGCCGGCATAGGACCCTCTGACCTTACGATCGGGGAACTTGTCCAGAGGGTGGCCGCACTCCGCTCCGAAAGCGACGCTCCCGTCGAAATCATCCTGGCTCTCAGCGGAGATGTTGAAGGTGAGACTACCGCTTTCTACATCTACCGTCAGATAGAGAAGTTCGGCATCAAGGTTTCCACGCTCGCCAGGGGTCTCGGATTCGGAGATGACCTCGAGTACGCGGACCAGCTCACTTTGGGACGGTCCATCGTCAACCGTCAGGAATTCAGGCCATAGAGTTCATGCTTCTGAGACTTGCCCAAGCCATTCTCCTGGCCCTTGCCCTTTGCGCCGACTGTTTCGCGGTATCGGCCTGCTCCAGCGTTTCACTCCGCGGAAGGAACTGGAAGGATATCCTCCCCGTTTCAGGAGCTTTCGCCTTCATCCAGACCGCTCTTTTCTTCGCCGGCGTATTCCTCGGGGATCTGGTTTCGGGTTATCTCATGGATGCGGCCCACGTGATAGGATTCCTGCTTCTTCTGTATGTGGGAGGAAGCATGCTCCGGGACGCATTCAAGGGCGAAATGGAGGAAAGGAACCTGTCCGGATTCCGTAATGTCATGATAGGGGGATTGGCGACCAGCATTGACGCCCTTTCAGTCGGAGTCTCTATGGCCATGGACGGAAGGACCGTAGGGTCCTCTCTTCCTGAAGGAGTCGCCATCGCTCTCGTCACGTTCCTTACCGTCGTTCTCGGAATCATCGGGGGAAGTGCCGTCGGGAAGCGTTTCGGCCGTCCCGCCCTATATGTCGGCGGATGTGTACTCCTTCTTATCGGATTGAATGTCCTTCTGGGCGTTTTTTAGTCCTTTTTCGGTTGTTTTCGGAAAATATTCACATTCTTGGGCTCATTTTCTGATTCGGCCCACTTTCAGCGAAAGTATTTTTGCTTATCTTTGCAGGCTGACTTTTCCGTAATGTCGGCACTGTAAAACCCATGTCTGCCTACAGCGAAAGTGTGTGACAGGCTTAGTATTAACCGTTCCGGCCGAAAGAAAGCCGTCCGCCGGAACTAAAGCCGGGTGAAATCCCGGTATGGGAGGAAGAGCCATGATAGATATCTTCTACAGAGTTAACGGAATGATCGAGCTTTCCAAGCAGGAAACCGACCTTCGTGCCTTCAGTAGGTCCGACGTTGTGTGGATTGACCTGTTTGAACCGGAAGGTGACGAGAAGAGGGCAGTCGAGGCGTTTCTCGGCGTCGAGATCCAGAGCAGGGCACAAGCCGAGGAGATCGAGAGTTCTTCACGTTTCACGGAAAGCGAGACGGCAATTTTCGCGAACACCAACTTCCTGATGCCGGGTCCAGAGGAGTATACGATGGAGGCGGTGTCCTTCACTTTGGTTGACGGTGTGCTCACGACTCTGAGGGATGTCCCCCTCAGAACTTTCACTGAACTGAAGCGTCGTCTTCAGGGGCGTCCCCGCATGTTCCCCAACGGTTACTGGGTATTCGTCTATATCCTCGACCAGAGGGTTGACCTCGATGCCGATATGATCGAGCTGATGAGTAAGGAAATCAGCCAGTACAGCAAGAGGATCAACCAGCAGGAGGACATCAATGAGGATTTCCTCCTGGATATCAACCAGCTACAGGAAAACACGATGATCGTGAGGGAGAACATCGTCGATAAGCAGCGTCTCATCACCAACATCCTCAAGAGCGACAAGCTGCCCGATGAACTGGAGGCCAAATTCAATGTCCTCCAGCAGGATATCTCGTCCCTTATCAACCACACGAACTTCAGTTTCGAACGATTGGAATATCTCCAGGAAACCGTAGTCGGTCTTATCAACTTGGACCAGAACAGGATCATGAAGATATTCACGGTCATATCGCTCCTTCTGATGCCTCCCACTTTGGTGGCGAGTTTCTACGGAATGAACGTCAAGCTTCCTTTGGCGGAATGGCCTCTCGCCTGGCTCGGCATACTCCTTTTCATGCTTTTCCTCCTGGGATTGGTCCTTTTCATCTTCAACAGAAGGAAACTCCTCTAAGAGGAATAGCGAACAGCAGATCGACAGCTCCGGATTTTCCGGAGCTTTTTTCGTTTGCGCAGTGTCTTGAAAAGCAAAAACAAGAAAACAATTAGTTGAACTATCATTTTTAGTTGGAAATTAAAAATATTCTCCCTATGTTTGCGGTGGGGATAGGTGGACCTGTCCCTCATCACATCCAAAAAGTACTTTTTATATCATATGCGCAAACTGACTAAAAAAGAGATGTACATCATGGAGAAGTTCTGGGCGAACGGAAAGATGTTCGTCAAGGACATGCTCGAACTCTACCCCGAGCCGCGTCCCCATATCAACACCCTCTCCACCCAGGTGAGGACCCTTGAAAAGGACGGCTTCCTCGGCCACGAAACCTTCGGTAACGGCTACCGCTATTATCCGATAGTGGGGAAGGAGGATTTCCGAAGTGATTCCCTTTCCGGTCTGGTCAACAACTTTTTCGGCAACTCCTATCTCAGCGCGGTGTCTTCCCTGGTACGTGAAGAGAAGATAAGCCTTGAGGAACTTGAGCAGCTCGTAAGAAAACTGAAGAAAGAGCAGTCTGAACAAAAAGATTGAAGCAATGGAAGCGTTTCTCGTATACATCCTGAAAGCCTCCGCCGTATTGGCCGCTTTCTATCTCCTGTGGCGCTTCACCTTGAGGGGAAAAACCCTTCATGCGGAAAGTCGCGTATACCTTCTTGCCACGATGGCTTTCTCCTTCGTTGTGCCTCTGCTTGTACTGACCTTCACCAGGACGGTCGAGCTTCCGACGGAGACTGTGTCAGCGGGTGAACCCGTTCTTTTTGACACTCAACCTGCACTGAATGCGGGAACCGTGTCGGTATGGGGAGTTCTTACTGTTCTTTACTGCATTGGCGCAGTGGCGGTTCTTCTGTACAACATTTATGCGGTCGCTTCCGTCCGAAGGTTAATATCATCCTCTTCGGATGCAGTCCTTCCGGACGGAACGGAGGTGAAAGTTTCTTCAAAGGTAAAGGTTCCTTTCAGCTTCTTTTCCACTATGGTCGTACCCGAGAATGATATGCCCTCTCCCGACAGGGCCCTTGTCACTCATGAAAAGGCCCATGTCCGTTTGGGGCATTCCGCCGATATCCAGCTCTGCGGAGCCGTATGCGCCCTTCAGTGGTTCAATCCTTTCGTTTGGCTTCTGAGGAAAGATCTTCGCTCCATTCATGAGTTCCAGGCTGATGCTGCCGTTATCGATTCCGGTGTCCGGGTGACGGATTACCAGATCTTTTTAGTGGAGGAAGTGCTTTCCAGCGGAGGATATCCGTTAGTCAGCAATCTCACCTCCGGCAATCTCAAAAACCGTATTGACATGATGAACGCATCGATATCCTCCCGCCGACCTCTGGCGAGACTCCTTCTCGTTGTACCCCTTTTCGCGGCTTGCCTTCTGGCGAATTCCAGGACGAAAGTCGTGTATGTCGAACCCCAAGGCATCCAGCAGTCGCCCCAGAACGATGGCAGCGTCCCTTTCCAGATGGTAGAAGTGAAACCCACCTTTGACGGAGGTGACGCCAGTAAGTTCTCGATGTGGGTGAATTCCCAACTCGTTTATCCCAAGGAGGCGAAAGACAACAATATCCAGGGAAGGGTGACTCTCCAGTTTACCGTCGGAAAGGACGGATCCGTCTATGGAGTGAAAGTCCTCCGCGAAGCGCATGAACTTTTGGACAATGAGGCCGTGAGAGTTGTGAGTGCTTCCCCGAAATGGTCTCCCGGCAAGATGAAGGGAGAACCTGTGGCGGTGACTTACACTTTCCCGGTGATATTCCAGTTGAAGGGGGATTCCAAATCCACTTCAGAGTTGTTCTCCGACCCCCAGTCCGCCGAAAGTTTCAGGGAACTGGTCCATAGGAATGATCCCGCCGACCCCGATGCGGAGATCTTCGTGGACGGAAAGAAATTCGAAGGAAAGCTTGACGACATCAACCCGAATGACATCAAATCCATCACGGTCCTGAAGGACGAAGCGGCAAAAGCCATGTCAGGCAAAGCCGACGGTGTGATAATGATAGTCACAAAGAATGCGGGCGAACTCCCCCAAGGCGAAAGCGTACCCTTCCAGCTGATCGACGAAAAACCAACTTTCAATGGAGGTGATGCGAATGAATTCTCCAAGTGGGTCACATCCAATCTCAAATATCCCGAGGAGGCGAAAGCGGCCAAGGTACAGGGGCGGGTTACCGTAACTTTTGTTGTTGACATTGACGGTTCCGTGAAAGATGTCAAGGTGCTCCGTGGAGTGAATGAACTGCTGGACGCCGAAGCGGTGAGGGTCGTGTCTTCTTCCCCGAAGTGGACTCCCGGACGTTCGAAAGGGAATCCGGTTCCTGTGACTTACACATTCCCCGTCATCTTCAAACTTGATTAGAGGACTGATTTTTCGGAAAATGACCGCTTAAGCATTGTCAGTCAGAAAAAAATCACTATATTTGCCCGCCTTTTTCCGGAGGAGGGCATTTTTTCTTTTCCGGAGGGCTCAATAAATAATGTTAAACCACTAGTTTTTTATCAAAAATTATGGCAGAAGAAATCATCAACCCGGCAGAGCAGCCTGAAGCACAGGAGCCTGTCGTAAAAGAAACCAGGAAGTTCAGCAATGCTTCCGTCGCTCCCGAGGAGTTCGACTGGGATGCATTCGAGAACGAGGCGAGCATCTATGGCGAGTCTGACAAGACCGCTATCGAGGCTGCTTATGATCAGACCCTCTCAAAGGTCGTCGAGAATGACGTCGTCGAGGGAACCGTTACCGGTATCAACAAGAGGGAAGTTATCGTCAACATCGGTTACAAGAGTGAAGGTGTCATCCCCGCTCCCGAGTTCCGTTACAACCCTGAACTCAAAGTCGGTGACAAGGTAGAAGTTTACGTGGAGTCAGCTGAGGACCGCAAGGGTCAGCTCATCCTCTCACACAAGAAAGCACGCCAGCTCCGTTCCTGGGATATGGTCAATGCGGCTTACGACAACCAGGATGTTGTCAAGGGCTTCATCAAGACCCGCACGAAGGGCGGTATGATCGTCGACGTATTCGGAATCGAGGCCTTCCTCCCCGGATCACAGATCGACATCAAGCCCATCCGCGACTACGATGCATATGTTGAGCAGACAATGGACTTCAAGATCGTCAAGATCAACCAGGAGTTCCGCAATGTCGTCGTCTCCCACAAAGCTCTCCTCGAGGCTGAACTCGAGAAGCAGAAGAGCGAGATCATCGGCAAGCTCGAGAAGGGTCAGGTTCTTGAGGGTACCGTCAAGAACATCACCAACTACGGTGTATTCGTTGATCTCGGCGGTGTTGACGGTCTCATCCACATCACCGACCTCTCTTGGGGCCGCATCAACAATCCTGAGGAGATCGTCTCTCTCGATGAGAAGATCAAGGTCGTTGTCCTTGACTTCAACGAGCAGCAGAAGAGGATCGCCCTCGGTCTCAAGCAGCTTACCGCCCATCCTTGGGAGAGCCTCGATCCTGACCTGAAGGTCGGTGACAAGGTTAAGGGTAAAGTTGTTCTCATCGCTGACTACGGTGCATTCATCGAGATCAAGCCCGGTGTCGAAGGTCTTATCCACGTCTCCGAAATGTCTTGGTCACCTCGTCTCCGCATCGCCCAGGATTTCCTGAAGGTAGGTGAGGAAGTTGAGGCTCAGGTTCTCTCACTCGACCGTGAGGCCCGCAAGATGTCCCTCGGACTCAAGCAGCTCGTTCCCAACCCTTGGGAGAACATCCGCGAGAGGTATCCCATCGGATCCAAGCAGACCGCAGTTGTCCGCAATATCACCAACTTCGGTGTCTTCGCTGAGATCGAGGACGGTATCGAAGGACTCGTTCACATCAGCGACCTCTCTTGGGAGAAGATCAAACATCCTTCAGAGATGGTTCAGCCCGGTGACAAGATCGACGTCGTCATCCTCGACTTCGATGAGGCCAACCACAAACTCAGCCTCGGTCACAAGCAGCTTCTTCCCAACCCTTGGGATGAGCTCGAGAGCAAGTTCCCTGTCGGAACAGTTGTTGACGGAACAGTCGCTTCCCTTACTGACAAGGGAGCCAACATCACCCTCGAGGGCGGCGTTGAGGCATTCTGCTTCTCACGTGATCTCGTCAAGGAAGATGGCAAGGCTGCTGTCGTAGGTGAGACTCTTCCTTTCAAGATCGTCGAACTCCGTCGTTCTACCCGTAGGGTCCTCGTTTCCCACGCCAAGACTTACGTTGAGGTAAAGGAGGCTAAGGCCGCTACTGAGGCTGACAACACCAAGAAGGCTGTGAAGAAGATCAACTCCAATATCGAGAAGACCACCCTCGGTGACATCTCCGAGCTCGCAGCTCTCAAGGACAAACTCGCAAAGGGTGAATAATCATCCCCTTCTGTGATGAATTTCACACTGAGGATTCTTGGCACGGCTTCGGCCATGCCGGTCGTCGGAAAATATCAGAGCGCTCATGTACTGGAGGTACATGGGCGCTCCTTCTTGATAGATTGCGGAGAGGGTGTACAGCAGCAGATGATCCGTTACGGTATCCCGATAATGAAGTTGGATTCGATCTTCATTTCCCATATCCACGGCGATCATCTTTTCGGGCTTTTCCCGCTGCTCTCCACCATGGGGATGCTGAGCAGGAGCGTTCCTCTGAACATTTTCGCACCGTCGAATTTCGCACCGGTGTTGAAATTCTTCCTGTCTTACTGGGGGACCGGATTGGGGTTCGAGATAAGGTTCACGCCCCTCTCGATGAAATCCCCCGAAGTCATCCTTTCCACCAAATCGACAGAGGTTCTCGCTTTCCCTCTCAATCACGGTATCGACACGTTCGGTTTCCTCTTCAGGGAGAAGGTGCCTCCGATGAACGTGTGGAAGGATGCTGTTGAAAAGTACGGTCTTTCGCTTACTGAGATAGGTACCCTGAAAAGGGGGGAGGACGTCGTTCGTGAAGACGGTTCCGTCATCCGTCTCAGTGATGCCGCGTACCGTCCTTATTCTCCAAGAAGTTATGCCTATGTGAGCGACACCGCCCCTTTCCCTGAACTTTCCTCGTGGGTGAAGGGAGTCGATATCCTCTATCATGAAGCCACTTATGTCGGGGAGTATGAAGATAAAGCGGTGGCGAGGCATCATTCCACGACTTTCCAGGCGGCGACGGTCGCGCGAGAAGCGGGAGCGGGTAAATTGATAGTTGGCCATTATTCTTCACGCTGCAGGGACCTGTCGCTTTTTGAAGCGGAGTGCAAAAGCATATTCCCGGATACACATGCGGCTTCCGATGGCGAGGTTTTTGATGTCCCGATGAAGGACAAGGTGGAAAGAGCGGGAAGATAGGACTCTTTTTCACTTTAATTCGCTAACTTGCACTTCCGGAAAATATTTTCACGATGAAACAAGGACTTTCTTTTTCCAGCAAAAGACCGGCCCGATTCCTTCTGGCAGTACCCATGCTTCTTGTCGGAATCATCGCCGGAGCCGTCACATATATGGCCGCCTCCCCCAAGGAGGACTACATCCGAAAGTATGCGGCCGTTGCCGTCAGTGAAATGTACCGTTCCGGAGTACCCGCCAGCATAACCCTGGCACAGGGCCTCCTCGAATCCAATGCGGGCCAGTCCACTCTGGCCACAAAGGGCAACAACCATTTCGGAATCAAGTGCCATGATTGGAAGGGTAAGAGCATGAGGCAGGATGACGACGCCAAGAATGAGTGCTTCAGGGTTTATGACGATCCGTTCGCATCCTTCCGTGACCATTCGGATTTCCTACGATACTGGGACCGTTACAAGTTCCTCTTCGAGAACAGGACGACCGACTACAAGGCTTGGGCGAACGGACTGAAGAAGGCCGGTTACGCTACCGATCCCGCATACCCTTCGAAACTCATCAAACTCATCGAGGAGAATGATCTCCAGAAGTTTGACAGGATGAGCGTCAAGGATGCGGCTGCATACAGCGGAGTGAAAATAAGTGAAACCTCTTCATCCGGGGAGAAGGTCTCGAAGAGTTCCGGAAAGTCCGCAAGGCAGGCGAAAAAGGAAGAAAAGCGCCGGAGGAAAGAGGCCAGAAAGCATGTCCAGGAGATAGCCCCCGACATTATGACCGCCGAGCAGGTCGAGGAGATCGAGGAGGAGTACGTTGACGCTACCCAGGAAGTCCTCCCTCCTTCACCCCTTTCCATGGAGGAAGCCAAGAGGGTCGAAAAGTCCGGAGAAACTTTCCGCTTCTCCCTGTCACGTCCCGTCTATACGAGGAACGGTGTTCCTTTCATATACTCGATTGAGGGAGATACCTACTCTTCAATAGCTTCTTCGTACGATCTCTTCCCGAAGGAAATCCTCCGTTACAATGACCTTTCATCCCAGAGGGAACTCCTTCCCGGAACGGTGGTCTATCTCCAGGCGAAGAAAGGCGATACCGAGAAAGGCCTTGACAAGTACATAGTCGAAAAGGACGGTGAAAATCTCCGCGATATCGCACAGAGGTTCGCCGTCAAGAGGGAATCCCTCGTCAAGTTGAATTCATATTCTTCAGTGAATCCCGTCCTGAGGGAAGGTGATACGGTCCTTCTCCGTGAGGACACATCCCTTCTGAGAAGGGCCCTGAGGATCAAGAAATAGTTTCCGATGTCTGAAAACAAGGTGAAAAAAGGCGGCAGAAAGAATGGTGCCGTAGGCATAATACTCATCCTTCTGGCTTTGGTCGCCATAGTCGGTGGAACTCTTCTTTATGGTGCATACTACGACAGGAGAAGTTCCAACTTCACTTCCGGAGCGGAACTCTATGTGTATCCCGGGACTTCGGCGGAGGATGTCATTTCCCAGATAAGGGAGAAGTGCGGCGTCAAGAAGGAAAGGAGTCTGCGTAGGTCCTTTTCCTCTCAGCTCAAGCATGCCGACATAAAACCGGGGCACTATACAGTGATACCGTCCAACTCCAGCATGTACGTCGCAAGGATGGTGACGAACGGATGGCAGTCTCCCGTGAATCTGGTACTTTCCGGCTCGATGAGAAGCGATACGGTGATCGCGAAGAAGATATCTTCCCAGATGATGGTGGATTCCCTTGACGTTGTCGTTGCCCTCAGGAATCCCGAGCTCCTGGGTAAATTCGGCTTCACTCCGAAGGATGTGTTCTCTCTCATAATCCCCGACACCTACGAAGTGTATTGGACGGAGTCGATGGAGGAGATTCTGGAGCGTTTGAAGAAAGCGTATGATTCCTTCTGGACGGAAGAGAATCTGGCCAAGGCGAAAAAACTCTCCCTCAATCCCAAGCAGGTGTCAGTCCTGGCTTCGATAGTTTCGGGAGAAACGAACCACGTGCCCGAGATGCCGTCGATAGCGGGAGTGTATCTTAACCGTCTGAAGATCGGAATGAGGCTCCAGGCTGATCCCACGGTTGCCTATCTTCTGGGATTCAGCGTCAACAGGATCCTGAACCGGCATCTGGAGATAGATTCCCCTTACAACACTTACATGTATGCGGGACTTCCTCCGGGACCCATCATGGTTCCCCAGAAAGCCGCGCTTGAGGCCGTTCTCAACCCCGATACCCACGGGTACCTTTATTTCTGCGCCTCTCCGGACATGGACGGAACTCACCGTTTCGCCGCATCCTATCCTGAGCATCTGAGCAATGCCAGGGCTTTCCAGGCGGCTCTGAATGCAAGAAATGCCGGAAGGTGATCTCCCGGCATCGTTTTTCTCCACTGTGGCGTAGCGCTACTGTCTGGTTACTTTGTGGGTACTGCGAAGGTTCCTTATCATCGAAGTCACCTTGTCCAGTTCCATCGTAGAGGGAACCGAGACCTTCATCGTTATGTCGTAGGTTCCGGTTCTGTTGTTCTCCGTGACGTTGAACGCGCGGAGGCTCGCCTTGAAAGTTCCCACTATATCCATTATCTGGTTGATCACATGGGGTTCAAGGTCGGTTATCACCCTGATCGTCGACTGGAATGAACCCGATGACGGGCTTTCCGCCCATTTGACCTTCTGGATCCTGTAGGGGTACATTTCAATGAGACGGGAAGCGTTCGGGCAGGATATCCTGTGGATCTTGATTCCCGAATCCCTTGTCACGAATCCGAACACGTCGTCGCCGAATACCGGGTTGCAGCATTTCGCCATCTTGTAGTCGAGACCCTTGAGGTTCTTGGCGTTTATGACGAGGATGTCGTCTCCTCCGTCATTCTGCTTTGCCTCCCACTTGGGTTTGTCCGCGCTTGCCGCTCTTGCCGCCTCGATGGCTTCGGCCTCCTTCTCGTCATGCTCGAGGATGAAGGACTTGACGACGTTCACGTCAAGTGAACCGTTCCCGAGGGCGCAGTAGAACTCCTTGATCGTAGGGTAGCGGTTCTTCTTCATGAACTCCACCTGCATCTCGTCGGGAAGTTCAAGTTTCCAGTTCTTCAGCCGTCGCTGGAGAAGTTCCTTGCCTTCGGCGGCTTCACGGAACTCCGCTTCGTGGAGTACCTGACGGATCTTGTTTCGCGCTTTGGACGATACGACGTAGTTCACCCAGTCGGCCGATGGCTTCTGGTTCTTTCCGCTCATTATCTCGACCACATCACCAGTGGAGAGCTTTTCCTTGATCGGGACGGCTTTGCCGTTGACCCTTCCTCCCGTACATCTGACGCCGAGGTTGGAGTGGATGTTGAATGCGAAATCAAGGACGGAGGCTCCTTTCGGCAGGATCCTCAGTTCTCCGGAGGGCGTGAAGACGAAGATCTCCTTGTCCGGAGGTTGGGGAAGTTCGTCTGAGGATGCGGTGCTCCCGTGTTCAAGGTTGTACCTTACGCTCGTAAGCCATTTGTCGAGGCTCGCCTCATGTTTTATCCCCTTGTATGACCAGTGTGCGGCATGACCGTTTTCGGCTTCATCGTCCATCCTCTTTGTCCTTATCTGGACTTCGAGGTAGGCGTCGTCCTTGTTCTTGACCGTTATGTGAAGGGACTCGTATCCGTTGGGCTTGGGGTTCGTCAGCCAGTCGCGAAGACGCTTGGTGTCAGGTTCGTATTCCTCGGTCACGTATGAATACACCTTCCAGCAGAGGTCCTTCTCTATTTTGCTGTCGGGCTCGCAGTCGATTATGAACCTGATGGCGAACACGTCATAGACTCCTTCGAAGGGGACCTTCTGCTTTTTCATCTTCTTGAAGATGGAATATGCCGTCTTGGTCCTGATCTTCAGCTTGTAATGTATTCCCGCATCTGAGAGTTTCTTCTTCAGAGGTTCGATGAACTCGGCGGTGAGTTTCTCGCGGTCCTTCTGGGTCGCCTTGAGCTTGTTGGTGATGCTCCTGTACTGCTCGGGTTCGGCGAAGCGGAAGTAGATGTCTTCCATTTCGCTTTTCATGTTGTAGAGTCCCAACTGGTGGGCCAGCGGGATATAGAGCATCAGGGTCTCAAGGATCTTCCTTTCCTTCGAAGCCTTGGGGAACATCTCGAGGTTTCGCATCACTTCGAGGCGGTCCGCTATCTTGAGGACAGTGACCCTGGGATCGGTGGAATACTGGACGATGAGTTTCTTGTAGTTCTCCGCTTCCAGACGGGTGTCCTTTGGCTTGATGGTCGCGATCTTGTCAAGTCCGTCCACCATTGTGACAACGTCATGGGGGAATCCCGAAAGATCGTTTTTGTGGTCGGGATTCAGCCTTCCGGCTTCGTGAAGGAACACGGCGGCGACACATTCGGCCTGCAGTCCGATTTCGTCAGAGACGATGAGGGCCACGTTGGTCGGATGTTCCATGAAAGGATGACCGTTGTCCCTTGTCTTTCCGTCAAGAGACTCGGCTGCGATGTCGTATGAACGGCGAATCAGGTCACGTCCCTTTTCGTCGTAGTGCGGGAACAGAGTGTCTATCGTATCCATAAGCAGATGAAGCGATTACGGTCCGTCGCAATATTCTTTGTTTCCGAAAGATAGGCAAATGCCTTGTCAAAACCAACACCTTTCTTCCGAAAAGCCGGGGGAATTGTCGGTGAGGCTACTTGTCTTTCCAAACCTTGAGGTACTCCTGAAGAGCCCACATTTCGTCCCTATATTTGGCGGCGGAAAGGAAATCCAGATCCGCAGCCGCTTTCTGCATCTTCTTCTTTGTGCTTTCCACGGAGGCCTCCACCTGCTCCCTTGACATGGAGCGGATGACGGGATCCTGCAGAACAGCGGCCAGGTCAGCCTGGATATATCCGTCCTTGAATGCGGAGTTGGAATCCCTCTTGGAATCGTGTCCGAAGCTGACGGTGATTTCTCCTTTGCCCAGTTCCGAAGGGGTAGGGATGTAGGTGGGGTCGTCGTAGGAGTTGGCGGCACTGACCCTTCCGGCGATTCCTCTGGCGGGCTTGGTGTCTTTGGACCCTCCCAGTTCGCTTATCAGGATATTGTGTTTCACGGAAACCTGTTTCGGGGTGATGCCGTGCAGCTTGTTGTATTCCATCTGGCGTGTACGGCGCCGGTCGGTTTCGTAGATGGTCTCCTGCATGGACTTGGTGATGGAGTCGGCATACATGATCACGAGACCGTTCACGTTCCTGGCGGCTCTACCGGCCGTTTGGGTGAGTGACCTTCCGGAGCGGAGGAAGCCTTCCTTGTCGGCGTCGAGGATGGCGACGAGCGACACGGTCGGGATGTCGAGACCTTCCCTGAGGAGATTCACTCCGACAAGGACATCGAAAAGACCGTTCTTGAAGTCTTCGATGATTTCGACCCTCTCGGTGGTGTCGACATCTGAATGGATGTAGCGGCACCTTACTCCCATTTTCTCGAAGTAGCTGTTCAACTCTTCAGCCATCCTCTTGGTGAGGGTGGTGACGAGGACCCTTTCGTCGGCTTCGGAACGTTTCCGGATTTCTTCGAGAAGGTCGTCGACCTGGTTCTTGGTGGGTCTCACTTCGATCGGAGGGTCGAGAAGGCCGGTGGGACGGACAACCTGCTCGATGACGAGGCCTTCGGATTTCTCGAGTTCATATTCGGCAGGGGTCGCGCTCACATACACGGTCTGGCCGGTCACGGATTCGAACTCCTCGAAGGTCATCGGACGGTTGTCGGCGGCTGCCGGGAGACGGAAACCGTATTCGATGAGGACGGACTTGCGGGAATGGTCCCCTCCGTACATAGCCCTGATCTGCGGTACGGTCACATGGCTCTCGTCAATGAAGAGGATGAAGTCTTTCGGGAAATAGTCTATGATGCTGAAAGGCCTTTGCCCCGGGCTTCTCCCGTCCAGATATCTGGAGTAGTTCTCGATACCGGGACAGTAGCCCATCTCCTTTATCATTTCCAGGTCGTATTCCACCCTCTGTTTGAGCCTTTTCGCATGGGCGGGGCGGTCCGTCTCCTCGAAATACTTTATCTGCTCGATAAGGTCGTCCTGTATCTGGTTTACGGCCTTCAGACCCCTTTCCTTTGTGGTGACGAAGTTGTTCGCGGGGTAGATGGGAACTTCGGTGAGTGATTCAAGACGTGCTCCGGTGAGGGGATCAATTAGAGAAAGGGCATCGATTTCGTCACCGAAGAATTCGACGCGTACGGCTTCGTCGGCTCCTCCGAGGTACACGTCGACAGTATCTCCCCTCACTCTGAATGTTCCTCTCTTGAAATCCGTCTCCGTCCTTGAATAGAGGGCTTCGACAAGCTGGTAAAGGAGTTGTGTAAGGGAACGGTGTTCTCCCACTTTGAGGGTCACGGTCTGCGCCTTGAAGTCCTCAGGGTTGCCTATGCCGTAGAGACACGATACGCTCGAGACTACTATCACATCCCTTCGTCCTGACATCAGGGCGGAAGCGGCGCTGAGCCTGAGTTTGTCGACCTGGTCGTTTATGCTCAGGTCCTTCTCTATATATGTATCAGTGGAAGGAATGTATGCTTCCGGCTGGTAGTAGTCGTAATATGATACGAAATACTCGACGGCATTGTCGGGGAAGAATGACTTGAATTCTCCGTAGAGCTGGGCCGCAAGAGTCTTGTTGTGACTAAGAATGAGGGCCGGACGCTGCAATTTTTCGATGACGTTGGCCATCGTGAAAGTCTTTCCCGATCCCGTCACTCCCAGAAGAGTTACGGCGTCAACCCCTGAAGATAGTGCATCGCAGAGCCCTTTTATCGCCTGGGGCTGGTCTCCGGACGCTTCGTATGGTGAAACAAGTTTGAATTTCATATGTGGAATTGTGTGTTGCGGTTACTGTACCTGCAAATTCCGTACAAAGGCAACAAAAAAAGAGAAATTCCCGGTATATGTCTGAGGTATTGGCCATAAAGTGCTCCGCGGATTGTCTTTTTGGGTGACAAATATTTGCTTTTGGTGACAGGTTTTCAGGTATTGAATCGTTACTAGTCATTGTGAATCAATGATGATTGAACATAAATATCAGAAACTTGCTAAATATTCGTAAAACTTTTGGAAATAAGAAACTTTTAGTATATTTGCAACGTATTTTGGCCCGAAGTATAAACGGGACAATGTGGTTTGAAATTACAAATTATTAATTAATTCTTATTTATAGACATGAAAGGAATTAAAACTATTCTTGGAGCTCTTGCTGTCGCAGGACTCCTCGGTTTCTCCTTCAGCGCTTCAGCTCAGGAGAACGGCAACCGTGACGAGAACGGAAAAGTCGTCCGCGGTTCTTATGAGACCAACAGGTTCGGTGACAACTGGTTCATCGGTCTTGGCGCTGGTTACAACGCTGGTCTTTATTCAATCGACAACGCTGCCGGTAAGGGTGGTCTCGCTACCAACGTCAATGTTGGCAAGTGGTTCACTCCTTCAGTTGGAGCACGCGTCGGTTGGAGGGGACTCACCAACGCTTCCCGTGGTGCTGACTTCGGTACCTACAAGCAGAACTCAGCTCTCGTAGACGTACTGTGGAACATGTCAAACGCTTTCTCAGGCTACAAAGAGACCCGTTTCTGGGACATCATCCCTTACGCCGGATTCGGTGGCAACTGGGTTAAGGTGAACGAGAACGCTGATCAGTGGGATCAGGAGTTCGTAGTCAACGGCGGTATCCTCAACGACTTCCGTCTTGGAAACCATGTTGACCTCTTCCTCGACCTCAATGCAATGATGACCAAGGCTGGTCAGTACAATGCAAAGGGTGTTGAGAGCGAAAGGTACTACTGGCCTGTTTCCGCTACCCTCGGCCTCATCTTCAACCTCGGTAGGACCAACTTCGACCGTCACTCATCTATCGTTCCCGTCATCGTTCCCAACAAGCACACCGATGCTGAGTACGATGCTCTCGCTCGCCGCGTAAAGCAGCTCGAGGATGAGAACGCTGCCCTCAAGAAGCAGATCGACGACCTCAAGAACCGCAAGCCCGACACAGTTTATGTTAAGGTTGGTGGTGATGTTGATCCTGTTACCCGTACTTACTTCGACCTCAACTCTTCTAAGATCTCCGATCGTGAGAAAGCTCACCTCGACTTCTTCGCTGAGAACGTTATCAAGAACTCCGCTTCTGATAAGGTATTCGATGTAGTAGGTTCTGCTGACAAGGCTACCGGTTCTGTAGCTACCAACGAGAGAATCGCTCTCGCTCGTGCTAACGCTGTCAAGGATTATCTCGTGAAGAACTGCGGTGTTGACGCTAGCAAGCTCAACGTTTCTTCTCGTGGTGGTGTTGACGACTACGCTAAGCTCGCCCTCAACCGTGCCGTTGTTATCAAATAAGATTGATCAACAATACGATAAAAAAGGAGACGCCCAGTGCGCCTCCTTTTTTTATGTACTTCTTTCTCTTGTAATTCCCGGATAGTTGTTGATTGTCTTTGCATATCTTGAGCACTTTCCCTATTTTTGCAGCCGCAAAAAATTCAATTCCATTATTTCCATGAAAAGACCACTGCTATCAATTATTCTGGTGTTGGCTTCCCTCGCTTCCATGTTGTCTTGTGTCAATGACAAATATGATATGGAGAAGGTCGATAAGACTTATCATGTTGGCAAAGCTTCAAAAAGTCAGGCAGGCCCATTCTATTACTATGCTTCCGCTTTGACTAACGGCAGGCAGGATGTCATATGGCAGGGTGATGACTTTTCAATGACACTTCCCGCCATACAGGGCGGTTATATGTTGGGGACCATTCTTACTGATATAGGATACGCATTCGGAACGAATTGGTATACAACCGAAATTGAATTGACGGCGACCGTCACTACTGATTTCCCTTACCAGATGAGGGCAACTGTCCTCCCAATTGAGGAACAAATGAATGCTGAGGGGAATTACGATCTTCTTCCCTCGGACAAGATATCAGTAACTCCTTCCGATTTTACTGTTTCTAAAGGCAAGGAAACAAAGATTGACTTGACATTCTCATCCGTGAGTGAATTCAATTTCTACGGCTTTTCTCTCGTTCTGTCGACTTCTGTTCCTACTGTACATCTCAACCAGGGGAACTACATCGCTCTAAGTGATGTCAAAATCAAATTTCCGAAAGGAGCTACAGTCAAATAACATTAACCTTCCGCGTCATGAAAAGAATACTTTCAACAATTATTATATCGCTTGCCTTCATATGCGCTTCCGCGCAGGACTTCTCGACCGGATATTTCCTTGAGGGGTATACATACTCATACAGGATGAATCCCGCTCTGCGTCCTTCACGCAATTTCATCGCTCTGCCCGCAATCAGCAACGTAAACGTCAATCTGCAGGGCAATGTCGGAATAGATTCTTTCTACTTTCCTTTGAGTAATGGCAAGGTGGGAACTTTCAGGCATCCTGAAGTATCGTCTTCAGAGTTCCTCAAGGGTCTTCATGACAAGAATCAAGCCTCTTTGAACGTCAATACCAACGTTCTTGCATTCGGCTTCAAGACGGACAGGATGTTCCACACCGTTGATTTCAATATACGCTCCATCAACGGAATCTCAGCGTCAAAGAATCTTTTCAAATACATGAAAGATGGAGCGGACGGGACTTTGTCCATCCCGGAGGTGACATTTGACAACCAGACCTTCGTTGAAGTAGCTTACGGACTGAATACCCCTATCGGTGACAATCTGGTCTTCGGAGGAAGAATCAAGCTCCTTGCCGGTGCCGAAATGCTCCATGCGGAAGTATCCGATATCTCCATCTCTTCAAGCGGATACAACGAAACAATCTCCGCCAAAGGAGTGCTCAAGGGTGCTTACAACGGGCTCATTGTAAAAACTACTGATTCCGCTGACGGACTGTCACACGATGTGGTGGAATGGGAGAAGGTTGACTTTGAACCTCTCGAAGACTTTGACGGGCCATCCGGGTACGGAGCGGCCATCGACCTTGGAATTGAATATCGTCTTACTCCTGAAGTGAAGCTTTCTGCGTCAATCACCGATATTGGAGGTATCGCCTGGGATGCTCCCCTCAATGCCGAGACATCTGGAAATTCTTGGGAGCATGAGATTTCCGGAGAATATGAGTTCGAAGATATGATCGACATGTTCGAATTCCATCAGAAAGGCAGCGGCAAGGAATTCAGGATGCTGCCCGCGACAGTACGTCTGGCTGCGGAATACAATCTCTCGGAGAAGATCGGATTCGGTGCTCTCGCAACCAAGAAATTTGGAGCATTCCCTCTTACCGAACTCCGTGGGTCGGTCAATACTTTTGTCGGCAACTTCTTCGGTTTCTCTGCATCCGCTGCATACAGCAACTACGGATTCTCATTCGGTGGTGCCATGAACTTTGACGCTCATGCACTGGACTTTTTCATAGGATTTGATTCCATCCCCACAAGGTTCTCAACCCAATGGATTCCTCTGGGGCATGCGAACATTGCAGCCACATTCGGACTAGTGATCACCTTCGGAAAACAAGTGGCGATAAAATAGCTTCCATTTGGCGAAACTGTCTGACCCGGATGATAATGATAAAGCCGACCCGTTTGGGCCGGCTTTATCATATGTCGTCTTTTCAGGATTATTTTCCGATGATGAATTCAAGACCTACTGTAGCGGTGAAGATCATATCGCTGAAAGGAGTCTGGGCGTAAGTGAGCCTTCCGTTGATGATGAGCCTCTTTGTGAGTTCCGCTCCAAGGCTACCTGCAAGGTAAATCTTCTGGGGTTTGGGGTCTTTCCATTCAGAGTTGGCTGCGATGATACCTACTCTCGCTTCGGCGAAGGGGCTGCACTCGATGCCGGGGAACCTGAGCCTTGCGGCTGCGTATACGGGGATGAAGGTTTCCTTGTCCTGGTTTGCCCAGAAAATACCTGCACCAGCACCTGCGAAGAAATACTTGTTGAACTGGTATCCGTGGGTGGTTGAAGCGTCAACAATCCACTGACGGTACATGTAAGCGGGGCCATCAAGTCTACCTACACCGAACTGTCCGTCAACGAATCCCCTGTAACCTGAATCGGAGAGGGTGTTGAGAGTCCTGCTCTGGGCGAAAGCTCCGGAGAACATCAGCATACCTGCGATCACGAGGGCTGCTTTTACGAGTTTGAAATAATTTTTCATATTGTAGTTCTATTTTGTTGTTTGCTACTTTTTATAGTACCGACTACAAAGGTAACTTCTTAATATCAAATCTCAAAAGAAAAAAATATTTAGATGTGCCGGAAAATCAGTTCTTTTTGATTCTTATTCTGATGATTGAGGCGGTATTTTGGTCGATTTTCACTTCTTCGGATATCCTGTAACCCAAAATCGCGAAGACATGGTTGTCCGGGAGAATGGTTTTTTCGCCTCCCGGAAGTTCGGCTTCGAAGTCCGCTCCGGATAAGACGAGGACGTTTTCCTTGTCGCTGAGGCTCAGTCCCAGGTCCACAAAAATGTCGCTCAATTTCTTTTTGCGTCCTTTCATCCCGAAGGGTCTCATCCAGTCTCCGTCCTGCCAGTGGCGGATGTGGAGCGGGAAGGAGATTTTCACGTTGTCGAGGATGATGGTGCCCTCGGGCTGCTTTGCGCTCATCCCTTTTTCCCATTTGAGCGTCTCCACTTCGAAATCCACTCCATCCAGAGAGTATTCTCCTGGAGAGAGGATGTCCATTTCTTGAGTGGAGGTTTCCGCAGTGGAAGCGGAGTCCGGTAGGGGAGAGAAAGCTTCTTCCGTATACCTATATATAATAATGGTATCTTTCGAAGTCAGGATCCTTCCTCCTTCCGAGAGGAAACTCTTCCCCGAGAATGTTCCGGATTCCATAGTTATCAGTGTCTGGAGGGACTTCACCTGGGAAGAGGTGAATCCCATCGGAGACATTATCGAATGGAGAATGAAGTGGAGGAACTTCTCTTCGGAGAGTTTCTGCCTTGAGAGTGTGAGAGTGGAAACGCCTTTTCCCGGTTGTTCACTTTTCAGGGAGACTCTCTCAATCGCAGAATGGAGGAACTCATCAGCGATGTCAGCCACTTCCCTGAAATGCTCCATATCCTCAGAAAGGGTTTGGAGTAGGGAAGGGTTCAGCTGTTCCAAGACCGGAATGACGCTATGGCGGATGCGGTTTCTTTTGTAGATTTCTTCCGCGTTAGTGCGGTCCTCCCGGTAGGGTATTCCGCTTTCTTCTGCCAGTGACAGGATTTCTTTTCTAGTGAAACCGAGCAGCGGGCGAAGGAGCCTCAAAGACTCGGGAGCGATTTTCGACGGGAGGGATGAGGTGGGGTGCATACCGCAAATACCCTTGATGCCGGTTCCTCTGACAAGGTTCAGAAGAAGGGTCTCGGCATTGTCGTTGGCATTGTGGGCGATGGATACGAAGGAGTAGGCTTTCTCCGTCGCCAATTCGGCGAACCAGTTGTAGCGGAGCTCCCGTGCTGCCATTTCCGTACTGATTCCGTTACGGGTGGCGTATTCTTCCGTATCGAATCCTTTTCCGTGGAAGGGAATCCCGTTCAGTGAGCACCAGTCCTTCACAAGACGTTCGTCAGCGTCACTCTCTTCGCCCCTCAGATGGAAATTGCAGTGGGCGACGCCGATCCTTTCCTTCATTCCGGGAATTCCGCTGTGGAGGAAGAGATATGCCATGCACATGGAATCCACCCCGCCGCTGACGGCAAGGAGGATCTTCCCTGTAGGGGCGATCGGGGATAGGATGGAGTCGAACCTTGTCTGCATCTTTTTCTCAACAATACTGCCGTCCTGCCCTGGAAGGGGAAGACGGCAGATATCCGGTAGCACTCGTTCCGTAAGGATTAGTCCTTCTTGGAATTGAATGTGTAGGTGAATCCGAACTGGAGAGCCTCGAGGAACTGCACGTTCTTTCTCGCCACACCGTCCTTGTCGGTGATAAGGACCGTATCATCGTAGATGAGGTTGGTGGTGAGGGTGAGGGTGAAGTACTTGGCGAGTTTCCACATGAAGAGGTTGTCCCAGTTCACACGGATGTTCTGGGGATTCTTCAGGTAGTTGGAGAAGAGGATGAGGTGGGTGCTGGCCTCGAAGTTGTCGTTGACCTTGATCTTGGCGTCAGCTACGATCTGGGCACCGAGTTCGAAACGTGAACCACGGTAATACTCCGGATGGAGGGCTGCGTCAGAGGCATCAGCGTATTTCTTCTTTAGGGGCATACCATAGCTCTTGCGGAGATTCTCATTCCACATTCCGAGCTCATCTTCCTTCACGATAGTGAATCCTCCCGTAAGGGGCGAGAAGTTCACGGTGAGCCATTTGTTGGGAACCCACTTGGCACCGAGACCGAGAGTGATGATACCGGGGGAGAGGAAACCTGATTTGAGGGTCCTGGCATCTTTCCAGTCCTTCTTGGAAGGATCCTCGACTGACGGAGCTGCGTAGGTGTAGCCGCGGGAGAACTGGTTGAGGAATGTGAAGTTGGCCGAGTAGTACCATTTCTCCGTTGCCTTGAGACCCCAGTTGCTTTCAAGGAGCATACGGTCCTTGCTCTTCTGCATGATGGGCTTGTCCTCAGAATACATCAGGCCGTAGTCAAGCTGTAGACGGTTGGTCCAGAGGATATCGTCCTTCTTGTAGTCGGCGTGGGCGTCGATGTATGAAGTGAATGCCACGTTGTTGTTACCTCCCTTAGCCCAATGGTAGTATGAGTTCTGGGCGAAGTTGAGCTGCGTCATGATGGACTTTGTCCAGTAAACGGGCTTGGGAGCCTCGACTTCTGTCTCGGGGGCTTCAGCTATGGCCTTGGCTGCTTCGGCTGCTGCCTTTTGGGCGTCGGTTTGTGCGAAGGAAACTGATCCTGTCGCCAGAATCGCGGCTGCGAGAACGGTTATCTTCTTCATTTGTACTATAGTTTTGGCTGTTTGTCGTAAATAAAACGGGTATGATGCATCAGTAAGCGATGGCGAAGACGACCCTCTGCTTGGAAGGTTTGCCGGAATAGATGTCCTTTCCTTCTTCTTCGCATACGAAGCTGTCGATAGGGATGCAGCGGATTGTGGCCTTGGTCTCGTCCTTGATCTTCTGCTCCGTCTCGGCTGTGCCGTCCCAATGGCAGAGGAGGAACTTGCCCTGGGTGATCTTCTCCTTGAATTCATCCCAGCTGTCGCATTTCTCGACATTGCTCTGGCGGAAATCGAAAGCCTTCTGGTAGATGTTCTTCTGGATGTCATCGAGAAGATGGGCGATATGCTCCCCGATGCCTTCGAGGGACATGGTCTCCTTGGTGAGGGTATCCCTGCGGTGAACTTCGACCGTTCCGTTCTCAAGGTCGCGGGGGCCGATCGCGAGACGTACGGGAACTCCCTTGAGCTCCCACTCGGCGAATTTGAAGCCGGGCCTGAGGGTGTCGCGGTTGTCGATCTTGACGGAATGTCCCTGAGCCTCGAGTCCCTTCTTGATCTCCTCCATCTTGCTGAGGATCGCCTCCATCTCTTCGGGCTTGCGGTAGATGGGGACCATCACTACCTGGATAGGTGCGAGGGCAGGAGGAAGAACGAGACCGTTGTCATCTCCGTGCGCCATTACGAGAGCTCCCATGAGCCTTGTCGATACTCCCCATGAGGTAGCCCATACGTACTGGGACTTTCCTTCCTTGTCGGTATACTGTACGTCGAATGACTTCGCGAAGTTCTGGCCGAGGAAATGGGATGTTCCTGCCTGGAGTGCCTTTCCGTCCTGCATCATCGCCTCGATGGTGAGGGTGTCAAGGGCGCCGGCGAATCTCTCGTTGGGGCTCTTGTGTCCTTCGATTACGGGAAGAGCCATGGTCTCCCTTGCGAACTTGGCGTAGACGTCGACCATAGTCCTTGCTTCCTGCATAGCCTCCTCGGCTGTTGCATGTGCCGTGTGGCCTTCCTGCCAGAGGAATTCAGCGGTACGGAGGAAAAGCCTTGTCCTCATTTCCCAACGGACGACGTTCGCCCACTGGTTGCAAAGGATGGGGAGATCCCTCCATGAGGTGATCCAGTTCTTGTATGTGCTCCAGATGATGGTCTCGGAGGTAGGACGGACGATGAGTTCCTCTTCGAGTTTCGCTGAAGGGTCCACGACGACACCTTTGCCGTCGGGATCGTTCATCAGACGATGGTGGGTCACCACCGCGCATTCCTTCGCGAATCCCGCCACGTGCTCAGCCTCACGGCTGAAGAATGACTTGGGGATGAAGAGGGGGAAGTAAGCGTTCTGGACTCCTGTCTGCTTGAACATGTCGTCAAGAATCCTCTGCATCTTCTCCCAGATTGCATATCCGTAGGGCTTGATTACCATGCAGCCCCTTACCTGTGATTGCTCCGCAAGGTCGGCCTTCATCACGAGGTCGCTGTACCATTGGGAGTAATTTTCCGAGCGTTTAGTTATCTGATCCGCCATTTCGTTGACAATGTTTGTAAATTTCGGGAATAATGTTTAATCTTGTACCGGGTGAAAAGGATTCTGAAATGAAAATAAATTCACTTTTTCTGTAACGAAAACCTTCATTCCGGCATCATTTAAAAAAAATTGGAGAACAAACTAAAGATGAAAGCTATCCGTAAACCTTGATTTTGACCGCCTGTAGGGCAAAAACCGGACGTTTTGTCATGGGTACGATAATTGCATAACATCTTGTAGAAGTTTTCCAACGGGAGACAAAGATACAAAAACTTGGGTAAACAAACGCAAGGAACACTCCAAACATGGTTTACCTTATGGAATAAAGCATAAAAGACCATTTTATACCATACCATATAAGCAAATAATAACAGTTTAATTATAGGAGATCCGATTATGAGAAAGAACATCACCCTTCTGATTGCGGCGGCGCTGACTCTCTCAGCATGCGGTTCCGCAGTGCAGGTCGCTTCCTCCGGGCAGCAGTTCCAGGACGGCATCTACTATAGGACAGAGGCCCCCACGCAGGTGGCCAAGGCTTCATCGTCAGATGTAGAGGCCCTCGTCGAAGAGACCAAGGTCTCGGAAGTATATCTTCGCAGTGGCCAGAACGATACGCTCTTCCTCCCCGACAATATGTCAGCATCATACAAGTTCGACAGAAATGCGGGTACTACTACCGTAACCGTATTCCAGAACAACAACTATGATATGTGGGCGGGTTATTCACCCTACTCATATTGGCATTATTCTTCAATATTCTGGGATCCTTGGTTCGCACCCGCTTCATGGCGCTGGGGCAATCCCTGGTACTATTCAAGTTGGCGCTATTGGGATCCTTGGTACTATTCGTGGTACGATCCCTGGTATTACAGCTGGGGTTGGGATCCTTGGTATTACGGCTGGGGCGGATATTACAGCCCTTGGCGCTACTCCTATTGGTGGGATCCTTGGTATCATCCCTACTACCATGGCTATTACGGCGGATACTACGGCTACGGCCACTACTATCCTTACGGAGGTGCATGGATCGGAGGACATAGGGGAGTATGGACTCCCAGGACCAACACTGTCGGCGGACGCCGCGGTGACGGAATGGGAACAGTCTCCACCAATGTCAGGCGCGTAGGCGCTTCCAGGGCAGGCTCCACCACAAAGGCCGCTACCGGTACTTCCACCGCTGTGAGAAGGTCTTCCGGAGCCACCCGCGTGGGCAGGACTTCAGCTGAGGCCGTCACAAGGACATCGACTTCATCCGTACGTTCAGGTTCCGCAGTGCGTACCGGCGGTTCAACCGCTGTCCGCAGCTCTACCGGCGGAAGCACCGTACGCTCTTCAAGCTCAACCGTGCGCAGCGGATCAACTTCATCCTCTGTAGCAAGATCACAGTCCGGGTCAGCCGTACGTAGCGGATCATCTTCATCCGTACGCTCGACTTCACCTTCGACAGGCTCCTCAGTGCGCAGCTCCAATTCAAGCGTTTACCGCAGGCCTTCGACCTCATCTTCAACTCGTAGCTCCTCATCTTCATCAGTGAGAAGCAGCCAGAGCACCAGGTCGACCGGTTCATCAGCGGCCCGCTCGTCTTCTTCATACGGTTCTTACCGCAGCAGCGGCTCTTCTTCAGGCTCATACCGTAGCGGATCCTCCAGCAGCTCATCCCGTTCAGGCGGATATTCCGGCGGCGGATACTCCGGTGGCGGAGCCTCCCGTTCGGGTGGATATTCCGGCGGTGGCGGATACTCCGGCGGCGGTGGCGGTGGAGCCCGCTCAAGCAGTAGCGGTGGCGGAAGACGCTAGGTGTTGATTATGGTCCCGGGCAACCGGGACTCTCTTTAAGGACTCATTCTGAAACTTTATCTGAAAGATTTTACGAAAATGAAAAGAATATCAGCAATACTTTCCCTCGGGCTCGCCTTCAGCCTTGCTGCCGGTGCCCAGGACATGTATGACGCTCTCCGTTACAGCGAGAATAACTACTACGGAACGGCAAGGAGCATAGCCATGGGCAATGCCTTCACCGCTCTGGGAGGAGATCTCGGCTCCATCGGCCTCAACCCTGCAGGCTCCGCGGTCAACGGATATTCGCAGTTCACTCTGACTCCAAATATCAGCATCATTTCGACCGCTGCGCAGTATAACGGCACTCCTTCCACTTCATCCGTATTCTCCACTCAGGAGAAGAACAATTGGGGAAGGATGACGATGCCGAACTTCGGAATTGTCGTCAACCAGAAGACAGGACGTTCGTACGGAATCAAGAACATTTCGTTCGGATTCGTGGGGAACGCCACCAATCTCTTCACCGAGGAATTCGGTGCGTCCGGAGCGAACAATCAGACCAGTTATCTCGGTTCCATGGCTTCATGGGCTACCGCTGACGGTGCTACCGGAACCGCTCTCAGCAATGCGACATACTCAGGTGGACAGTTCCCTTGGGATGATATCATCGGATGGAGAACCGGTATGATTTCGACATACGGAGGCGCTGACAACCAGTTCATCGGTTCCACCGAAATTGTGCTTCCCGACGGATCAATCGGCCTAGGCGGACCGCTTGACCAGAGGTATGGACGCAGGACGACCGGCAACAAGTACGACATGGTGCTCAACTTCGGTATGAACATCAACGACCGCCTGTATCTCGGTGCCAACCTCGGTATGGTCGCCTTCGGATACAGGACGAATACCGCATTCACCGAGGACGCACAGAACATGTCCGACTTCCCGATCGAGTACGAAAGCGGAGTTACGACCTATTTCTCCGACGCCAGATACCGTACTCAGATGGATGTGGACGGAAGCGGAGTTTACGGAAAGTTCGGTTTCATATGGCTGCCCACCACCAACTTCAGGATCGGAGCCGCCATCCAGACTCCTACCGCTATGACGGTATCTGAAAGGTGGGTATATTCCGGTGACATCACCTTCTCCGATTCTCAGTACAACGGAAGTGAGACTTCCGAAGAGGGAACATACGATTACAGGCTCGTTTCTCCTTTCAGGGTCAATGCCGGTCTTGCCTATACTATTCCCGGATTCGGACTCCTGAGCGCTGATTACGAGATGGCTGACTACAGCAGGATGTACTACAGGACTATCGACTACGATTACGGCTCATTCTCCGACACCAATGCCGACATCGAGAAGAATATGGGCCTTAGCCACAGCCTGAGGCTCGGTTTCGAGGTGAAGCCTATCCCCGAGTTCGCCATCAGGGCCGGATACGGAATGGTTACCTCTCCCGAACTTGACAACAACGGCAACAGCATCAAGGCAGTGATGCAGAACGCTAGCGTTGGTTTCGGATACAGCAGCCCCAAGTCATTCTTCTTCGACATGGCTCTGCGCGGAACCTTCAAACCTGACATGTACGTCTATCCTTACGAGTATCCCGCCGGAACCTTCGATGACGGAACCCTCACTCCCGAAATGGTCGTGAAGAGGAGCATCTTCGACATCGTCGCAACCTTCGGTTGGAGATTCTAGGAAGTTTTTTACGCATATTTTTGGCCGGTCCTTCGGGGTCGGCCTTTTTTTGTCTCCGCACCTTTCTCCGTGATGGGGGACCCTCTCCCTTATGCGGGAAAAACCCGTCAGATCTTCCGTAAATGCGCCGTGAATGGATTTGCAGGAGGACTTTGTCACGTCTCCGCCTTTCCGTCCCGTTTGCTCAAGGAAAGGACTCCACTGAGTGACATTCCGGTGCGGCAAGGGTCCACTACGGGTACGACCGGAATTGGCATGGCAACTTGAAGGAAGTGTAGCGAAAAGAACGAAGTCAATACAATTATCCCCCGCCTTTGGGCAGGGGATATCATAAGTCGTATGACCGGAAGAAGTTCCGGGATTATTTCACGATGATTTCGTAAGGCATCCTGGCGTAGAACTTCTCGGATGAAGCGAAGTCCCAATCCTTGAAAGCCTTGCTCAGTGACTCGAAAGGAGTGCCTTCGAGGGATTCGGTTACGGGGTTCTTCTTGGTGAAGATGGAAGCTTCTTCGCTTCCCATTCCGAACATCTCCATCAGGGATTCCATCTCTGTCTTGGGCTTGGGATAAGCCACGATGTTCCATGCTGTGAGGTCCGCGTCACCTGCGGCGGTCGCTGCATAGTTGATCGCGTCTTCGAGGGTTCCGATTTCATCGACAAGACCTATCTTAAGTCCGTCGGCACCGGTCCATACCCTACCCTGGGCAAGGGAGTCAACGTAAGTGGGGCGGAGGTCCCTGCCTTCCGCTACGGTGTTCACGAAGGTCTCGTATATCTTCTCGATGGAGGCCTGCATGTAGTCGGTCTCCTGGGCTGAGAGAGGCCTGAAGGCTGAGTACATGTCGGCGTGAGGGGATGATCCCACTGTCACGGCATTGACGTGAGCCACGTAATGGAGAACGTTGCTCAGGTCCGGAATCATGCTGAATACGCCGATCGAACCTGTGAGGGTGGTTTCATCGGAGAAGATCTTGTCGCAGCTGTTGGATACCCAATATCCGCCTGAAGCGGCATAGTCACCGTAAGAAGCGATGACGGGCTTCTCTGCCCTCAGAAGATCGATTTCTTTTTTGATCTTGTCGGATGCGGTTACGCTTCCTCCGGGAGAAGATACCCTGAATACGACGGCCTTGACGTCATTGTCCTTGCGTATGTCGGAAATGATCGAAGCGAAACGGTCTCCGGCGATGTTGGAGCTGGCGCTTCCTTCAACGATGTTTCCTTCGGCATAGATGACGGCTATCTTCTTCTTGGCCTTGAGGTTGGGAAGGACCTTGGCTGAAACGTAGTCTGCGAAGGGAATCATCTTGATGTCCTTGTAATTCTCTACGGTCGCAAGGTCGGCGAGCTTCTGCTGGAGTTCCTCCCTTGAGAAGAGTTCATCTGCGAGACCGCACCTGAGGACGTCCTCGGGGAAGTTCAGTTCGAGATTGTCGATCATTTCGGAAAGTCTCTCGGGAGTGAAGTCCCTGCCGCTGGCGATGGAGGTGCTGATGGTGTTCCACATGGAGTTGACCATTTCCTGGTTCTGCTCCATGTTCTCGGGGCTGGGTGCGTTCTTTATGTACATTTCACCGGCGGATTTGTACTTGCCGTGGCGGATGAGTTGGACATTGACACCGACCTTGTCGAGAAGGTCCTTGAGGAAGAACATCTGGGTTCCTATACCTGTCATCATGGGAGTGCTTCCGGCTACGTTTGACATGTAGACCTTGTCAGCGACGGAGTAGAGATAATAGCTGCCGACTGTAGGTGCCTCCGTGAAGGCTATGACCGCTTTTCCGCTTTTGCGGAAGTTCTCCAGCGCCTTGCGTAGTTCCTCCAGAAGGGCGGTTGAGGTACTGGACTGGTCAGCTCTTAGGTAAATGTACTTGACTCCCTTGTCCTCTGCTGCCTTGTTGATGGCCTGGACCGCTTCCCATATACCTACGGGTGTGCCGGGAGATCCGCCTCCCAAAATCAAGGAAGTGGGGTCGAAAGACATGGATGAACCTCCTTGTTCGGTTATGACGACTTTGTTGAGATTGAGGTCGAGTACACCTTCACGCGGAAGAACAGGTTTGCTTCCTGATGCGGCTGCCAGGGAGCCGAAGAAACCTATCATCAGGAAAAATCCGATGATGGTCATAAGGAAAAGTCCGCAGATGACTGCAAGGACCATTTTCACAAATTCTTTCATTGTATGTTGAAGATTGATTAACTTGTAGGACGCTGAATCAAAAAAGAATCAGAGTTTCGCAATTAGGTGCAAAAATACTAACTTTGCAGGACTTTTCAATAAGTTTATTTATTTATGGCAAGCGCAAAACCGTCAATCCCAAAGGGCACGAGAGATTTCGGACAGACCGAGATGGCCCGCAGGAACTACATATTCGGAACCATCACTTCAGTTTTCCGCACATACGGATACTCACAGATAGAGACTCCCGCCATGGAGAATCTCTCCACCCTTCTCGGTAAATACGGAGACGAGGGAGACAAGCTCCTTTTCAGGATCCTCAATTCCGGTGAAGCGTTCTCCGGGATCAATCCTACAGAAGTGACTTCTGAGGGTGGCTTCGACAGCGCCGCAATCACCAGGAAGGTGTGTGAAAAGGGACTCCGCTATGACCTTACCGTTCCTTTCGCCAGGTTCGTAGTCCAGCACCAGAACGAGATCTCTTTCCCTTTCAAGAGATATCAGATCCAGCCTGTATGGAGGGCAGACCGTCCCCAGAAGGGCCGTTACCGTGAATTCTACCAGTGCGATGCCGATGTGATCGGAAGCAAGTCACAGATAAATGAACTCGAACTTGTTCAGATAGTGGACAAGGTGTTCTCGATTTTCGGCATCAATGTCCTCATTAAGATCAACAACCGCAAGGTGCTGACCGGATTCGCCGAGATTGCCGGCTTCCCTGACAAGGTGGTGGACATAACGGTCGCCATCGACAAACTTGACAAAATCGGTCTTGACGCCGTCAAAGAGGAAATGAAGGAAAGGGGACTCACCGATGAGGCGGTTGCCGTTATCGAACCGATCCTCTCGCTTTCCGGAACCACCGCCGAGAAGATCGCCACCATGCGTTCACTGATGAACGGAGGATCCGCTTCCGGAATCGTCTCCGAGACAGGCTTGAAGGGACTGGACGAACTGGAGGAACTCTTCTCCTTCATCGGGGCCGCAGGCGTATCCCAGGAATGTGAAATCGACCTTTCACTCGCCAGGGGACTCAACTACTATACCGGAGCCATCTTCGAAGTCAAGGCGAAGGACTTCGCCATCGGAAGCATATGCGGCGGCGGAAGGTACGACAACCTCACCGGAATCTTCGGACTTCCCGGAATGTCAGGTGTCGGTATCTCTTTCGGAGCCGACAGAATCTATGATGTCCTGACAGGATTGGAGAAATTCCCCGAGGGCCTCTCAAGCACGACGACCATCCTTTTCGCCAACATGGATGCCCAGGTGCTTCCTTATCTTCTCCCGGTTGCCAAGGAACTCCGCGGCAGGGGAGTTTCCTGTGAAATCTATCCGGATACCACTAAGCTCAAGAAGCAGTTCGATTATGCTGACAAGAAGGCGATACCTTTCATTTCAATCAACGGAAGTGACGAGGCTTCGCAGAAATTGATCAACATTAAGAACCTTCAGAGTGGCGAGCAGAAAAAGATTGCTGCAGAAGATATTGACGGCATTGTAGCGTTCCTGGAAAGCGCCGGAAAGTGATTCTGCATAGATTTTTCGGGGCGAGTTTTGAAAAAATATTTTGCAGTTTCAAAAATAGTATCTATATTTGCAGTCCACATCGCGGGGTAGAGCAGTTGGTAGCTCGTCGGGCTCATAACCCGGAGGTCGTAGGTTCGAGTCCTACCCCCGCTACACAGCAAGCCAGCCTTTCGGGGCTGGCTTATTTGTTTTCCGAGAGGTCTGCGGATGGCGCTCCCGGAAATGTCTAATCCTCAATGAGTTATATACTGGTCATCTGCAGACCCTCTCAAAAAACCAGGGGTCTGCGGGAGGATGTTTTATAATGGATTGACACACAGCCAAATGCAAACAATCAATCCGCAGACCCCGCAATATCGTCCCGCAACAGGTTTACCTGAGGTTTGGAGAATCGGCGCAATGTGAGTAACTTCACATCGATTAATTGGTACATTCCAGACTGAAGCCATGACATTCACACCCTTCTCCGCAGAGATCATCAAGCATCCCGACATGGACGCTTCCTATATCCGGATTCCCTTTGACCTGAAAAAAGAAACGGGGAAAGGACGGCTGCGGGTGCATGCCACATTCGACGGTATCCCTTATGACGGGAGCATTGTCAATATGGGCGAAAAGAATCCCGACGGTTCCATTTGTTATGTGTTAGGTATGCCGAAAGCCATCAGGAAGCAGATCGGAAAGGCCTTCGGCGATACGGTGAAAGTTGTGCTGGAACCTTGGTCAGAACCCTCGCCGGAAATATTCTTTGCAGAGGAACCCGGAGCGTTGTCACTGTTTCAGGCACTGAATGATCGGATTCTGGAGGAATGCGGCGAGTATGCAACCATGCGCAGGGAGATTCAGAAAACACAGGTTTCCTATTACAATGCCCGGATGTTTGCCTGTATTTCCCTTCTTCGAATCAAGCGCAAGGCCGAGATGCCCCATCCGTATATTACCGTCTCATTTGGTTTGGGCGAGCCTTGCCGGCATCCCCGTATCGGCGTTGTCACAGAGGCGGCGCCCAAACGCTGGACGCATCATGTTCTGGTCAGTTCCATAGATGAGATTGATGACCGGCTGATGGGTTGGCTGAAGGAAGCGGCGCATTATTCAGCAGATATCAACAATTCCATCCAATGACAAGAAGATTCAAATTCAACACCGTCGGACTTTTTACCCGGGACAATCGGGCGACGGTCGATTTCTACACGAAGACCTTCGGCTTCACCACCGACTGGGACGGCGTACAGCCGAATGTCGAAATGGTGCTTGGCGATATGCGCATCATCCTTTTCCCGCGCGAGGCGTTTGAGCGGATGGTCTCTCAGTCTTTCCAGTACCCCGGTGACCTCAACGGTACGATCGAACTGGCATTTGATGTTCCTACATATGCCGATGTGGACAAGGAATACAGGAATGCGCTGGAAAACGGCGCCCAATCGGTGCTTCCGCCTACCACCGAACCCTGGGGCCAGCGCACCTGCTACATTGCCGATCCGGACGGCAACCTGATAGAGATTGGTTCTTTTTTTCAAGAAACCGCTTGACACCTTGGCAAGGTGAAACACATTCCCAACATTCTGTCTGCACTCAGATTTCTCGGAGCCATCTGTCTGCTGTTCTGCAGTCCGGCAGGTGTGACGTTCTGGGTCATCTATGGACTATGCGGCATCAGCGATATGCTGGATGGTTTCCTTGCGCGAAAGCTGCACGCCGAGAGCAAGGCCGGTGCTGTCCTGGACAGCGTGGCCGATATTTGCTTCGTCGCGTGTTGCGCTATCAAACTGATACCCGTTCTACAGATTCCTGGCTGGTTGTGGATCTGGGCCGGGGTGATTGTCCTGATCAAACTTATCAATCAGATATCCGCGCTGGTTGTCTGCAAACGATTCTGTTTCCCACACACCGGGGCCAACAGATTGACGGGTCTGCTGCTCTTCCTTTCGGTGCCGATGACATTCTGGTCCTGCATTCCCATAGCCTTTGTGGCCGTGGTCGCCACTTTCGCTGCCGTTCAGGAAGGGCATTTCATCAGAACCCGGAAGAAGGAATGTCGCTATTCTTTCATCACATTGAGGGACAGGCCGGAACTGAAAAACACGGCCGTAGCCTGGTTTCACAGCAAATGGAGCGCCCCGGAAGAAGCCTATCTGGAGTGCATGGACCAGTATCTCAGCCATCAGACTGAGCTTGGATGGTATCTGTGCCTGGATGACGACAGAATTATCGGTGGATTGGGCGTCATCGAAAACGATTTCCACGACAGGAAGGATCTGACGCCCAACATCTGCGCTGTTTACACGGAAGAAGCGTATCGCGGACAAGGGATTGCAGGGCGTTTACTGAATCAAGCCGTGGAAGATCTTCGGGCGAAAGGGATTTCTCCGGTTTATCTTCTAACCGACCATACCGGCTTTTACGAACGCTATGGATGGGAGTTCCTGTGTATGGCCCAGGGAGACGGCGAATCATACCTGTCCAGGATGTACGTTCATTATTAGTCAAGGTCTTTCGTGAACGATTGAAGTTGGAGCAGACCTTCGATAAACGCGAGGTTCGAGATTCGGAGTGTTTGGTCTACTACTGAGGATTTCCAAAAGGAAGTCCTCTTTTTTTGTTTGCTTGTCACCCCTTTACTGGATTTTACGTATAGAAAGCAAAGAATAATTATGTTTTCTGTACGATAATTCCTATATTTGCACTTGTTATGATGCAACAAGTACCCTATAAGGAGTTGAAGGCTTTAGGCAACGTGCCCATAGGCATAGAAGTCCTGCGGAGCCTGTACATGGATTATCAGGCGCCCAATATGCATATCTCCATGTTGGAAAAGAAGGGACTGCTGATCCGTTTGAAGCGTGGACTGTATGTAGCCTCTCCAGAAATCAGCGGCAAAGAACTGTCCGTAGGTTTGATCGCCAACCACTTGTATGGTCCTTCTTATGTTTCCCTTCACTGGGCATTGAGGTGGTATGGGCTTATCCCTGAGCGAGTCGAGACCGTAACTTCTGTAACCACCCGGCACACTCGTGAGTTCGAGAACTCGCTGGGGCGGTTCACTTTCCGGGGCGTGTCCCGGGATTATTTCCCCATCGGCATAAAGAGTCAGGAGGATGCTGGGCTACACTTCCTGCTGGCCAGCCCGGAAAAGGCCATCTGCGATATGCTCATGCAGGAAAAGCATGTACCGGACCAGTCAATCTCCCGGCTGGAAGTCTTCTTTGAGGACGATATGCGGATGGACATGGAAGACCTTCGGCAAATGGATGGCAGCATCATCCGACAGTGCATGGACGCGGGAAACAAGAAGCAGGTATTGGCGAATTTATTGAAACTGATTGAGCGATGACGATATTTGACGATATGGTGGCGGGACTTGGTCCGCAGACTTCTATTGACAAGACGAACGCCCAGCACGAGGTAATGCAGCAGATTGCACTGTCCGGATTACAGCGGGGCGGTTTCTTCGAGCATGCCGCATTCTATGGCGGAACCTGCCTGCGAATCTTCCACGGGCTGCGCCGGTTCAGTGAAGATATGGATTTCACCCTTACGGAGAAGAATCTGAACGTGCATTTGGAGGACTATTTTCCCGACATTATAGAAGCATTCAAGTTGACGGGACGGGAGGTCGAGATTAAGAAGAAAGAAAAGAAGTCTTTCGGCAAGGTTGAATCGGCCTTTCTGAAGGATAACACGGATGTATATGATATTGCCTTCCGGACGGAAAAGAACCTGAAGGTAAAAATTGAGCTGGATACTGACCCACCGCTGGATTTCGAAACAGAACAGAAGTTGCTCCTTAAGCCATTTTCTTTTTTGGTGCGCTGCGTCACGTTGCCGGATCTTTTTGCAGGCAAGATGCATGCGTTGGTATACCGTACTTGGCAAAACCGCGTAAAGGGGCGTGACTGGTATGATTTCGAGTGGTATGTAGCGAACAAGGTTCCCCTGGATTTCGCCCATCTGCAGAAGCGGATTCAGGAATTCAACGGAATGGAACTCACAAAGGAAGAATTCATATCCGCTTTGAAGGAGCATCTTGCCAGTACCGACATAGACCAGGTAAAACAGGATGTAATGCGCTTTCTCCGTACCGATCCGCATTCGCTGGATATCTGGTCAAAGGACTATTTTCTGCAACTGGCTGATATGATTCTGTATAAAGGATAAAGGGGACTTAGTGTATGGCTTGCAATGCAGATTTCGTTCAATTCATTGTGGACCAGTGCTCCGGCGCCGGAGAGATTGCCGTAAAGAAGATGAGCGGAAGTCATACTCCGACCACCTTACGACGGAGCTAAGGACTATTTCTACATCAGCCGAGTGGACGACCGTGATTATTTTAGTATTGCTTTGATCAAGGCCACGCTTCCGGCGCTTCCGAAGCCGAAAGCGAAAAAGAATCCGTTCAAGTAAATCAGGATTATCGATGTAAAGCCTCAATGAATCACTGGATTTCCCAAAGTCCTTCCAGGAAGCGTAGGTTCGAGTTTTTACCGGTGTAGTCTACTACAGAGGATTTCCGAAAGGAGTTCCTCTTTTTTTTTATTACCTTTCGGAAAACGCTTACCATGCAGATTCTTCAGAAATCAATAACACGAGCCGAACTTGCAGCCTTGGCGGAGAACACGTTCGGAGATATGATCAAATGTGTCGCCGATGTAAAACAGGGGCTATTGGCCCTTGATGCCGAACTGCAGGCGGATTTGGAGCGTTTGCTGTTGGAAAACGGTTCTTCCTTAGAAGATTTGTGGGGATTCAACCTGTATCCGGAAGAGGAGGGCGAGGATTTCATCGAATATGATTCTCTGATCAACATCCGGTCCTGGCAGAATAATCCTACGCTGGATGTGCTGGATCCTGTTATTCGTGAAGCGATCAAACAGATTGTTGAACAGTTCATTATCGGATAGATGCAGCACACTTCCCTTGAAAACGGTCGATGGGCCGAGATGTCTTTCCCGCAGCAGATGGCCAACATCGGCAGCGAAACATACCGCGTACTGAAGGCTCTCCAGGCAGGCAAGGATTCCAGGGCGGAAAGTGCATTTGCCAGGGCACAGGAACTGATCGACCTGACCATCAAATACGGACGGTTGGGGAGCAGTCCAATTGCCAGAAGCGCTATGTGGGAAGAACTCTGTCGATTCAGGGAATTGTTCTGCGCCGCCTTCCTGTCACGCAATCTCGCCGAATTGGCGTCCCTGAACAAGTATTTGGATCAATTTGCTTTAATTCGATAAGTTGTAGTTTCATTTGTAATCCTTCGGACAACGAGAGACTCAAATCACACTAAAGGAGACCATGGTAATACGGGGATGATGCTCTTTCGAGGATATTGGCAGATGGGTGGTATTGTGTGGTATATAATTCTCCTGAGAAAACTCCTTAAATATAATCGGTCCTTCTACTGATCAATTGTATTTTGCTCAACTTTATCGGTTCTGCGAACTCGATACTCTCGCGATGGTGAAGGCTAGAGAACAAAACCGCCCTTGATCGTAAGATTTGTCAAGGATCTTCTCGACTCTCCTCCTCTTTAGTATAAACCTTATACCGTCATCGTTCCTCATTGTATACAAAAAGACCGGAAGTCATTTGATCTCCGGTCTTTTTCAGACAATACCCTTGAGATTTCACTCCCTATTGTAAAGAGTCGAAAGGAATAGGATTGCGTCCAGTATTGTAGGCTTGTCCTGTGAAAGTCGCTATTCGGACGCCGTCCTGGTTCGTAATTTCGACTTCCACGGAAGGGATACGTCTGTGGTCGCAGGAAATGTGTCCTTCGGCCCTTACAGTATCCCCTTCCTTGGCGGAAAAGTGATAGTAGATTGTCGAATTGATCGAAAAGGTGAGTCCTTCGCCCTGGTTCACCAGTGCGGCGAACACAAGGTCAGCGAGTGTGAAGATCGCACCGCCTTGACATACGCCTCCGGCATTGAGATGGGCTGCCGTCACCTCCATTGTGGCAACAGCTGTCCCCGGGGCAATTTCCGTGAGCTTGACTCCGGCGTTGGACGCAAAGTGGTCGTTCGTGTTGAGAATATCCTTAAGAGTCATGTTCTTACATTTCCCTGAGAACTTCCTTTACCGCGGCATCCAACTGGGGATCCTTTCCTTCGAGTCTGTCCTTGAAAGTGTTCTTCACATAGATGTCGGGAGCGACACCTGTGTTCTCAAGGTCTTTGCCGTCGATGACATTGTAGCATCCCCAAGCGGGCATCCTGACTGTTGATCCGTCAAGAAGTCTTACCGATGAAGTGAAGATGATCCAGCGGTAAGTCTCCGTTCCTACGAGTTTGGCGATTCCCAGGGTCTTGATTCCGTTGGATGTCACCTCCGCATCTGAAAGGCTGTGCTCGTTGACCAGAACGACTATGGGCTTGCCTGCAGGTGCTACGTTGGGGTGGGTTGTCTTCGGGAAGTCCCTGTATGACCACTCGAAGTGGGCCTGACCCCTAAGGAAGTCTATAACTTCCTTGTGGACATTACCGCCGTTGTTGTACCGGAGGTCAAGGATGAGGGCGTCCTTGTCGAATACTTCCGTATGCATCTTCAGGAGGAAGGAATTGAGGTCCTCGTCTCCCATCGCTCTCATATGGATGTATCCCACTTTTCCACCGGTCTTCTGAGATACCATCTCGGCCCTCTGATTCTCCCACTCCTTATATGCGAGAGTCTTTACCGATGAGAAAGTCGAAGGATGTACCTTCACGTCGAACTCCGTTCCTCCACGTTTGAAGGTGAGTTTCATTTCATCAAGGGCGACCGCTCCGGAGAAGTATTTCTCACGGTTGACGTTCTTGTCCACCTTCTGTCCGTTCACAGCGACAAGTTCATCACCCTTTTGGATGTCAACGTCTATCTTGTCGACAGGGGAGTCGGGCAATATTCCGGAGACCATGTAGGGAGAAGAACTCTCAAAGAGAATACCGGTGGCGTAAGTGCGGATGCGGGTCTCCGTCCTTTCTTCCGATCCGTTCGATGTGAATCCCTGGTGGGAGGAGTTCAGCTCGCCCAAGAGGTCGGTGATGAGGGTCCTGAGATTTGCCCTTGTCCTTACATACGGAAGGAATGAAGCGTAGTAATCCCTGTCGGAATACCAGTTGGTTCCGTGGAAGTTGACATCGTAGTAGTTCTGTTCCATGACGGCCCAGGCCTCGTAGAACATCTGGCGGAATTCATCGGCGAGGACAACCTCGACGTCCTTGTTGACGGTTGTCTTTGTAGCGGAAGAGGAGTTGACGTCAACCTTGAAAATGGCTCCGTTGCCGAGGCAATACAGGGCGTCCTTGCAACTGAAGAACGTTCCTCCGGTGAGGTCCCTTATCTGCTTGGGCTTGGCTTCGGGATCAGATATCTCAAGGCAGTACACTCCACCGGGACCGCTTGAGAAAGAACGGTAAAGGAGGTAATCCTTGCCTTTGGTCGAGTATACGTACAGACCGCTTTGCATCCCGTCGCGTTCGACCCTTGAAAGCCTTTCGTGGATGTTCTTGAAGTCAATCACGACAGTGGAGTCTTTCTTCGGAGCGTCCTTCTTGTCAGTGAAAAGATCGTCCACGGTTTTGGACTTGAAGGGGGCGCTGTATTTCTGCAAAGGAAGCTTGTAGAGGCTAGACCTGGTTCCTTTGGGGAATGATGATGACGTTGGATTGGCAAGGAGATACATGTCCTTTCCGTCGGGGGAGAAGACGGCTCCGGATTCTACGGAAGCGGAGTTTGTGAAGTTCTTGAGTGAACCGTCCTTGAAGTTGTAGAGGTAGACATCCCTTTCGAACATGTGCATGGCGTCGAACGCGAGGTAGCTGTCATCGAAGGAGAATGCCATGGAGTAGCTCTGGAATGACCAGAACTCGGCTTCGGTGAGTTTGTTCGTGGAACCGGCTTTCATGTCATGGAGCATAAGGGAGCGGCTGCCGTCAATGAAGACGAATTTGTCACCCTTGTGATTCTTCACCATGTTCTTGACATTGTTCTGCGACAGGTAAACGACAGATTCTTCTGCGGACCCGTCGGCGGCTATCTTGTAGAGGTTTGTCCAACCTCTGTTCGTCCTTGTATAGTAGATGGTCTTGCTGTCATCTCCCCAGAGGACCTCGCTCACCCTTTCGTCAGAGGGGGTGGGGAGTTTCTGAAGGAACTTGCACTTGGTGTCGGAGATGTACAGTCCTCCCCTTATAACGAGGGCGAACTTCTTTCCGTCGGGAGAAACATCGGCGGCGGAAGGTGACTGCTCGGCGAAGGAGCGTCTGACCTCCACGCTTCCTGAAGAAACCGCTATCTGAGGAACCGATACTTTACCGGACTGGGTGTCGAGAAGGTTGATCTCGTAGTCCTTCAGGAAAACCATGGCCGATCCTCCGAATGCGAGTGAAGGATACTGCACTGACTTGTCGAAACTTGTCAGCTGGACGGGCTTGCCACCCTTTACGTATTTGACGATCTGTGACTCCTTGTTGAGCTCATCGCTAACGTAGTATATATTGCCGCCCTTGTCCACCATCGGCCACTGGTCCTTCCCGATGTAGTCGGTCAGTTCAGAATATGTCTTGCTGCGGGGATTCCAGCACTTGATGTTGGGGTTGTGGTCACCCACGTAACGTTTCCTGGTAGGAAAGCTGATGCTCTCCATCGACTCGTTGAAAAGGTATTCTCCGGTCTTCGGATTCTCGACAAGGTTCACAATGGTATTGAAGTATCCGTCGAACATAAGCGTCGGCGTACCTCCCTTGACGGGAACCTTGAAAGTAGTCTTGCGTGCACTTTCCCTCGTCGATTCGAAATGGATGAAATCCGAGTTCGCTGACCACGACACCGGTACGTCCGGTGCTTCATGGAAAGTCAGCTGGACGGCTTCGCCTCCTGAGACAGGAACGACATAGACGTCGTTGTTTCCCTGGATGTCGGAAGAGAAGGCGAGGAACTTTCCGTCTGGGGATACGAGGGGATAGTCCTGCACTCCGTTCATCGTTATGACGGCCGTCGCCTGACCTCCTTCGGAGGGAACGCGGTAGATGTCGCCGTCGTAACTGAAATAGATCTGCTTCCCGTCCGGGGAAAGGGAAGGATGGGAAGCGAAGCGGATGTTGTCCGCAAAAGCGGTTGTGCAGAGGCCCAAAAGCAGGGCGGGGAGAATGGATCGTTTCATATATGGTTTTGTTTGTTTTTCAGAGACTTGTCGGAAATTGAACGGGAAGAATCATTCGGCTTTCCTAAGGAATCTTCCGGCGAGGAATGTCAGGTACGCTACACCAAGGCTTATCACGATGAGGGAGCCTGCCTGGCTACCCATGGCGTCGGAAAGGATTCCCATGAGAAGAGGGAAGACCGTTCCTCCGATGAGACCCATTATCATGAGACCCGACATCTCGTTCTTCTTCTCGGGCATGAAGAGAAGCGCTTTGGAGAAGATCATCGAGAAGATGTTGGAGTTTCCGTATCCCACAAGGGCGATCGCTATCCATATCCCTATCTTGGTGTTGCAAACGAAAAGACCCACCATCGAAAGGATCATCATGACGACACTAAGTGTGAAGAATTTCTTCTGGTCCCACTTCGAGAGGATGAAAGACCCGGTGAAACATCCGATTGTCCTGAAGAGGAAATAGATGCTGGTTGCGATAGCGGCCTCCGTAAGAGGCATCCCGAGCCTTTCCATCAGAATCTTCGGGGCGGCGGTGTTGACTCCCACGTCAATTCCTACGTGGCTGACTATCCCGAGGAAGAAAAGAAGGACGGTCGGAGTACCGAGAAGCTTGATGACATCGGTGAAGCCGGAACTTTTGTCGGAGGGTTCATCCTCCTCGATCGGGGTCATCCTCAGGTATACGGTAGCGATTATGCCGATAACGAGGAAAATCATGTATAGAATCCTCCAGTTGCCGGTTTTGACGGCTCCCCAGCTGGCGATGAGAGGTGCGATGAATGAGGCGATGGCCTTGACGAACTGGCCGAATGTAAGTGAACTCGCCAGCTTGTCTCCCTTCACAACGCATGAAATCAGCGGATTGAGGGACACCTGCATGAGGGTGTTGCCGATTCCGAGAAGGCAGAATGACAGGAGCATCACGGGGTAGTTGTATCCGAACAGCGGAAGAACGAGGGCCAGAACCGTTACGAGGAGGCTTATCACCACCGTGTTCCTTTTCCCGATCCTGTTCATCAGAAGGCTTGTCGGAACGCTGAGGAAGAAAAACCACAGGAATACCATCGACGGGAGGAAGTTGGCCATCGTGTCACTCAGACCGAAATCCGCCTTGACGTAATTCGTGGCGGTACCCACCATGTCCACAAATCCCATGGCGAAGAACGCCAGCATTACCGGAATCAGTTTGGAGATGTTTTTGTTGCTCATATCCGTGCCTTTATTTGAGTTCGTATATCTTTATGTCCTTGACGCTGAACTGGCTATCCGCACTCTTGACGCCGAAGGTGTTGTAAACCTCAGTAGGGAATACGCAGTTCGTGAACACGAAGTCTCCGTCATTCACGAACAGTTCAGTGGAGAGACGGTCGACAAAGAGTCTGCACTTGTATTCTTTCCTTGTAGGAAGTGCAGTGGTTACGGGTTTTGCGGCGAAAGAAGGGCTGAAGTCGGTGATTCCGCTGCGGCTGCGGTCAAAGGAAATCTTTCCGCCCGCGGGATCCAATTCCCAGATGGCGGTTTCACCCTTGCCGTTGGAGAGGGAGAAACTTATATTTCCTTTTCCTTCCGGAACGATCGTGAAATCGATTTCGTAAGCACCCTTGTTTGAAGGGAGGATTTCGGAGATATCCATGCTCTTGGAAGAGGAGACTCCGTCAACATCCCTTCCTCCGCTTCTGGCGGCGTCAACTTCAGGTGAAGGAACGCTCGCGAGAATGAGGTGACGGCCATCGCTCTTGAGGGAAAGGTCCCTGGGAAGGGTCATGCAGTTGCGGAAGAAAGTCGTGGGTGTGCTTCCTGTATATGCCCAGTTGCTCATCCATCCCATGAATACCGTCCTTCCTCCGGGAGCGTCGGCGTAGGTCACGCCGGCATAGTTGTCGGCACCGGAGTCAACCCAAAGGGGATAGGGAAGGTTGTCAGCCTTGAATCTCTTTCCGTCGAAATCTCCGATGAAATACTGTGTTATGCTGCCTCCGTGGGGACTGCCGGGGTTGATGCTGACGAAAAGAACCCATTTGTCTTTCCCCTGGTAGTTGAATTTCAGAAGGTCAGGGCATTCCCAGACTCCGTCATGGGAACCGAGTCCGGTTCCGAAGTCGCTGAGGAAAGTCCATTCCTTGAGATCCTTCGACCCGTAGAAGCGGATCACCTGTCCGCATGCGAGGGCCATCACCCACTGGTCTCCGATACGGTTCACTTTCGGGTCACGGAAATCCCTCTGGTCGGGATCCGATAGAACCGGATTGCCGGAGTATTTGGTGAAGGTGTATCCTCCGTCGGTGGAATAAGCGATGCTCTGCCTTTGTCCCGCTCCGGCTGAAGTGTAGATGGCAACTACGGCATCCTTGCCGAAACCGGCCGTGTTGTCATGATCAACGACCGCGCTTCCGGAGAAGATAGAACCAAGTTCATCCGGGGCGATGACGGGATTCTTGTCCGTCCAGTGAATGAGGTCATCCGATACGCTCAGTCCCCAGTGCATGTTGCCGTGGGTTGTTCCATAGGGGTTGTACTGGAGGGAAAGGTGCCACTTCCCGTCCACGTATACCATTCCGTTGGGGTCGTTGGTCCATCCGAAAGAAGGGGAGAAGTGAACGAGGGGACGATATTGCTCGGTCGGGGAGTTGGGCGTCTCATCGGAAGTCTTTATGTTGCCGTAGACCGCGTCCGATGTCTTTATGCCGGTCAGCTTGACTGTGACTGGCTTGCCGGAGTATTTCCCGATGTTGACGGGAATGTAATAGCCGATTTCCGAGGTGGCGGCTCTTACGCTCTGGGCGTTCCCGAGGATGTTCTCCCCGTCAACTTCAACCGAGAGCCTTGAGTTGGTGCCTTTGTCGGAGGCGGGGATGAGAAGGTATTTCCCGTCGGCTTTCAGGGTGAGTGAATACTCGTCATAGAAGCTGCTGAGGCGCTTGGGTCCCTGCTCGATCCTGTCCACCATGATGGAACCTCTGGGAAGAGTCCTTCCTGCGAAAGATCTTGCGGGAGGGACTTCGACCTTTATTGACGCTTCCTTGCCGCCGAATTCCTCGACATCCCAACTCACCCATTCGAACTTCTTGGGATCGTCACCTATCGGGGAGGATGTCCTTACGGCATTTCCGTCGACGATGAGAGAAGCCGCCGCACCTCTACCGAATCCGCTGCCTTTGGGACCGGCGAGGAGCATGTTGATGAATTTCCCCTTGATGGTGAAAGGCCCGGAGGTGATGCTTCCGGAAAGGGACTCGTCCTCGTCAACGGTAAGGAAAGAGCTCCCGGAATAGCCTGTGACATTATTGTCTCCTGAAGAAACCTTGAAGGCTTCTCCTTCTTTATTCCAAGAGCCTATCCCGTTCTCAAAATCTTCGATTACGGAGGAATGTCCGCAGGAGATGAAGGCCGCAAGGGAAAGTGCGGCAAGAGATGATCTTTTCAGTATCTGAACAATCATGGTGAGAAACTTTATGACTCATAAAGGTATCTTTTTCCGTTGACTTATCCAAGAACAGGGGAGTTTGTGCGACGGTTGGGCGGTGAAAGTTTGATAAGAGACGATTTCTTTCTATCTTCGCTCCCACGAATTTGACAAATGGCTTCTTCCAAAATCCAACATCATCTGCTGGCCCTTTTCGTGGTCGGAGTTTGGGGTGTAACCTTCGTATGCACCAAGACGCTTATTTCTGCCGGAATGGATCCGGCGGCGATTTTCGCAATAAGATTTTCTCTCGCGTATATCGGAATCCTGGCTCTTTCTTTCGCAAGGGGGAAAGGGAGAATCCGGCTTTGGAGCGATTCCGTTTCGGATGAACTCCTTTTTGTCTTCCTCGGAATAACGGGCGGATCGTTCTACTTCCTTACCGAGAATACCGCCCTCGCTTACACCCAGGCGGCCAATGTCGCCTTCCTTGTCTGTGTGGCACCGGTCATAACGGCGATATTCACGCTCATCTACAGGAAAGTGGCCAAGGGAAGATTCGCAGACGGGCTTGAGGATATACATGTCGGGGTGCCTTTGGTCGGAGGAACTCTTCTCGCTCTGGCGGGAATGGCGCTGGTGATTTTCGACGGGTCGAGACTGGAAGTGTCCCTCAAGGGAGACCTTCTTTCTGTTGCCGCGGCTCTTTGTTGGGCGCTTTACAGCCTGTTCATGGCGAGGATGACTTCGGATTACGGACCGATATTCGCGACAAGGAAAGTGTTCTTCTATGGCCTTGTTACGATAATGCCTTTCCTTTTCGGCTGTCTGGATTCCTTCTCATGGGATATCCTTTCGAAAACGGAGGTCTGGGGAAATCTTCTCTTCCTCGGTCTGGTCGCTTCACTGGCCTGCTTCGTCATCTGGAACTTCGTGATGTCGAAACTCGGGAATGTCACATCAACCAATTACGTGTATCTCAATCCTGTCTTCACGCTGATTTCGGCGATGATACTTCTCGGTGAAAAGATGACGCCTCAGTCGGCCATCGGTTCCGCAGCCATTCTTGCCGGAGTCATATGGGCTGGACAAAAGGGTAAGAAAAAGAACGAAGCGGCCTAAGATTAGGGGATTGTGATTCTTTTTGTGGGGCATTGTTCCCGAACTGCAGATTTGTTAGGCATACTTCCATGCAGTTTTTTCTGCCTAGGACAGAAAAACAGATTCTCTGTTGACGTCGACCATTTTTTCCGTGGTCAGGATAACCCCCGGCATCTTCTCTTCGAAGTGGTGATCTGATCTTTACGGTATCCTCTTCCATATGTAGGAAAATTTCCCCCTCTTCCGGACCGTTCCGGAGGAGGGAAGTTTTTTGTGCGGACGTAACTGTGCCGGAACTTCACATTTGAAGATTTTGGTATTTATTCTGAAGACAGCGTTATTCCGTAAGGAATAATATCTCCGATATTTGTATCGGGACAATGCGCCCCAGCCATTTGGGATACACACAAAAAACAATACACCGATATGAGAAAGATTTTCATTCCCGTGATCGCTCTCGGGCTTCTTGCCGGAGCATGCCAGAGCGGACCCGATCTGGAGGCGGATTTCAAGAATCCACCGGTATCGGCCAAGCCACACACCTGGTGGCATTGGATGAACGGTAACATCACCAAAGCCGGAATCAAGGCCGACCTCGAAGCGATGGCCGCCGCCGGAGTCGGAGGCGTCCAGTGCTTCAACGTAGGTCAGATGCCCCGAGGACCGGTAGACTACGCTACCGATGAATGGTATGATCTGACGAACTTCGCCATCCGCACAGCGGACAGCCTCGGAATGGAGTTCACGATGCACAACTGCCCCGGTTGGAGTTCATCCGGAGGATTTTGGATCACCCCCGAGCAGGCCGGAAAGCAGCTTTCCTGGAGAACGGCATACGTCGTAGGTGGCGGAAAGGTGGAGATGGATCTTCCCATGCCCCTCAAGACCCTCGACCGTTATTGGGATGAAGCCGTCCTGGCTTATCCTTCTCCGGAAGATGACGCCATTGTCGAAAAGTATCTCAAGAGCGCGAAGATTGACGGAAAGGAAGTCGATCCCGCTCTCATTTCCATGAACTGCGGACAGAACCTCAGGGTCTCTTCCGATATCGTCCTTGAATTCTCCAAGGAAGTGTCCACCCAAACTTTCACGGGAGTCGTGCTCAATGACCTCACCGAGCAGGACCTCGCCCAGGACAATTCCCGCAGGATGGGAGGTGGAGCAGGTGCAAAAGGACCTGCCGTATCCCTGAGCGTATCTTCAGACGGCAGGAACTGGACTAAAGTCAAGGACATTTCTCTTCTCAGGGAGTCTCTCTCCTTCGCTTCTTTCCCCGCCACAGCCTTCACTTATGCGAAACTTTCGTTCGGACGTGACGCTACAGTTCAGGGACTCCAGTTCTCCGCGGCTCCGATGAACGACAATTTCCTCCGTCGTGCCGACTTCGAGATGAACGCGGGCGGAGGTATGTTCCGTCCCGGAATGGCTGCTGCACCCGCAGCTCCTAAGGATCTCCCCTCGAAGTACCTGATAGATCCTTCCAAGGTCGTTGACATCACCGCATCGATGGATGCCAACGGACACTTAAGCTGGGATGCTCCCCAGGGTGACTGGACCATCATCCGCCTGGGTTATGTTCCCGTTGACCGCTTCACGAAGGCGGGTTCCGAAGGCGGAGCCGGTCTCGAAATTGACAAGTACAGCCGCGAAGCCCTGAAGTTCCACTGGGACTTCGTCATGCCGAAACTTCTGGAGAACATGAAGGCCAACGCCAAGCATGTTTCTTCAGGAATCCTCATCGACAGCTATGAGGTCGGAAACTCCAACTGGACTCCCGCGATGAGAAGTGAGTTCAACTCAAGGAGAGGATATGACCTCGCTTCATATCTTCCCGCCCTCATCGGAAAGTATGTCGGCTCAGAAGAAACCACCGAAAGGTTCATGTGGGATTTCCGAAGGACCTGCGCCGATCTTTTCGCCGACAATTACCTCACCTACATGGGTGAACTTTGCCACGAGAACGGACTTCTCCTCTACAACGAGCCTTACAATACGAGCGTATTCGACGAACTTCAGATCGGAGGAAGGGCTGATATCCCCATGGGAGAATTCTGGGCCCACGCTCCTCAGGCGGCCAACACCATCAAGGAGGCCGCATCCATCGCGCACGTCTACGGAAAGAGGGTGAACGGAAACCAGATAGTGGGAGCGGAGTCATTTACCGCTGTCCAGCCCAATGCCGCTTACCAGAACTTCCCCTTCTCGCTGAAGGTCCAGGGAGACTGGGCTTATACCCAGGGTCTCAACCGCTTCATCTTCCACCGCTTTGTCCATGAGCCCAATACATATGTCCCTCTCGGAATGTCAATGGGCTCGATCGGATTCCACTTCGACCGCAACAATACCTGGTTCCCCGAGGCGACTCAGTGGCTCACTTATGCCGCCCGCTGCCAGTATATGCTCCAGCAGGGCAACATCGTTGCCGACGCCCTCTACCTCATCAACGAGGAAGTGCCCATCAACGGCCGTCCCGCTTGGAACGGTGTCCTTCCTCTTGGTTATTGGGGTGATGTTCTCGGGGCAGACGGATTCCTTACGAAGATGAAAGTAGGGAACGGAGCCCTCGTCGGACCCGAAGGAGTCAATTACAGGGTGCTCATCCTCCAGGATGTCCCCGGCAGGATCATGAGCCTTGATGTCCTGAAAAAGATCTACCAGTATGTCGAGGCCGGCGGAACCGTTTGCGGAAAGGCTCCTTCAAGGACTCCCGGAATCAGCTCCGAAGCTGTGGAGAAGGAGTTCGCCTCCCTTGTTGAAAAACTCTGGGGCGGAATCGCCCAGGGCGGAAGCAAGAATGTCGGTAAAGGAAAGGTATATTCCACGGCTGACGCTTCGGTCGCTTTCAAAGACATGGGAATCGTACCCGATGTCGAATATTCATTCGCCGAAGACGCTCCTCTCGGCTTCATCCACAGGGTAGTCGGCAATACCGATATCTATTTCCTGGCCAATCACAGGAGAACGGCCGAGAACGTTGTGGTCACATTCAGGGTTGACGGAAAACGTCCCGAACTTTGGAACGCCGATACGGGAGAAATCTCTCCCCTCAGCATGTACGACGTCCTTCCTGACGGCAGGGTGAAAGTCAATCTCGCGTTCGATCCCACCGGATCATGGTTCGTGGTCTTCAGGGAGAAAGCATCCGGTGACCACTTCACATCAGTTTCTGGTCCCGAAGGGACGGTTCTCCGTACTGCGGATTATCCCGCTCCCAAGACCGGTAAATATTCCGACGTCCATGACAACTTCACCATCACCGCATGGCTCCGTCCTGAGAACAACTCTTCCGTACAGTCCATCACCGGTAAGGGACCGGCCGTATCTTGGAACGGATTCTCTTCTTCATATCCCACATATCCCGGTGAGGGCGAGATCCTCTACGGAAAGGGACATGCGACCGTGGGACTCAACGTCTCGAGGAACGGAGTCGCCGTCATGGAGCGTTCCACCGGTGCGCCTGTCTGCGTAGCTTCGTATGACGCTCCGATAGGAAGCTGGAATCACGTGGCTGTCGTCTACAAGGACAAGGTGCCTTACCTTTATGTGAACGGGGAAATGCGTTGCAAGGGCAATGTCAGCGGACTTACCGTACACCCTTCTTGGAAGGATGTTCCCGTGTATGACGAGACCCATTTCTTCGACGGATCCGTTGAGGACTATCTCATTACTCCTTCTGCCCTTTCCGAGGCGGAAATCAAGAGCCTCTGCGCTGAGGGTGCTCCTTTCAGGGCTCCCGTGCCCGCTCCTTCAGTTTCCTATTCTCCGGAAGGTGGATTCCTCTTCTTCAAGGACGGAAATTATACCCTCGCCAAGGCTGACGGCTCATCGGAGTCTGTCGCAGTCTCCGGTACTGGAGTGGCTGCAGACCTCACCGCTTCTTCGTGGAAGGTATCCTTCCCCGCAGGCAAGGGTGCGCCCGAAAGCATCACACTTCCGGGACTGAGCCCTCTGCAGCTCTGCCCCGTAGACGGAGTGAAGTATTTCTCGGGAACCGCGACTTACTCCATTTCCTTCGATCTACCCGCTGCCGACGGCAAACGCCTTGTCCTGGACCTCGGCCAGGTTTACAACCTCGCCCATGTCTATCTCAACGGAAAAGACCTCGGAACCCTCTGGAAACTTCCGTTCTCGGTTGACATCACCGACGCGGCAGTGGCCGGAACCAACAACCTCAAGGTGGAGGTCACCAACATCTGGCCTAACCGTCTTATCGGAGACGCCCAAACTCCGGACGCTTACGATTACGGCCGTGGCGGTACGATGACGAAACTCCCCGACTGGTACATCGGAAACCGTCCCAAGCCCGATGACGGCAAGGTCGCTTTCACGGTTGTGAAGCTCTTCAACGCCGATGACCCTCTGTATGACTCGGGTCTTGTCGGACCTGTAGTTGTACGCACGGCGGTTGCCAAGTAGGGTAAGGTCATTTATCATTTGTTTAAAGACGGCTGTTTCCTTTTCGGGGCGGCCGTCTTGCTTTTTTTGCGTGCTCTAATGCCGTTTAAGGCATCCGGGAGCGCAAAATAGAGTGAAAAAGCGTATCTATTCTTATGGAAAAAGCAAGCCTTTGCTTGAAAAAGTGAAGAGAAAAAAAGGAAACTTTTGATTTCAATTTCAGCGCAGCCTCCCGGAAGAGAAAGCTCGTTCAGTGCGGCTTTCTCTTCCCAGTGCTATCCCAT
>JAFUFP010000010.1 GCA_017469845.1 Bacteroidales bacterium | reverse complement strand
TCCAGCTTTATCCCCCCGCTGCGGTATGAGAGCGAAATGGGGATCTCCAGTTCCATCCCGCGGAGTGTGTAGATGGGTATGTCAAGTTCCGCCATCCCCGAAGAGTGTGTGAAGGGCACGTCGGCGTACTTGACGGCCGACGCCGGTCCGGGCGACGGCGGAAGGGTGCTCTCGACGGTGGTCGGGCCGCGCCTGTAGATGACGTCGTCCCCGGATTGCGGAGGGAACGCGGACGAAGAAAGTGTCGCGGTTGTATTGGGGACCGGAAAGACAAAGGGGAATCTTTCGGGAAAGATGGAAGACTCTTCTTCATCCGAATGTGCCAATGAAGAGATGAGCGCCGATGGTTCCCATATTGGCGGGTCTTGATACCCGGGAGAGGTAGGCTCATTTGCCGAGAATAATGCACTGGGATGTGCTTTGGGCGCAAAAGAAGTGCCTACCACCAAAAGCGGCAGCATGAAGGCAACAATGTGGAATGCTCTTTTCATTGTGTGAACGATTGGTAGTGAAGTCAGTTCCAGTCACGTGTCGTAAATGTAAACATAATGACTCAAGTTTCCAATTTAGATTTTGTGGGCTAAAAACGGGATTATATCATTTCCATAAAGCCTGAAGACGAAAGCCGAATCTGAAGCCAGCACACAAAATGAAGGAAGTGTTTATTTACTTTGATTTTTCTATTTAAAAATAGGGTCAAATAATCGATAATTAAATAATTATGCTAATTTTTGTATTGCATTGAAAAGATAAGCTATTTGACCCTATGAGCAAAAGTAAGAACATTTTTTCAGAATTGAGCATGTATTTCAAGTCTGATGTCAGCAACATGACAGCTTGGCTGTTCTCGGAGATCCTTAAATCAGTGTTCCCGCCTCTTCGCGGCATCATCAAGGAGAAGCGGGTCAACTGCAAGGTTCCCGTAGGCGAAGAGATCCGTTTCATCCTCCAGGGGATATCATCCGGGGTGAAGAGCATCTCCGGCCTGGCGTCCGGAAACCTCGGTTCCCTTCTGAGGATCAGGAAGAGTTCGATCTTCGACGGCCTCATGAACTCGGACGATGTTGACTGGAGGACATTCCAGAAGAGGATGCTCCTCAACATAAAAAGCTCACCTCCAAGGAGCTTGAGAGGAAGGCGTCGGAGACATTCGGCGAAGAAGCCCTCGCGACGTTCAAAAGAGACGCGGTGGGGAACGGGCTGTCCCCCTGCGTGATAATTGACGACTCCGTTTATCCCAAGAAAGGTAGACGCTCCGAACTGCTGGGGATGGTTCACGACCACAATGCCATGAGGAATGCGCTTACAAGGGGCGCAAAATAAAGGTCTGCATCTTCAGCGACAACAGGAAGAACTGGAAGGCCGTGATGAGCACCGACACGTCACTTTCGCTCAAAGAAGTGTTTGAATATTATCAAATCCGGTGGAGCATGAGGTCATGCATGCCGATGCAAAGGCCTTGTTCAACCTTGGTAAATGCCAACAGAGGGACTTTTCCGGACAGATCGCGGACATGACTCTCAAACTGTGCGTATACAACATAATGACATACATCAAGAGGATAACCGTATACGAAACTCTCGGGGGAATCTTCAGCGATATGACCGAAATGAAGGCGGAGCTCTGTCTCGCCGACAAGATATGGGGAATGATTATGGAGGCCCTCTCTAGCATTAAAAGAGCTTTCGGGGCATCCTTAATCTTCGATATTGAATATAGTTTTAGGCGAGAACAAGGACATCTGCGCGCTTTACAACTTAGTATTGAAAATTAATCCTTCCCTCTGCTTGCTTAAACTGGAAACTTGAGTAATTATTGAATTATCCCAAGTTTCCCCAAAAATACAACCGCATCGAAGCCGATTAGCAGAGAACTGTGTCTTTCCCATCTTTTAGCAGAGACCAGGTTTCGCTGAGAAGACGGGGTCATAAGGAAAAGGATTTCGGATAAAATCTACCAGTGTACCAACGTCATCAAGAAACTGATTTCAAACCCAAGGACAGAGAGCAGTATATAACTATCTACAACTACCCTTATCAAGTTCTGGAAGAAGCAGTTTTCAATTGCCTCTTTATCATAGAGATTGGACGATTCGCGAACTCGTTGAAATCACCATGGAACCGGAGCGCATATCCATTTTGAGTTTACTGGTTCATGCTGGTGTCTAAGCGACTTTAAGTCACCTTCTCCGACACGTTATAAATTACCCACTCCTTAATAAAAAGTCATTCCAGAAACTGCAATTGTCATATCAATATCTTCAGAGCGGAGATTTTTTGCGGGGCGCTATCCTCTGTAGGCTCCCATGAAAAGAATGGTCCCTGAAGAACTCTCCCTTATTATGTAAACGAAAGGATGGTCGGCATTGAATGTCATCGTCGGAGTTTCAATGACCACGACTTCCTGATCGGGACCTGCGGATGTTACGCGCATGTCGACAACTGTTACAGCTGCAGCTTCTGAGCCTTTTTCATCCGTTTTGAATGAAGTTTTCTGGAGTATTCTGCTGACGAGCAGATCATTGTCGCTTATTTTGCCGAATTGCGCCGCCTCCGCGGAGAATGCTCTTTCGACTCCCTTGCTTTGTAGGAACGGTATTATGTTTTCTTCCGATGAGTAATCCTGCGAGAAAACGGGGAACGAGAAATCAACGTCATAGACCCTCATTTTGCTTCTGCATTCCGCCCAGAACTCATCGTCGAGGGATGAGACGAAGGAGTCGAAGTCTGTGCCTTCGTCCGGAAGGACCACGTCGAGGGTGAAGTAGCCGCCTCCGTAGGGGATTTCACAGATCTTGAATGTGTCGGAGTAAAGCCCGAATAATGGCCTGTTGTCCTTCATGAAACGCAACTTCTGTTTCTTGCCGTCGGCATAGAAAGATTCGTTCTCGCTTTTTTTCTTGTTGAATTCATCCATCCATGTCCCTTTGAAATAAAGGGCGTTGATGAGCATAAGACGGGTAAGCGGTGAAATCTCGTCCAACATCTTCGGGATCATCCCGTGAGTTTTGTCGGAGCACCATCCGTTGATTTGTCCGAGGGTAGAGGATGCTGAGAAGTCCACATTGAAAGCTTCCGCATTGTAGTTCTCCTTGAGTGCAGCCGAGAATGATTCCTTGACGGGAAAACCATTTTGTGTCCAGATGGAGTTGGCGATTTCGAGTGAGACCTCTTCATCCACATTCTGCAGCCCTCCGGTAAGTTTACGGTAAAGGCTGTTTATCTCCTCGGTAGTATAGCCTTCCCAACCGAGGGCGTCCACTATCTCGTCGTAAGTCTCTTCCTCGGCGCCGTTGGCCAGCATCGATAGGGCGGCCTGGAGGCTGAATGGGGAGACCAGAACCCCGGACCCCTTAGCCCTTGAAACCATGTCACGGAAAAAGTCGAAGGCGAAAGTGTTTCCTCCGGTCACCAGCTCGATCTGCGTTTTGGTCATTTCGATGGGGACGCAATTCCATGTTCTCATGGTCTTGTCGTCATTTTTGGTCTCCTTTTCGCATGAGGAAAATGAAATCATCACGGCGAGGAATGTCGCCATGGCGGTGAATGAAGAAACTGCTTTTTTCATGGTAGTGATTTTTACCGGATAAATCCCGTTTTGAGGGAATCTTGCTTTGTGACGGAGACAAAAAGTGATTTTTTTGGGGGGCGGGTACAAATATGGCCGGAAACAAGGTACCCTGTCTCCGGCCATATGTAATTGGGGGCAAATTATCTTCCGCTTGCCGTCGCATTCACCGGAATCCTTCCGGGATCCTCGGCCGCACAAAGGGCGAGCCATGCGATGATGGTGGCGTCGAGCTTCAGGTCACCCAGGGACAGACGCTCATAAGTGTCCATGATGGTGTGGTAAGTCCTGTTGTACTCAAGTTCGTCCTGGATGAACTGGTAGGCGGGAAGGCCTGCCCTGAGGAACGAAACGTGGTCAGTTGATCCGGTTGACCTGGGGGAAAGATATTGGAATCCGAGGGGTTCGATGTATTTCTTCCAAGCCTCGAAGAACGGGAATGCGGCGTCGTTGCCTTCAAGGTAGATTCCCCTGAAGCGTCCGGAACCGTTGTCCATGTTCAGATAGAGGGCGAACTTGTCGAATCCGGGGAGTTTCTTCTGGTCCTTGTACAGGTAAGTCTCCATATATCCTCTGGATCCGTAGAGACCCTGCTCTTCTCCGCCCCAAAGCGCAAGACGGATGGTCCTCTTGGGCTTAACGCCCATGGCTTTGAGGATTCTCATCGCCTCGATCATCGAGATGCAGCCGGAAGCGTTGTCCGCTCCGCCGGTACCTCCGTGCCATGAATCCAGGTGAGCTCCGATCATGACGATCTCGTCTTTGAGAGAGGGATCCGTTCCGGGAATCTCGGCGAAGACATTGTGCACTTCCTGGTCGTTGGTGAACTTGTTGATCAGCTCAAGTTCCATTTCCACTCTCTCTCCGTTCTGGATCATGCGGACCATCCTTCCATGGTCCTCGATGGGCATCATCACTTCGGGAGTGGGTTCGGGATCTCCTACGGTGTAGGATACGCCTGTTCCGCTGACCACATTGAAAGTGCCCCTTCCGGTAACTACGCAAAGAGGTTTCTCCGATTTGAGGAGTTCGGTCTGGAGCCTCTGGAGCTCCATCCTCTCTTCACGGCTCATGGTCTGTCCGGCGACGAGTCCCGCTGTCCTGGGAGGTCCTGCGGGGGAGACTGCCGTGTTGGCGCGGCGGTCCTGGACCAAAGACTCAAGCTGCTCCTCGGTATAGCGCTCTGCCAGAGGTTCGAAACTGATGGTGTATGTCTGGGTGACAGGCATGAGGACAACCTTTCCGGAGAGTTTGCCTCTGTATTTCTCGATATCGTCTTTTGTCTTTATGTCAAGTACGATGCACTCGCCCCTGACAAGACCATTGGTGCTTCCTGACCAAGCCTTGGGATTGACTGTGAATGCGCAGTAATAGGGGGAGGTCATCGCGGCATATGTCTTGACGACATCCCATCCGCCCCTCGGGAACGCATATGCGAACTCGGAGTGGACATTGGAGAGGCCGAACTCATTGAGTTTCCCCATGACTTCTTTCTCGGCGCGCCTTTTCTGCTGTGATGCGGTGAGCCTTGAACCGAGATGGTCGGTCATGAACTGTGCGATTTCTTCAACCTTGGAATTGTTGAGGCCTTCATTCTTGACGCGGGTGGCTGTTTCCGGGGGAAGGGAGACCTGTGCGAAGGCGATGTTTCCGCCGACGAAAGCGGCGAGAAGAGTAAAGAATAATGCTTTTCTCATGGCTATAGAAATTATTAAGTCCGTAGTAGAAAGGTAACCGTTACCGATTTCCCGCTGCAAGATATCACTAATATTTCGGAAAAGAAATGCTTTTTGTGAAATATCTGTCAGAAAGGCACATTTATGGGATGCCGTTTTGATTGGGATGAGGACTGAAAAATCTTCCGGATGGGGATTCCGGTCAGGAAATCGGTGACAAAAAAACAATCCATCTGACGGACGGATTGTTCAATAGGATGTTGCATTTTTTCTTTCCGGCCGCCTTTATGCCACGGGATCCGGAAGGATTATGACGGTGGTTCCGACCTTGACCCTCGGTTTGAGATCCAGAATGTCTTCATTTTTGAGGCGGATGCAACCTTCGGTGGCGCGTGTTCCGATGGACTCGGGGAAGGGAGTTCCGTGGATACCGATGTCGATGAATCCGGGCACGTTGAGTCTCAGGAACCAAGGACCGTAGGCATCTTTGATGGGGCCTTTCCCGTCCCTGAAGTCGTGTGACAGCCCCCTCGCATTAAGGAGCTGGTTGATCTTGAATGTGCCTTCCGGAGTCTTGTGGTCACCTTTTTTCTCCTTGTTTCCGTAATTGACGGCGCATGATATTCCGTATTCCACGATGGAATCCCCGCTCTCGTTTATGAGGTTGAGGGTGAAGTTCTGTTTGTCGATGACGATGAAGGGGAAAGAATCCACCTTGTCAAGATACTTGCTGAACTTTCCCTGCGCTGAAGAAATCAGGGGAATAAGCAATAGAGCAGCCGCTATGATGATTGATCTTTTCATTCTGAATTTGAGAATAACCCCGCAAAGGTAGTGTTCATTCCAATTATGTGCAAGTTCCGTTCCGGAGAGACGAAAGTTTCGTGGATTATTATGTTCTGATTTGAATATACTGATTTATTGGGTGTTGTTCGGATTCTTCCGGAAGAAACCTTATATTTGGAGCGGGGAGGACTTTCCCCAAGAGTTTCCCCGATAAAAAACGGACTTATGAGTGATTTCTTTTCTGCCGAGGGTTGGCTCAATACCCATCTTACATCTTTGAATGACGTCATTTGGACATACGTCCTTATCGGCGTATTGGTGTTCTGTGCGCTTTGGTTCACCTTCAAACTACGCTTTGTCCAGTTCAGAATGCTTGGTGAGATGGTACGTCTTCTCAAAGAATCCCCTTCAAAGAAGAAAGGCGAGAAGCACATTTCATCTTTTCAGGCTTTCATGGTGTCGATCGCTTCACGAATCGGTACCGGAAACTTGGCCGGAGTGGCGACAGCCATAGCCGTCGGTGGTCCCGGATCGGTATTTTGGATGTGGATCATGGCGCTCCTTGGCAGTGCGACGGCATTTGCGGAGTCTACTCTCGCCCAGCTTTTCAAACGGCGCAGCAAGGATTCGTTCATCGGAGGTCCGGCCTACTATATCAAAAAAGGACTTCATTCCGATCTGCTCGCCAAAGTGTTCGCGGTGATTCTGGTGATATCTTTCCCCTGTATCCAGACTGCGACACAGAGCAACACCATCAGCGGGGCGATGGAAGGGGCTTTCGGCATTTCCCCCATGGTGATGGGTATCTTCATGGCGCTGGTGTCCCTTTTCATTGTTTTCGGCGGAGTGCACAGGGTGGCGAATTTCAGCAGTGTTGTAGTTCCGGTCATGGCTATCGGATATCTCCTTCTTGCGCTTTTCATCATCTGCCGCCATTTTACGATGATTCCCACAGTGCTCGGAATCATCGTTGAAGATGCTTTCGGAATCCGTCAAATCGCCGGAGGAGGATTGGGTGCTGCCATAGTGATGGGAGTCAAAAGGGGACTGTTCTCGAATGAGGCCGGAGAGGGCTCCACTCCGAATGTCGCTGCGACAGCCACTACTTCACATCCCGTCAAACAGGGACTTATCCAGGCGTTGGGCGTGTTTACGGACACGATCATCGTGTGCAGCTGCACGGCTTTCATCATCCTTTTCAGCGGGGCGTACACGAACTCTGACCTCAACGGAATCAACCTTACCCAGGCCGCCCTTGAAACTGAAATAGGCCATGCCGGATCAGTCTTCATAGCGATAGCGATTTTCCTGTTCGCCTTCAGTTCCATAATCGGAAATTATATCTACGGTGAGAACAACGTCCGCTTCCTGTCCGACAAGAAGTGGGTGATGACCGTTTTCCGCATAATTTCAGGCGGGGTGTTCGTTTTTCTTGGCGCCGTGGCAAGTTTCGACTTGGCGTGGAGCCTTGTCGACTTCTCGATGGCGTTGATAACCATTGTGAACATATATGCCATACTTCGCCTGAGCAAATGGGTGATAGTTCTACTCAAAGATTATATGGACCAGAAGAAGGAGGGAAACAATTCCCCTATGTTCCATAGGAGCAAAACACCTGAACTTGATCTTGAGGCTTGGGATGAATAGTTCCCCTCCTGCCGTAAGGAAGGCTATAAGAAAGATTCACCACCTTGGAGTATCATCCCCAGGGTGGTGAGTCTTTTATTGTAGGCTTGTCAAAAAGCTGTTCCGGTTGTGCAATTATTTGACGGTGACGATCACCCTCTGGAAATGTGTCAGAGCGGGAGTCCCGTTGTCGGTGACTTCAAGAATGAGGTGGATGGTAGATCCGGAAGGGGCGTCGGCGGGAATGACGAACGATGCTTTCTTGGAATCGGCGTTCTTCAGTTCTACTTTACCGTCGTAGGTGCCGGCCTCGCGGTACTGCCACCATTTGTAGGTGAGAGTATCCTTGTCGGGATCCTTGGCTTTGCCCTTGAGAGAAACCTTCTTACCTGCCTGGACGGTGCGGTCAAGTTTGGAGACCTTCGCTACGGGCTGATGGTTTGCATCCTTGTAAGGCATTACGCACCAGTCAGCTCTTGCCGCGAAATCATTCTGGAGAACGGGGACCCACCTTGACATTGAGAATGTGCCGTTGACACTCTCTGTGAAGGGGCTGTAGTCTCCCTTCGTACGGTCAAATTCAATCTTTTCTTCCGGCTGGGCCTGGGCGCCGCGGGGTCTTCCGAAACCGCCCCTCATCGAGCCGTCGTTCCATCCTGCCTGGGGAGCCTGTGCAACGGGAAGACGTCCTCCCATCGAACCCCACTCGAAGTGCTCAAGCGAGCGGAGACCGAAGTCGAAAAGCATGGTATAGGTAGGGCTGTCTCCTTCAGAGATGAAGTCATACTGAGTCCTTCCGCTGCGCTTGAGATCTTCCTCGGTGAAGAAGTTGCCTTCGGGGTCACCGATGTCCCTTCCGTCACCCCAGGTGTGATATTCGGCGGCGAGAGGGCCGTGATTGAAGAGGATGTTCTCCTTGAACCACTCTCCCTGGAGGTATTTCAGGTAAGGCTGGGGAACGCCGGAGGTCCAACCGTATGCGAAGGATGTCCACTGGGAAGAGTGGATCGCGCATCTGAGGTCGGGCCAATTCTTGGCGATATAGTTGCGGTAGGTTCCATCCTGCTCGAGGCAGCAGTTGAGTATGGCTTTCTGCGATACTTTCTTGTAGATTTCATCCCACTGGGGAGTGTTTTTGTATTCCTCCTCGATGGAAAGAAGGGCTCTTGCGGCGGTGTTGGGGCCACCCCATACCTGGATGTATACGGGGCCCGGTTTGTCGTCGAGAAGAATGCTCTTTATGAAGTCCGAGCCTTCGGTGGGATTCTCCATATCACCCTCGACCATGACGTTGCCTACCTTTACGATGCTCTGGAGGTACTCGGGTGTAGGGTAGTTCTTGTCATGTTTGACAAGGTTCGGGTAAACCTGGGCATAGAGGTCGATGTAATCCTGGATCCAGGTAAGACCGAGCCAGCGGTAGCTTTCACGGGCGACAGGCTCACGGCCTCCGAAGCCGAAAGCTCCTCCGGCATTGGCCTTGTTCCTGGGGAGGAGCAGCGTGCCTTTGCCGTCTCCGCTCCAATGGAACTGGGAAGCGCTGTAAACGATTCCTTCGATCTGAAGGTCGTTGGCGTAGAGAAGGATGCGGATGAATGAATCCATGTCATCGACTTCTCCGTCAGTAGTGACGATGGTGCGGGGACGCACTTTTTCGGCGTCGGCGCTGTTGCAGACGAACATCAATGCTGCCGCAACTGAAATGGCGAGGAAGATTTTTCTCATATCGAATTGATTATGTGTTTGTGTTCCGGATTACGACTTCGGCAAATATAGAAAAACAAAACATAAACAAAAAATAAGTGAAAGAAACCGAAAGGAAAAATGAAATTTCGGGTATGAATCGCTGCCGGAAGCCATTGTGAGGTCAGTTTTGAGGTGGCCAAAAACGGACAAAGAGGCCCACAAGGCCTCTTTGTCTGAAATATGAGACGGTGGTGGCAACATCACTTACGATTACGATAGCGACGTGGCGGACGGAACCGACGAGGTGCTTTCCAATCAGAACATGTGGGGCAACCTGTGGGAAGACTGATGACAAGGT